>NZ_JBVIKO010000008.1:0-419786 GCF_055580905.1 Streptomyces sp. NPDC031497
AACAAGGACCCACCACCCCTCCCCCCCCCCCCCCCCCACCCCCCCCCCCCCCCCCCCCCCCCCCCCCCCCCCCCCCCCCCCCCTCCCCCCCACCCCCCCCCCCCCCCCCCCCCCCCCCCCGAGGCCGGGCGGAGCCGTGTCGGCCGCGTCAGGCCGAGTTCCTCCACCGGGTGCGCCACAGCAGCACGAACCCGGCGGCCAGCAGCAGTCCGCCGAAGAGAGCCGGCCACAGGTGGGCGCCGGTCTCGGCGAGATCACCCTGGACGGCCTGCGGCTCGGTCTGGGGTGCGGTGGACGGGTTCTCCTGGCCCGCCGGAGCGGCACCGGCCTCGGTCGCCGTGCCGGTCGCCGTGCCGGCCGGGGTCTGGGTCTCGGGCCGCTCGGTCGGCCGGCTGATGACACCGCCCCCCGTGCCCGACGACTTCTTGGGCGAGGCGCTCGTGTAGACCTGCGGCAGACCGGTGTTGCCGCCCGCGGTCTTCGTGGCGGACGGCTCGGCCGGCGGCTCGGAGGGCTGGGCGCTCTCGGTCTCGGCCGGCGGGTCGGCCTGGGTCGCCGTCTCGCTCGGCTCGGTGACCGGGCTCGCCGACTCGGACGGCGGGTTCTCCGGGCTCGCCGACTCGGACGGGTCGGGTTCGGCGCTCTGCGACGGCGGCTGCTCGTCGGCCCCCGCCCCGCAGGTACGGCCGGAGTTGATGCAGTCGACCATCTTCCGCATCAGGCCCTCGTCGAAGACGTTGATGAAGTCGCCGTGGTCGGTGACGGGCTTGTGCAGCTGCTCGGGGAACGAGTCCACCGAGAACAGCGGGACGGTACGGCCGCCGTCCTGGAGGCTCGGTGCGTCGACGTCGTAGACGATGCGCTGCACCAGCTGCGGGATCGCCTGGAAACCGGCGGGGCAGCTGCCGTCGGCCGCGGCGAACGCCACATGGGTGCGGTGGTTGGCGCTGTCGATGTTCCGGCCGTCCCAGCAGCTCTGGAACTTGAACGTGCGTACGACGTCACTGCCCGAGGGGCAGAGCGGGTACTTGTCCTTGAGCTGCCGGTCCTCGAAACCGGTGCAGCTCCAGGAGGCGTTGGCGTTGGCCGGGCCGTTGACGAAGGCCTTGGCGTCACCGGTGATGATGCGCAGCAGCCGCGGCATCTCGGTGACCTTGGAGGTCGGGTTGCCCTCGAAGGTCAGCGTGACCTGCTTCGCCGTGACGATCTGCCCGGCGTTGCCCTCGGTGCCGCCGCCCGGCTTGTCGGCGTCCCGCTCCTGCTTGCCGTTCTGCAGCCGCAGCACGGGCCAGTAGTACGTGGACTTGTCGCCCTGATCCGCGCAGCTGGTGTCGGCGTTGGCGAGGTCGTCGTCGCTGGCGAAGGCGTTGTTGGACTGGTTGCCGATGTAGTCGTGGAAGTGGTGGGCGCCGTTGGAGACACCGGGCGCGACGATCACGTTGTCCGAGTTGAACAGGCCGTTCGCGTTGACACCGCAACTGGAGGCGAAGGTGCCGGTGGAGCCGCCGGGTTGCTCGGCCGGGGTCGCGACATTGGGCTGGACGGTGGTGATGTCGGCGTAGTCGGCGGCGACGGGGCCGTTGCCGCCCTGGCCGCCGATCCCGGCACCCGCGCCGGCACTCGCACTGGCGCCGGCGCTCGCACTGGCGCTCTGGCTCGGTGTGGCGCCGTCCTGCGGTGACGCCGACTGCCCGGCGCCCTGGTCCGAGGAGCGCAGGGTGCAGGCGGCGAGGTCGTCGAGGCCCTGGGGGCGGTCGCCCTCGCGGCCGATGGCGTCGGCGATGCGCTGGAGGGATTCGGACCGCTTCTCCTTCAGCGGATCCAGGATCGTCTGGTCGGCGAGGCCGGGGTTCTGCTGGATCGCCGCGGCCGACTCCTTGAGCTGCTGATAGGCGGCCGCGATCTGCTGGTCCAGCTGGGCGAGTTCACCGTCCACGTCGGCCCGGGCCGCGTCGGGCACGTCCGTCAGCCGACTGCCGACGTCGGGGCAGTAGACGGTGGGCGCGGACAGCACCTGGGCGGTGGCGGTCTGCCCGGACTGGTCCGATTCGGTCGCCGAGGCGTAGACGTTCACCGCGACCAGTGTTCCGCCGCCGAGCATCAGAGCGACCGCTGCGAAGGTCGCGCGTTGTGCGCCGGTCGGGCGTCTGCGCCTGTTGGGTCTCAAGGTCGTTCCCCTGCGTGTCGTGGTCGGCCGGACATGGAAATCCCTCGCCCTATACGCGGCGTGGCGCCACTGTGTTCAACTGTCCCGGAAATTCACGGTGACCTCACAGGAAGCGAACTCCTCGGGCAGCCGACGGCACCGCTGCGACGGCCGCGCGACGGCGATCGGGGTGCGGGCGAAATACCGTCCCGCACGGCCGGATCTCGAACGCTACGACGAACATCACAATTACGTATCGGACATTACGCACTTCAACCTTCACACGAGTGACACAAGTTGGCTAAGTTGACGGGCAAGCCGCTCGGCTCCCCCCGGCGAATCCCGTCGGGCCGCGCGGCCTCCGCCTAATCCGGTGCCCAACGGGGCGTTCCGGAGCCGGGGACCCAACCGAACCACTGGGGTGAATCGGTCAACTGCCCTTAGGGGCAAGGACCGTAGGGCATGCCTTCCGGATCGACCCGCCCGAACCCGACAGCTAACTCGGTAGGCGGAGCACGGAAGGAGCACGACCCCCATGGCGCCCGAGAGCCGTGACGAGGTTCGACAGCGGATCGACAGCCTCTACGACCAGGCCGAGAACGCCACCGGGAACTACAACGCCACACGTGCGATGAACGGGGGCTCGCGGTCCCGCGGTGTCCCGCTGTTCAAGCGGCCCCGGCGTGACGACCCGGGCCTCGAGAGCATCGCCCGGGAGTGGTTCGACGGCGCGCGATCGCGACTGGGGCCGAGTGTCCCGGCGGCGCTGCCCTCCGACCGGCAGCCCACCCGGCCCGGCCCGCGGCGGCCCGTCAGCGCCATGGCCGCCGACCTGCTGGGCCAGTTGGAGGACTCCGGGCCGTCCCGGCCGGAGCTGACCGCGGGGCCGTCCGCGAACAGCGACATCGAGGTCGTCCGTGAACTGCCGGAGCGTCCAAAGCTGGAACTGACGGCCGGGTCCCCCGCGGCGCTGCCCCCGGGCTCGTCGAGCGCGCCCAAGGCGCTGCCCCCCGCCGCGCCGCAGCGTGCCACCCCGGGCACGTCCAAGACCAAGAGCCAGCTGAAGATCGCCAAGGCGCGCGAGGTGCTGTCCCGGCGCACCGGGCAGCGCGCGATCGCGGCGCTCGAACCGGCCGCGCCGGCCCCGCAGCCGGCCCCGGCCGTCCAGGCCCCCTGGCCCACGCCCGAGGCGCATGTCCCGGCGCAGCAGTGGCCGGCCCCCGCCGGCATGCCCGGCCAGTACGGCGACACCGGCGCCTTCCAGACCGACGCCCTGACCGGTACGGGCGCCTTCCCGGCGATGACCGTGACGGACACGGGCGCCATCCCGGCGGTGCCCGCGACGGACACCGGCTCCTTCCGCGTCATGACCCCGGGCGCCGCCCAGCCCATGTCCCCGGCGGACACGGGTGGCTTCCGCATCATGACCCCGGGCGCCACCGGCGCCTTCCCGGCCGTGACCGCCATGGACGTGGGTGCCGTGCCGCCCGCGAGCCCCGGCGACACCGGTTCCTTCCGGGTCATGACTCCGGGCGCCACCGGCACGTTCCCGATGCCGGACGACACGGGCGCGTTCCCGACCGCGACACCCACGAACACGGGCGCGTTCCCGACCGCGGCCCCCGCCAACACCGGCGCCTTCCCGACCGCCGCACCCGCCATGGCCGCCGCGCCCGTCTCGGGCCCGATCGACACCGGTTTCTTCCCGGGTATGGCGCCGGCCGCGACCGCCGCCTACGCCGGCGCGCCCCCGGCCGCCGCGGAGACCGTCTATCCCGCCGCCTACGCCATGCCGGCCCCCGCCGCCATGCCCCCGGCCGACTTCGGCACCAGCGCCTACCCCGACGCGCCCGCCGCCGACACGGGCGCCTACGCGGCCGCGATGCAGCCCGCGGCCGCCGCCTACGCCACCGCCCCGGCGATGCCCGCGCCCCAGGCGCCGATACCCACGGCGGTGATACCCACGGCGGTGACGGACCCTCCGTGGGCGATGATGGCGTCCCCCGCCGCGATGAGCGCGCCCCCCATGGCGATGGCCACCGCAGCCCCGGTTGCCCCGGCTCCGGTCGCCCCGGCCCCGTTCCCCACCGCCGCCCCTGTGCCGACCGCACCCCCGGTGGTCACCGCCCCCGTCCCGACCGCGCCGCCCGTGGTCACCGCCCCGCTCCCCACCGCGCCCCCGGCCGCCGCGGTCACCTTCGCGCCCGGCGCCGTCACCGACACCGGATCCTTCCTCGTGCCCGGTGCCGCGGCCGAGCCCGGCAAGGCCATGAAGGCGCTGGCGTTCGCCCGGGCGCAGATCGGGCGGCCCTGTGTCTGGGGCGCGACCGGTCCGGAGTCGTACGACTGCTCCAGCCTCACCCAGGCCGCCTGGCGGGCCGCCGGGGTGTCGCTGCCGCGCAGCGCGCCGGACCAGACCTTCGCCGGCACCCCGCTGACGCTGGCCGCCATCGAGCCCGGCGACCTGGTCTTCTTCTTCGACAACGACAGCCACGTCGGGGTCTACGCGGGCAACGGCATGATGATCCACGCGCCGAGCCCGGGGGCGTCCATCCGCGAGGAGTCGATCTACAACGCCGGGGAGTCGGCGATCCACCGGGTGATCCGCCCGGCCTGAGACCCGGCCGTCGGGGTCAGACCCTCCGCCGCCGCGTGCGCCAGCTCTCGTGGTGGTCCAGGAGGGTCTCCTCGACGGGCCGGTAGGTGAGGCCCAGTTCCTGGACGCCCCGGCTGTTGTCGACGCGGAAGCGGATGCCGAGGTGCTTGCGTATGTAGTCCTGGGTCAGACCGAAGGACGGACCCAGGATCCGTACCGGCCAGTGCGGGAGCGCGGTGCGCGGCAGGCGCGGATCCCAGGGACGGCGGGTGCGGATGATCCGGGACATCTCGTGGAAGGACGTCATCGTCTCGTTGGCCACGATGTAACGGCCGCCCGCCGCCGGGTTCTCCGCCGCCGCGATGTGCGCGTCGGCCACGTCGCGGACGTCCGCGGTGGTGAAGCTGAAGTCCGGGGCGCCGTAGCAGAAGTAGCCCTTGAACAGCTCGTCCAGCAGGAACAGGCTGCCGGACTCGGAGGCGGGCGTGAGCGAAGGGCCCAGAATCAGGCCGGGGTTGACGGAGACCATGCGCCAGCGGTCCTGGGCGGCCTCGGCGTCCCAGGCGGCTCGTTCGGCGACCGTCTTGGCGTAGTGGTAGGGATTGCCGGCCACCGTGCTGGTGGTGTTGAAGTACTTCTCCGTCAGGATCTCGCCGGCCATCTCGCGGACGTCGGAGTAGTCGCCGAAGATCGCGCCGACGGTGGAGGTGAAGACCAGGGTCACCACGTCCGGGGTACGGTCCACGCTCGCGAGCACGTTGCGGGTGCCGAGCAACGCCGGGTCCACCACGTCCCGTTGGCCGTCCTTGATCCGCTCCGGCATCAGGAACGGTGAGGCCACGTGGAAGACGGTCGCACAGCCGCGGAACGCCTCGTCGAAGGAGCCGTCCTCGAGCAGGTCGGCCTCGAACAGGGCGAGCCGGCCGGGGAAGGCCTCCTGGAGTTCCCACAGGGGCCGGACCTTGGCCGCGGCGGAGAGGCGCCGGACGGTCGCGCGGACCCGGTAGCCGCGCTCCAGCAGCCTGCGCACCAGATGGCTGCCGACGAATCCGCTGCCGCCGGTGACCGCGACGGTCGTCTCCCCGCGTGCGTCCACGCTCTCACCCCTCGCCCTTCGGCCACCGCGCCTCGGTGCGCCGCAGAGGACAGGTTGGTGCATGCCCGGGGCGTCCGCCAAGCACCGGGAGACCACCATGACAGCGCGGAAGTCATAAGCCGGACCGGATACACGTCATAAGATCGGCTTATGAGGTCATAGACCGGACCCGCGTACAAACTTAGGACTGCCTTAGTTTAGGCTTCCCGTTCGAGATCGATTGTCCTCACTCGAAGGGAACCTGATCATGCCGCGCCCCCTGCGGGTAGCCATCGTCGGAGCCGGCCCCGCCGGGATCTACGCCGCCGACGCCCTGCTCAAGTCCGGGGTGGCCGCCGAGCCCGGCGTGTCCATCGACCTCTTCGAGCGGATGCCCGCCCCGTTCGGCCTGATCCGGTACGGCGTCGCCCCCGACCACCCGCGCATCAAGGGCATCATCACGGCCCTGCACCAGGTGCTCGACAAGCCGCAGATCCGCCTCTTCGGCAACGTGGACTACCCCACCGACATCAGCCTCGACGACCTGCGCTCCTTCTACGACGCGGTGATCTTCTCGACCGGCGCGACCGCCGACCGCGAACTGCGGATACCCGGCATCGAGCTGGACGGCTCCTACGGCGCCGCCGACTTCGTCTCCTGGTACGACGGCCACCCCGACGTGCCCCGCACCTGGCCGCTGGAGGCGGAGAAGGTCGCGGTCCTCGGCGTCGGCAACGTGGCCCTGGACGTGGCCCGCATCCTCGCCAAGACCGCCGACGAGCTGCTGCCGACCGAGATCCCGCCGAACGTCCACGACGGCCTGAAGGCCAACAAGGCCCTTGAGGTGCACGTCTTCGGCCGCCGCGGCCCGGCGCAGGCGAAGTTCTCCCCGATGGAGCTGCGGGAGCTGGACCACTCCCCCAACATCGAGGTCATCGTCGATCCCGAGGACATCGACTACGACGAGGGCTCGATCGAGACCCGGCGCGGCAACAAGCAGGCCGACATGGTCGCCAAGACCCTGGAGAACTGGGCGATCCGCGATGTCGGCGACCGCCCGCACAAGCTCTTCCTGCACTTCTTCGAGTCGCCGACCGAGATCCTCGGCGAGGACGGCAAGGTCATCGGCCTGCGCACCGAGCGCACCGCCCTGGACGGCACCGGCAACGTCAAGGGCACCGGCGAGTTCAAGGACTGGGAGCTCGGTGCGGTCTACCGCGCGGTCGGCTACCTCTCGGACAAGCTGCCCAAGCTGCCCTGGGACATCGACTCGGGCACCGTCCCGGACGAGGGCGGCCGGGTCATCGAGGAGAGCGGCAACCACCTCCGGTCGACGTACGTCACCGGCTGGATCCGCCGTGGCCCGGTCGGTCTGATCGGGCACACCAAGGGCGACGCCAACGAGACGGTCTCCAACCTGCTGGACGACCACGCCAACGGCCGGCTGGGCACCCCCGAGTCGCCCGCGCCGGAGGCCGTGGACGCCTTCCTCGCCGAGCGGAACGTCCGCTTCACCACCTGGGAGGGCTGGTACAAGCTGGACGCCGCCGAGCGGGCGCTGGGCGAGCCGCAGGGCCGCGAGCGCGTCAAGCTCGTCGAGCGCGAGGACATGCTCCGGGAGAGCGGCGCGTGACACGACGCTGAACCGCCCGAAGGGCTCGAAGGGGGGCCGACGGATCGCCGTCGGCCCCCCTCACGTGTTCACCGTCGGCCGGGCGAACGGGGCCGGCCCCTGTGCGGATGGACGGGCAGACCCCGTTCGCCGCACCATTGTCCGGAATCCGCCTGGTCAGGGACACGGGTGAACCGGAGTCGTACGACGCACACGGTGCACACCCCGGGTGCGGGGCGCGTTCCCCGTGCGCGGGCGGCCCCCGCCCTGTGAGACACGCTCCCGGGCGGTGATACTGGAACGCACACCCCGCTCCCATCAGCAGATTGGCCCATGTCGAACTCCGCCGCCGACCGTGCCGTCCTTCCGCCCACCGTCTGGCCCGCTCGCGGCCGCCACACGGGCCCGGACTCCGAGGAGGTGATCCGCCGGATCCTGCGCCGCCGCAAGGAGACCGGCGCCCTCGACGACTTCGCCGAACCCCCCGTGCCCGCCGGATCCGCCGTGCCCGGGGAGGCCGCCCTGCCCGGGGAGTCCGGTCCGCGGGTCTTCGAGGCCCGTTGGCGCGTCGACGACGGCACGGTGACGGTGCGCGCCCGGCTGACCCTCGCGACACGGCAGGCCGGACGGGAGTGGCAGCTCGTCGCCGAGGCCGAGCGGCCCTGGGACGAGACCTGGCCCTCCCCGGCGACGATGTTCTGGCCCGACGGCGACGAGGCCGGTGACGGGGGCGAGGCCGCCTGGGACTACCACCCAGCCGTCGCGGGCCTGCGGCTGCGCACGGTCAATCCGCTGCCCGCCGACGACAAGGACATGCGGCGGGTGCTGCGCGACGCCGCGAAGGACGCCTGGTGCGTCAACCTCGTGGTGCACGAGGCGATGACGCCCGACGCGCTCGGCCGGCTGCCGCTGGTCCGGCAGCTGCCGCCCGGTCTCGCCCACCGTGTCGTGGAGCACCGGGCCACGCCCCAGCAGTTCCGTGCCGTCAACTGGGCGGTGCGCGACCTCGGCGTGGAGGTGCCGCGCGGCGGCGCCGTCCTGCTGCCCCCGGATCCGGCACCGTCCGGTTACGACGCGCGGGAGTACGCGGTGCGCAGCGTCTTCCTGGACGGCTCGGAGTCCACCGAGCTGATCGCCGCCCTGAGCCGGTTCGCCGCGCTGCCCAAGCCCGCGCCGCAGGGCGCCGCGGAGGCGCTGGCCGATCTGCGCGACAACTGGACCCTGATGACGCTGGAGGAGGAGCTCGCACGCGAACGCGAGCGGGTCGCGCAGTACGCCGAGGCCCTGGAGGCCATGACCAGGTCCCGCGACCTGTACCGGGAGGCCGCCGAGCGGGCCGACGAGGCGCTCGCCGCCCTCCGCGACACACCCTCCCCCGCCCTGCCCACGGCCCAAGCCGCCTCCCCCTTCCAGCAGTTGACTCGGGTCTTCAAGGGTCTGCGACCGCCGAAGGAGAATGCCGAACCGACGGCCATGCCCGACGAGGAAACCGGGAAGACGGACAAGTGAGGAACCCCGGGCCGGACCGGGGCCGGACGACAGGACAGCCATGGACACCACCACGACCGTGCTCGTGATCTGCGCGATCGTCGCGGCCGCCCTGCTCGCCGGGGCGGTCACCGTGCTCGTACGACTGGTCCGTACCCGGCGCACGCTGCGCCGGGCCGGACTGCCCACCGGACCGCGCTGGGTGTTCTGGGGCGCCGTCCTGTACCTGGTGCTGCCGACCGACCTGCTCCCCGACCCGATCTACCTGGACGACATCGGCGTCCTCCTGCTGGCCCTGCGCTCGATGCGGGCGGCCCGGGTACTGCCGACAGAGGAGCCCGAACTCTGAGCCGCCCAGGGCATGATGGGCTGATGCGAACCACGTTCACCGGTGTCTCCGGGCTCTCCTCGCCGCCCGATGTCGCCGTGGTCATCGACGTGATGCGGGCGTTCACCGTGGCGGCCGGGGCCTTCCGGCAGGGGGCGGAGCGGATCGTCTTCGCCGAAACCCTCGACGAGGCACTGGAGTTGAAGTCCCGCCACCCGGGCTGGCTGGCCTTCCAGGACGGTCCGGTGGTACCGGGCTTCGACCTGGCCAACTCACCGGCCCGGCTGCGCTCGCTGGACGTCGCGGGCCGCACCGTCGTCCAGCGGACCACCGCCGGGACGGCCGGGGCGCTGGCCGTCGCCGGGGCCCGGCTGCTGCTGTGCGCGAGTTTCGTGGTCGCCGGGGCCACCGCCGCCGTCCTGCGGCGGGAGCGGCCCGAGGCGGTCACCTTCGTCGTCACCGGGGACGGCGGGCGGGCCGAGGAGGACCTGGCCTGCGCCCAGTACATCGCCGGGCGTGTGACCGACGACGGCCTCGACCCGGGTCCGTTCGTGGACCGGGCCCGGAACTCCGGCGCCGCCGCGCGGCTCGCCGAGGGGGCACGGCTCGGCTGGGAGGGCATCCACCCCGAGGACGTACCGCTGTGCCTGGAGACGGACGCCTTCCCGTTCGCCATGGCCGCCGCCCGGGAGGACGGTCACCTGGTGCTGCGCCCGGTCGCCGACGGCTGAGCAGGCGATCCGCGCGGACCGACCGGTCGGTGCCGCCCGGGTGCTTCCGTGGGCGTCGTGGCGCATTCTTGCTGTGTCCCCACCCGGCGGTGCACGGACGAGGTAGGACCGGATGACTGGGAGCGGCGAGCACCTGGGCCGGGCGCGTGAACGGCTGACCGCGCTGCTGGTCGACGCCTCGACCGACGCCCTGGGCGCGGCGGGCGGCCACGTCGCCGGGGTGTACCTGCGCTCCGGCACCCCCGGTCTGCTGCGGCTCGCGACGCTGGTGGGGCTGCCCGGCCCGCTGTTCAGGCCCTGGTGGCGGCTGCACATGGACCGGCCCTTCCCGGTCGCGGACGCCTACCGGCTCGGGGTACGGGTGGTGCTGCCGAACGCCACCGAGATGGTGCGCCGCTACCCCCAGTTCGCGGCCGGTCTGCCGTTCCAGTTCGGGTCGGTGTACACGCCCGTGCCGGGGGCTGCGCCGTCCTTCGGGGTGCTCACGGTGCTGCGTCCGGCGGTCCCTGACACGGAGGACGAGCTGCCCGGCCTGGACCACCTGGGCCGGCTGGCCGAGGACCTGGGGGCCGGGCTGCGCGCGCTGGTGGCCGAGGAGGGCGAGGCGGCGGTCGCCTGGGAGGGCGAGCCGGTGTGCGTACGCCCGCCCGAGCTGTGCCCCGGGCCGGCCCGGGCCGGCCGTTTCACCTGGGACCCGGTCACCTCGGCGGTACGCGCGGACGACCGGCTGCGCGCCCTGCTCGGCGTGGCACCCGAGGACTGCCCCGCCACCGGCGCCGACCTGGCGGCGGCCGTGACGCCCGACGACACCCAGCGGGTGCTGACCGCGCTCCGTGAGACCGCGGCCGGCCGGCCGCCGGAGTCCCCGCTGCGCGTGCGGGCCGCGGACGGCGCCACCCGCCTGCTGGCACTGTGGCCGCCGCCCGGCGCCGCGGACCCGACGCTGGTCTCCGGGATCGTCGTGGACCCGGGCCCGGTCGGGTCCGCCGACGGGGTGGCCGATCTGCTCCCCCAGGGCGTGTTCTGCCTGGATCGGTCGGGGCTGCTCCGCTACGTCAACCCGGCCGCCGCCCGCCTGACGGGCCGGCCGCCCGACGAGCTGCTCGGCCGGCCCGTGTGGGAGGTCATGCCGTGGCTGAGCGGATCGCCGTGCGACGACCACTGGCGCGGTGCGCTGCTCGCCCCCGACCCGGTGCACTTCCAGGTCCGCCACGGGGACACCGGGGAGGGCGACTGGCTCGCCCTGTCCCTGCACCCGGGCCCCGACGTCATCACCGCAACGGTCGTCCCCGCCCACCGGATCGACCCGGCGGTACGCCTGTCCAGCCCGCCGGAGCCGGGTGTCGCGGGCGGTCCGGCCCCCGTCGGCGGCCCCTCGGCGACCCCGCTGTACCGGCCGATCGCCCTGGCCATCGCGCTGACCGACGCGGTGACCGCCCGGCAGGTCTCGGCGGTGGTGATGCAGGAACTGCTCCCGGCCTTCGGCGGCCGCCGGCTGGCCATCTACCTCCTCCAGGACCGGCATCTCTACCTGGCCTGGGAGTACGGCTTCCCAACGGGCTTCCTCGCTCCCTTCGACGGGGTCGGTCTCGACGCCGGCATCCCCGGCGTGGAGACCCTCACGACCGGCAGACCGCTGTTCTTCGAGTCGATGCGGCAGCTGGCGGACACCTACCCGGACCTCGCCCTGGACGCCGTCGTGGGCGCCCGCGCCTTCCTGCCGCTGATCGCCTCCGGCCGCCCGGTCGGCTCCTGCATCCTCGGCTTCGACGTCGAGCGCGGCTTCACCACCGAGGAGCGCACCGTCCTCACGGCGCTCGCGGGCCTGATCGCGCACGCGATGGAGCGGGCCCAGCGCTACGACACCGAAGCGGCCCTGGCCCGCGGCCTCCAGCAGGCGCTGCTGCCCCGCCGGCTGTCGACGCACCCCCGGGTGGAGACCGCCGGCCGGTACCTGCCGGGCACCCAGGGGATGGACGTGGGCGGCGACTGGTACGACGTCGTCGAGGCCGGCGACGGACTGGCCCTGGTCATCGGGGACGTCCAGGGGCACGGGGTGCAGGCGGCGGCCACCATGGGACAACTACGCAGTGTGGTACGGGCGTTCGCGCTCGGCGACCGGCCGCCCGACGAGGTGCTGAGCAGTACCAACCATCTGCTCATCGACCTCGACCCGGGCCAGTTCGCCAGCTGCTGCTATCTGCGCCTGGACCCCGCCACCGGACTGGCCCGGATCGCCCGGGCCGGTCACCCGCCGCCCCTGCTGCGTGCCCCGGACGGCCGCACCCGTGTCGTGGACATCGCCGGCGGAGTCGTGCTCGGCGTGGACCCGCGCGCCCGGTACCCGGTGACCGAACTGGAGCTGGAGCCGGACGCGATCCTGGCCCTGTACACGGACGGGCTGGTGGAGCGGCCCGGCGAGGACATCGACGACGGCATCACGGCGCTGCGGCTGGCCCTGGCGAGGGCCGGCTCGGCGCCGGGCCGGCGCGGCGGCCGCTCACTGGCCGGAGTGGCCGACCGGCTCACCGCCACGGCCCGGCTCTCCGCCGACCGGCCCGACGACGTGGCACTGCTGCTCGCCACCCGCCGCCGGACGTCGGGGGACCACCGGTGAGACGGCACGACGGGCGATCGAGCCGGATACCTCCTGAGACCCTCTCGCCTCGCAGGGCCGGGCAGTGTAGACATGGGCTCATGGTCCGTCTGCCCGGCCGGTCCGACACTCGGCCGCCCCCTTCCGGGACTCCGCGCGCGCCGCTCGCAGAGCGGGAGCAGACGGCGACCCGGCCCGGGCCCATGCCGTCCGGGCGGCGGTGGTCGGCGCAGAACGGTCGCAGCGTGGCCGGACAGGTGTTCATGCTGCAGGTGGTGATCGTGCTGCTGCTCGTCGTGTCGGCGGTGGTGGCACAGGTCCTCCAGGTACGGCACGACAGCAGCACGGAGGCCCGCAACCGGTCCCTGGCCGTCGCCGAGTCCTTCGCCAACGCGCCCGGCACCGCCGCCGCGCTGCGGCTGCCCGACCCCACGGCCGTGCTCCAGCCCAAGGCGGAGGCGGTCCGCAAGGCGACCGGCGTGGACTTCATCGTCGTCATGAACACCGAGGGGATCCGCTACACGCACCCCAAGCCGGACCGCATCGGGAAGAAGTTCGTCGGGAACATCGGGCCCGCGGTGGCCGGCGGCACGGTCACCGAGGAGGTCAAGGGCACCATCGGGGAGCTGGTGCAGGCCGTGGTCCCGGTCAGGGACACCGACGGCAACGTGGTGGGGCTGGTGTCGGCCGGCATCACCACCGCGCACGTGGGCGGCACCGCCGACCAGCAACTGCCGCTGCTGCTGACCTCGGCCGCCGCCGCGCTGGCCCTGGCGACGGCGGGCACGGCACTGGTCAGCCGCCGGCTCAGGCGCCAGACGCACGGTCTCGGCCCGCACGAGATGACGCGCATGTACGAGCACCACGACGCGGTGCTGCACTCCGTGCGGGAGGGGGTGCTGATCGTCGACGGCGACGGCCGGCTGATGCTCGCCAACGACGAGGCACAGCGTCTGCTGGACCTGCCCGCGGACGCCGAGCACCGCCGGATCCGGGACCTCGGCCTGGACAGCGACACCGCGGAGCTGATCGCCTCGGGCCGGATGGCCACCGACGAGGTGCACCTGGTCAAGGACCGGCTGCTGGCCGTCAACCAGCGCCCCTTCGAGGTGCGCGGCGGCCCGCCCGGCAGCGTCATCACCCTGCGTGACTCCACCGAGCTGCGCGCGCTCTCCGGGCGCGCCGAGGTGGCCCGCGAGCGCCTCAACATGCTGTACGACGCCGGGGTGGGCATCGGCACCAGCCTGGACGTCACCCGCACCGCCGAGGAACTGGCGCAGTTGGCCGTGCCCCGGTTCGCCGACTACGCCGCCATCGACCTGTACGACGCGGTCCTCAAGGGCGAGGAGCCCAAGCCCGGGGACGCGCTGCGCCGGGTCGCGTTCGCCGGGCTCGACAAGGACGCACCGCTGTACCAGGTCGGTGAGCGGATCCGATTCGTGCCGTCCTCGCCGCAGGCCCGGTCTCTGGATTCCGGCGAGTCCGTCGTCGAACCGCGGCTGCGGGACGCGCCCGGCTGGCGGGCGCAGGACGTGGAACTCACCGGCCGGATTCTGGAGTTCGGCATCCACTCCCTGATCACGGTGCCGCTGCGGGCCGGGAACCTGGTGCTGGGGCTGGCCAACTTCTGCCGTTCGGAGAAGCTCGCGCCGTTCGACACGGAGGAACTCGCTCTCGCGGAGGAGCTGGTGGCCAGGGCCGCCATCTCCATCGACAACGCCCGCCGCTACACCCGCGAGCACAGCATGGCGGTGGCACTCCAGCGCAGTCTGCTGCCGCGCAGCCTGCCCGAGCAGAGCGCCCTGGACATCGCCTACCGCTATCTGCCGGCGCAGGCCGGCGTGGGCGGCGACTGGTTCGACGTCCTGCCGCTGTCCGGGGCCCGGGTGGCGCTGGTGGTCGGGGACGTCGTGGGGCACGGGCTGCACGCGGCGGCGACCATGGGGCGGCTGCGCACGGCCGTGCACAACTTCGCGGCGCTGGACCTGACCCCCGACGAGCTGCTGAGCCTGCTGGACGAGCTGGTGAGCCGTATCGACCAGGACGAGACCCCCACGGACAACACCGCCCCGGTCACGGGCGCGACCTGCATCTACGCGATCTACGACCCGGTCTCCCGGCGTTGCACGGTGGCCCGGGCCGGTCATCCGCCACCGGCGCTGCTCAGGCCCGACGGCAGTGTGGAGTTCCCGGAGGTGCCGGCCGGTCCGCCGCTGGGAGTGGGCGGCCTGCCCTTCGAGACGGCCGACGTGGAGCTGCCCGAGGGCAGCAGTCTGGTCCTGTACACCGACGGGCTGGTCGAGGACCGGCAGCGGGACATCGACGAGGGTCTCGACCTGCTCGCCGGTGCCCTGGAGTCGGCGGCCGGCGGCACCCCCGACGAGACCTGTGCGGCCGTCCTGGAGCGGCTGCCGGCCCGTCCCAGCGACGACGTGGCGCTGATCGTCGCCCGCACCCGGGCACTCGGCGCGGAGCAGGTCGCCGAGTGGCAGGTGCCGGCCGACCCGGCGGCCGTCTCCGAGGTGCGGTCCAGGGTGACCCGTCAGCTCGCGGACTGGGACCTGGACGAGCTGTCGTTCACCACCGAACTGATCCTCAGCGAGCTGGTCACCAACGCCATCCGCTACGGCCGTGCGCCCATCGGGGTACGGCTGCTCCGTGACCGGACGCTGATCTGCGAGGTCTCCGACGCCAGCACCACCTCGCCGCATCTGCGGTACGCGGCGAGCACCGACGAGGGCGGCCGGGGCCTGTTCCTGGTCGCGCAGATGGCCGAGCGCTGGGGCACCCGGTACGCGCCCGCCGGCAAGGTCATCTGGGCGGAGCAGCCGCTGCCCTGAGCCCCCGCACAATTGTGTTGAGGACACGTCACCCCGTGGGTGATGATCTCGGACATGTTCTCGCGCCGCAACCGCCGCCCCAAGTCCGCCGACCTCGTCAAGGCCTGGGAGTGCCTGGACTCCGGGGATCTTCCCGGAGCGGTACGGCAGTTGCGGGCCGCCGGGGAGGACGCGCCGGTCGTCGAGGTGGCCCTCGTGGTCGAGCGGGCCGCCCGGGCCGCGGGCTTCGACGACCTCGAACAGGCCGCCGCCGCGCTCGCCGCCCGGCCCGACCATGCCAAACACCTCTTCGACTTCGGGTACGCGTGTGTCGAACGCGGCCTGTCCTTCCTGGCGATCCCGCCGCTGCGCACGGTGCTGGACCACAACCCGGGTGCGCCGGCGGTCCTGCGGGAGCTGGTGTCGGCGTACGAGCGCGAGGAGCGCCACCAGGAGGCGATGACCGAACTGGCCCGGCACGAAGGCGAGTTCGCCGACTGGCCGGACCGGTATCTGCTGGTGTACAACGCGCTCATGGCGGGCGACCTCGACACGGCCCGTCGTCAGCACGCGCGGCTGACCGAGCCGGAGGACGCGCAGTGGCAGCCCACCAGGGACCGCCAGACCCGGATGCTGGAGCGGGCCGCCGCCCTCGGCGAACCGTCGGGGCTGCGTGACTGGCAGTACGTGATCGGCGGCCAGGTGCTGGGCACGCTCTCCCCGTTCGGCTTCGCCGCCGGCATGGCGGGCCGCTACGCCTGGCTCCAGGACAGCCCCGCGCTGTGTCTGGCCGGCCTGCGGCGGCTGGCGATCCTGCTGGCCACCACGCGGGTGGACCCGCGCTCGGTGTCCCTGCTGCCCGACCGCGGCTCGCGGATCCTGGGCCTGGCCGCCGCCGAGGTGCTGGACCTGCCGGCCGTGCCGTTCGAGCCGGACCGACGGGACACCGTCGTCGTGGCGTACGACCTCAACGAGCTGGCCGGGCATCCGTCGGGCCCGGAGGTCATCGGCAGCCTCTTCGAGCGCGTGCCGGGCCAGGTGCTGCACGAGCACGCCGGCTGCTGGACCGACACCCCGGCCGTCACCGCGGACAGCGTCGGTCTGCTGCACCAGTCGGTGGCGGCCCCGTGGGGCGAGCGGCTGCGGGTCGGCGCGAACGGCGAGGCGGAGCGGGAGGCGGCCGACGAGCGGCCCGAGGAGGAGCCGGCCGCCGAGATCGTCCGGGCCGCCGCGGCCCCCGACGAGGGCGACGGTGAGGGGCCCGCCGACCCGGACGAGGCGTTCGCCGCGTTCGCGGAGTCCGTCCGGGACAGCTGGCTCACCGGCGACCGGGCCCGCGTCAACTCATCGGGACCGGTGCGCAGTTCACGCTTCGCGTGACCGTCAGCCGAGCGCCCGGTCCAGGTTGAAGGCCGCGCTGATCAGCGAGAGATGGGTGAACGCCTGCGGGAAGTTGCCCTGTTGCTCGCCGGTGCGGCCGATCTCCTCGGCGTACAGGCCCAGATGGTTGGCGTAGGTGAGCATCTTCTCGAAGGCGAGCCGGGCCTCGTCCAAGCGTCCGGCACGTACCAGAGCCTCCACGTACCAGAACGAGCAGATGGAGAACGTCCCCTCGTCGCCGCGCAGGCCGTCGGGGCTGGCCTGCGGGTCGTAGCGGTAGACGAGGGAGTCGGAGACCAGGTCCTCACCCAGGGCGTCCAGGGTGGAGAGCCATTTGGGATCGGTCGGGGCGATGAACTTGGCCAGCGGCATCATCAGCAGTGAGGCGTCCAGGACGTCCCCGCCCTCGTACTGGACGAAGGCGCGGCGCCGCTCGGACCAGCCGCGCTCCATGATCCGCCGGTAGATGGCGTCCCTGGCGCCCAGCCAGTGGCCCAGGTCGGCGGGCAGGCCACGCCGGCGGGCCAGCCGGATCGCCCGCTCGATGGCGACCCAGCACATCAGACGCGAGTAGAGGAAGTTCTTGCGGCCGCCCCGTGTCTCCCAGACGCCCTCGTCGGGCTGGTCCCAGTGGTCGCAGACCCAGGCGACGAGCCGGGTGACGTCGTCCCACTGGCCGCTGGAGATGGGCTGGGCCCACTTGTCGTAGAGGTAGATCGAGTCGATGAGGGCGCCGTAGATGTCCAGCTGGAGCTGGTCGGCCGCGGCGTTGCCGACGCGTACCGGGGCGGAGCCGCAGTGGCCCTCCAGATGCGGGAGCTCGCGCTCGGGCAGGTCGGTGCGGCCGTCGATGCCGTACATGATCTGCAGCGGCCCCGAGGCGGCGCCGTCGCCGGGGGTGATGCAGGTGGTCAGGAACTTCATGAAGGCCTCGGCCTCGCCGGTGAAGCCGAGCCGCAGCAGGGCGTAGACGGCGAAGGCGGCGTCGCGGACCCAGACGTAGCGGTAGTCCCAGTTGCGTTCGCCGCCGAACTGCTCGGGGAGGCTGGTGGTGGGCGCGGCCACGATGGCGCCGGTGGGCGCGTAGGTGAGCAGCTTCAGGGTGAGTGCGGAGCGGTGCACCATCTCGCGCCAACGGCCCCGGTAGCGGGACCGGGACAGCCAGCGCCGCCAGTAGCGGACGGTGGCCTCGAACTGTCGTTCGGCCTCGATATGGGCGCAGCCGCGTGGCGCGATGTGCTCGCCGGCCTGGTCGAGGGCGAAGACCGCGGACTCGCCCTCGCCGAGTTTGAAGTCGGCGTGCGCGTCCGCTCCGTCGCTCTCCATGGCCACCGTGGCGGTGAGCGTCAGAGACATCGTCTCGGACTCGAACAGGGCGGTGCCGTCGAGCATGGTCAGGGTGTGCGGGTCGGCGCCGTAGTTGAAGCGGGGGGCGACCCGGACCCGGAAGGGTACGGTGCCGCGCACGCAGATCACCCGGCGGATGAGCCGGTGCCGCTCGCTGTCGCCGGAATCGCCGGCGACCGGCATGAAGTCCTGGACCTCGCCGACGCCCTCGTCGGTGAAGAACCGGGTGATCAGCACGTTGGTGTCGGGGAAGTAGAACTGCTTGGTGCGGGCCGGTACGGCCGGGGCCAGCGCGAAGTGGCCGCCACGCTCGGCGTCCAGCACGGCCGCGAAGACGCTGGGGGCGTCGAAGGACGGGCAGCAGTACCAGTCGATGGTGCCGTCGCTGCCGACCAGGGCCACGGTGCGCAGATCGCCGATCAGCCCGTGCTCGGCGATCGTCAGGTAGCGGGGGCTACCGGACGCGTTCCGAAAGAACCGCTGTTCGATCATCGAGGCGGCCTCCCCTGAAAGGATGTATAGGCACATTACATCTTGAAAGGGATAATTTCCTTACCGCACCGGGTACCCGGGCCGGGAAGGGTCCCGGACCGCTCGGGATGCGGGGTGCGGCCGGGCGGGCAATCGTGAGAGTGTGCACCCCGCTCCGCGAAGGAGAGACCATGTCGACCACAGAACCCGAAGCGTCCCGGCCGTCCGACGACCGCGCCACCCCGGACTCCCTGCTGCACAGCGCCCCCGGCACCGGGGTGGCGCCCGAAGACCTGGTGATGGCGTCGGGCCGGGACGTCACCCCGGCCACGCTGGAATGGGCCAGGAAGAAGATGGAGCGCGAGGGACCGAACTGCGTCGAGAGGCTCCTGCCGTGAGGAGAGTCGATTGACGTTGGACAGGCGCCGCCTCCTCGGACTTCTCGGTTCGGCGGGCGTGGTGCCGTCCGCTCCTGACAGCGCCGGACCCACGGGCGTCGACCGCCAGGATCACGCGCGGTTCATGAGGGCCGCGGTCGACCAGGCGCGCCAAAACCCCCGCTATCCCTTCGGCGCGGTGCTCGTGGGCGCGGGCCGGGTTCTGGGACGGGGGGTGAACTCCTCGGCCGAGAACCCGGCGTACCACGGGGAGATGGTCGCCATGGCCGACTATGTGCGCCGGGTCGGCAACCACGGCTGGGCCGCCACCACCCTGTACTCGACCGGGGAACCGTGTGCCATGTGCATGAGCGCCTGCGCCTGGGCGGGCGTGGGCCAGGTCGTCTGGGGCACCTCGATGGACGGGCTCGGCCGCACCGGCCTCGTCCAGATCGCCATCCCGGCGCGGGAGGTGGCCGACGCGGCCAGGTCCTTCTACGCCTCCCGGCTGCTCGGAGGCGTCCTCGCCGGGACGACGGACGCGCTGTTCCGGCGGGCCCAGATCCTGCGCGCGCGACGGCCGGGCAGAGGGCCATGAGCCGGCCGTGCTGCGCGGGAGGCGCAACAGCCCAGGTCCGTAGCGGATTTCACGGGAAGGTTGCCCGTTCTCTCTTTCGAAGCGGGGGCGCCTGCTGACAGACTCCGCAAGGTGCCAGACTTCGACATGCTCGTCATCGGATCCGGACCCGGCGGCCAGAAGGCCGCCATCGCCGCGGCCAAGCTGGGCCGCCGGGTAGCCGTGGTCGACAGCCCCGAGATGGTCGGCGGTGTGTCCATCCACACCGGCACCATCCCCTCCAAGACCCTGCGCGAGGCGGTCCTCTATCTGACCGGTCTCACCCAGCGCGATCTCTACGGCCAGAGCTACCGGCTGAAGGAGGACATCACCGTCGCCGATCTGACCGCGCGCACCCAGCACGTGGTCAGCCGCGAGGTGGACGTCATCCGCAACCAGCTCTCCCGCAACCACGTCACCCTCTGCTCCGGCACCGGCCGGTTCGTCGACCCGCACACCGTCGCCCTGCGCGAACCGAACGGCGACGAGCGGCTGTTGACGGCGGAACACATCGTCATCGCCACCGGCACCCGGCCGGCCCGCCCGGACAGCGTCGAGTTCGACGGCCGCACCATCATGGATTCGGACAACGTGCTGTCACTGGAGCGGGTACCGCGCTCCATGGTCATCGTGGGTGCCGGTGTGATCGGCATGGAGTACGCCTCGATGTTCGCCGCGCTCGGCAGCAAGGTCACCGTGGTCGAGAAGCGCGCGGCCATGCTCGACATGTGCGACGTCGAGGTCGTCGAGTCGCTCAAGTACCACCTCAGGGACCTGGCCGTCACCTTCCGGTTCGGCGAGACCGTCGCCGCCGTCGAGCGGCACCCCCGGGGCACCCTGACCGTGCTGGAGAGCGGCAAGAAGATACCGGCGGACACGGTGATGTACTCGGCGGGCCGGCAGGGCCTGACCGACGAACTCGACCTGGACAAGGCGGGCCTGTCCGCGGACCGGCGGGGCCGGATCAAGGTGGACGAGCACTTCCGCACCGAGGTGCCGCACATCTACGCCGTCGGCGATGTCATCGGCTTCCCGGCGCTCGCCGCGACCTCGATGGAACAGGGCCGGGTCGCCGCTTACCACGCCTTCGGGGAACCGGTCGGGCAGATGGACGACCTGCAGCCGATCGGGATCTACACCATCCCGGAGATCAGCTTCGTGGGCCGGACCGAGGACCAGCTCACCGAGGACTGCGTGCCGTTCGAGGTCGGGGTGGCCCGCTACCGGGAGCTGGCCCGGGGCCAGATCATCGGCGACTCGCACGGGATGCTCAAGCTCCTGGTCTCCCCCGACGACCGTCGGCTGCTCGGTGTGCACTGCTTCGGTACCGGAGCGACAGAACTGATCCATATCGGTCAGTCGGTGATGGGTTGCGGCGGCACGGTCGACTACCTGGTGGACGCCGTCTTCAACTACCCGACGCTCGCGGAGTCGTACAAGGTCGCCGCTCTGGACGCCACCAACAAGCTGCGACAGCTCGACCGGCTGGAGGACTGACTGGAGGACTGAGGGGCTCAGGGAACCACTGCTTCCGGGGAGGGGGTTGGCCACCCCAAGTGGCATATGTGATTACCGGTCGGTCAGCTTGAAAGGTCAAAGGGTGCCGCTATAGTCACACCCACACACGCGGTGTGACCGTTCGCCAACTCTCGGCATGCGGCCCTCACCACCCCTTTGTCTCTTCCGACCGGCCCCCTGCCCGAGGCCATCCCTCACCGGCTGCGAGGCGGGTCGTGCACCCCCGTACCACCGCGGGCCTGCACTCCCGTGCGCCCTGCACGACCGGAAAGCAGCACAACCATGAGCAACAACAGGGGCAGAGGTCTGCAGGCCAACGCTCTCGGCACGTTCGACACCGTGGTCATGGCCGTCGCGGGCAGCGCACCGGCGTACTCGCTGGCCGCGACGACCGCGGTCCTGGTGGGGGCGGTGGGGCTGGCCAGTCCGGCCGCGCTGCTGTGGTGCGCGATACCGATGCTGGGCATCGCGCTGGCCTTCAGCTACCTGGGCCGCATCGATGTGAACGCGGGCGCCAGCTACTCCTGGGTGGGCCGCACCCTGCACCCCTTCCTCGGCTTCGTCAGCGGCTGGGCGCTGGTGGTGTCCGCGACCATCTTCATGGTGGCCGGCTCCCTGCCCGCCGGCTCGATGACGCTGTCCCTGTTCGACGCGGACCTCGCCGACAACGTGGCGCTGTCCACGGTGGTCGGCGCCGCCTGGTTCCTGGTCATGCTGGCGGTGGTGCTCGGCGGCGCCCGCCTCACGGTCCGCGCCCAGTTGCTGATGTCCGGCATCGAGCTGGCGGTCCTGCTGCTGTTCGCGGTGCTCGCCCTCTTCCACTCCGGCAACGCCCGCGTCTTCCACTGGTCGTGGCTCGGCTTCAGCCACTTCGACGGCGTCTCCGGCTTCGCCTCGGGCGCGCTGATCGCGGCGTTCTACTACTGGGGCTGGGACGTCACCAGCAACCTGAGCGAGGAGACCCGCAACTCCCGCCGTACCACCGGGCTCGCGGGCCTGATCGGGGTGGGCATCGTCTTCGCCCTTTTCGAGGTGTTCACCATCGCCGTGAACGTCATCCTCTCCTCCGACCAGATCGCGGCCAACGACGCCAACGTGCTGGCCGTGCTGGGCGACGAGATCGCGCCGGGCTGGGGAGGCAAGCTGCTGATCGTCGCCGTGATGCTGTCCACCATCGCCACCCTGGAGACGACCCTCATCCAGGTCACCCGCTCGCTGTTCGCCATGGGCCGCGACCGCACGATGCCGGCCGCGCTGGGCAAGGTGCACCGCACCTGGAACACCCCGTACGTGGCGATCGGGGTCGTCGGCGCGGTGGCGCTGGTGATGTTCATCGCCTCCAACGCGCTGGGCTCGGTGGGCGAGATCCTCTCCGACGCCATCTCGGCGATCGGCCTCCAGATCGCCGTCTACTACGGTCTCGCGGGTCTCGCGGTGGTCGTCGCCTACCGCAAGATGCTCTTCAAGTCCGCGGGCAACTTCCTGCTCGGCGGGGTGTGGCCGCTGCTCGGCGCGGTGTTCATGTTCTGGATCTTCGTCGAGTCGCTGAGCGAGCTGAGCAGCGCGGCGATCGCGATCGGCGTCGGCGGTCTGGCCGTCGGCCTGATCCCGATGCTCTGGTACTGGAAGCAGGGCAGCGACTACTACCGGCCTGCCAAGCTGGACGCCACCCACACCGTCGAGACCGACTACGTGCCCGACGACCATGTCACCGCACAGGCCCAGGCTTACGAAGGCCTCCCCACGGATTTCTGAGGTAGGAGCCCGATGGCGAGAGACCGCTTCGTCCCCGATTTCGACCCGGACTGCGGGGACACCGCCCTCACCTCGGCCCGGCAGGACATCGTCATCGGCCGCTGGCAGGGGCTGAGGGACCTGCTGCGGGCCACCGGCCCGGACTGGCTGGTCCGGGGACACCGGGTGCGGCTGCTTGCGCAGGCCTGCGCGGGCAGTTCGACGGCGGAGTCCTGGCTGGCCGCGGAACCGCACGGCGCGGACGCGCTGGCACTGCGGGCGGCGACCGAGACGGCCCGGGCGTTCACCCTGGCCATCTCGGCGGGCCGGGGTGCCCCGATCGACCGGTCCAGGATCGACGCCGCCGTGCTGGCCTGTCTGGCGGCCACGGAGGCGTACCCGCAGGACCCCACCCCCTGGGTCTCCCTGATCTCGGTGGCACGGCTGTATCCGACCGGGGTGCGCCGGCAGGAACTCGCCCGCTGGTGGGACGAGTTGCACCGGCGGGACCCGTACAACGTGGAGGGCCATCTCCAGGTGCTCCACTACTACTCCGCGCGCTGGCACGGCACGCACGGCCTGATGTACGACTTCGCCCGGGACGCGGCCGGGGTGGCCCCGCCCGGCTGCGCGCTGCCGGTCCTGGTGCAGTACGCCAGGGTCGAGGAGTTCCGCTTCGCCCTGGACGAGGCGCAGGGACAGCAGACCTCGGTGGGGCACGGCCAGCACTGGAAACACGACGGGGCGGTCAGCGACGTGCGGCGCACCTGGGAGCGCTGGATCGCCCAGCGCGGCGAGGAACCCGTCGCCCCCGGCGAACTGCGCGACCTCAACTACCTGACGCACGCGGCCTGTCAGGCGGGGGTCACGGACATCGCCTCGGCCCTGCTGCGGATCCAGGGGCGGCGGGTGACCCGCACCCCGTGGTCGTACACCGGTGACGCGGAGAAGCAGATCGCCAAGTGGCGGGCGGACCTGAAGATCCGCGGCTGACGGCGGCGGGCTACGCCTCGGTCCGCTCGGCGGACCGGGCGAGGCCCGTCGTCCACTTCTCCTCGATGCGGCCCGCCTTCCAGATCAGCAGGGCGATCGCCCAGGTGGCGAAGAACAGACCGACGATGACGAAGCCGACGGTGTTGAGGTCGAGGCCGGAGACCCAGTCCCAGAAGAAGCCGTGCAGGTCCATCTTGTCGGCGAGCAGGCCGAGGAGTTCCACCGTGCCGATGATGAGGGCGACGGCGACGGACAGGCCGGTGATGGTGAGGTTGTAGTAGACCTTGCGGACCGGCTTGGAGAACGCCCACTCGTAGGCGAAGTTCATGAACGAGCCGTCGATGGTGTCGAGCAGCGACATACCGGCCGCGAAGAGCACCGGCAGGGTCAGGATGGCGTACCAGGGCAGACCGGAGGCGGCGCCGGAGCCGGCCAGCACCAGCAGGGCGATCTCGGTGGCGGTGTCGAAGCCGAGGCCGAACAGCAGGCCCAGCGGGTACATCTGCCAGGGCTTGCTGATCGAGCCGGTGACCCGGCCGAGGAAGCGGTTCATGAAGCCGCGGTTGTTCAGCTGTGTCTCCAGGGCGGCCTCGTCGAAGGCGCCGGAGCGCATCTGCCGGAAGACCTTCCAGATGCCGGCCAGGATGACGAGGTTGATGCCGGCGATGAGGTAGAGGAAGGTCCCGGAGACCGTCGTACCGATGAGGCCGGTGACCTCGTGGAGGTGCGAGCCGTCGTCCTGGACCGGGCCGGCCAGGGTCTTCATGCCGAACGAGAGCAGCAGGGCGAGGCCGAAGACGATGCTGGAGTGGCCGAGGGAGAACCAGAAGCCGACGGACAGCGGGCGCTGCCCCTCGCCCATCAGCTTGCGGGTGGTGTTGTCGATCGCGGCGATGTGGTCGGCGTCGAAGGCGTGCCGCATGCCCAGGGTGTACGCGGTGACGCCGATGCCGATCCCGAAGGATTCGGTGCCGACGCTGAAGTGCTGCGGGGCGATGATCCCGACCAGAGTGCCCCAGCCGATGACGTGCAGGGCGAGCACGAAGGCGGCCATCCCGCCGACCCTGATCCACTCCTGCCGTGTCATGGAGCCCCGGACACGGTGCCAGGCCGAGCGCTTGGTCTCGGCCTGGGCGGGGAGGGACGGAGCGGAACCAGGGGCGGCCGTCATCGGGAGGTGCATCCTTCGGTCGAGCAGGTTGAGCAGGCGCGGTCAGCAGCCTCGTGTCATCTTCCCGTACTTGCAAATCGTTCGCACTAAAGGCAGTGACAGGCCTTTCCCATGAGAAGGCAAAGGGAAGGCAAGGTGCTCAGCCGGCGAGCAGCCCGCTGCCCAGCCAGTCCTTGCCGTTCTTCACCCCGGGCAGGGCGAAGAAGTAGCCGCCGCCGGTCGGGGAGATGTAGTCGACGAGGGGCTCGTCGATCAGCCGGGTCTGGGTCGCCTCGAACTGGCGCCGGACGTCCTGCTGGTAGCAGCAGAAGACCAGGCCCATGTCGAGGTTGCCGACGCTGTCGACGCCCCGGTCGTAGTTGTAGCCACGGCGCAGGATGCGGGAGCTGTCGGTCCTGGCGGTGCGCGGGTTGGCGAGCCGGATGTGGGCGTCCAGCGGAATGGCGTTGCCCTGCGGGTCCTTGGCGTAGTTCGGGACGTCGGTCTCCTTGGCGCCGTCCAGCGGGGCGCCGGTGTCCTTGCGGCGGCCGAACATCAGCTCCTGCTCGCTGAGCGAGACCCGGTCCCAGAACTCGACCAGCATCCGGATGATCCGGATCACCTGGTAGCTGCCGCCGGCCGTCCAGGCCGGCTCGCCCTGGCCGTCGCCGACCCAGATCAGCCGGCTGGTCTCCCGGGCCGAGTTCACGTCCGGGTTGGCGATGCCGTCCTTGAAGCCGAGCAGGTTGCGCTGGGCGCCGGTGGGGCGCGGGGCGTTCTGGAAGCCGTCCACGCGCCACTTGATCTGCATGGCGCCGCGGGTGTGCCTGGCGATGTCGCGGAGCGCGTGCAGCACGGTGTCCTGGCTGTCGGCGCAGATCTGCAGTGAGAGATCGCCGTGGCACTCGGCGGGCTTGAGGTTGTCGTTCGGGAAGGTCCGCATCGGGGTCAGCCGGGCCGGCCTGGCCTTCGCCAGGCCGTAGCGGTCGTCGAAGAGGGAGGCGCCGACGCCGACGGTGACGGTGAGCGCGTCGGAGGGGACCTCGGGGCCGAGGATGCCGTTGTCGGAGGGCGGCGCGCCGACGCCGAGGTCGGCGGGGGTACCGCCGGAGGTGAGGAAGCGGGCCCGCTCGGTGATCGTCCTCAGCAGGTCGGCGAGGTCCTGCCGGGTGTCGGCGATGACGTCGAGGGAGACGAAGGTGGCGGCGGCCGGGGCGGGGGTGAGGATGCCCGCCTGGTGGGTGCCGTGGAAGGGCACCTTGGCGGTGCCGCCCGCGTCGCCGGTCGCGGCCTGCGCGGTGCCGCCGGCCTGGCCGAGCGCGAAACCGCCGCCGGCCAGGACCGCGCCCGCGGCGCCGGCGCCCAGTGCCGTCCGCACGAAGGAACGGCGGCCCGCGCCCATCGGGCAGGACGGGGTCTCGGCAGCGGACATCGGAGGGTTCCCTTCGTCGTACGGGTGCTGGTGCTGTGCGGTGTCCATCAGGCGGACTTCCTGATCTCCAGGAGGTCCGGCACCGGGGCGAGGTCCTCGAGGAGCTGACCGGTGGCCCCGCTGATCCGCTGCCGGGTGAGGGTGTCGAGCTGCTCCACCGGGGTCCAGGCCGCCCCCCGGTGCCCGGCGTCCAGGAGCTGCTGCAGGCGGGCGATGTCCGCGTCCACGGTGGGCAGCAGCCTGGGCGCTCGGGTCGTCAGCAGCGGCTTGAGTACGGTGAGCAGCTCGCGGGTGCCGGCCAGGTTGGCGTTCGCGGTGGCGAGGTTGGTGCCGCTGCCCTCGTCGGTGTCGGCGGTCAGCTCGAACTGGAGGGTGTTCTCCAGGATCTCGTGGGCGCGCAGCGGCAGGTCGCCCGGGTCGAAGTCCTGGGTGGGGAACGCCTTCTGGAGTCCGGCCGCCGCGTCGGCGAGCGCCTGGGCCGGAGCCTTCAGCTGCCCGGCGGTCTGCGCGTGCCACAGCCCGTACTCGATCCGGTGGAACCCGGCGAAGTCCTGGTCGGCGACCCCTCCCGGGAGGCCGTCGGCTCGGCCGTTGATCTTCTTGTCGAAGTCCTCGAAGGTGCCGTAGGCGGCGCCGAGGGAGGAGTAGGTGAGGTGGGCGGTCAGCCAGTCGGTGCGGGCCTGGGCGAGGTGGTTGCCCGCGATGTCCGCGTCGAGCGTGCGGGTCTGGGCCACGAGGGTGGCCAGCCCCTGCTCCACGTACGCCTTGTAGGCCTTCAGGGGCGTCGCGAGGTCCTGCTCGGAGACCGGTACGACGGCCTGGGCGCCGCTCGCGCCGCCGGTGACCGTGACCGGCGCGGAGGTGACGGCCCTGCCGCCGGAGGGGACGCAGCGCCAGGCGTAGGTGCCGCCGGCGACGGTGGCGACCAGGGCGCGGGTGGTACCGGGGGCGAGGCCCTCGACCTCGCCGTAGACCGCGTTGCTGCTGGGGTCGATCAGGTACACCTCGGCGGTCCTGCTGCCGGTGTTCCGCATCTGGAAGGTCTGCCGGCCCGGCTCGGGCGCGGTGAAGCCCTTGCCGCACTCGGTCTCGGAGACGGCGACGGTCTCACCGCCCGTGGACTTGGGCCGGGCGAAGGCCACGACGAGTCCGGCGACCACGGCCGGGACGGCGACGACGGCGACGGCGATCACCCAGGCGGGGCGGCGGCGCGGCCCGCCGACGGCTCGCGGGCCGGGTTCCGGCCGGTCGTCGGCGAGGTCCGGCCGTGCTTGCCGTTCAGGCTCCCCGGCGGCGGGCAGCGGCGCCGAGCCGACGGCGGCAGGCTCGGGCCGCGACTCGGGCCGGTCCGCGGCGGAATCCGGCACAGAGCCGCCACCTGCGGATTCCGACGCGACCTCGCCCGACTCCGACTCCGACCGGACGGCGGCAGCAGCCGTCGGCTCGGTCCGCTCCGCGGCCTGCTTCGGTACGGACGACCGCACTCCGCGCACGAACAGCGTCATGACGACGGCGAGATAGCCCACGTACCCGATCGCCTGGAGCCACGTCATGGCCGGGGTGATGTTGAGGACGCCCTGGAGGAGCGTGCCGTACCAGGAGCCTGCGTCGATGCTGCCGCTCAGGTCGAAGGCGTAGGCCGTCCTGCCGGGGAAGACCCCGCCTTCCTGGAGGTCCCGCAGCCCGTAGCCGAGGACACCGGCCGCGATCACGATGAGGACGGCGCCGGTGCGGGTGAAGAACCTCGTCAGGTTGATCTTCAGGACGCGGCGGTACAGGCCCCAGCACAGGGCCGCCGCCAGGACCAGGCCGACCCCGGCGCCGGTCAGCGGGCCCGCGGACTCGCCGGCCGCCTGGGCGGTGGTCCACAGGAACAGCGCGGTCTCCAGGCCCTCGCGGCCGACGGCGAGGAACGAGGTGACGACCAGCACGCCCGAGCCCATGGCCAGGGCGCCGGTCACCTTCTCCTTGATCTCGCCGGAGAGGCTGCGGGCCGAGCGGCGCATCCAGAAGACCATCGCGGTGACGAAGGCGACCGCGATCACGCTGAGGGTCCCGCCGAAGGCCTCCTGCGCGGTCGCGGAGAGGGAGGCGGCGGTGAAGGTGAGGACCGCGCCGAAGCTCATCGCCAGCGCGATCGCGGCGAGGACACCCGTCCAGACCTGTGGCAGCCGGTTCCTGGCGCCGGCCCGCACCAGGGTGGCGACGAGGATCGAGACGATCAGGCCGGCCTCGAGGCCCTCCCTCAGTCCGATCAGGAAACTCGGAAACGCGTCGTCCCACATCCGCCGCAGCCCTCCCCGGCAGGCCCGTCCCCGCCCAGTGGCTCGAACTTAGTGAAGGCATGCCTTACTTCCGTCGACCATGATGACTACACCCGTGTAGTCGGTCGGTCATGAACCGGCAATGGTGCGGCAAAAGTCGCGAGCACATCCGGACTCGCGCGCCCGGGAACACGGGCCGGCCGGCGATCGTCTACAGTCCAGTAGACCGATATCGTGCAGGAAAGGGCCGCCACCGAGGTCATGAACCACAAGAGGACCGCGGAGTACGCGGCGAGCATCGGCCTCGGCGCGTGGGCCGCGTTCGCCGTGCTGGCCCTCGTCGTGGCCGGCCACCACGGCGCCCCGCTCGCCGTGGACCGCACCCTGCTGGCCTGGTCCCTCGGTCACCGCCCGGACGTGGCGGTGGCCGTGGCCCGGGGACTCACCGCGACCGGCACCGGGGTCGTGCCGTACGCCCTGGCCGTGCTGGCCGGGCTGCTCGCGGGCCGCACCCCGCGGCAGCGACTGGCCGCCACGCTCCTCTGCGTGACCTGCCTCGCCCTGGGCCAGGCGGCCCGGTTCGGCGTGCTGGAGCTGATCGCCCGGGCCCGGCCGCCGCAGGCCGACTGGCAGACGCATGCTTCCGGCTGGTCGTTCCCGTCCGGCCACAGCACGACGTCCGCACTGGCCGCCGGGCTGGTGGTCCTCGCACTGTGGATACGGGACCCGCGCGGCCGTACGGCGTGGTGCGTGGCCGTCGCCTGCTGGGGGCTCGCCGTCGGGGCCACCCGCGTGTTCCTCGGTGTGCACTGGTGCACGGATGTGGTCGGCGGCTGGTTGTTCGCGGTCGGCTGGCTCGGGATCTGCTGGTACGTGGCCGCCCGTCGGATGCCGGATCCGGGGGCCCCGGACGACGTGCCGGAGAGTCCGGTGACGGAGACCGGCGGGAAGAACGGCGGTTGAGGCCGGGGCCGGTGCCACCGGACCCCGCCCGGCGCGGGCCGCCCGGTCACAGCGCCCGGCGCCGGACCAGCAGTCCGAGCACCAGCAGGCCCGGCAGCAGCGGCAGCCACACGGTCAGCAGCCGGTAGCCGAGCACGGCGGAGGCGGCCGCGGCGGCCGGGGTCCCGGAGGCGGTCAGGGCGAGGGCGAGGGCCGCGTCGAGCGAGCCGAGTCCGCCCGGGGTGGGCAGCAGCGCGGCGGCGCCGCTGGCGGCGAGGTAGAGCAGCGCCACCCTGGCCGGGGACAGCGAAAGGCCGACCGCCCGGGTCACGGCGATCAGGACCAGGGCGTGCAGCCCGGCGAACGCGAGGGAGCCGCCCCACAGCGCGGCCGCGCGGACGGGGCGCGCATGCAGGGCCCGGATGTCGGCGGCCACGGCGGTCACCGCACCCCGGCAACGGGCCCACACCCGGGCCCGGATCAGGACGCCGAGCAGGACGGCCGCGGCGGTCACGGCGAGGAGCGCGGCGAGGGACAGGTGCGGGATCCGCAGCAGCCCCGGGCAGGCGGGGGCGAGGACGGCGATCAGGGCCAGGCGAACCACGGCACCGGCGGCCGCCTTGACCGCGAGGGCCGACGCGCCGCGGCCGGCCGGGAGTCCGCACCGCATCAGGAAACGCAGGTTCACCGCGCCCGCGCCGAGCCCGGCGGGCAGCAGATGGTTGGCGGCCGAGGCGGCGAACTGCGCGGCGACCAGGCGCCCGCCCGGCAGCCGGCGGGCGACCGCGCCCTGCTGGGCGAGGGCCGAGGACACCCAGGTCCCGACCGCCGCCAGGGCCGCCACGAGCAGCCAGCCCTGGTCGGCGACGGCGAGCCGGAGCGCCCCGTGCTCCACGGTCGGCCAGTGCCGGCGGAGCAGCCAGCCCGCACCGGCCAGCAGGGCGAGGCAGAGACCGGTCTGCCAGTAGACACCCCGGCGGCCCGTGACGGGCGTGGCGTTCACGTTCGGGACCATGGCGGCACCCACCCCTGTTCCCCTACAGCTCGCAGGACCGTTCTTGGGCTTCAGGGACAAACACTGACAAACTATCCACAATTACCGGCGTAGGCCGCGCAGGTACGTCCATACGAACAGCGGCACTACGCGCTGTAAGGTTGTGCCATGGCTGGCACAGGGTCCCGCGGCAGGGCGGAGCGGCGCAGCGCCGGAGAGCTCGAGAGCGAAGTGCTGGCAGCCCTGTGGGCGACCGAACGCCCGTTGACCCCGGTCGAGATCCAGTCCGAGATCGGCGGCGGACTCGCCTACAACACGGTCCACACCATCCTCAAACGGCTGTACGACAAAGGGCTGGTACTGCGGGACGCCGACGGGCGGCGCGGTGCCTACCGGCCGGCGAAGAACGCGGCCGAGCTGACCGCCGAGGCCATGCACGAGGCCCTGGACCGGGGGCCCGACCCGATCGCCGCCCTCCAGCAGTTCGTGTCCGGGCTGAGCGCGGAGGAGGAGCGGGCGCTGCGCAATCTGTTCGCCGGGGGCGGCGCATGAGGTTCGACGTCTACACCCCGCTGCTGGTCTCCCTGCTGCTGCCGTCGGTCAGCGCGGTGATCGGCCGCCGGGTGGCTCCGGCCCTGGCAGCGCGCGTGCTGACCTCCGCCGCCGTGCTGACCGCCGCCGCGACCACCTGGTCCCTGGTGCTGCTGACGACCGCGCTGCTGGGCGACGCCCCGCCGGTGATCCGGGAGGCCCGCGAGGACGGGCGCCCGCTGACCGACCCGGTGCCCGAGGTGATCGGCGTCGCCGCCTGCCTCACGCTGGCCGTGGTGGTGTGGCGGATGCAGCGGGCGGTGCGCGCCGAGCGCCGGACCCGGCGGGCGCTGCGCCGGCTGTGCGAGGGGCATCCGGGGGACACCGAACTGATGGTGGCCGACTGCGAGGTGCCGCGGGCGTTCGCGATCCCGGGCCGGCCGGGCCGGATCCTGGTCACCTCGGCGATGCTGAGCGCGCTGGCACCGGCGGAGCGGCGGGTGCTGCTGGCCCATGAGCGGGCCCATCTGACGCACCGGCACGGCCGCATGGTGACCGCGGTGACCCTCGCGGCGGCCGCCAACCCGCTGCTCGGACCGGTCCGTGCGGCCGTGACCTTCCTGGTGGAGCGGTGGGCGGACGAGCAGGCGGCGACGGAGGTCGGCGACCGGGTGACAACGGCCCGCGCGCTGGCCCGCGCCGCCCTCAGCGCGGGCCGAGCCCGCGCGTCCTGCGCCCTCAGCTTCACGGACCGCGCGGTCACCCGCCGGGTCGCGGCGCTCCAGACCAGCCCGCCGCCCTCTCTGTGGCCGGCCGCGACGGGCGTGCTCGCACTGGGCGCACTCGCCGCGGTGTTCGCGGCGGACGCGACCACCGATCTGGTGGGCCTGCTTTTCCACACGGTCATGTGAAGCGCCCCTTCAGGGGCGCTGGGGATACCCCCAGCGCCCCCAAGACAGGGCGCTGCCGCTCAGGCAGGCCGAGTCGGCGCCCGGTGCGGCGGCTGGCCCGGTGTCGGCCCCGGCCTGGCCGGCGGCACCGCCCGCACCGCCGGGCTGTCCGTGCTGACCGTCAGTGGCTCCCCGTGGTGGTGGACGGTGAGCGGTGGGCCGTCGAGGAGGGTGTAGGTCGCCTTGTCGGCGCCGATCTCCACGCGCAGCCTGCTGCCCCGCAGTTGCAGATTGAAGGCGAGCCGGCGCAGCCGCTCCGGCAGCCGGGGCGCGAACCGGGCGCCGTCGTCGTAGTGGCGCATCCCGCCGAAGCCGGCCACCAGCGCCATCCAGGTACCGGCCAGGGAGGCGATGTGCAGTCCGTCGCGGGTGTTGTGCTCCAGGTCGTCGAGGTCCATCAGCGCGGCCTCGGCGGTGTAGGCGTGGGCCAGCGTCAGATGCCCTGCCTGGGCGGCGACGACGGCCTGGCAGCAGGCGGACAGGGAGGAGTCGCGCACGGTCAGCGGCTCGTAGTAGGCGAAGTTGCGCGCGATGTGCTCTTCGTCGAAGTACGGCCCGCAGGTGTACATCGCCAGCACCAGGTCGGCCTGTTTGACGACCTGTTTGCGGTAGAGGTCGAAGTAGGGGAAGTTCAGCAGCAGCGGGTACTGCTCGGGGCTGGTGTTGGCGAAGTCCCACCGCTGGTAGCGGGTGAACCCGGCGTGCTGTTCGTGGACGCCGAGTTCCTGGTTGTAGGGGACGTGCACGGAGTCGGCCGCGTCCCGCCAGGCGGCGCTCTCCTCCGCGTCGACACCGAGCCGCGCCGCCTGCCGGGGGTGGCGTTCGACGGCGTCGGCGGCGGCCAGCAGGTTCGCCCGGGCCATCAGGTTGGTGTAGGTGTTGTCGTCGGCGACCGCGCTGTACTCGTCGGGGCCGGTGACGCCGTCGATGTGGAAGGCGCCGCGGCTGTCGTGGTGGCCGAGCGAGCGCCACAGCCGGGCGGTCTCCACGAGCAGTTCGACGCCGGTGTCCCGTTCGAAGTCCGTGTCGCCCGTGGCGGCGACATAGCGGACCACCGCGTCGGCGACGTCGGCATTGACGTGGAAGGCCGCGGTGCCGGCCGGCCAGTAGGCCGAGCCCTCCGAGCCGGCGATGGTCCGCCAGGGGAACGCGGCGCCGTCCAGGCCGAGTTGGGTGGCGCGTTCGCGGGCGGCGGGCAGGGTGTTGTAGCGCCAGCGCAGCGCCTCGGCGACGGCGCCGGGGGCGGTGTGGGTGAGGACGGGCAGCACGAACATCTCGGTGTCCCAGAAGGCGTGCCCGTCGTATCCGGAGCCGGTCAGCCCCTTGGCGGGTATCGCGCGCTGCTCGGCGCGGGCCCCGGCCTGGAGCACGTGGAACAGGGCGAAGCGGACGGCCTGCTGGACCTCCTCGTCCCCGTCCACCTCCACGTCGGCGCGGGACCAGTAGTCGTCCAGGTAGCCGCGCTGTTCGTCGGCGAGCCCCTGCCAGCCCTCGTGCGCGGCGGCCGCCAGGGCCGCGTCGACCTGGTCGGCCATGGCGGGCAGCGAGCGCACCCCGGACCAGCCGTGGGCGACGAACTTCTCCACCCGCAACCGCTCCCCCGGCTCCAGCACGGAGGCGACGGTCAGCCGGGCCATGTCGGTGTCGCTCTCGGCGTCCGTGGTGGTCCCCCCGGGGCCGGCGATCGTGTGGTCGGCGGCGACCGCGACCCGCAGGCCACTGCGCCGGGTGCGGTGCACCAGGCGCAGCCGGCGCCCGGAGGCGAAGTCGTCCTCCTGCTCCAGCGGGGACTCCAGCGCCACCGCGGCACGCGGGTCGCCGTTGGCGCCGGGCAGCTGTTCGTTGGCGACCAGTTCGGACTGGACCACGATCCGGCAGCGCCGGTCGACGGCCTCGACCTCGTAGGCGACGGCGGCCACCGCCCGCTGGGTCAGCGACACCAGCCGGGTCGAGCGCACCCGCACGGTGGAGCCGGCGGGCGAGGTCCACTCGCAGGTCCGCTCCAGCACGCCCCGGCGCAGGTCGAGGACCCGCTCGTGGGTGACCAGCCGGCCGTAGCGCAGGTCGAAGGGCTCGTCGTCGACGAGCAGCCGAAGGATCTTGCCGTTGGTGACGTTGATGACGGTCTGCCCGGACTCCGGATAGCCGTAGCCTGCCTCGGCGTACGGCAGCGGGTGCACCTCGTGCACGCCGTTGAGGTAGCTGCCGGGCAGGCCGTGCGGCTCGCCCTCGTCGAGGTTGCCGCGCCAGCCGACATGCCCGTTGGACAGCGCGAACACCGACTCGCTCTGCGCGAGCACGTCGAGGTTGAGGGCGGTCTCGCGGACCGCCCAGGGCTCGACGGCGTACGACCGGTGGGTGATCACTCCTTGCCTCCCAGCTCGGAGAGGTCCGTCACGACGGTGTCCGCGCCGTGCGCGTACAGGGCGTCCTTCTGTCCGACGCGGTCCACGCCGACGACGTACCCGAACCGGCCGGCCCGGCCCGCGTCCATGCCGGCGAGGGCGTCCTCGAAGACGGCGGCACGGGCGGCCTCGACGCCGAGGTCGTGGGCGGCGGCCAGGAAGGTGTCGGGGTGCGGTTTGCCGGGCAGATCGCGTTCGGCGGCCACCACTCCGTCGATGCGGACGTCGAAGAAGTGCTCGGCGCCGATCGAGCGCAGCACGTCACGGCAGTTGGCGCTGGAGGAGACGATCGCGGTGCTCAGCCCCTGCGCGCGGACCGCCTCCAGGTAGCGCAGGGTGCCGTCGTAGGCCTCGACGCCGTCGGTGTGGATCTTCTCCAGGAGCAGTTCGTTCTTGCGGTTGCCGAGGCCGTGCACGGTGGCGGCGTCCGGCGGGTCGTCCGGGGTGCCCTCGGGCAGGTGGATGCCGCGGGAGTCGAGGAAGGCGCGGACCCCGTCGGCGCGCGGACGTCCGTCGACGTACTCGTCGTAGTCGGCGACCGAGTCGAAGGGCCGCTGGCCGTCGTAGCCGCGCAGGAAGGCGTCGAAGGTCTCCTTCCAGGCCGCCGCGTGCACGACGGCCGTCTTGGTGACGACCCCGTCGAGATCGAAGAGACAGGCCTGGATGGTGTCGGGCAGACCGAGTGCTGTCATGTCCGGCATCTTCCCCACCCGGCGGCTTCCAGGGGGTGGTACACACCACATCCCGGGCCCGGTGTCACACTTTTTGCGTGCCGCTGACTTTCGACGACCTCCTCGACCGGGCCCGTTCACTCGCCGGACGCGGTCCGCGCGCGATCCTGGGCATCGCGGGCGGCCCCGGCGCCGGCAAGTCCACGCTCGCCGAGCATCTGGTGCGCGAACTGAACGGCTCCGGCGAGCCGTGGGCGGCGCAGGTGCCCATGGACGGCTTCCATCTGGCCGACGTCGAACTGGACCGGCTGGGCCTGCGGGACCGCAAGGGCGCGCCCGCGACGTTCGACGCGGCCGGGTACGCGGCGCTGCTGCGGCGACTGCGCGAGGACACCGGCGAGGTGGTGTACGCGCCGGGCTTCGAGCGGGTCCTGGAGCAGCCGTTGGCGGGCGTGATCCCGGTGCCGCCCTCGGCCCGGCTGGTGGTGACGGAGGGCAACTACCTGCTGCTTGCGGAGGGACCCTGGGCGCGGGTGCGGCCGGCCCTGGACGAGGTGTGGTTCTGCCAGATCGACGAGGCCGAACGGATACGGCGACTGGTCGCCCGGCACGAGGAGTTCGGCAAGGGGCACGAGCAGGCGGTGGCCTGGGTGGCGGGCACCGACCAGCGCAACGCCGACCTGGTCGCGGCGACCCGGGACCGGGCGGACCTGGTGGTGCCGGAGACGGCGCTGCTTTGAGCGCGGTTCGGCAGCGCCCCGTAAGGGGCGCCGGGGGTACCCCCGGCCGAAGGCCGGGGGAGGAACTGCGCGACCAGCCAAGACGGCGCGGCAGCCGAACGACGGCACGGTACTTGCAGCGCAGCGCTCAGCAGCCGGTGAGGGCGAGCCCGGGATCGCCGTGGGCGTCCTCGGTCTCGACGACGGCCGTGAACGCCTCGGTGTGCACGGTCAGATCGCCCTCGAACGACGGCGCGAATGCCCCGCCGGGCCCGTACCGTACGGCGAACACGTGCAGGTGCGGCGGTGCGCCCGGCGCCGGTTCGGCCTCGTACGCCGTGGAGGCGACCAGGTGGCGCCAGCCCTCGTCCGGGTTGCCGTAGCCGCGAGGGTCGGCGGCGAGCGCGAACGCGGCCTGTTCCTGGGTGAGTTCGGCGCGGGCGTCGAAGTGGTCCACGCCCTGCCGGGCGGGGTGCGTGAGGCGCAGGGCGCCCGCCGCGGCCACCTCGCCCTCGGCGACCCGGCGCACCCGGTCGCCGTCGTCCGCCGCGTACGGCAGCCCGGCCAGCAGGTACGGCGTCCCGTCGAGGCGCTCCACGGCCACCGTCACCCACAGGCGGGTGCCGTCCGTGACGTACAGCGAACGCACATGGCGCAGCACGTGGTCACGGCCCACGACCGGCTTGCTGACCAGCTTGGCGGTCAGGCCGTCGGCGTGGACGTCCCGGACCCGGACCTCGCCCATCGGCCGGCAGTACAGGAAGCCGTCCAGGACCGGGCCGAAGCCGTGCTGCCGGTTCACCGCCGCCGGGAGGTGGTAGGTCCCGCCCGCCTCGATCAGCGCCGGGGTCATCCGGTGGTCGAAGGCCACCGAGACGGTGCCCGCGCGGAGTTGGTGGCGGGCCGGGACGGTCGAGGGGGTGCGGTGCCAGGGCGTGGTGTCCTGGATCTGCCAGACCAGCATCCAGGCGAAGTGCCCGTCGACACCGCCGTCCGCCTTGACCGCGTGCCGGCCCCAGTGGGTGTCGCCCCGGTAGCGGCCCAGGTCGGAACCGATCCGGGCGCCGAAGTAACGCAGCCCCAGGACGGACTCGAAGCCGGAGTGCTGTTCGCTGTAGCGGGGGCCGCCGTTGTCGAAGCCGCCGCCCGGGAGCCGGGCGTCGAGGTAGCGGGCGAGTGCGTCGCCGTCCTCCGCGAACATCGGCTCGCCGCTGATCCGGTGGGCCTGGGCGAGGAAGGACAAGGAGATCGGGCCGTAGTTGTTGTCGTAGGCGCCGCCGTGCTCGGGGGGCAGCAGGGCACCCCGGTCCAGGACGCGGTGGGCGCGGATCTTCTCGGCGTACAGGGCCAGCGCCCGCCCGCGGACCCGCTCGCCGTCCCCGGCGGGAAGGTGGCGGGCCAGCATCAGCCCGCCGACCACGCACCCGATCGCCTGGTTGCCGGCCTCCTGCGGGTTGAAGAAGGTGGCCTCGATCAGCCAGCGCCAGTAGCCGCGGCTCACCTCGGTCAGCGCGGCGCGCTGTTCGTCGTCGACCAGGCCGTCCGCGAGGTCGAGGACGTTGACGGCCTGGAGGAGCGCCCAGACCGTGCTGGGCCAGTCCCCGATCGGGTGCGCGCCCGGCGCCAGGACGTACCGGGCGTACGGGAGGCCGGAGTCGCGGACCGTCAGGTTCGGGTAGCCGGGGTTGTCCTCGGTGTAGACCCGCTCGCGCAGATGGAAGGCGAGGCTGCGGTGCACGGCCTCCGGCAGCCGCGGGTCCTTGGTGCGCTGCCAGGCGAGGGCCAGCAGGGAGGTGACGCCGAGGGAGGTGTCGCCGATGTCGTCGTCCGCGTCGGGGTGTTCGAGGTTGCCCTCGGGGGTGAGGCGGGCCAGGGCCTGTTCGGCGACGTCGGCGAGGACCGCGTCGTACGCCTCGGGGGTGGACGGCAGGTCGTGCAGCGGGCCGAGCTGGCGCGGCAGGTGCATCGGAGGGGGTCAGCCCTTCATTCCGGAGGTGGCCGTGGCGTGGGTGGTCAGGGTCGGACGACGGGTGAGGGACGGCGGGCGCGCAGTGTGACGTTCAGTGTCTGCGGGCCGTGCCCACCGAGGTAGACGCGGTTCCCGGTGGTCGCGTCGGTGCCGCCCACCACGGTGTGATCCTGACCCGGGTCGTACCGCAGTACGTCGCTCCGGTCCGGCCCTGCAAGGGCTTCGCCCGCCTCGACGTCGGCCTCGACCCGGATCTCGTCGGCGCCGACCCGGTAGGTCATCGGCCCGGTCGTCAGGCACCAGCGTCCGTCGCCGATCGGTACGGCGCCCTCGGGCACGCCGCCCGGCCGGAAGGTCAGTTCGAGGGCCCAGGGCACCCGTGGTCCGCTGATGTCGATCCGCAGGTCGGCACCGTCGTCCCGCAGCTCCGCTTCGACGCGGGTCGTGTGGGAGACCTCGTCCCGGGGCCGGTCCGGGAAGGCCATCGCGGCCGAGAAGCGTCCCTCGTCCGTCACGTAGTAGGCGCCGTCGTCCCGTCGCCGGTCCGGTGGGAGCGGCTGGTAGTAGGCGGCCGTGAGGGTTTCGGTGAGCCGGTACCGGTGGTCGGCGAGCTGTTCCATGCCGGCGGCGCGGAACGGACCCAGGTCGAAGAATCCCCGGGAGAGCCGGACCGCGTCGAGGACGGCGTCACCGGCGAACAGGCGCAGGAAGGTGGGATTGCAGGCGAGGCCCGAGCGGATGCGCCGGTGCTCGGGCACGTCCGAGCCGCCGTACAAGACGCTGTGCGCGGTGGCGGAGGCATGGGAGGCAAGGCGGGCCGTGGTGAGGTAGCGGGCGCGGGGAAGGGGTTCCGGCGCCGGTGCCGGCAGTACGCGGCACAGGTCGGGGGTGAGGAGGGTCTGCGCGAGCAGGTCGGGGTCGTCGATGCCGTCGGCGGCCGCCAGCCGCGCCGCCCGGCTGAAGTCGCCCCGGCCGGTGCGGATCGCGAGCAGCCGGTAGTGCGCCAGGTAGTGCGCCAGCGGGAACGGACGGTTCTGGTCCTGGCGGCGCGAGTGGACGGTCTCCACCGTGCCGTCCGGCCTGATGAGGTCCAGGGTCGCGGTGAGGTTGCGTTCGACGGCGTCCCGCAGGTCGGCACGGCCGAGGACGTCGGCCAGGAGCAGCAGCGACGGGTTGGACACGTGGGCCGCGTAGTTGGCGCTGCGCTCCGAGTACAGGCCCTCCTCGTCGATGTCGACACCTTCGGCGAGCCATGCGCCGACGCGGTCGAGCAGTCGGCGGTCCGGGAACGACCGGTGCAGCCGGGCCAGCGCCGCGGACAGCTCCCAGCGGTGGTTCGGGGTGTGCACCCCACCGGTCAGGAGGGCGCCGGAGGCGGCGTCGGCGATCTCGGCGAGCGCGGCCGTGACGTCGCGCAGTTCCGGCCCCGCGCCCGCGGCGAGGACGTGCGCGTCGCACACGTCGTTGACGGTGAACGCGGAGTCCGGCGGTGACTGCACGTTGTCGCCGCCGGCGAAGAGGCCGGTGCCGGTCTGTACGGCCCGGAGGGCGCCGAGGTGGGCCATCGCGGCGGCGATGGCCCGTCCGCTGCCGTGCAGTGCCGAGTCCGGGGAGCGGTACGCCGCGACCAGGGTCTTCACCCGGCGTGCCAGAGCGCGGTGGGTCACCCCGGCGGGTTCCTCGTCGGGGTGAGCCGCCAGGGGGGCGGCCAGCCGGTCGGCCGCGCCGGCCGCCGCGCGGACGAACTCGTGGTCGAGCGGGGTGGACAAGGTCAGTCCTTCAGTCCGGCGTTGATGTCGGCGCCCATGACGTAGCGCTGGAAGACCAGGAAGATGGCGATCAGCGGGATCATGGAGATGACCGATGCGCCGAGCAGGACCGACCAGTTGATGTTCTGCGCGCCGACGATGCTCTGGATGCCGATCTGCACGGTGAACTTGTTGGGGTCGTTCAGCATGAGCAGCGGCCAGATGTAGTCGTTCCACCGCCACTGGAAGGACAGGATGGCGAGGGTCAGCATGATGGGCCGGGAGAGCGGCACCATGATCCGCAGGAAGATCGACAGTTCGCGGGCGCCGTCGATGCGTGCGGCTTCCACGAGTTCGTCGGGGACCGTGATGAAGAACTGGCGGAACATGAAGCAGCCGGTCGCGGTGAGCACGGCCGGGAGGATGATGCCGGCGAACGAGTTGTAGAGGCCGAGGTTGCGGACCACCAGGAACTCGGGGGCGAGCATGACCTCGCCCGGCAGCATCGTGGTGGCCAGGATGCAGATGAAGAACGCCTTGAGCCATTTGTTGTCGTACTTGGCCAGCGCGTAGCCGGTGCAGCAGCTGACGCCCACCGTGAGGATCGTCGTGACCACGCACACGATGGTCGTGTTGATGAAGTACTGGGAGAAGTTGGCACTGCGCCACGCCTGGGAGTAACCCGACAGGGTGGGGTGGTGCGGAATCAGCGTCAGCGGATAGGAGAACAGGTCCCCGGCCGGCTTGAGGGAGCTGAGGATGAACCACAGCACCGGCAGCCCGTAGAGGCACGCCATGATCCACAGCAGTGTCGTCGCGGGTACCGCCCGCCGGAGTCCGCCGCTGCTCGCACCGCGGGACCGCTTTCTGGAAACGGGCCGTCCGGGACCGGCGTCGACCGGGCGCGGCGTGTCTGTGGTTGTCATCGGTTCTCCACCCGCCGGTTGACGATCAGCTGGATGATCGCGACGGCCATCAGGATGAGCATGAGCACGAACGACGCGGCGCTCGCGTAGCCGATCTGGCCCCGTTGGAAGCCGGTCTGATAGATGTACTGAACAAGCAGATTGTTCGACGTGCCGGGTCCGCCGTTGTTGAGGGAGACGAACACCGGGTATTCCTTCATCGCGTTGATCGTGTTGAGCAGGATCACGATGAACGACGTGGGCGCGATGCTCGGCAGCGTGATGCTGATGAACTGGCGCCAGGGGCCGGCCCCGTCGAGCGAGGCCGCCTCGTAGTACGACACCGGTACGTTCTTGATCGCCGCGATGAACAGCAGCATCGAGAAACCCGTCCAGGCCCAGGATGCCGCGAACACCACCACCAGCAGCGACAGGTCCGCGTTCGACTGCCATGGAACGGCGGACCCGCCGAGCTTCTCGATGACGTAGTTGACCAGTCCGAAGTTCTCGCCGAACAGCCACCGCCACAGGACACCCACGACGATGGGCGACAGCAGCCATGGAATGAAGAAGATGACACGGGCGACGGACGCGCCCTTGGCGTGCTTGCTCACCAGCAGGTTGGCGGCGAGCAGTGAGAGCGCGAAGTTCAGCGGAACGAAGAGGACGGTGTACAGCAGCGTCCGGGTCAGCGCGTCGTAGAAGGCGGAGTCCCCGAACAGGTTGTGGTAGTTGTCCAGCCCGATGAACTGGTACGCCCCCACACCCGTGTAGTTCGTGAAGGAGTAGACGAGCCCGATCACCGCCGGCCACGCGAAGAACAGCGCGAACAGCACGACATTGGCCGCGATGAGGACGAGCGGCGCGAGGGTGTAGGTACTGCGTCTCCTGGGCGGCCTCACGGACACTGCCGCGGCACTTTTTGTCATCTTCCTGACTTCCGTGCTGGTGGATGGGTTGCTGTGGACTCACGCCGTGAGCCCGGCATCAGGTGGGCGACCGGTCCCGGGCGGCGGTGTCTCGACCCCGCCACCCGGGCCCTTGGGCCTACGATCAGCCGCCGACCTGCTGGTTGTAGCCGTCCACGATGTTCTGGAGGGCCTTGTCGACCGACTGCTGGCCGTTGATCGCCTTGCCCATCTCCGTCTTGGTCGGGTCGGTGGTGAGGCTCTTGCCCTTCAGCACCCAGTTCGTCTGCGCGCCGTTGAAGTAACCCGAGATCGGGGCGTAGAGCGGAATCTCCTCGTTGTACAGCTTGAACGCCGCCTGCGCCGCCGCGGAGGTGAAGGGGTACTTCGGGGTCAGACCGCTCTCGACCGGGAGGAACCCGGAGGCCTGGACCAGCTCGGTGTACTGCTTCGGCTCGTACACCCAGGACAGGAACTTCTTCGCGGCGGTGGACGCGGCGCCGTTGTTGTTGAAGCCCACCATCATGCCGCCGCTGTTGACGTCGCTGGCCTGCACCGGCTGGGCGGGGGTCGGGACGCTCGCCCAGTCGAACTTCTTGATGCTGTCCGCGAAGGAGGCGACCTGCCAGACGCCGGACCAGTAGGCGACCACGTCACCGCTCTGGAACATGGCCGACGGGTCGGCGCCGCTGGTCCACACCGACTTCGGCATGACCTTGTCGTCGTTCAGACCGACGAAGTACTTCACGGCCTTCGTGGTCGCCGCGTCCACCGAGAACTTGCCGGAGGAGTCCGCGTGGACGTACTGCCCGCCCATCTCGTACACCATGGCGCGCAGCCGGGACGGCGACTGGTCGAAGGTCAGGGAGTACTTGGCGCCGGTCTTCTCCCGGACCTTGTTCGCCGCCGCGATGAACTCGGTCCACGTCCAGGTGTCCGAGGGCGAGGTCGGGACGGCGACGCCGGCCTTCTTGAACAGCGTCTTGTTGATGAACAGGCCGGACGCGGTGACGTCCGAGGGGATGGACAGCACCTTCCCGGACGAGTCCTTGGCGAGGAAGTTGGCGTTGATGTTGTAGCTCTTGTTGTTGGCGATGGAGCTGAGGTCGATCAGCTTGTTCGACCAGATCGGGTCGAGCGCCGGCACGTCCGCGACGTCGGGCAGGGAGTTCGCCTGCGCGGCGTTGTGCAGCTTCGTCGGGTAGCCGTCGTAGGGGATGTTGACGAGCTTGACGTTGACGCCGGCTTCCTTCTTGTACTGCGCCACCAGCTTCTTCCAGCCCGCGTCCTGTCCCGGGACCGTGGAGATCCAGAACGTCAGCGACTTGGAGGTCCCGCCCGAGCCGGACCCCGACCCGCAGGCGGAGAGCAGCAGGGCTCCTGCCGAGGCCACGGCAGCGAGGGGAATCAGGCGGCGCATACCGCCGCGGCCGAGTCGGCGGGAGCGCCGCACACCCACAGTGGTCATCTTCGTTCCCATTTCGTCGAACGGACGGAGCACGGCGCCGACTGAGGCGGCACGGGTGCATTTTGAAGGAAAAGTCGCTTTCCGGGGGGCGCGGCCTCGCCCGGCCGCATCGTCCACGCGGGGCGAGATCCCCGGCCGTCCTGGCCGTCACCGCACGGGCACGCCCTCATGCGGTTGCCGTACGTCGCGTACGGGCTGGGAGGCTCACCCCAAGCCGGCGTCCCGTCCGGCTTAGAAAGCGCTTGTCCGGACATTGGCAGACCGATAAGGAAGCCGTCAATCCTTCACCTGCGCGCCTTCGGTCACGTTTTGGACTCCCTTGGCCACGGCGAGCCGAGCGGCACCCACCACGGTACCGAGATCGCCGATCTGGCTGCTGACCACCTCGGTGGGCCAGCTCAGCCGCCCCAGCTCGGCCCGCACCCCGGGCAGGAGCTGCGGGTCCGCGCCGGTGCTGCCGCCGAGCACGATCAGCCCCGGGTCCAGTACGGCGGCCACGGCGGCGGCCAGCCGGCCCACGTCGGCGGCATGCCGGGCGACGAGGGAACGGGCCGGACCGCAGCCCTCGGCGGCCAGCGCGAACAGCTGCTCGGCGGTACGGGGGCGTGGGCCGTCGCCATCCCGCCAGGCCTCGGCGGCCCGGCGCAGCAGCGCCTGGGAGCCCACGTACGCCTCCAGGGCCTCCTGACGGGGCTCCCGGTCGTCGTCCCAGGGGTAGGGCAGCCGGGCCAGCTCACCGGCCGCGCCGTTGGCGCCGCGCAGGACCTGGCCGCCGATCACGATGCCCAGACCGATACCGACGCCGATCCGCAGGTAGCCGAAGGTGCGGCGGCCCCGGGCGGCGCCCTCGTGGAGCTCGGCGAGGGCGGCGCAGTTGACGTTGTTCTCCAGGTGGACCGGGACCCCCGGCGGGAGGGCGACCGAGACCGCGTCGAAGACGGGCCCGGCCTTGGCGGTCGCGGGACGCATCCCGGTGCCCGCCAGGTCGGGGGCGGTGACGTCACCGATGGCGACGACGATGGCCCGCAGCGGGGCGCCCGCGGGCAGCGCGGCCAGGGCCTCGCGGACGGCGTCGGCGGCGCGGGTGCGGGGCGTGTCCGCCTCGGCGAGCAGCGTGCCGTCCAGGGCGCAGCCGCGCACCCGGGTGTGGGCCGGGCCGAGGTCGACGGCGAGGACCGAGCCGGAGGCGGGCCCGAGGCCGTAGACGGCGGCGGAGCGGCCGGTGCCGCCGGACGCGGTGCCGGAGTGGGTGGCCAGCCGGGCCCCCTCCAGCTCCGCGACGGCGGCGGAGACCGTCGGCTTGGAGAGGCCGGCGAGGCTCGCGAGCTGCGGCCGGGTGGCGCTGCCGGCCTGGGCCAGCACGGCGAAGACCGCACCGGCGCTCTCGGTGAGCCGGGGGACCTCAGTCACGACGTGTTCCACAGTTCCCCCATGGGTCAGGGGCCGCGCTCCCCCGGGTGTCGCGGGATGCGGCGATGCGGTGCCCTTGTGCCGCGCGGTTGTGGCCTCGACAGCGTCCCGTTGATCGAGTCCGCGGCAACTCTTGACGCACTGTACTTCGTTAGTTAACTTCCTAACGAAGTACACGGTACTCGCCTGCCGTGCTCCGCAAGAAGCCCGTCCCGGGGCTTCCCGACTTGCTCAACTCCTGTTCGGCCAGGCACGGTTCGCCCGCCGTCGCAGCCAAACGCTCCGCTGGAAGCGCCGCGATGCGCCGTCGTTCGCCCGCGGCGCCCCTTCGGGGCGCTGCCGCACCGCAGCGGCCGGCCCTGAGTGCCGGGCTCTTCGGCGCTGTCCGCCCAGACGACGTAAGAGGATCCGTGCAGGACACACCTTCTCTCCCGCTCGTGGTCGGCATCGACGTGGGGGGCACCAAAACCCATCTCCGCGCGCTCAGCGGCGCGGACATGGTCGCCGATCACGTCCGCTCCAGCAGCGGCTGGCGGCCGCACGACCCGGCCGCCGCGGCCCGCTGGCTGGCCGCGCTGGTCCACGAGGCCCTGCCGGCCGGCGCCCGCCCCGCCGCCCTCGCCGTCGGCGGGCACGCCTGTGAGACCCCCCGCCAGTGCGCCGGTATCGCCGCCGCGCTGACGGAGCTCCTCGAGGTGCCCGTCCAGGTGGTGGGCGACGCGGAACTCCTCGTCCCCGCCGCCGGTCTGGACAAGGGTGTCGGCCTGGTCGCCGGCACCGGCTCGGTGGCCGTCGGCCGGCAGCCCGACGGCAGCCCCGTGCAGGTCGGCGGCTGGGGCGCGGTCCTCGGCGACGAGGGCGGCGCCGCCGGGCTCGTCCGCGAGGCCGCCCGTGCCGTCTGGGCCGCACACGACCGCGGCGAGGCCCCGGACGCCCTCGCGACCGGACTCGTCGCCGCCTTCGAAGTGGCCGAAGTACCTGCGCTCGGCGCCGCCCTCGAGAGCGCCTCCGACGTCTCCGCCGAGTGGGGCCGGCACGCCCCGGCGCTTTTCGCCGCGGCCGACGCGGGCTCCCGGCTCGCCGCCGACGTGATAGCCGACGGGGGCCGCGCTCTCGCCGGCCTCGTGGTCCGGCTCGCCGCCCGCGGTCTCGCCGTGGACGACGTGGTGGTCGCGGGCGGCACGATCCTCTCCCAGCCGCGGTTGTACGACGCCTTCACGACCGCGCTCGCCGAGGCCGTACCCGGGGCGCGGCCGCGGCCGTTGCGACTCCCGCCGGTCGAGGGAGCGGTGGCGCTGGCGCGTTCGATCCTGTGAGAAACCCGTCCGCAGCCCCTCCGGTCTCGCGCGCCTGGACCACGGGCTGTTCGACGCTGCGAACGCGCAGGTCCCGGGCGGTACTTCCTGTGAACCACAGGGGTGCCGTTCAACTCCGGGTCACGTGGCGGTCGTCGGGCGATGACCGCCGGGACACGAACTCGCCCTAGAACTTCGCTCGTTCAACACTTTTCCCACGCGAACCCACACGCTCACGCGCATCGGGCGCACCGGATGTTCGTGTGAACTCCGTTCCGGCCGCCGGGCCGTAGAACTCAAGAGAGGCACACCCATGCCGTCACCTGCCGGGCACCGCACCTCCTCACCGGCCCGTGGACTCGCCGTCGGCCGACGGGGATTCCTGAAGACCTCGCTCGGCGCGTCGACGGGTGTGCTGGCGGCCCCGACGTTCGCCGGCTGGCTCGCCGCCGCCGACGCCAAGGCCGCGACCGCCGCCCTCGCGTTCGTCGACGACTACAAGACGAACATCAGCACCAACCTGACCGCCGACACCAACGCGGTGGTCCGCATCCTCGGCGGCTTCGCGCGGATATGGAAGACGGGTTCCGCCTGGAACACCGGTACCGTGCTGCGCGCCGACATCCTGCGCGACAACATGCGTTACTGCGCCAAGATCACCGCCAAGCGCTCCGCCGCCGAGGCGAAGAAGGCGTTCCTCTACGACCGCCAGCACCAGAGCTACGCGATGATCGCCGGTCTCGGCCCGCTGGCGGACGTGTACAAGGCCGGTTCGCTCGCGGTCACCTCGATCACCAGCGCCCCCGACGGGACGCCCGCGACCACCGTCAACGACGCCGTCCCGGCCGACGCCCCGGCGGGCTCGACGCTCGGCGCCGGCTCGCACGACTCGGCGCTGGGCAAGGTCGCCGAGCTGGTCGACACCGTGCGCGGCAACTACGCCTCCGGCAACCCCTCCAAGTACGCCTACCAGTACCCGCGTCCGTGGCGCATGAACGAGGACAGCGAGGTCGTCGACACCGGCGCGACCGACGCCTACGGCTTCCCGGTCTACGACTCCGAGGTGGTCGTCGCCCCGCAGCTGCTGCGCCAGCGCAGCACCTCCCCGGTCGACGACGGCGGCTTCCCCTCCGGCCACACCAACGCCTTCCACCTGGCGGGCCTCGCCTACGCCTACGCGGTGCCGGAGCGCTTCCAGGAGCTGGTCGCCCGCGCCCTGGAGCTGAGCGACACCCGCATCATCGCCGGTATGCACAACACGGTCGACGTGATCGGCGGCCGCATCATGGCCACCGCCCTGGCCGCCGCCACCCTCGCCGACCCGGCCAACGCCGCCCTCAAGGCGGCCGCCCGCGCCCAGGCCCTCGCCTACTTCGAGGCGCGGACCGGCGCCACCGCCGACACCCTGTACGCCTACGCCCACTCGGCCGGCCCCGCCGCCGACCCGTACGCCGACCGCGCGGCCAACGAGCGCGCGGCCACCCCCCGGCTGACGTACATCCTGCGGCGGCAGGGCGGCGACCTGCCGCTCACCGTGCCCAAGGGCGCCGAGGTGCTCCTGGAGACCCGCCAGCCCTACCTCACCGCCGACCAGCGCCGCGAGGTGCTGCGCAGCACCGCCCTGCCCGCCGGCTATGTGCTGCTGGACGGCGTCGAGCAGTGGGGCCGCCTCAACCTGTTCGCCGCGGCCGACGGCTACGGCGCCTTCGACACGGACGTCACGGTCACCCTGGACGCGGCGGCCGGCGGCTTCTCGGCGGCCGACAGCTGGCGCCACGACATCGACGGCCACGGCGGCCTGACCAAGAAGGGCACCGGCACGCTGACGCTGACCGGCGACAACGGCTACCGGGGCGGCACCGTGGTGGCCGGGGGCACCCTGGTCGCCGCCTCGGACCAGGCGCTGGGCCGCGGCGACGTCCGGATCGAGGCCGGCACGCTGCGGGTGGCCGGGGACCTGTTCGTGCGGGGGACCTACACGCAGGACGCGGGCACCCTGGAAGTGGCCCTGGGGACGGGTCGTAAGGCGCCGCTCCAGGTCAAGCACCTGGCCGTGCTCGGCAAGGGCAGCACGCTGTCCCTGGAGCTCGACACCGAACATCCGCCGGCCGTGGGCCGCACCCTCCCGGTGCTCGACGCTCCCCGGCTGCGCGGACAGTTCGACCACATCGAGCTGAACTCCGACAAGCTGCGGGCCGTACCCGTGTACACGGCAGACGGTCTGTCGGTACGACTCGTGAAGCGGTGACGCGCCCGGTGGCGGGAGCGATGCGACAGTAGGGCCCATGACGGCCCGTGATCGTTCCCGTCACCGCGGGCCCGGTGTCCCCGCGGGGCGGATGATGGCAATCGAACAGCAGTCGGTCCTCGATCCCGGCCACCTCGACGACCCCGCACCCGCCCCACGGCCCGCACCCGCGGCCCGGCTGACCGCCGCCCTGCGCGCCCGCCGCCGGTGGCTGGTGCCGGTCCTGGTGGCGCTGCTGCTCGCCCAGATGGCGGTCGCGATGGTGACCACCGCGGTCCAGCAGACACCCACCATCGACGAGCCGGTCTACGTGGCCGCGGCCACCGACTACCTCCACGAGCACCGGCTGCGCTACAACCCCGAGCACCCGCCGCTCGGCAAGCTCGTCGTCATGGCCGGGATCGCGGTCGCCGACCCGCACTACGACCCGTCGTACCAGGGCGACCAGGGGCAGGTGGGCCGGCATCTGCTGTACGCGTCGGGCAACGACCCCTGGCGGCTGATGCTGTGGGCCCGGCTGCCGGTGATCGTGCTGACGCTGCTGTTCGCCCTGGTGGTCTTCGCCTTCGCCCGCGAGGTCCTCGGTACGGCCGCCGGGCTCCTCGCGCTCGCCCTGTACTGCTTCTCCCCCGACCTGATCGCGCACGGTTCGCTGGCCACCCTGGACGTGCCGTCGGCCGGGTTCGTGCTGACGTCGGCCTGGCTGCTGTGGCGGGCGCGCCGCCGCCCCCGGCTGTATCTGCCCCTCGCCGGGGCCGCTCTGGGCGCGGCGGTGGCGACGAAGATGAGCGTGCTGCCGGCGCTCCCGGTGCTGCCCGCGCTGGCGGTGCTGTCGGTGTGGGGTGTGCGCCCGGGCCGGGTACGGCGCGCGCTCACGGCCGCGGCGGTGGTGACGGCGACGGCGGTCGCCGTCGTGTGGCTCTCCTATCTGGCCGTCGATCCACGGCTGCGCTCCGTGTCCGCGGTGCCGGTCCCCGCGATCCACGGTCCGCGGGGCCTGCTGGTGGATCTGATGCCCTTTCCGCACGCCTACCGGGACGGCATGCGCCTGCAGTTCGGCCTGGAGGACTACCCCTGGCAGGGCTATCTGTTCGGGCACCTCTACACCGGTTCCCGGTGGTACTACCTGCCGGCCGCCCTGCTGGTGAAGACCCCGCTGGGCATGCTGGCGCTGTGGGCGGCCGGTGCGGTCGCGGTGGTGGCGGTACGGCGGCTGCGGCCGGCCGCGCCGTACGTGCTGCTGCCGCCGGCCGTGCTGCTGGCCTCGGCGATGACCGGGTCGCGGGACTTCGGGACGCGGTACGCGCTGTTCATGCCGATGTTCCTGGCGGTGGGCGGGGCTTCGGTGCTGGCGGTGCGGTGGCGGTGGTCACGGCCGGTGGGCGGGGCGCTGCTGCTGTTCGTCGCGGTGAGTTCGCTGCGGACGTTCCCGTTCTATCTGCCGTACTCCAACGAAGCGTTCGGCGGTCCGGCGAGGACGCATCTGCGGCTGCACGACTCCAACGTGGACTGGGGCCAGGACCTGGGCCGGCTCGCCGACCGGCTGCGGGAGCGCTACCCGGGCGAGCGGATCTGGCTGGTCTACAAGGGCAGTGGCATTCCGTCGTACTACGGCATCCACGCCACCGATCCCCGCACGGTGCCGCCCCGCGAGGTGCACGGGCTGCTGGTCGTCTCGGACTCGTCGGTCGCCAAGGCGCGGGGCAGACTGGCCGAATTGATCGACACCAGCCGTCCGGTCGATGATGTCGGGCATTCGATCACCATCTATCGGCGGTGACCGTACGATCCATCCGATCGACCGGCGACGACCACCGCAACCGTCGCCGGTGAGCACCGGAATCCCGGTGCGGTTTCCGCATCCTGTGCGTTCGGCGCCGGGACGGTCCGGCGTACCGCACAACCCCTGGTCACCACGGTCGGTGAGCTATGTTGAGTCCTCGTGGGAGACAAAGGAGGCGCTTCGGTGCCATCGCCGCAGCAGGCTCGCGCCCAGGCATCCGCGATCACCTCGGGCAAGACGGTGCCGGAGGCGGAGGCCGCGCCCACCTCCCAGCTCCGCGAGCTCTTCGACGGCCCCCGGCTCTCCCCCGGCCAGCGGCGCATCGCCCAGTACCTGATCGACCACATCACCGAGGCGGCCTTTCTGTCGATCACCGACCTCGCCGAGCGGGTCGGGGTCAGCCAGCCGTCGGTGACCCGGTTCGCGGGCGCGGTCGGCTTCAACGGCTACCCCGCGCTGCGTGAGCGGCTCCAGTCGATCGCGCTGCGCACCCTGGCGGGCGGCACCGGGGCCGCCACCGAGCAGCGCAGCAACGAACTCCAGGCGGCCGTCGACGCCGAGATCGAGAACCTGGAGAACCTGCGCCGGGACTTCGCCGACCCGGACCGGGTGATCTGGATCGGCCGCGAGCTGTCCCAGTCCTCCCCGCTGACCGTGCTCGGCCTGCGCATCTCCGTCTCGCTGGCGGAGTACTTCGCCTACGCCGCCCGCCGTATCCACCCCGACGTACGGCTGGTGACCCGGGGCGGCAGTGTGGCCTACGACGCGCTGCTGCAGTCGCGGGAGGCGGGCGGCACCTGGGTGCTGGCGTTCGGGATGCCGCGGCACGCGCAGGAGACGCTCACCGCGATCCAGGTGGCGCGCACCGCGGGTCTGCGGGTCGCGCTCGTGACCGACCTGGCGCTCGGCGCGCTGGCCGACGAGGCCGACGTCACCTTCAGCACCGGCATCGGGTCCCGCCTGGTCTTCGACACCTACGCGGCGCCCGGCCTGATGGCCGCCGCCCTGCTCCAGGCCATGACCGATGCCGACCCCGAGCGCACCCAGGCACGCCTGGAGGAGTACGAGCACGTCGCCGAGCAGCACCAGTTCTTCCTCAAGGACTGACCCGGGGCCCACCGGCCGTCCCTTCCTCTCCCCGCCGCAGCGGCCCGTAGCGGGATTATTCAGCGCAATTCACGCATGAATGTTTTCATACGTCTTGCAAACCGGATGGCATATATAAATACTGCTCACGGATCACCCCGGCACCCTCCGGGCACGTTCCGCACAAAGGACGCACCGCTCGCACCCGCCCCGAGAAAGCCGACGGACCGCCCATGCGCACGCAGCACCATCCGCAGTGCCGGCGGCCGACGCCCGGGGTCCCTGCACGGACACCCCCAGCCGCCGTCTCCTACCCGCGTCGGCGCCCGGGGTGTTCGAACGGGCATCGCCTGCGCGATTCGCCCGCGGCGGCTCCGGTCATCCCCTAGGCCGGAGCCGCCCAGACTTCCGTCGACCACCCTTTCCGACGCCGCACCCCGGAAGCGATGATCATGACCCTGACGACGACCACCCGCATCAGTCCCGACTGGCCCTGCCAGGTCAAGACGCCGGGCAGTTACGACTGGGAGCGCTCCGCCACCAAGTGGCTGCGCGAGCTGGTGCCGGCCCGCTACGCCAGCTACCCGGCGCTGATCCGGCACCCCGTGCTGCTCGCCCGGCACGCGCAGATCCAGGTCCAGCACGAGATCCGGGTGGCCCGCACGGCACTGCAGACCGCACGGGCCGAACTGCCCCTGCTGGGGCTGCCGGAGTCGGTCATCGAGCACACGATCAAGCTGTACGCGGCGGAGGTGCTGCAGCTCCAGCACATCGCGCGCAGCGTCCGCGTCGTCACCGAGGCGCTCGTCGGGCACAGTACCGGCCGCTGATCGTTCCGGTCCGATTCCGGTCCGGTTCCGGTCCGGGGATGCCCAGACCCTTCACTGATCTGGCACGGGTGTGATCGGACCCGCCCTCCTGTGCCATGCTCGATCCGTGATGAGCGAGCAAGCGCCGCCTGTCGGCAACGGCGCCGTCGCCGAGTCCGCGGCTCTGGCCAAGGTCGTGTCCCGGCAGCGCGCCGAACTGGACCGGCTGCGGGACCAGGTGGCCGTCTCCGCCGTGGTGGAGCGGGCCAAGGGCGCCCTGATGGCCACCACGGGCTGCTCCCCCGACGCCGCGCACGAGGCGCTTCTGCGGCGGGCCCAGGCCGGGAACCGCACGCTGCTGGAGGAGTGCTGGCTCACCCTCGGCGCCCTGGTGGCCGCCGTGCCCCCGGCCGTCGATCCCGGCACCGAACCGCCCGCCCCGGCGGAACCCCGCGTCTCGCCCGCCCCGCCCGGTACCGCCGAGACGCTCGGCCGCCTCAGCACGGCCCTGGTGCACGTCGGTACCCCGCAGGAGCTGGCCGGGACGCTGCTCGATCACCTGGCCCCCGGGGTCGGCGCCGACGCGGTGCTGCTGTACCGGCGGCCGCCCGGCCACGGGCTCGAACTCATCGGGTACGCCGGTGTCGACGCGACACTCGCCGCCCAGTGGCACCGGGTACCGCCGCTGAGCGGGTTCGCCCCGCTGGAGACCCTCAAGACCGGTGAGCCCCTCTGGCTGGAGCACTTCGCCCAGGACCGGCGGGACCACCGGCTCATCGACGAACCGCCCGGGCGCTGGCTGTCCCGGGCCTGGCTGCCGGTCACGACCGATGTGACCCTCGGTGTGCTGCGCCGGCGGGACGCGGTCTTCGTGCCGGCGGAACGCGAGCTGCTGCGGGCCGTCACCCGGCTGTGCGCGGGCCGGCTCACCGCTCTCGGCGCCCCGGCTGAACCGCCGGCCCCGGACTTCTGCGGGACGGCGCAGACGGTGCTGGACGCACTGCCGGGAGCGGCGGTCCTGCTGACCCCGCTGCGCACCGCCATCGGAGAGGTGGAGGACTACCGCATCGAGGCGGCCACCCCGAACGCCGTCGACATCTTCGGCCGCACCGGCCGCGAGCTGGTCGGCTCGCGCATCCTGGAGAGCTATCCCTCCGTCGCCGGGGAGTCGCTGTGGCAGGGGTACCTCAAGGCGCTCGACGGGGAGCCGTACGAGGGTGAGCCGTTCGTCCACGAGGAGGTCGTCGCGGGGACGACCGTGCGGGCCGCCTACTCGGTACGGGCCACGCGGCTCGGCGACGGGCTGCTGGTGACCTGGCTGCGGCACGACATGGAGGGGCGCCAGGAGCAGCGCCTGGCGGACGTGCAGCGGCTCGGCAACCTCGGCTGGGCGAACTGGAACCTGCTCACCCGTCAGGTCACCTGGTCGTCCCAGGTGTACACGATCCTGGGCCGCGACCCGGGGCGCGGTGCGGTCGCGCTCGACCAGCTGCCGGACCTGGTGCTGCCCGAGGACGCCCCCGCGCTGGCCCGCGCGGTCGCCGAACTCACCCGCACCGGCGGGTCGTTCGACGTTCCGTTCCGGATCAGGACCGGCAACACGGTACGGCATCTGCGGGCCGTCGCGGAGGGGGTGACCGCCGCGGACGGCATGGTCGTCGAGGTGCACGGCTTCGTCCAGGACCTCACCGCGCAACGCAGCGCCGAACTCGCCCTGGTGGACAGCGAGCGGGCGATGCTGGTGCAGCGCGGAGTCCTGGAGGCCGAGCGCGCGCTGGGCATCCGGCTCCAGCACGCGCTGCTCCCGCTGCCCGACGGGCCGGTTCAGCTGTGCGGACTGCGGGTCGAGGTCGCCTATCTGCCGGCGCAGGCGGGGGTGCATGTCGGCGGCGACTGGTTCAGCGCCATCGAACTTCCCGACGACTCGGCGCTGTTCGTCGTGGGCGACGTGGCGGGCCACGGTGTCGACGCCGTCGCGACCATGGCCCAGCTCCGGTTCACCGCCAAGGGCATGGTGACCACCGGCTCCTCGCTGACCGGTGCGCTCGCCCGGCTGAACTTCCTGCTCCTGCACTCGCGCGACAGCCAGTCCACCGCGACCCTCGTGCTCGCCCGGTACCAGCCCGCCGAGCACCGTCTCGTCTGGGCCCAGGCGGGTCACCTGCCGCCGCTGCTGGTGCGCGCGGGCGAGGTCCGGCGGCTCGACCGCCCCGACGGCATGCTGCTCGGGGCCTCGGCGGACCCGGTCTACGAGTCCGCCGAGTTCCGGCTGGAGCCCGGCGACCGGCTGCTGCTGTACACCGACGGCCTGGTGGAGCGGCTCGGTGAGGACATCGAACTGGGCCTGACCCGCCTGGCCGAGGCCGTCCGCACCCCCGAACCCGGGTCCCTGAACGCGCTGCTCGACGCGATGCTGGAGGGCGAACGGCGGGACGACGTGTGCGTGCTGGACATCCGGGTGCCGACGGCGGACGAGGAGTAGCGGAGCAGCCGCGGCGATCAGTCGTCGTCACGGTGCCGCCAGTACCAGAACAGGCCCACCACCAGGGCCAGCAGGAACACGGCGGGCAGCAGCAGGCCCGGGATGCGGGAGCCGTTCATCGGCATGGCCTTCGGGGTCGTACGGTGGGGACACGGCGGCACGGAGCTGCCGGGTGGCTGCCCATGGTGACGCCCGCTCCTCGCACGATCACGGCATTTTCCTGATCCATTGCCCGGCGTTCGAAGGTGCGCGCCGGACCGGCCGACCGGACCGTTCGTCCCCGCTCAGCCGTCCGTCGGGCTGGTGCGCGACTCCAGGGCGCTGCGGGTGTCGTCGCCGTAGACGCCGCGCTCGTCGCCGCTGATGCCGTACCAGATCTGGAAGCGCTCCACCGCCGCGGTGAGGGCGGCGTCGTACGTTCCGCCGGTGGAGCCGTCGCGGTAGACGTCCGGGATGCGCAGAAGGCGCTGCTCCAGGTCGACGACCTCGGGGCCGGTGTCGCCCTCGCGCAGGGTGCCGGCGCCGTCGGGGTCGGTGGAGGTGTCCGAGGCCGGTGGGGTGGTGACCGGGGCCGTGGTGGCGGACGGGGAGGGCTGGGCGGCCGCGGCGGTGCCCTCGCGGCCGGGCAGCAGCAGGGCGCAGCCGAAGCCGACCAGGGCGGCCGCACCGACGGCCACCACGGCGGCGGCCCGGCGCAGCCCCGGGCCGAAGCCGAAGGCATGGGACGAACGGGCGCCACGGCCGTGGCCGTGGCCACGCGGGCCGTCGACGACCGGTGGCAGCTCCTGGGTCTCGTCCTCCGTGCCGGCACCGGGCCAGCGGTCCCCGTCGAAGGCCTCGAAGTCCGCCGGACCCGGCTGCTTCCCAGCCTTCTTCCCGGCCTGTTTCCCCGTCTGCCTGCCGGTCTGTTTCCCGGTCTCTCTCGCCTTCTCGTCGGCCTCCGCCTCCTCGCGGATCTCGCGCATCAGCTCCGCGAGAGCGTCGAGTCGGCGGGGGCGAAGGACCCGGACCGGTTCCAGGATCGGCCCGCGGTGCGGCTGCTCAGGGTCGGGCGGTGTCGACACACTGCTCTCCTTCTACGTCCCGTGCGCACGGGTGTCCGCGATCCCCGAGAACACATACGGCGGGACCGGTCCGCCGGTTCAGACCGAGCAGGACCAGCGGAAGGGGAGTGCACTCAGTTCCCCGTCTGGCGTGCACTGAGTGCCATGAGGCGCGGTGGAATGCTACGTTCGCGTCCATGAGCTCCAGCAGCACGGCGCCGCCCGCGAAGCCACCCATGCGGGACGCCCTGATCGCGGCGGCCTTCCGGCTCTTCCTGGAGCACGGCTACGAGCAGACGACCGTCGACGACATCGTTGCCCTGGCCGGGGTCGGGCGGCGCTCGTTCTTCCGTTACTTCCCTTCCAAGGAGGACGTGGTCTTCCCCGACCACGAGGGCTGTCTGGCCGACATGACCGCCTTCCTGGCGGCGAGCGAGCCGGGGTGCGAGCCGGTGCGGCGGGTGTGCGACGCGGCGCGGCTGGTGCTGCGGATGTACGCGGAGAACCCCACGTTCTCGGTGCAGCGCTACCGGCTGACCAAGAAGGTGCCCGGGCTGCGCGCGTACGAACTGTCGGTGGTGTGGCGCTACGAGCGCGCCCTGGCCGAGTATCTGCGCGGCCGGTACGCCGGCCGCCCGGACGGGACGCTGCGGGCCGACGTGATCGCGGCGGCCGTGGTCGCGGCGCACAACAACGCCCTGCGCTCCTGGCTGCGTTCGGACGGCGAGGGCGACGCGGCGGCGACGGTCGACCACGCCCTCGGGTACGTACAGGCCGCGTTCGGTACCGAGGACGCCGGGCCCGCGCCGGACGGGACGTCGGCCGCGCTGTTCGGCGGGCCGGCGGGACACCCGGACGACGTGGTCGTCCTGGTCTCCCGGCGGGACGCCCCGCTGTGGCGGGTGGTGCAGGAGATCGAGACCGCGTTCGGCCGCGCCTGACGGGCCCCGGAACCCGGTGGCCGTCCGCAGAATCCTCGCAATTTTGGGGTACGCAGTGCCTTTACGGATGACACTGAGTGCCATACGCTGACGACGTGCACGGTGGCACGGCGAACCGGGCACATGCGTGCGCGGCCGGGTCCGGGCACGCGGGATTCGGGTTTCCGGGCGAGCGCAGGGAGTTGACCAGCGTGTACCACCACTCGGCGAGCGCCGCACAGTCGGCGGTCGGATTCGCGACGAGCGTTCTCGACCCCGCGCCCGCGGACCACCGCCACGCGGACCAGCACAAGGACGCCATCGTCTTCCAGCGCTGCACCTGGTGCGGCACCGCCACCTACCACCGGCTGCTGTGTCCGGTCTGCCAGGGCAGCGAACTGCGCACGGAGCGCAGCGAGGGCATCGGCACGGTCCGCCACTCCTCGGTGGTGCATCGCAACACGCCCGCCGCGCGCAATGTGTCCCTGATCGAGATGGCCGAGGGATTCGTCGTGCGGGGCCGCGTCATGGGCCCGCCGATCGGCATCCACAGCGGCGACCGGGTCAAGCTCTCCACGGCCAAGGACCCGGTGCGCGGCGAGCCGGTCTTCCAATTGCTCGACGAGCCGTACCGGGCGTGGAGCTGACGGTCGGGAATCCCGTCGCGCGGCAGCCGGCTCCCTGGGAGGGGATGCTCCGCCTCCCCTCCCGTGAGTAACCAATCCCTCTTCCGTAAGTAACCAATCCCTCTTCCTTCACAGGCAACCCACAGCCCCTGCTCCCCGTCCTCCGGGGCGCGAGGGGCTCCTCGGGACGGCCGGGGAGCCCGTGCTCGCCTTCCGAGGAGGGAACATTGGTCCGTACCCGGCGCATATGGGTCACCGCGGCCGCGGTGCTCGCGCTCGTGGGAGGGGTGTCCGGCACCGCCGCGCACGCCCGGCCGGCCCCGGCGGCCGCCGAGTCCGGCGGGAAACTGCCGCCGGGCTGGCGCATCGACGAGGGGCGTTCGGCGCCCCAACTGGTGTGGCGGTCCGGCAGACAGGTGCCGATGGGCGACGCAAGGGTGGAATTCCGGTCGGACGGACGGCTGTTGGGAGTGCCGAAGCCGGAGCGGGACGGACACACCTTCCGGCTCGGTCTCGACGCGGCCCGCACCGGTGAGCTGACAGACCTTCAGGTCTGGTCGGGCGGACGGCGGTTGGACACCCGGTCCGCGGCCACCGAGGCACCCGGGCCGGCCGCCCGGCCGCCGGCGCCACTGCCCGCCGGCCCGGTGGATCCGGGCAAGCCCGGCCGCTACCGCACGACCACCGGCGAGTACCGCCTCAAGTCGGTGCGCCTGCCCGGGTTCTCCGTCCCGGTCGAGATGAGCGCCGTGGTGGTCGCGCCCACCGGGGTCGCCGGCCCGCGCCCGCTCGCGCTGTTCCTGCACGGCCGCCACGCCACCTGTTACGCCCCGCACGGCGACGACGGGCAGGCCGTCGGCGCCTGGCCCTGCCCGGCCGGGACGCTCCCGATACCGAGCCATCGGGGCTACCTCCGCGACCAGCGGCTGCTGGCGTCCCAGGGTTATGTGACCGTGTCGATCTCGGCGAACGGGATCAACGGCCAGGACTGGCAGGCCGAGGACGGCGGCGCCCAGGCCCGTTCCTCACTGATCCGGCTGCACCTGGGCCACTGGGCCGACTGGGCGCGCAACCCGCGGCAGGCGCCCCGGATCGTGCGTGAGGCACCACGCGCCGACCTGTCCCGGGTGCTGCTGATCGGCCACTCGCGGGGCGGCGAGGGCGTGAACCGGGCCGCGCTGGACAGCCTCTACCCGCCGCCGGCCGACCAGGACGGCTACCACGGCAAGGTGCGCTGGCACATCAGCGGCACCGTGCTGATCGGCCCCACCGTCTTCGGCCAGAACCCGGTGCCGGACGTGCCCTCGCTGACCGTCCTGCCGGGCTGTGACGGCGATGTCTCCGACCTCCAGGGAGAGGTGTACGTCGACGGCACCCGCGCGGTCGGCGCCGGCAAAGCCCTGCACAGCGCGGTCTACGTGATCGGCGCCAACCACAACTTCTTCAACACCGAGTGGACGCCGGGGCAGGCGCAGGCCCCCGCGGAGGACGACTTCTACGACGACGCGGACCAGCGGGACCCGGTCTGCTCCACGAGGACCGCGACCCGGCTGACCGCCGACCAGCAGCACCGGGCGGGCTCGACGTACATCGCCGCGGCGGCCCGGCTGTTCGTCGCGGGTGACGACAAGGTCCGGCCGCTGCTGGACGGTTCGGGGCGGCGGGCGCCGTCGGCGGATCCGGCGCGTGTGCTCAGCCACGCGGTCGGCGCGAACCGTGGCGCCGGGTTCCTGCCGGACGGCAAGGTGACCGTGACCGGTGGCCGGCTGTGCGCCGCGGCCGATCCCGACCCGGCGGTGGCCTGTCTGGGCGAGGGCACCGTCGGCGGCTCGCCGCACTTCGCGCAGTGGGAGACGGCACGGGAGACAGGGCGGAACGCGGTCGCGCTGCGCTGGACGTCCGCGGGAGCGGCGACCCGCGTCCAGGTGGCGCGGCCGGTCTCCCTCCAGGGCGCCGACGCGCTCGCGCTCCGGGTCTTCGTGCCCCCGAACACCGAGGGCACCCGACTCGACGTGGCCGTCATCGACACCCACGGACGTACGGCGACACTGGGCCGGGTCCGGGTCGACGGGCTGCCCGGCAGCGAGCGCACCGCGTCCTACTGGGCGCGTGAACTGCGCGTACCGCTGACCGCCGCCCGCCGGGCCGGGGTCGACCTGCGCTCGGTCAAGTCCCTTGAACTGACCTCGCGTTCGGCCTCGGGCCAGGCCTGGCTGATGGACGCCTGGGGCTGGCGGCCGGGCACCCCGGTGGTACGGGCGGCGGCGCTGCCGCGCGTCGACGTCGGCCGTCTCACGGTCGACGAGGGCGACTCGGGTGTCCGCGCCTACCACGTTCCGGTGCGGGTGTCCGGGCAGGGCAGCGGCCAGATCCGCATGTACGTCGTGGACCCGGCGACCGGTACCGCGCAGGACCGCCTGGTCACCGTGCGGCCCGGCGGCCACGCGGTCGACGTGCCGGTCGAGGTGCGGGGCAACACCCGCTACGGCGCCGACCTCTCGTACGACGTGCTGGTCAAGGCCGTCCACGGGGCGGTCGTCGGCTCCTACCGGGGCGGGCTGACCGTGCACGACGACGATCCGGCGCCCGCGGTCACCGTGACCCCGCTCGCGGACAAGGTGACGGAGGGCTCTGCGCTGAAGTGGCGGATCTCGCTGTCGGAGGCCGCGGACACGGACATCGGTGCGCTGTTCGTCCCGGTCCGGCCCGATGGCGGCGCTCCCGAGCTGTCCACCAAGGACGTCGATCCGCACTGGCTGGCCGACGCCTCCGGCGCCGAACCGGACCCGGAGCGGCCGCTGTCCACGGTGGACGGTCTCTATCTGTGGCTGGACGTACCGGCCGGGCAGACCAGCCTCGACGTGACCGTGCCCACCGTCGAGGACCGGGCCGGTGAGCCGGCCGAGTCGGTCAGCTTCCGGCAGACCGGCGACGACGGCGAACCGCTGCCGGGCGGTCTGGCGCTGAACGGCACGGTGCTGGACGCCTCGTAGCGCTCCTCCGCGCGGCCGGACGCGTCTCGCGCTCCTCGCGCCCTGGGGAGATACGGCCTCCTCAGGGCGCGAGGGTCACCCGGATACCGACGCTGCCCTCGCGGCCGCGCCGCAGCCTGCTGCCGAGCAGGGTGAGCCGGCCGGTGATGCCGTACTTGCGGGCGATGAGGTCGCGGTAGCGGGCGGTGGTGGCCTCGTCGGCGATCTCGGCGGTGGCCGGGACCGGGTCGCCGGTCGGGCGTCCGCGCAGGTCGCAGGGGCCGACCCGGACATCGGCGCGGCGGCGGATCCGCTTGACCTTCCAGGTGTCGGCGGCCGTCCAGACGCCGAGTGTGTCTCCGTCCCGCACCACCCAGACCGGGGTGGGGACAGGGCTGCCGTCCTTGCGATAGCTGGTGACGAGCAGGTACTTGCCGGCGCCGAGCCGGTCGAGGTCGGTCCCGGTGGTGTCGTCCATGCGGGAAGTGTAGGGGTCGCCCCCGCCGCGCCGCGCCTCAGACCAGGGCCGTAGCCATCCGCCGTACCGCTTCCGTGATCACCTCGGGCGAGGTGGCCAGGTTGAGCCGTACGTGCCCGGCGCCGCCCGTGCCGAAGGGGATCCCGGAGTTGACGGCGACCCGGCCGCGCGCCAGGAAGACCTCGGCCGGGTCGTCGCCGAGTCCGAGGGCGCGGCAGTCGAGCCAGGCGAGGTAGGTGGCCTCGGCGGGCCGGTACCCGACGGCGGGCAGGTGGTGGTCGAGGAGGCCGGCCAGCAGCCGCCGGTTCTCGTCCAGGCCGACGAGCAGGGCGTCCAGCCAGGCGGTGCCGTCGGCGAGGGCGGCCGTGTGCGCGATGACGCCGACATGACTGGGGCCGTGGCTCACCTCCTCCGGCATCCGGGCGAGGTCGGCGGCGGCCCCGGGTCCGGCGACGGCGAGCGCGGCCTTGAGGCCCGCCAGGTTCCAGGCCTTCGAGGCCGACATCAAGGACAGGCCGCGCTCGGCGCCCGGCACGCTCAGATACGGCACGAAGTCGACGCCGGGCGCGGTGAGCGGGGCGTGGATCTCGTCGGCGACGACCCGGACGCCGTACCGCTCGGCGAGTTCGGTCACGGCGGTGAGTTCCTCGGCGGTGTGGACGGTGCCGGTCGGGTTGTGCGGGCTGCACAGCAGATGGGCGGCCCGCCGGCCGCCGAGCCCGCGGAACGCTTCCGCCAGGACGTCGAGGTCGATACGTCCGTCGGCGCCGAGCGGGGCCTCCACCACCCGCCGGTCCATGTGCGCGATGAACTGGTAGAACGGCGGATACACCGGCGAGTTGACGACCACCGGATCGCCGGGCCCGGTGACCAGTCTCAGCATCTCGACCACCCCGAGCATCACGTCGGGGACGATCGCGGTGCGGGCCACGTCCAGCCCGTGCCAGCCCCAGCGTTTGGCGGCGAACGCGGCGAGCGCCTCGGCGTAGCCGGTGCCCGCCGGGTAGCCGGTGTCCCCGAGTTCCATCGCGTCCGTGACCGCGCGGACGACCGGCACGGCGAGCGGCACGTCCATCTCCGCCACCCACACCGGGAGCACGTCCTGCGGATAGGTGCGCCATTTCATGCTGGTACGGCGTCGCAGCCGGTCGAGGGTGAGAGCGCGCAGCGGGTTCGGTTCGTCCGGGTTCTCCTGCTGGATGCTGGTCATGGGGTCAAGATAGGCGGCCCCGGAGTGTCCGGGAACGCGCCCGGACGGCCAAGTCGTACCGCCACGGGATCGCAAAGATCACCGTCGTGGTGAACACCCCCGCGCCCGGCCCCGTATGAAGAGCAGGGCGCTCGACGACCGGAGGGCCCCGCGGTGTCCGCACCGCGCGTTCGGGGTTTCGGGAGCCATGGATGAGGCACGCACGACGACGAGTCGTCCGGCGGGGGACACAGCTGGCGGCGGTCGGCGGACTCCTTCTGGGAGGCGCGATGGTCACCACGGCCATGGCGAGCGAGACTCCCGGTACGTCCGCCGTCCCGTTCAGTTCCGCGACGCAGGCCGGTGACACCGGCGCCGCACTGGTGGCCAAGCTCGGTACGGCCCGTACGGCGGGCAGTTGGATCGGCGCCGACGGCAAGCCGGTGGTCGCGGTGACCGACGAGCGGGCCGCGGCGATGGTGAAGCAGGCGGGCGCCGAGCCCAAGATGGTGTCGCACAGCATGAACGAGCTGAAGGCGGCCACCGCCACGCTCCGTGGGGCGCCGCGGGTGGCCGGCACCGCGTGGGCGGTGGACTACCGGACCAACCGGGTGATGGTGGAGGCCGACAGCACGGTCTCCGCCTCCGACTGGTCGGACCTGAGCCGGGTCGCCGCGGGCATCGGCACCTTTGTGCAGATGCAGCGCTCTCAGGGCACGTTCACCCCCCGGCTCAACGGGGCGCAGCCGATCCTGTCGACGGGCGGCCGCTGTTCGGCGGGGTTCAACGTCACCAACGGAACGACCGACTTCATTCTCACCGCCGGTCACTGCGGACCGGCCAACACCATCTGGTTCGACGAGGGCGAGGGCAACAACCAGCAGGTGGGCACCACGATCAACACGCAGTTCCCGGGCAATGACTTCTCGCTGATCCAGTACGCCGGCGGGAAGGCCGGTGACAACTCCGACGTGGTCGCCATCGGCAATGGCCAGGGCGTGCGGATCACGGGGGCGGCCGATCCGACGGTCGGGCAGAAGGTGTTCCGCAGCGGCTCCACCAGCGGGCTGCACGACGGCACGGTGACCGCCCTCAACGCCACCGTCAACTATCCGGAGGGAACGGTCACCGGGCTCATCCAGACGAACGTGTGCGCCGAACCGGGCGACAGCGGCGGTCCGTTGTTCTCGGAGGGCATCGCGCTGGGCGTGACCTCGGGCGGCAGCGGTGACTGCACCACGGGCGGGGTGACGTTCTTCCAGCCGGTGACCCGGGCGATGGCGGCGCTGAACGTGCGGTTGGTCGGGTCGGCGCAGAACGCGGCCGGGGGCCAGGCTGCCTCGCCGGCGCCGTCGGCGGCAGCGACCCACAGTGCGATCGCGCCGAGCGCGGCCTCGCCGGGTTCGTCGGCACCGGTCGCCTCGGGCGACACCGGTCTGGTCGCCCGGCTCACGGACACCCGTAATGTCGGTCCGGGTCTGCTGGTGATCGGGGGCAGCCTGGTCGCCCTGGTCGCGACCCGCTACTTCCGCGCGGAGCAGGACCGCAAGGCGTACCAGCGCTACTACTCGGCTACTTGGGGCTGACGGCTGGGACCGGGGGCCTGGGGCCCGGTGCTGTGGAAGGGCCCACGGGTCTACGAGAAGGGCACCCGTCCCGACGGGTGCCCGGGACGGGCGGTCAGACCGCCTGGTCCGGCTGGTGCGGGGACGCGGCCGCCCATTCGAGGACGAGCCGGCGGTATTCCTCGCGCTGCTCGGTGCTCAGTGTCCCGCCCGACCGGAGCCACAGGGCCCGGATCTCCTCGTTGACCTCGTCGGCCGATCGCTCGGTGACGGCTTCAACAGTGGTGGACATGGTGTGAAGCATATGCCGATCGACGTGAAGGCGCCGTGAGTAAGTACGACCGATATGGACATATCGGACCGTGTTAATCATCACGTCAATGAGTCGAGGGGAAAAGGGAGTTAGATACCGGACGACGGCGGACGTCCGGGCGGAAACGGCAGTTCAGCCCTCGTCCCCGCCGAGCACCAGCACCTGGATCGCCAGGACGGCTGCTCCGCGCGCCCAGTCGTGGAAGTCGGAGACCTTGGTCTCCAGGCCGATCGGCGCCGCGAGCGGATGCCGGTGGGCGCGGACGGTGTCCCGCACCGTGTCCCCGGCCACCTCCATCAGGCCGACCCCTTCTCCGGCGAGCAGGATCTTCTGCGGCATGGCGAAGTTGGCGATGTGCGCGAGCAGGGTGCCCAGCGCCCGGCCGGCCTCGCCGATCACCCGCGCGGCCATCGGCTCGCCCTCCGCGGCGCGCGCGAGGATCTCCTCGTAGGACGCGTCGTGGCCGGTGGCGGCCCTGATCTGGTAGCGGATGCTGGGGATGGTGAGCAGCGACACGGCACTGCCGCGCTCACCTTGCGGGGTCAGCGGGCCCTGCGGGTCGATGATCCAGTGCCGGCCGAAGCCCCGGTCCTCCTCGGCGTACGGCACCCGCCGGCCGCCGAGCACCAGCCCGTAGCCGATACCGGCGCCGATGGTCAGGACGACGAACCGGTCGACCCCCCGGCCGGCGCCGAACCAGGTCTCGGCCTCGACCAGGGCGGCCACGTCGTTCTCCACCACGACCGGCAGCCCGGTGCGCCGCCGCACCAGCTCGGCCAGCGGGACGTCACGCCAGCGCAGGTACGGCGACTCGCCGACCACCGCGTGCTCGCGCACGAACCCGCCGACGCCGATGCCGATGCCCGCGACGGCGGGGTGCCGGACGGCCAGCTCCGCGGCCATCCTGGCCAGGAGGTCGGCGACTTCCTCGGGGTCGTGGCTGGTGAGCGGCCACTCGAGGCGGGCGACGATGTCGCTGCGCAGGGTGGTGACGACGCCGTACACGGTCTCGTCGGTGACCTTGAAGCCGAGGAAGAAGCGGGACTCGGCGACCACGTCCAGCGGCTGCGAGGGGCGGCCCTGGCGCGCTTCCGCGGGGGCGCCCGCCCAGGGGGCCTCGACGAGCAGCCCGGACTCGATGAGCGGCTTGGTGAGGCGGGTGAGGCTGCCCTGGGAGAGGTTCAGCCGGCGGGCCAGCCCGGTGCGCGACAGCGGGCCGTGCACGAGCACCTCGATCGCCACGGAGCGCTCCGCGGGGCTCAGCGGCAGCCAGTCGGTCACGGCATCCCTTTCCTTCCGGAACTGAAGTAACCCGGCCACCCTACTGTGCGCCGGGTGCGCCGCAGAAGCGCCCTTCTGCCGTCCTTCCTACTTCCTTCCGCCCCTTGACGGCGAGATTCTTCCGAAGCAAAAGTAACCACCATGACTTTCTCACTCGGCATCGTCGGCGCCGGCCAGTTCTCCGGCCAGTTCGCCACCCTGTTCCAGGCCCATCCCGGCGTCGGCGACGTGTACGTCACCGACCTGCTGCCCGAGCGGGCGGAGCGGCTCGCCGCCGCCCAGAGCCTGGCGGGGACCTTCCCGTCGTACGAGGCGATGCTGGAGTCGGCGGACGTCGACGCGGTCGCGATCTTCACCCAGCGCTGGACGCACGGCCCGCTGGTCCTGGCGGGCCTGAACGCCGGCAAGCACGTGTACTCGGCGGTCCCCATGGCGATCACCGCCGAGGAGATCGCTGCGATCATCGACGCGGTCAAGGCGACCGGCCTGACGTACATGATGGGCGAGACCAGCCAGTACAACCCGGCGACCGTGCACGCCCGCAACCAGATCGCCGAGGGCGCCTTCGGGCGGCTGTTCTACGCCGAGGGCGACTACGTCCACGACATGGACCTGGGCTTCTACGACGCGTACCGCTACAGCGGCGGCGAGAACTGGAAGGCGACCGCCAGCTATCCCCCGCTGCTCTACCCGACGCACGCGGTGGGCGGGGTGCTCGGCGCCTGGCAGACGCACGCGGTGAGCGTGTCGGCGATCGGGGTGGTGGACGACCGCGGCGACGGCGTCTTCGACAAGGACGTCAGCCAGTTCGGCAACGACGTGTCCAACGCCACCGCGCTGTTCGAGGTCGCGGGCGGCGGGTCGTTCCGTACGAACGAGTTCCGGCGGGTGGGCTATCCGTCGCACATCCGCGAATCGCGCTTCCGGTTCTTCGGGACCGAGGCCAGCATGGAGCAGCTGGCGACGGTGGCGCTGTGGCAGGACAAGAAGGGCGTGAAGGACATCAGCGAGCTCCTGGAGCCCAAGCCCACCATGTCGTCCGACGACCCCTCGCTCCAGCACATCGCGCCGGAGCTGCGCGCGGCCTTCACCTCGGGGTCGGCGCCGGTGCACGACCGGGCGCGGCTGCCGCGGGAGTTCGACACGCTGCACAACGGGCACGAGGGCAGCCACCACTTCCTGGTCGACGACTTCGTGACGGCCGTCAACACGCGCGCCCTGCCGACGGTCAACGCGTGGGTCGCCGCCCGCTACACCCTGCCGGGCATCATCGCGCACGAGTCCGCGCGGCAGGGCGGGGCCAGGCTGGAGATCCCGGACTTCGGGGACGCCCCGGAGAGCTGAGCCGGGGCGCCGGGCGGGGCCGGGTACCGTCAGGTGCCCGGCTTGCGGCCGTACACGTAGACGTCGTCGCCGTTCTTCAGCAGGGACCAGTACTTCTTGGCGTCCTTGGTGGTCATGTTGACGCAGCCGTGCGAGCCCGGCGGGTTCCACATGCTGAGACCCACCGAGTGGAAGGCCTGGCCGCCGTCGAAGAACTGGCTGTAGGGCATCGGGACGTTGTACACCGACGAGACGTGGTCGATGTCACGCCAGTAGATCTTCTTCAGACCGGTCCGGGTCTCGTAGCCGTTGCGGCCGGTACGGACCGGCACCGGGCCGTAGACCAGCTTGTTGCCGTCCTGGACCCAGCTCAGCTGGAGCGTGAGGTTCACGCAGGCGATGCGCCCCTTGTTGGTGGGGCACTTGCCGTCCTTGTTCGGCTTGTCGCCGACGGCCTTCTGCTTGTTCATCAGGTCCATCACGCCCCAGGTGACGGGGCCGGCGTAGCCGATGTCGGGCGTGATGCCGTGCTTGTCCTGGAAGGCCTTGATCGCCTTGCAGTCGGCGGCGGACTGCTTGCCGTCCACCGGCCGGCCGAGGAACTTCTCCACCTGCTTCTGGTACGGCCCGGCCTGCGTGGTGCAGCTCGCGGCCTGGGCCGGGGCGGAGGTGAGGGCGAGCGTGAGCGGTGCCACGAGCCCGGTGACGCCGAGTACGACGGCACCTCGTCTGCGTATGTCCCCCATGTGAAGTCTGTCTCCTTCCTGTGTCCTGCGATCTCGTGGTCCTAGACCGGCCGATCGAGGGCATTGGTTGTAGCACCGGCCAGGCTGTGACGAAACGGTTAACTTCGGCGTCGTGGGCGCGGGCGGCCTAGGCTGCCGTCCATGCACCGCATGCTTGCCGACGATCTCGCCCGGTTCCCCGAGCTTCTGCGGTCGGCCCGTGAGATGGCCGCGCGTGCGCTGGCCGGGCTGGACGAACGGCCGGTGGCCGCGCTCGGCCCGGTACCCGCGCGGGCGGCGCTGCCCGAGCGGGGGGAGGGCGGGGAGGGCGCGCTGGCCCGGTTCGCCGAGCGGTGGGCGCCGGGTCTGTCCGCCTCGGCCGGCCCACGCTACCTCGGTTTCGTCACCGGCGGTGTGACGCCCGCCTCCCTGACCGGCGACTGGCTGACCTCGGCCTACGACCAGAACGCGGCCGGGGCCGCCGGCTCCTGGGGTACCGCCCTGGAGCGCGAGACGGTGGCCTGGCTGGCCGAACTGTTCGGGCTCGGTGAGGCGCACAGCGGGGCGTTCGTGACCGGGGCGACGATGTCCAACACGGTCGGTCTGGCGATCGCCCGGGAATGGCTCGGCGAGCGGCTCGGGGTGGACGTCTCCCGGGCGGGCGCCGCCGCGCTGGGCCCGGTCGAGGTGCTCTCCGGCAGCCCGCACTCCAGCGTCGGCAAGGCGCTGTCGGTGCTCGGCATCGGGCGGGACCGGCTGCGGCCGGTGCCGCTGCTGCCCGGCAACCGGGAGGCGGTGGACGTGACCGCGCTCGACTCGGCGCTGGCCGCGCTGGGCGGGCGGCCGGCGATCGTCGTCGCCAACGCCGGCACGGTGAACACCGTCGACTTCGACGACCTGCGGGCGATCGCCGCGCTCAAGGAGCGGTACGACTTCTGGCTGCACGTCGACGCCGCGTTCGGCGCCTTCGCCGCCCTCTCCCCCGCCCACGCCCCGCTCGTCGCCGGTCTGGACGCGGCCGACTCGGTCTGTGTGGACCTGCACAAGTGGCTCAACGTCCCCTACGACGCGGCCGTGCAGTTCACCCGCCGCCGCGACCTCCAAGTGGCCGTCTTCCACAACGAGTCCCCCTATCTGGGCCCGCCCACCGGCGACCCGGACTTCCTGCACCTGACCCCGGAGACCTCCCGCCGGCTGCGGGCGCTGCCGGCCTGGTTCTCCCTGACGGCGTACGGCCGTGCCGGGTACCGCGAGATCGTCGAACGCAACGTCGCCGAGGCCCGGCGTCTCGGCTCTGGCATCGACGCCCTCCCGGACCTGTGCCTGCTGGCCCCGGTCCGGCTCAACGTGGTCTGTTTCACCCTCGCCGAGAACCCCACGCAGGAGCGGGTGGACGCCCTGGCCCGGGCGCTCGCCGCGTCCGGGGAGACGTTCCTCACCCCGACGGTGTACGGCGGGGTGCCGGCGCTGCGGGCGGCGTTCAGCAACTGGCGGACCACCGAGGACGACACCCGGCGGGTGCTGGCCGCGGTCGCGGCCGCGTCAACGGCCCTGTGACGGCGCATGCCGGGCCTCCCGGTGCGGCCGCAGCGCCGCGTGGAAGCCGCTGTGGACGGCGGTGAGGCCGCCGTCGACGCGGAGCGTGGTGCCGGTGATCCAGGCAGCGTCCCCGGAGGCGAGGAAGGCGACGGCCGCGGCGATGTCCGCCGGCTCGCCGACCCGGCCGAGCGGGTAGAGCGGCCCGAGGGCGTCGAGTTCGTCCTCCCGTTCCGCCCACGCCGAGGTGCGGACCGTGCCCGGCTCCACCAGGTTCACCCGGATCCCGCGCGCGGCCGCGTGCCCGGCGAGGGTGCGGGTCAGCGAGCCGAGGCCGGCCTTGGCGGCGCTGTACGCGTGGTTGCCGAAGTCGGCCTCGGCGTTGACCGAGCCGATGGTGACGACGGCGCCCCGGCCGGAGGCGGCCAGGTGCGGCAGGGCGGCCCGGCAGCAGCGGTACACGCCGGTGAGGGTGATGTCGAGGTCGAGATCCCAGCCGTCCTCCGGCTGGTCCTCGAAGAGCGGGACGTCCGGGGTGCAGTGCGCGGCGCAGTTCACCAGCACGTCGAGTCCGCCGAAGGCGGCGACAGCACGGTCGACGGCGGCCGTCACGGAGTCGCGGTCGGCCACGTCACAGCCGAACGCCTCGACCGGCAGGCCCTGTTCACGCAGCGCGGCCGCGGTCCGCTCGGCCTCGGACAGGTCCCGGTCGGTCGCCAGCACCCGTGCGCCCTCCTCGGCCAGCCGCCGGGCGACGGCCGCGCCGATGCCGCGGGCCGCGCCCGTGACGAGAACCCCGTGTCCCGCAAAGCGATTGAGTCCGGTCATGGCACGACCGTACGGGCGGAAGGATCAACAGGACAGATAGCGTGCGGGCATGTCCGCGTTCTTGCAGCAACTCCCCGCCCTCATGGGCGTCGTGATCGGCGCGCTCGGTTCGTATCTCGCCGTGGTGCGGGGTGACCGGGTGCGGTTCCGGCGGGAACAGGAGGCGCGCTGGGACGAGCGCCGGCTGACCGTGTACGCGGAGTGGGCGCAGGCGCTGAAGAAGACCGTCTCCGTCGACTACCGGGTGGCCGCCCATCTGGGCAACGACCCGCATCCCCACCCGCTCTCCCCGCAGGAGGCCGAACCCCTGCTGGCCGCGGCCCAGTTGGCCCGTGATCCGTACGGCGAGAAACTCATCATGCTGGGCAGCCCGGCGGTGGTCGCGAAGGGCCAGGAGTGGGTGCTGGCGGTCATGGCGATGGAGCGGTTCCTGCGGGAGGAACGGCGGGATCCCGAGGCATGGCGGATCCTGCTGGAGCGGCAGCGCGACGGCCGCGACGACTTCTACGCGGCCGTCCGCGAGGACCTGGCGCTGCCGCCCGGCCACCCGGGACGCCTGCCGCTGGCGGAGGCCTGACCTGCCGGTCCGTCGGGCGGTCCGGCAGGTCAGGCCTCCGGCACGTGCTCCCTCACGGTCTCCGTCGAGGGCCGCCCGGAAGCCTGACTTCCTCAGTCGCCTTCTCCCGGCGTCAGTGGCCGCGGGTGATCCACTCCTCCAGATGGGGGGCTTCGGCACCGATGGTGGTCGGGTCGCCGTGGCCCGTCAGGACCTTCGTCTCCGCAGGGAGGGTGAGCAGCCTGTCCCGGATGGAGTCGATGATCGTCGGGAAGTGGGAGTACGACCGTCCGGTCGCGCCGGGGCCGCCCTGGAAGAGGGTGTCACCGGTGAAGACGACGCCCAGTCCGGGCTCGTGGAGGCAGACGGCGCCGGGCGCGTGGCCGGGTGTGTGCAGCACGGTCAGGTCGGCGCCGGCCGCCTCGATGACGAGCCCGTCGGTCAGATGGTTGTCGGGCTCGCGGTCGGGGTGGGTGAGCTTCCACAGCGGCAGGTCGTCGGGGTGCAGCCAGATCTTGGCGCCGGTGAGGTCCGCGAGGGCGGGCGCGGCGTCGATGTGATCGTTGTGGGCGTGGGTGCAGACGATCGCCTTCAGCACACGGTCGTCGACCGCCTCGGCGATGGCCTCGGCGTCGTGGGCGGCGTCGATGACGATCACTTCGCGTTCGTCGCCGATGATCCATACGTTGTTCTCGACGTCCCAGGTGCCGCCGTCGAGGGTGAACTGTCCGGAGGTGACGAGGCGTTCGATGCGGGTGGTCATCAGAGCACCACCACCGAACGCAGCACGTCGCCCTGGTGCATCCGGTCGAACGCCTTCTCCACCTCGTCGAGCTGGATGGTCTCGGTCACGAAGGCGTCCAGCGGCAGCCGGCCCTGCAGGTGCAGGTCGATCAGCATGGGGAAGTCCCGGGAGGGCAGGCAGTCGCCGTACCAGCTGGACTTGAGCGCGCCGCCGCGGCCGAAGACGTCGAGCAGCGGCAGTTCGAGCTTCATCTCCGGGGTCGGTACGCCGACGAGGACGACCGTCCCGGCGAGGTCGCGGGCGTAGAAGGCCTGCCGGTAGGTCTCGGGGCGGCCGACCGCCTCGATGACGACGTCGGCGCCGAAGCCGCCGGTCAGCTCGCGGATCGCCTCGACCGGGTCGCCCGCGCGCGAGTTGACCGTGTGGGTGGCGCCCAGGGTGCGCGCCGTCTCCAGCTTCCGGTCGTCGATGTCGACGGCGATGATCTTCGCGGCGCCCGCCAGCCGGGACCCGGCGATCGCCGCGTCGCCGACCCCACCGCAGCCGATCACGGCGACCGAGTCGCCCCGGCCGACGTTGCCCGTGTTGATCGCGGCGCCGATGCCGGCCATCACCCCGCAGCCGAGCAGTCCGGCGACCGCCGGGGAGACGGCCGGGTCGACCTTGGTGCACTGTCCGGCGGCGACCAGCGTCTTGTCGGCGAAAGCGCCGATGCCCAGCGCCGGGGACAGCTCCTGTCCGGTCGAGGCGAGGGTCATCCTCTGCTTGGCGTTGTGGGTGTTGAAGCAGTACCAGGGGCGGCCGCGCAGACAGGCCCGGCAGTTCCCGCACACGGCACGCCAGTTGAGGATCACGAAGTCACCGGGCGCCACGTCCGTGACACCCTCGCCGACCGACTCCACCACTCCGGCGGCCTCGTGACCGAGCAGGAACGGGAACTCGTCGTTGATTCCGCCCTGCTTGTAGTGCAGGTCGGTGTGACAGACCCCGCAGGCCTGTACCTGTACGACGGCTTCGCCCGGCCCGGGGTCCGGCACCACGATCGTCTCGACCCGCACCGGCTCGTCCTTGCCCGGTGCGATCACGCCGCGTACTTCCTGCGCCATGGACCTGACCCTTTCGTCGCTCTGCTGACGTGCCTGTCTTCCGACCCTACGCGCGACCGATCGGTAACGGCACGGAGCACGTCGATCGTCGCGGATCTTTCCAGAGCAGATACCCCCGAGGGGTAAGGCGACCGGGGCCGGGGAAAGGAGTGTGCCGCCGTACGGCCGACGCATCCGGAACGCCGGGTCCGCTTCACCGCGGGCCGGCACGGCGGCCCTGGACGCGGCCTGACGAAGAGCGGTTCCACCCGTAGGCGACCGGACTCCGGGGCCGGGTCGGCCCGACGTAGCCTTGGTGCGCCGCCCACCGCCCGGACGAGGAGCACCGTGACCACCGCAGACGCAGTTTCGCCGCGACGGACGGGAGACCGGACCGGTCCGTCCGCGTTCCGGCTGCTCCTCTCCTATGTACGGCCGCACCGCTGGGCCCTGCTGGCGGGTGCGGTGCTCTCGCTGCTGAACGGGGCGACCGGGCTGCTGCTGCCGCTGGTGGCGCGCGGGTTGATCGAGGACCTGTCCCACGACCGTTCCATCAGCGGGAAGTTGCTCGCGATGGCGGGTCTGGTGGTCACCAACACCGTCGTGGGCGCCCTGGGTTCGTATGTGCTGCGGCGCACCGCCGAGTCGGTGGTGCTCGGGGCGCGGCGCACCCTGTCGTCGTACCTGCTGCGGCTGCGGATCACCGCCGTGGACCGCACCGAACCCGGTGACCTGATGGCGCGGATCACCTCGGACACCACCCTGCTGCGCGAGGTCACCACGGACTCGCTGGTCGCGCTCGGCACCGGCGGGCTCACCCTGGTCGCCACCGTGGTGATGATGGGGGTGGTCGACCCCGTGCTGCTGGGCGTCACGCTCGCGGTGATCGCCGGGGCGGGCCTGGTGCTGGGCACGATCGTGCCGCGCATCAACCGGGCGAGCCGACGGGCGCAGGACGCGGTCGGGGTGATGGGGGCCTCGCTGGAGCGGGTACTGGGCGCGCTGCGCACCGTGAAGGCGTCGGGCGCCGAGCACCGTGAGGAGCGGGCGCTGCACGAGGCCGCCGAGGAGTCCTGGCGGCAGAGCGTGCGGGCCGCCAAGTGGTCGGCCGCGGCGGGCAACACGGCGGGGCTCGCGATGCAGCTGGCGTTCATCACGGTCCTCGCGGTGGGCGGGGCGAGGGTGGCGACCGGCGCGATCGGCATCGGCACCCTGGTGGCCTTCCTCCTGTACGTCTTCTATCTGATGTCGCCGATCCAGCAGGTCGTCGGCGCGGTCACGCAGTACCAGACCGGTGCCGGCGCGCTCGCCCGGATCCAGGAGGCGCTCCGGCTGCCCGCCGAACCCCCCTCCGCGCCCGCCGAGTTGCCGTCCCCCGGCGCCGAACCGGCCGCCGTCACCTTCACCGACGTACGCTTCCGCTACGCCGACGACCTGCCGTACGTCCACCACGGAGTGAGCTTCGCGATACCCGCCCGGGGCATGACGGCGTTCGTCGGCCCGTCCGGCGCGGGCAAGACCACCGTCTTCTCGCTGATCGAGCGGTTCTACGACCCGGAGTCCGGCACGATCACCCTCGACGGCCGTCCGCTCGCCGACTGGGACCTGCCCCTGCTGCGCTCGGCCATCGGATACGTCGAGCAGGACGCGCCCGTGCTGTCGGGGTCGCTCAGGGACAACCTGCTCCTCGGCAATCCGGAGGCGGACGAGGACACGGTGACGCGGGTGCTGAAGACGACGCGGCTGGACGGTCTGGTGGCGCGGCTGCCGCAGGGCCTGGAGACGCTGGTCGGGCACCGCGGGACCAAGCTGTCCGGCGGCGAACGGCAACGGGTCGCGATCGCGCGGGCGTTGCTGCGCCGACCCCGGCTGCTGCTCCTGGACGAGGCGACCTCGCAGCTGGACGCGGTGAACGAGGCGGCCCTCAGGGACACGGTCGCCGATGTGGCGCGGTCGACGACGGTGCTGGTGGTCGCGCACCGGTTGTCGACGGTGACGACGGCCGACCGGATCGTGGTGATGGACGCGGGCCAGGTCCGCGCGGTGGGCACGCACCGGGAGCTGGTGGCGGCGGATCCGCTGTACGCGGAGCTGGCGGCGACGCAGTTCCTGGCCGCCGAGCACTGAGCGCCCGGTACCCGGCCGCCCACCCACCGGCTACGGCGAAGGGCCGCCCCTTACCGGGACGGCCCTCGGGGTGTGGCCGGGGGTCAGGACCCGATGCCCGGCACCAGCCCCATGGCGGGCGCGGCCAGGTCGGTGAGCTGGTGCAGTTCACCCAGCTTGTGGAGTCCGTTCAGTCCCTGCAGCTGCTCCGAGACCTTGGGGACCTCGTCCTTGTACTCCGCCGGGATGTCACTGCGGGCCAGCGAGTCGAGCACGCCGATCGGGCTGAGCTTCCCGGGGTGCTGCGCGTCCGCGTCGGCCGCGTTCGCCAGCGGCGCGGCGAGGCCGGTGACCCCGACCGCGAGGCCGACGGCGGCGACGATACGTCGTGTTGAGATCATGTCTCCAGCAACGGGCGCGGCGCCCGGCCGGACACGGGCAGCCGGTCCCCCTCACCCGTCAGGCGGAGCGCCCGGCCTGCGCTTGCCGAGCGCGGCGGGGCGGAGGAGGCTCGAAGGTGGGGCTGTCGCGGCCCGCTCCGTATCGGGTCGCGGGCTCCCGCAGGAGGTCATCATGGGCACCGCGACAGGCTCCACGTTCGATACCGAGACACTGCGCCGGGCCGTGGAGGGGAACACGGGGAACACCCTGCTGGCGCTCTACACGGACGACGCGGAGATCCGCATCGTCGACCGCACCACCCAGCCCAGCCACCCCAAGGTCCTGCACGGCCGCAGGGACATTGCCGCGATGCTGGACGACGTCTACAGCCGGGACATGACGCACAAGGTGGACCAGTGCATCGTGCAGGGCGACCGGGCCGCCTACAGCGAATCCTGCGAGTACGCGGACGGCGTCCGGGTGCTCGCCGAGTCGATGATCACGCTGCGCGACGGCAAGATCGCCGAACAGATCATGATCCAGGCATGGGACGAGTAGCCGGAAGGACCGCGAGGGTCCAGGTCAGCGCCCGGCTGACCTGGACCTTCTCGGCGCGAGCGGGACTCGGGCAGCGCCGCCGCACGCGTCCGCGTACGTCCGTCATGCTGCTGCGGACGGCCCTGCGAGCGGCGCACCGCCGTGGGAGACGCTGAAGGTCTCGGTTACGCTGGGCGCGGGCCGTGACTGGCGCTGAGGTGGAGCACCACCGGGGAGCGGTCCGCACTGTCGATGCCGTGCGCCTGGGCGATCAAGGTCGAACCAGCTCAGGAGCGTGCCGCATGACCCCTGCCCGTCTCATGGACGGAACCGCCGTCGCCCGCCGGATCGTCGAGCAGACCGCACAGCGGGCCGCCGAGTTCACCGCCCGCACCGGCACCACGCCGTGCCTGGCGACGGTGCTGGTCGGCGAGGACCCGGCCTCCGTCACCTACGTCCGGATGAAGCAGAACCGCAGCCGCAAGGCCGGTATCGCCTCCCGGCACGTGGCGCTGCCCGCCACCACGACCACCGGGGAACTCGTCACCACCCTGCGGGAGTTGTCCGCCGACCCGGCGGTGCACGGCATCCTGCTCCAGCATCCGGTCGGCGAACACATCGACGAGCGGGCCGCGTTCGAGGCGATCGCACCCGAGAAGGACGTGGACGGCGTGACCTTCGCGTCGTTCGCGACGATGAGCTTCGGCCTGCCGGGCTTCGTCTCCTGCACGCCCGGCGGCATCCTGCGCCTGCTCGACGCGTACGACGTGGACCCGGCCGGGAAGCGGGCGGTGGTCGTCGGCCGCAGCGCGATCCTGGGCAAGCCGGCCGGCATGCTGCTGCTCGCCCGTGACGCCACCGTCACCTACTGCCACTCCCGCACCGCCGACCTCTCCGCGGCCGTCCGCGAGGCCGACATCGTGGTCGCCGCCGTCGGACGCCCCCGGCTGATCCGGGGCCAGGACGTCAAGCCGGGGGCGGTCGTGCTCGACGCGGGCTACAACGAGGGGAACGTCGGTGACGTCGACTTCGACACCGCGATCGAACGGGCCTCGCTGATCACGCCGGTGCCGGGCGGGGTCGGTCCGATGACCATCGCCGTGCTGCTGGAGCAGACGGTGACCGCGGCGGCCCGGCAGCTCGGGGTGTGATCAGCGCATCCAGGCGCTGTAGTCCATGACGTCACCGGCCCGCACCCCGTACTCGGGGTCGTCCCGGGTGAACGTGGTCTCCAGGCCGAGTACGGCACCGGTGGCCGGGTCCAGGATCAGCATCCGCCGGGCGCCCGAGGCCTCGTCGTGGACGTACGCCTGCCCGGTGCGGCCGAGCCGATCGGTGACCTGGCCGGCCGGGCGCAGCCCCTCGGCGTCGGCGAGGAGTTCGGCCAGGGCGGCCGACTCCCGCGCGCCGAGCGTCCAGTTGTCGAGCAACTCGCGGGTGGCGTCCAGGAGTTCCGACGTGGTGAGGGTGTGGCTGTAGATCAGCTCGGTCAGGTAGGTGCGCAGTTTCGCCGGGTCGTGCGGGGGTGTGGCGAGCGGCGGGGCGTCCCCCCACATCGGGGGGAAGGTGCGCCGGCTGAGCACATGGCCGTCCTCGACCAGCCGCGACCGGTCACCGTCGTCGGTCAGGACCGGGCGGCCCGGGTGGGCCGGGTCGGTCGCCACGACCACCTCGGTGTGGCTGCCGTCCGCGGCCCAGCGCACCACCCGCTCCTCGGGCAGCGTGACCGGCGGCCTGCCGTCGCTCATGCCGAGGCTCCAGGACTGCACATGGGTGCCCTGAAGCAGCGCCGGGGACCCGTCCTGGGCCGCCACGGCGGCCAGTTTCGCGACCTCGGCGAGCGGTACGGGGATGGAGTGGACGCGGACGGCCAGCGGCCGGGGTGCGGCGACCGCGGGAGTGCCGGCGGAACCGCCGAGCAGCACGGTCAGGACGGTGGCCACGGCGACGAGGGCCGCGGCGAGCGACCACACCAGTCGCGGCCGGGTCCGGCGCCGGGGGGTCGGATTGTCGTGCAGCAACCGGGCGAGGTGCCGTTCGGCGGTGTGGTCCAGGGGGCCGTCGCCGAAGTGGGGGCCGTCGGCGGGTGCCGGGTCGGCGGCGCGCAGCAGGTCGAGTTCGTCAGCCATGGCGGTGTTCCTCGGGGAGAGCCTCGGCGGCAGGGGGGCGCAGTCGGTCGATCTCGGCTCTGAGCCGGCGGCGGGCGCGGTGCAGCCGCATCGCCGCCGCCCGGCTGCCGCAGCCCAGGGCGACCGCGACCTCGTCGACGCCGAGCTCCTCCCACGCCGTCAGCCGCAGCACCTCCTGGTCGGCCGGGGAGAGCCGGCCCAGCGCCTCGTGCACCCAGGAGCCGGGGCGTTCGGTGTCCGGGCCGGCCACGGTCTGCCGCCCGTGGGCGCTCTCGTCGTTGCCCAGCCGGTCCACCAGCCGGCGCCGGCGCCCGTATCCGCGTACCGCGTTGGCGAGGCAGTTGCGTGCCACGCCGTACAGCCAGGGCAGCGGGGTGGCCGGCAGGTCGGCGCGCCGGCGCCAGGCCACCGTGAACACCTCTGCCACCACTTCCTCCACCTCGCCGGTCCGCCCGTCCAGTCGCCGCGCGACATAACGGCTGACCGCCCAGTAGTGCTCGCGATAGGCAGCGGCGAAGATCTCGTCGTTGCTCATGTTCGGTTCCTGTCCGGCACCTTCCCGATCGTCACACCCCTTTCCGTGACGCTCGTCGCATCCGTCGAGTGTGACCGGCACGCACCGCCCGGACACAGGCGGGGCATGAGGAACCTCAAGTGGCTCACGACCACGGATCACAAGACGATCGGCACGCTGTACCTGGTCACAGCGTTCTCGTTCTTCTGCCTCGGTGGCGTGATGGCCCTGTTCATGCGCGCCGAACTGGCCCGGCCGGGCCTGCAGATCATGTCGAACGAGCAGTTCAACCAGGCGTTCACGATGCACGGCACGATCATGCTGCTGATGTTCGCGACCCCGTTGTTCGCGGGCTTCGCGAACTGGATCATGCCGCTCCAGATCGGCGCACCCGATGTCGCCTTCCCGCGCCTGAACATGCTGGCCTACTGGCTCTACCTGCTCGGCTCGACCATCGCGGTGGGCGGTTTCCTCACCCCGCAGGGCGCGGCCGACTTCGGCTGGTTCGCCTACGCCCCGCTCTCGGACGCGGTGCGGACCCCGGGGGTCGGCGCCGACATGTGGATCATGGGTCTGGCCTTCTCCGGCTTCGGCACCATCCTCGGCGCGGTCAACTTCATCACCACGATCATCTGCATGCGCGCGCCGGGCATGACCATGTTCCGGATGCCGATCTTCGTCTGGAACGTGCTGCTGACCGCCGTCCTGGTCCTGCTGGCCTTCCCGGTCCTCGCGGCGGCCCTGTTCGCGCTGGAGGCGGACCGCAAGTTCGGTGCGCACGTCTTCGACGCGGCCAACGGCGGCGCGCTGCTCTGGCAGCACCTCTTCTGGTTCTTCGGCCACCCCGAGGTCTACATCATCGCGCTGCCGTTCTTCGGCATCATCAGCGAGGTCATCCCGGTCTTCGCCCGCAAGCCGATGTTCGGGTACATGGGCCTGGTCGGGGCGACCATCGCCATCGCCGGTCTCTCGGTGACCGTATGGGCCCACCACATGTACGTCACGGGAGGCGTGCTCCTCCCCTTCTTCTCCTTCATGACCTTCCTGATCGCGGTCCCGACGGGAGTGAAGTTCTTCAACTGGATCGGCACGATGTGGCAGGGCTCGCTGTCCTTCGAGACGCCCATGCTGTGGACCCTGGGCTTCCTGGTGACGTTCGTCTTCGGCGGCCTGACCGGCGTGATGCTCGCGTCACCCCCGATCGACTTCAGCGTCTCCGACTCGTACTTCGTGGTGGCCCACTTCCACTACGTGGTCTTCGGCACGGTCGTCTTCGCGATGTTCGCCGGCTTCCACTTCTGGTGGCCCAAGTTCACCGGCAAGATGCTCGACGAACGGCTCGGCAAGATCACCTTCTGGACCCTGTTCATCGGCTTCCACGGCACGTTCCTGGTCCAGCACTGGCTGGGGGCGGAGGGCATGCAGCGCCGGATCCCCGACTACCTGGCGGCGGAGGGCCTCGCCACGCTCAACACGGTCTCGACGATCTTCTCGTTCCTGCTGGGATCGTCGCTGCTCCCGTTCTTCTACAACGTGTGGAAGACGGCGAAGTACGGCGAGAAGGTCGAGGTGGACGACCCGTGGGGGTACGGGCGTTCCCTGGAGTGGGCGACATCGTGCCCGCCCCCGCGCCACAACTTCGTGTCACTCCCCCAGATACGGAGCGAGTCACCGGCGTTCGATCTGCACCACACCGTGGAGCGGGAGCTGAGCGCGCGATGACGGCAAGGGAGGAGGAACAGGCCCTGGTCACGCAGATCGAGGGACACCTGCTGCTGGCGGCGGCCCGCGAGGAGGGCCGGAGGGCGGCGGCCCGGGTGGCGGATCGAATGGGGTGGCTCACGGACACACAACGGGAGGATCTGGAGCGCCAGTTCGGGACCGAGTACCTGGCGCTGAGCCGCACGTCATGGCGCCGCACGGCGGAACGCGGCGAGGAGTTGCGGCGTGAGTACGAGCAGAGGTACCGGATCTTGCGCCAACGACTCATGGCCGGCTTCCTGCTCGCCTGCGCCCTGTGGGCGGCAGCGACCCTGATCTCACTGTCGACCTGAGCGTAGACGCGCCCCCAAGGGGCGCGGGGCTGTGTCTGATATGCGGCTACCGCCGCGTGTACACGACCAGCCACAGCCCACCCGCGCCCGACGAACGACCTACCTACTCAACTCTGGCTCCACTGCTGATTGGTCCCGCCGTTGCAGGCCCACAGCACCAGCGAAGCCCCGTTGCCGGTGGCCGCGCCGTACACGTCCAGGCACAACCCGGCGTTGACGTTCGTGATCGTCCCGTCCGAGTTGACGTTCCACTTCTGGTTGTTCTGCCCGTTGCAGTCCCAGATCACGACCTTGGTGCCGTTGGTGGTGCCCAGGTTGTACGCATCCAGGCACTTGTTGCCGTACACCACCAGCTCCTTGCGCGCGGTGTACGTCCAGGCCTGGTTCTGGCCGCCGCCGCAGTCCCAGATCTCCGCCTGGGTGCCGTTGGTGATGGTGTTGTTGTAGACGTCGGCGCACCGGCCGGACTGCTTGCCGACGAGCAGCGTCCCGTTGGTGCCCGGCACCGGACTCACCGCGACGGAGCCGAGCGTCGGCAGCGAACTCCCCGTGAAGGTGAGCGAGTTGCCGGAGCCCTTGCTCAGGTCGACCTGCACCGACACGGTCCCCTGCGAGGACCCGGTCGGCGGGAAGGAGACCGTGGTCGAGGTCTGGCCGTTGACCTGGAGCGTGCCGGTGACGGCGGTGGAGCCGGTGTTGGTGTAGGCGACGTCGACCACGTTCAGGCCGGTGCTCGCGGCGCTGACGCCGGTGTACTTGCCGGTGGAGGACGCGCTGTAGCCGGTGCTCGACGCCTCCGTGCCGCCGCTCACCTTCAGCAGCACCGAGCCGCCGGCCGGGACGGAGGCGGTGTAACTCGTGGCGTACGAGCCGAGGTTCGACTGCGCCCACAGGTCGCGGACCGTCGCGGAGGCGCCGGTCAGGCCGAGGTCGGACCAGCGGACGGTGATGTTCTGCGCGGTGGAGGTGCGGTTGAGCAGCACGACCGCGCGGTTGCCGGTGCCGGAGAGGACCTTGCCGTAGACCTGGAGGCCGGTGGTGTCCTCGGCGACCTTGACACCCTGCAGGCCGCGCGGGTCCTGGTCGACGGCGACGACGTCGGAGTTCTTGAGGATGGCGGCCGTCTCACTGGTCATCGTGGTGAGGTCGTTGCCGGCCAGCAGCGGGGCGCCGGAGATCGCCCAGAGGGCCATGTGGGTACGGTTCTGGGCCGCCGTGAGGCCGGTCATGCCGACCGTCAGCATGTCGGGATCGTTGTAGTAACCGGTGTGCTGGGCGGCCGGGTGCAGCGTCTGGTCGAAGTTGGACAGCACGCTCGCCTGCGACGCCGTACCGCCGTAGTAGTAGATGTCGGTGCTGGTCCGCCACATGGGGGCGAGGCCCGGTGCCCAGTTCCACGGGTTCTGGTAGCCCCAGTTGCAGATGGACAGGGTGAGCGGGCGGCCGGTGGCGGCGGTGGCCTTGGTGACCGCCGAGCTCAGCGACTTGTAGGCGGTCGCCGCGTCCAGGCCCTCGGCGTCGCCGCCGCACCAGTCGACCTTCACGAAGTCGAAGCCCCACTGCGAGAACTGGAGCATGTCCTGGTCGTAGTGGCCCTCGCTGCCGGTGTTCGCGGCGGCGGGGCGGCCGGTCGGGTAGTAGTAGCCGCAGCCGTTGTAGCCCGCGTCGGTGTAGATGCCGGCCTTCAGGCCCTTGCTGTGGATGTAGTCGGCGATGGCGCTCATCCCGCCGGGCCACTCACCGGTGTCGACGGTGATGTTCCCGGCGCTGTCCCGGGTGCCCTGCCACCAGCCCTCGTCGATGTTGATGTACTTGTATCCGGCGGCCGGCAGCCCGGCCGCGACGAACGCGTCGACCTGCTGCTTGATGACGTCGTAGTCGATCTTCGCGGCGAAGCTGTTCCAGGAGGCCCAGCCCATCGGGGCGGTCGGCACGGAGATCTGCCGCGTCGTCGCCGCCTGGGCCGGTCCGGGGGTGGCGAAGAGGAGCGCGGCGGCGGCCGTCAGGGCGAGGGCGAGGGCGCGTACGGCGGTGGCCCACAGGTGACGTACGAGACCGCTGCCGGTCGATCTGGGCCTGGGCGGGGGATACATGCGGCTCCTCCACGGGGGTGCACGGGGGTCTACGGCTCCGTCACGTTCGGCATTCCGAACAGAGATCGGCCTTCCGAACATGTCGCGCCGACCGTAGAGCCGGCGGAGGGTGAAGTCAACGGATGTGGCAGGGGTGAACTCGCCACGCTCCACGGGCCGTTGGCCCCATGCCGACCGCGCGCGCAGCCGCGCTCACCCGGCTAGTGGGCGCCGCCCGACGTCCAGTCCTCCGGCCGCAGCATCCCCACCAGCAACCGCACCAGTTCCTCCACGACGTCGTCCAGCGTCGCGTCCACCCACCCGGCACTCCAGTCGTGCAGCAACCCGTTCACGCTGCCGATGAAGGCCGTCGCCGCCAGCCGGTAGTCCCGCGGCGCCGCGTCACCGCGCGCCACCGCCGCGTTCGCCTCGCCGCATATCAGCTCCACCCACCGCGCCCGCCGCGCGAGGCGCTGTTCCTCCAGCCGCGGGCTGACGCCGATGATCTCGACGAAGGCGACCCGGATACGTCGCGGATCCGAGGTGACGTCCCTGGCGTACGCCCGGAAGAGCACCGTCACCCGCTCCACCAGCGGCAGCGGCTTGGCCTCCGGGAACGCGTCCCGCACCGCTTCCTCGGCCCACCCGTTGACCTCCAGGTGCAGCGCGGCGAGCACGTCCTCCAGTGTGTGGAACTCCTCGTAGAACTGCCGGGTCGACAGGCCGGCCGCCTGGCTGAGCGCGGCGACGGTCGTGACGCGGTATCCCGGTGTGTCGCCGAAGAGCTGGAGCGCCGCGTCCAGGAAGCGCCGACGCCGCTCGGCCTTGCGTTCCTCGGCGGACCGGCCGCCGTAGCGTCCCGTCGGTGCCTTGAGCCTGCCCGGCAAGATTGCCCCCTCCGTCATCCGCCCGATGACCAATTTTGTCGTGTACGCCTCTTGTGGAGTAAGCCGCCCTCTCCTTACTTTTCAGTAAGTTCACTTTGAACGCACCCGTGTTCAGTTTTCAAGACCCCTGGCCTGCACGCGCGCCCCCACACCCCCCTCAGAGGAGAGAGCAGTCATGCCTGCTTTCAGACCCAGGCACCTTTGCTCCGTAGCCGCCGCCCTCGTCCTGACCGTCGCCGCACCCGCGACAGCCGCCACCGCCGCCGACGCCTCCCTGCACGAGGTGCTGTTCGTCGGCAACAACTGGGACGGCACCGCGACCGTCCTGAACTCGTCCGGAGACTTCGCCAAGGTCGGCCAGATCAACGTCATTCCCGACAAGGACCAGCGGATCGCCGAGATCAACGCCGACCCGATCAAGTGGATCTACTACACCTCCATCCGCAACGAGGTCGGCCAGGGACACGACCAGTACGCCGACGACATGTACTCCACGCCGGACGGCAGGTCCGTGGTCGTCTCCCGTCCGAGCTTCGCCGACGTCGTCTCCATCGACCTCGCCACCGACACGATCAACTGGCGTTTCCCGGTGGCCGGTTACCGCGCCGACCACATGGCTGTCTCCCCCGACGGCACCAAGGTCGCGGTCTCGGCGTCCACCGCGAACAAGGTGCAGGTGCTGGACATCAACACCGGTAAGGAACTGGGCGAGTTCGCCACCGGTGACAAGCCGCACGAGAACGTCTTCACGAACGGCGGCAAGTACATCTGGAACATGTCGATCGGCGAGGTCACGACCTCGCTCGACGACCCGATATGGGACTGGACGAAGGGCGACCGGCACATCACCGTCGTCGACGCCACCACCTACAAGACGGTCCGGACGATCGACATGCGCCAGCGGCTGGACGCGATCGGTCTGACGAACTTCTCCGACGCGGTGCGGCCCGCCGCGTTCACCCCGGACTGGTCGAAACTGTACTTCCAGGTGTCATTCTTCAACGGCTTCCTGGAGTACGACGTCGCCACCGACAAGATCACCCGGGTGAAGACGCTGCCGGAGAACCCGGCGACCAGCACCGACCGCACCACCTGGCTGCTGGACTCGCGCCATCACGGCATCTCGATGAGCCCCGACGGGACCAAGTTGTGCGTCGCCGGGACGATGGACAACTACGCGACCGTCGTCGACCGGGCCACCCTGCAGGAGGGTCCGCTCGTGACCGCGTCGACCCCGTACTGGGCCACGGTGAGCGGTGACGGCAAGGACTGCGTCATCTCCGAGAGCGGCGCCGACCAGGTCACGGCCATCGACTTCGCCACCGGCGAGAAGGTGACCTCGGTCGCGGTCGGCGACCACCCGCAGCGCGTCCGGCTCGGCCATGTGCAGGCCGGCTGGACGGGGCCGTCCTCGAATTGACGGGCTGTCAGGCACTTTCGGCCTCCGGGGTCACACGGCCTCCCGGAGGCCGAAGCGCGTTGTCAGAACTTCGCCGCCACCCAGGCGGCCAGCTCGGCCTTGGCCGCGTTCAGCAGGGTGGAGCCGGGCGAGGTCGCCCCGTTGGTCACCAGCGCGAAGTGCAGCACGCCGGAGTCCGAGTCGCTGAGCAGCAGTCGGCGGCTGCCCGTGCCACCCGGTTCGACCGCCACGCCGACCGGGGTCGAGGACGTGTAGGACGGGGGTGCGTAGACGGTTCCCAGGTCCGAGACGACCGTGGTGGACGCGGTCGGGAAGGACGCGGGGAGGTGGAGTTCGGTGGGCGCGGTGGCGCTGCCGGAGCGCCAGACCTGGACGGCGTACTGGCCGGATCCCACCAGCGCGGCCACGTTCGGCAGCGAGCTGGGCACCGGGTTCCAGGTCAGGGTCGTGGAGCCGTCCCGGGAGCGGTCCTCGTAGGTGTAGGCGAGGGTGGAGCCGGAGGTGGCGCCCGGGTAGACCCGGTCGAGGAGCCTGGCGTCCTGGCGGAGGGTGACCGTGCCGGAGTCGTTCATGGCGACGGCCGAGAGGTCCTCGTCGTTCCAGGCGTCACCGGAGGTGAGGACCTTGTCGGGGTTGTCGTTCATCAGCTCGTGGTGGCGGCCGTTGTAGATGTCCCACTGCCACTGGGTGCCGGAGAGCACCGGGCCGGAGGACGCCGGGGTGGACCACCAGGTGGACCCGGGGAGGCGGGAGTCGAGGGCCTGGTACATGGCCTTGTCGACGGTCGGCGCCTTGCCGGCGGTCGTACCCGACAGCGGATGCCCGAACTCGCTGACGATCGCCGTGGTTCCGGCGGCCGAGGCGCGCTCGCGGACGGTGCCGAAGTCGGTCTTGTACTGCCCGTCGGAGGCGTTGCCCCACATCAGGATGCCGGAGATCGCCTTCTGGTCGTAGAAGTGGGTGTTGAAGACGTAGCGGGAGCCGAGCGTGCCCGCGTCCAGCAGCCCGCCCTCCTGCTTCTGGGTGTCGATGTTGGCGTTCCAGAAGAGGTTGGGCTCGACCAGGGCGGGCTTGGCGCTCCAGCCGGCCGCGTCCATCCGGGCCCGGAACTTCTGGTAGAAGGGCCACAGCAGGTTCTGCTCCCAGGTGCGGGAGGTCTGGCCGGAGTCGTAGGAGCCGGCGTACGGCTCGTTGTAGGGGTCGAAGCCGACGACGCCGGCGAACTGCTCGGACGTCAGATGCTGGGCCAGGTAGGCCATGGTGGTCTGGGCGGTGGCCAGGAAGGCGTCCTGGAGGCCGTAGTTGTTGTGCCAGAAGTCGTACTGGCCCTCCTGGACGGCCGAGTTCTGGGTGATGTTCTGGCCCCAGAACAGGCAGATGCCGCAGGATTCGGCCGGGTAGTCCCCCAGCGCCACGGCCCACTCGGGGGCGCCGTCGCCCGTGTACCAGCTGCCCGAGTTGAACAGGTAGCGGGAGTACAGGTCCTGGTGGAAGTCGGGGAAGACGCGGATGCCGGCGTCGAGGAACGCCTGCATCTGCGCGGTGACGGCGGCCAGGTAGGCGGTGTCCACCTGGCCCTTGGCGGGTTCGGCGTGCGCCCAGGAGAGCAGGAAGCGCACGGCGTTGCCGCCGCCGAGGGCACGCAGTGCGGTGGCGGACTTCTTCGCGTCGGCGACGGAGGCGAACGGCAGGCCGCTGTTCTCCTCCAGCTTGGTCTCGCCGGAGACGTTGTAGCCGCGCAGCACCACCTCACGGCCCTGGCCGTCGACGAAACGGCCGTTCTGCACGGTGAGCGAGGTGCCGTCGAACCACAGGGAGTCGGACGGGGTGGCAGCGGTGGCGGACGGAGCGCCCGCCACCGCGAGGAATCCACAGAGGACAACCAGGACAACGATCAGACGCGCCCGGATAGTAGTCATGTCCACTACAGTCTGGTGATTTCCGGACACCGTCAATACTTCTGACTCATGAGTAAGTTGAATACCTGCCCGGCACTTGTGGCTCAGCCGCTCACTCGGCCCGTCACGTTCAACAGGTACTCCTTCCGGCTGAGCGGATTGTGATCGGTCCGTGCGCGTTCGGGGACCGTTCCGTGCGAGACGGGCGCGTAGTGGTCGAACGCGCTCTCCAGCTCGCCCTCGCCCCGGGTCAGCCCCGGCAGCAGCTGCTCCAGCCGGTGCACCCGGCCGGCCGGGACCGCGCCCTCCAGAAGGCAGAGCGACCCCTCCGTCCCGGTCTGCTGGGGCAGCGCGCCGAGCCGGGTGAGCACCGGCAGCAGCGCGCCCAGCGTGTCCGCCGGGGCCTCCAGCCGGAACCGGTGCATCGGCTCGTGCACCCGGGTACCGGCCCGCCGCAGCGCCTCGGTCAGCACCAGCGGGGTCAGTCCGCGGAAGTCGGCGCCGGTGCTCGACATGCTCTTGTCGAAGCCCTGGTGGGCATGGCTCTGCCGGGGCGAGTAACCGGAGTGGGTCATGGTCACCGTGCAGTCGGGGATCCGCCAGCCGTGCAGCCCCTGCCCGAGGGTCTCGCGCACGGTGTCCTCGACGGCCTTGAAGAAGGCGTAGGGCATCGCCCCCAGCTCCACCTCCAGTCGGAAGCCGACGCCGGTGCCGGGCGGGGCCGGCTCCACTCGCAGGCCGACCGTCGCCAGGAAGGGGTTGCCGTCCTTCTTGTTGAACTCGACGGCGGCCCCCGTGCCGGTGAGGCGTTCGACGCAGATGGTGGTCGTCTCCCGAAAGGTGACGTCGAGGCCGTACTCGTCGGCGAGGGTCGCCTGGACGACCTCCTTCTGCACTTCGCCGTAGAGGGAGACGGAGGTCTCCTGCCGTACCTCGTCGTGCCGGACGTCGATCAGCGGATCCTGCTCGGCGAGCTGGGTCAGCGCGATGTGCAGGGCGCGGCGGTCGGTGGCCGGTCCGGGGACGACGACGGTCTCCAGGGTCGGAGGCGCGAAGTGGTGGCCGGGGGCCCGTCCCGGCGCGCCGAGCGCATCGCCGATGCGGATGCCGCCGAGCCCCCACACCTTGACGATCCGCCCGGCACCGGCACTGTCCTGCCGCAGCTCCGCACCCTGTTCGGCAACACTCAGCGCGGTGACCCGCCCCTCCGGCCGCCCGGCCCGTGCCCCGTCACCGCCCGCCCGGTCCCCCTCCCGGGCACCGCCGCCCCGGCCCTCCTCCCGGACGCCCACAACCCGGCCCTGCACACGCGCGCCGACCGATCCGCCCTCCTCGCGGACGTCCGCCGCTCCGTCCTCCGGCGTCTCCCGGTCGCCGTCCCCGAAAGGGATCCGGTCGCGGACCCGGAGGACGCCGGTGAAGATGCGCGCGTATGCGATCTTCTCGCCCGCCGGGCCGCGTTCGACCTTGAAGACCGTGGCCGACAGCGGTCCGGCCGGGTCGCCGTCGGCGGCGGGGAGCAGCCGTTCGACGCCCGTGATCAGGTCGGGGACCCCGGCGCCCGTGACGGCGGAGCCGAAGTAGACCGGATGGACCAGGGTCCGGCGGGTCTGGTCGGCGAGCGCGGCGCGCAGCCGGCCGTCGGGGACCTCGCCGTCCAGGCAGGCGGCGAGCAACGCGTCGTCGTGGTCGGCGAGCGCATCCACCGCCCCGGGGGCGAGGCCGGGCTCGAAGCGGGCGGCGCGGGTGCCGAGCGCGACCGGTCGGCCCATCGGGACGAGCGGGACGGCGAGCCTGCGGGCGAGCTGGGCGAGTACGGCCTCGTGCCGGGCGCCGCGCCGGTCGATCTTGTTGACGAAGATCAGGGTGGGGATGCGCAGCCGCCGCAGGGTCCGCATCAGCACGCGGGTCTGGGCCTGGACGCCCTCCACGGCCGAGACGACCAGGACCGCGCCGTCCAGCACCCCGAGGACCCGTTCCACCTCGGCGATGAAGTCCGGATGGCCCGGGGTGTCGATGAGGTTGACGGTCACCCCGTCGAGGGGGAACGACACGACCGCGGACTTGATGGTGATACCGCGCTGCCGCTCCAGGGCGAGGGTGTCGGTCCGGGTGCTGCCGTCGTCGACACTGCCGATCTCGTCGATGACCCCGGCCGCGTGCAGCAGCCGTTCGGTCAGACTGGTCTTACCTGCGTCGACATGCGCGAGAATTCCGAGATTGAGCAGACGCACTGAGTGTGATGTCCTTCGGCATGGGTGGGATTCCTTCCTGGGTGGACATGCACGCAGTGCGCATCGGTGGTCCTCTCGGTGAGCTGTCGGGTCATCAGGTCAGGGGGAAGTGCAGCAGGGCGCCTCACCCGACGGCAACGGATTAACGTTCAACGAAAGCCCCGCCGCGACGTTCGCCGCCTCCGGAACCCGGCCATGGAGCTCGGAGACCGATGACGCGTTCCGTCCGTCGAACACTATGAACACAACGCCCGAGCCATGGTTCCGGTCCCGGCCCGCTCCCTAGCATCGCCGCGGACGGCGCGAAGGAGCGCCGCCTAGGACAGGGAGCCGCGCCTTGGACAGGTCGAGAACCCCCGCACGGATCCGCCGGACGAGCCTCCGGCGTACCGGACTGCTCGCCTCACTGGCGGCGGCCCTCACCGCCGCCTTCGCCGGCGCCCCTCCCGCACAGGCGCAGACACCACCGCCGGCCGCCGTCTCGTGCCCTGCGGAACTCGACGGCAAGGCCACCTGTTACACCGGCCAGGACACCAGCGGCGCCTACTACGCCATCGCCGTCCCCGAGCACTGGAACGGCTCCCTGGTCGTGCACGCCCATGGCGGCCCCGACCTCGGCACCGGCTCGGACCCGGCGCGCAGCGTCGACGACCTGGCCCGCTGGTCGGTGATGGTGAAGGAGGGGTACGCCTGGGCGGGTTCGTCCTACCGCAGGGGCGGCTACGGCACCCGCATGGCCGCCGAGGACACCGAGAACGTGCGCCGGCTGTTCGTCGAGAACTTCGGTAAGCCGCGGCGGACGTATGTGCACGGCCAGTCCTGGGGCGGAGACGTCGCCGCCAAGGTCGTCGAGGTGTACGGCGGGCGGGGCGGACCGTACGACGGGGCGCTGCTCACCAGCGGTGTCCTCGGCGGCGGGTCCCGGGGGTACGACTACCGCGTCGACCTCCGGGTCGTCTACCAGTACTACTGCCAGAACATGCCCCGGCCGACCGAACCCCAGTACCCGCTGTGGCAGGGGCTGCGCGCGGACTCGACGCTGACGACGGCCGGACTGCGCGCCCGACTCCAGGAGTGCACGGGCTACGCCTCGGCCCCGCAGGAACGCACCGCCCTCCAGCAGCGCAACCTCGACGACATCCTCGCCGTCACCGGCGTTCCCGAGCGCACCCTGGAGTCGCATCTGCGGTTCGCGGTCTTCACGTTCCGGGACATCGTGCGCGACCGGCTCGGCGGCCGCAATCCGTTCTCCGACACGGGCGTCCGGTACTCGGGGTCGCACGACGACGAGGCGCTCAACGCCGGTGTCGAGCGGTTCACCGCCGATCCGACGGCGGTACGCGACCTGTCCTACGACAGCGATCTCACCGGCAAGGTGTCGATCCCGGTGCTCACGATGCACGCGATCGACGATCCGACGGCGTTCGTGGAGCACGAGGCGGCCTACCGGGCCACCCTGCGCGGCGCGCACCGGGACCGGTACCTCGTGCAGACGTTCACCCACGAGTCCGAGCACAGTGCGCTGAGCGACGCGGAGTACGCCAACTCGATCGCGGCACTGGACGGTTGGGTGCGCACGGGCCGGAAGCCGACGCCCAGGACGATCGCGGGCGCGTGCGCCGCGTTCGACCGGACCTACGCCACCGGCTGCTTCTACGACCCGGACTTCCACCCCGCCTCCTACGCCTCCCGGGTCCGCCCGCGGCCGGGCGGGCTGCGCTGGCCGGCCATGACGGCGGCGCAGGAGAAGCGCTGGAGCAGGATCGACGGAGTGGGGATCGCACCCTGACGGGTCCCGGGAGATCCTCCGCGCGCCCTGTCACGGCGCCGGCCGGCGCTGCGGCAGCCGGTGGAGTGTCACCTCCGTCAACGCGCCGTCGGCGACGGTCGCGGTGAGGTACGTGCAGTGCGGCTGGCGGCGGCGGTCGGTGGGCGAGCCGGGGTTGAGGAGGCGCAGGCCGGCCGGAGCCGTGGTGTCCCAGGGGATGTGGCTGTGCCCGAAGACCAGGACGTCCAGGTCCGGGAAGCGGGCGGCGCAGCGGGCCTCGCGCCCCTGGGCGGGACCGGTCTCGTGGATCACGCCGAAGCGCAGGCCGCCCAGGTCGGCGTAGGCGACCTCGGGAAGCCGGGCGCGCAGACCGGGGCCGTCGTTGTTGCCGTACACCGCGATCAGCCGGCGGCTGTGGCTCTCCAGCAGGTCGAGGGTGGCCTCGTCGACCCAGTCGCCGGCGTGGAGGACGACGTCCGCGCGCGGGAGTTCGGCGAGGAGCCGGTCCGGCAGCCGCTTGGCGCGCACCTGGAGGTGCGTGTCGGAGGTGAGGAGCAGGCGCACGATGCCAGCCTAGCGACCGCCCGGGATCTTCAGCTTGAACTTAACAGTTCCAACTGGACAGTTTCTGGTGACAGTCCTAGGGTGGCCCGCATGGTTCAGATCTCGGACTCCGCGACCCGCACGGCGCGCGATCTGCGCGTGGTGTTCAGCAGACTGCGCCGCCGTATCCGGGAGGTCGCCCAGGACGCGGATCTCACCCCGTCCCAGGAGTCGGCGCTCACCCTGGTCTCCAAGCACGGCGCCGCCACGGCCAGCGCGCTGGCCTCCGCCGAGGGGGTGCGGCCGCAGTCGATGGCGACCACCCTGGCCGCCCTCGACCAGCAGGGGCTGATCCGCCGCAGCCCCGACCCCACCGACGGGCGCCGCCAGCTGGTCACCCTTACCGAGGCCGGGCAGGCCCGTGTCGAGGGCAACCGGCAGGTGCGCGACGAGTGGCTGGCCCGCGCCTTCGAGGAGCGGTACACCGAGGAGGAACGCCAGACCATGCTCACCGCGTTCGAACTGCTGGAACGGCTCTCGCGGCCGTGATACCGAGGCTCACCGGACGCACCCCGCAGGACACCCGCCCCGCCCCCGAAGGCTTCGACCGGCGGCTCATCGCGCCGATGATCCTGGGTTCCGTACTGAACCCGATCAACTCCTCGATGATCGCCGTGGCCCTGGTGCCGATCGGCATCGCCTTCGGGGCCCCGCCCGCCGAGACGGTGTGGCTGGTCTCCGCGCTCTACCTGGCGACGGCCGTGGGCCAGCCGGTGATCGGGCGGCTGGTGGACATGTACGGGCCGCGCCGGCTCTACCTCGCCGCCACGGCCCTGGTGGGCGTCGCCGGACTGATGGGCGCGCTGGCACCCTCGCTGGGCGTACTGATCGCTTCCCGGGTGCTGCTCGGCTTCGGCACGTCGGCGGCGTTCCCGGCGGCGATGCGGCTGACCCGGAGCGAGGCCGAACGCACCGGGCAGGACAGCCCGGCCGGAGTGCTCACCGCGCTCGCCGTGTCCGCGCAGACCGTGGCCGTGATCGGCCCGACGCTGGGCGGGCTGCTGATCGGCGCCGGCGGCTGGCACCTGGTGTTCACCGTGAACGTGCCACTCTCGGCGGCCTGTCTGGTCCTGGGCGTGCTGTGGCTGCCGAAGGCCGAACCCGCCGAACGGCGCCGGCCCATGGACCTCCCCGGTATGGGCCTCTTCGCCGTCCTGCTGGTCTCCCTGATGCTCTTCCTGATGGACCCGCGGCCGGACCGCTGGTACCTGCCCGCCCTGACCCTCCTCGCGACCGCCGCCTTCGCGGCCCGGGAACTGCGCGTCCCGGACCCGTTCGTCGACCTGCGCGTCCTCGGCGGCAACGGCCCGCTCATCGCCACCTACGTACGCCAGTTCCTCGCCAACATCACCTCCTACGCCTTCCTGTACGGCTACACGCAGTGGCTGGAGGAGGGCCGCGGGCTCAGCGCCTCCACCGCGGGGCTCGTGCTGCTGCCGCTGTCGGGCGCCGCGCTGGTCGTCGCCACGCTCACCGGCCGCCGCGAGGCGATCCGCGCCAAGCTGCTGGCCGGCTCCGTGCTGCAGATCGCGGGCTGCGCGACGCTGCTGCTGTTCGACGCCCGCAGCCCGGTCTGGGTGCTGCTCGCCACCGGAGTGCTGCTGGGCGTACCTCAGGGCCTGCTCGGCCTCGCCGCGCAGAACGCGCTGTACCGGCAGGCCGACGCGGAGCGGCTCGGCTCCGCCGCCGGGCTGCTGCGCACCTTCATGTACCTCGGCGCGCTGGGTGCCTCCGCCGCCACCGCGGCGTTCTTCCCGCACCGCGCCGACACGGGCGGGCTGCACGGCCTGGCCCTGTTCATGCTCGCCGGCTCCGTACTGCTGCTGGCGATCACCCTGCCGGACCGTTCCCTGGCCCGGCTCACCCCCCGACCCAGTCAAGCCCCCCGAAAGGCCTGATCCACCCCATGTCTTTGAGCACGCTCGACCCGCGTACCGCCCTTGTCGTCATCGACCTCCAGCAGGGCATCGTGGGCATGCCCACCCAGCCGTACTCCGGTGCCGAGGTCGTCGCCCGCAGCGTCGAGCTCGCCGACGCCTTCCGCGCCCAGAACCTGCCCGTGGTGCTGGTCCGGGTGTCCTTCGCCGCCGACGGCGCCGACGCCGTCCCGGGCCGCACCGAGGGCCGGCCGCGCGGTCTCGCCTTCCCGGAGGGCTGGGACATCGTCGTCGACGAGCTCTCCGGCCACGACGGCGACATCCACATCACCAAGCACAACTGGAGCGCCTTCCACGGCACCGCCCTGGACGTCCAGCTGCGCCGCCGGGGCGTCACCCAGATCGTCCTGACCGGCATCGCCACCAGCATCGGCGTGGAGTCCACCGCCCGCGACGCCTACGCCCACGGCTACCACGTGACGCTCGCCACGGACGCCATGGCCGACGCCGACCCGGAGGCGCACCGCGGCAGCGTGGAGCGGATCTTCCCGCGGCTCGGCGAGTCCGGCAGCACGGCCGAGGTCCTGGAGCTGCTCGCCAAGACCCACGGCTGAGACCAAGGCCGGCACCACGACCCCGACCGCAACCTGACCGCAACCTGAACGCGCGGTGCCGCGGCCACGGCCCGGACCACGGCTGAGACCGCCGCTGAGCAGGTCTTTTGATGCACGGATGACGCGTCACAACCCGGTCTTGACCTAGAGGCGGGTCCTGCCCTAGGACGGGACCGGGTTAGCATTCGCCCACATGTAGATGCCGTCCAGGCAAATGGACGGCTTATTCCAGGGGGCCAGGAAGCCGGATGCCGGTCAAAGTCAGCGTTGTCGTCCCCGTCTACAATCCGGGGCCCTATATCGAGGACTGCATCGCCTCGGTGCTGCGGCAGTCGCTGCCGCGCGACGAGTACGAAGTGATCTTCGTGAACGACGGCTCCAGCGACGGGACCCCGGCCCGGCTCGACGCCCTCGCGGCCGAGCACCCGCACATCCACGTCATCCACCAGGAGCCCTCCGGCTGGTCCGGCAAGCCGCGCAACGTCGGCATCGAGGCCTCCCAGGGCGAGTTCGTGATGTTCGTCGACAACGACGACTTCCTCGGCGACGAAGCCCTGGAGCGGATGTACGACTACGGCGTCGCGAACGAGGCCGACCTGATCATCGGCAAGATGGCCGGCAAGGGCCGCCCGGTGCCGGTGGAGCTGTTCCGCCACAACCGTCCGCGGGCCACCGTCGACAACTCCCCGCTGATGGACAGCCTCACCCCGCACAAGATGCTGCGCCGGTCCTTCCTGGACCGCATCGGGCTGCGTTTCCCCGAGGGCCGCCGGCGCCTTGAGGACCATGTCTTCGTGGCCGAGGCGTACCTGCGCGCGTCGAACATCTCCGTGCTCAGCGACTACGTCTGCTACTACCACCTCAAGCGCGAGGACGCCTCCAACGCCGGCTTCCAGCGCTTCGACCCGGTCGGCTACTTCGCCAACCTGCGTGAGGCCCTCGACGTCGTCGAGCGCTACACCGAGCCCGGCCCGACCCGCGACCGGATGCTCCGCCGCTGGCTGCGCAACGAGATGGGCGAGCGGCTGCGCGGGAAGCGGTTCCTCAACCTGCCGGACGACTACCGCCGGGAGCTCTTCGACGAGATCCACAAGGTGATCGCCGAGCGCATGGGCCCCTCCGTGTTCGCCCTGCTGGAGCCGGCCCAACGGGTGGTCACCGAGCTGGCCGGCGCCGGACGCTACGAGGACGTGCTCGCGCTCGCCGAGTGGGAGGCGTCCATCGGCCCCTCGACGGCCCTGGAGAGCATCTCCTGGGACGGCGGCGCACTGAAGATCGACTTCACTGCCGAGTACAGCGCGGACGGCGCGCCGAAGACCTACCCGGCCGACACCGCCGCCGTCCCGCTCGACGGCCCGCCGGAGACCGTCGCCGACGCCGTCGCGCGGCTGGAGCGTGGCACCGCCGCCCGCTTCGCGAAGGCCGGCGTCGACCTGATGATGCGGGACCGTGAGACCCACGCGCAGTTCTTCCAGCCGGTCGAGATCACCCGCGAGACGCTGCCCGTCGAGGGCGAGCCCGGCCGTGTCCGGCTCCTGGTCAGGGCCACGGCCACCGTGGACCCGGCCACCGCCGCCAGCGGCACCCCGCTGCCGGCCGGCCTGTGGGACGCGTTCGTCCGGCTGACCATCGGCGGCTGGACCCGGGAGCACCGGCTGTTCCCGGCGTCCCGGGAGCCGTTCCCCGCGATGCCGTCACCGGGCGTGGTCGGCGGTCGCCGGGTGCTGCCCTACTGGACGGTCAAGGACAACTTCGCGCTCGACGTCGACCTGGCGGGCAAGCGGCTGGGCTTCGGCGCGTTCGAGCCCGAGGACTTCACCGTCGCGGGCGACCGGCTGCGCGCGGTGCTGCCCTTCCATGCCGCCGGTGAGGTCAAGGCGTCGGTCCGGCTGACCGGCCCGAAGCCCGCCTCCGAGGTACTGGAGGTGCCGGCCACGCTGTCACCCGCCGAGGGCGGCGGCACGGTGCTGGACGCCCCGCTGCCGGTGCGGTCGCTCCAGGAGGGCAGCTGGCGGCTGGCCCTGTGCCTGGTCGCGGACGCACCCGAGCCGCGCTTCTTCACGCTGCCGCTCGTCGTCCGCAACTCCCCCGAGGGCCTGAAGGTGGCCAAGTCGGCCCCGAAGAAGCCCGGGGCGGCCGCGCCCAAGGCCGCCGCCAAGCCCAAGCCCAGGCCGAGCGCGGCCCGCCGCCTCGCCCGCAAGCTCCCACTGCCGGTGCGCCGCGCACTGGTCAGGGCCCTGGGCAGGGGCAAGCCCGCACGCCAGGAAGGCAAGTGACAACCGTGCGACCGCTGGACATCGAAGGCGCCTGGGTCCAGGAGCCCAAGGTCTTCCCCGACGACCGGGGCAGCTTCCACGAGTGGTTCAGGGCCGAGGAGTTCCGTGAGGCCCTCGGCTACGACCTCGACCTCGCCCAGGCCAACTGCTCGGTCTCCCGGCGGGGCGTGCTGCGCGGCGTCCACTTCGCCGACGTGCCGCCGAGCCAGTCCAAGTACATCAAGTGCGTACGCGGGGCCGTGCTGGACGTCGTCGTGGACATCCGGGTCGGCTCCCCGACGTTCGGCCGCTGGGAGGCGGTCCGGCTGGACGAGGAGAACCAGCACGCGGTGTTCCTCTCGGAGGGCCTCGGGCACGCGTTCATGGCGCTGACCGACGACGCCACCGTGGTGTACCTGTGCTCGGCCGGGTACGCGCCGGGCCGCGAGCACGGCATCAACGCGCTCGACCCCGAGCTGGGCATCGAGTGGCCGGAGGGCTTCGAGCCGGTGCTGTCGGAGAAGGACGCCAAGGCGCCGTCCCTGGCGGAGGCGGAGGCGTCCGGGCTGCTGCCGACGTACGCGGACTGCCTGGCGTACTACGAGCGGCTGCGGGCCTGAACACACCGCGAGGGGGGCCGAGCCGTGGCTCGGCCCCCCTCGCGGGTGAGCGGTGTCAGGACTTGGCGTAGCGCTGCTTCAGCGCGCTGCGCTTGTTGCTGCCCTCGGCATTCCTGCCTTTTTCGATGATCACCAGGTTGTGGTAGAAGTGCACGCCGACGACATTGAGGTCCGTGTACGTCGGCTGATAGTTCTCGGTCACGAATTCCTCGTAATTCAGTCCGTCCACCAGCCGCTTGAGCATCCCCATACTGGTGTGCGCGGCGTCGAGATCCTCGCTGCCCTGCCATTCGGGCCAGTACGACGACTGCGTGTCCTCGACGATGTAGATGCCACCGTCCTTGAGCCGGGGGAAGAGCGTGGCGAACGTCGTGAGTACATGCGGACTACGGTGACTGCCGTCGTCGATGATGACGTCCAGGTCACCGATCTTGTCGGCGATCGAGTTCAGGGACGACGGATCGGACTGGTCTCCGATGAACGTCGTGATGCGGTCCTCGTCGACAAATGACTTGTCCTGGATGTCCATTCCGAAAATCCGCGCCTTCGGGAAGAACTGCTTCCACATGCGCAGGGAGGCGCCGCCCTGACCTGGCCTGTTGTAGCCGCCGATGCCGATTTCCAGCAGGTTGAACGACTCGTTCTTCAGGTGCCCGAGATGGCGCTGGTAGTGCTGGGTGTAGCGGTGTATTCCCCACTTGTCCGTCTTGAAGTGCTGGGCGAGTTTGTTCAGATCCCCGGAGATCGCGTCCAGCCCTGTCGGCTTGGCCGGTTTGGCCGGCTGGGCGGACAAGCGCCGCTTCAGTCGTCGCAGGACCCGCACATTCTTCTCACCCAGTACGGACTTTACGGTCGCTCGCATCGACATCGCGGGACAAATCCTTTCCCTACCCGACCCACAAGACATTCAAAGCATCATCGTAGTGAACCGGGGCCATCCACAAGGGGCTAACACGACGGCCTGTGAAAAAGGCCCGGCGGGCTCCGGGATTTCCCTGCACCGCAGGGCGGCCGGCAAGCTCGGTGAGCCGTCGGCCGCCCTGCGGCGGGTAGGTGGGAAGTGCCTTATGCGGACATCTCCTTGCGGATGTGCGGCAGCCCTTCCGCCAAGGCCTGACGCCAGTCCCGCGGCGGTTCCAGAGCGACCTCGGCCCACCGGTCGTGCCCGAGGGCGCTGAACGCGGGGCGGGGTGCCGGGCGGACGAACGCCGCACTGGTAGTGGGGCGTACCCGTTCCGGGTCGGCGTCGAGGAGGCGGAACACCTCACGGGCCAGTTCGCACCAGGTGGCCGTGCCGGAGTTGGTGCCGTGGAAGACGCCGTGCGCGCGGTCGTCCCGCCCGAGACGGGGGCCGAGGTCGGCGATCCGGGCGGCCAGGTCGGCGCTCCAGGTGGGCTGTCCGCGCTGGTCGTCGACGACGTCGAGGGTGTCCCGGCGGGACTCCAGTTCGATCATCGTGCGCACGAAGTTCTTCCCGTGCGTGCCGTACAGCCAGGCCGTACGGACCACCGCGCTCGTGCCCGGGAGCTCCGCCAGGACGGCCCGCTCACCCGCGAGCTTGGTGCGGCCGTAGGCGGTGCGCGGGTCGGTGGGGTGGTCCTCCGGGTACGGGGTGGTGCGGGCGTCGCCGTCGAAGACGTAGTCCGTGGAGACATGGACGAGACGGGCGCCGTGCCGGGCGGCGGCGCGGGCCAGCAGGCGCGGGCCCTCGCCGTTGATCAGCAGGGCCCGCTCCTCGTCGGTCTCGGCGTCGTCGACGGCCGTGTACGCGGCGCAGTTCACCACCAGGTCGGGCCGGTGCCCGGCGACCGCCGAGTCCACCGAGTCGGCGCTGGTGACGTCGAGGTCGGCGTGGCCCAGGGCCACCACCTCCGCGCCCCGGCGGGTGAGTTCCTCGACCATGTCGTGGCCGAGCATCCCGCCCGCGCCGGCGACGAGCCACTTCATCAGTGCTTCTCCTGCTCCTTGTGGGACTCCAGGGCGGCTCGCTCCTTGAGCGGCTCCCACCAGTCCCGGTTGTCGCGGTACCAGGCGACGGTGGCGGCGAGGCCGGAGGTGAAGTCGTGCTTGGGGGTGTAGCCCAGCTCGTCGTGGATCTTGCTCCAGTCGACGGAGTAGCGCTGGTCGTGGCCCTTGCGGTCGGCGACGCGGTCGACGCGGTCCCAGTCGGCGCCGCAGGCTTCCAGGAGCAGGCCGGTGAGTTCCTTGTTGCTGAGCTCGGTGCCGCCGCCGATGTTGTAGACCTCGCCGGGCCGGCCGCCGGTGCGGACCAGGTCGATGCCCTGGCAGTGGTCCTCGACGTGCAGCCAGTCGCGGACGTTGCTGCCGTCGCCGTAGAGGGGCACGTTCTTGCCGTCGAGGAGGTTGCTCACGAAGAGCGGGATGACCTTCTCGGGGAACTGGTGCGGCCCGTAGTTGTTGGAGCAGCGGGTGACGCGGACGTCCAGGCCGTGGGTGCGGTGGAAGGCCAGTGCGAGCAGGTCCGAGGAGGCCTTGGAGGCGGAGTACGGCGAGTTCGGCTGGAGCGGGTGGGTCTCGGGCCAGGAGCCGGTCTCGATGGAGCCGTAGACCTCGTCGGTGGAGACGTGCACGAACGGGCCGACGCCGTGCCGCAGGGCCGCGTCGAGGAGGGTCTGGGTGCCGACCACGTTGGTGAGGACGAACGCGCCGGCCCCGTCGATGGAGCGGTCGACGTGCGACTCGGCCGCGAAGTGCACCACCTGGTCGGCCTCGGCCATGAGCTTGTCGACCAGGTCGGCGTCGCAGATGTCGCCCTGCACGAAGGTCAGGCGGGGGTGTGACTCGGGCAGGTTCGTCAGGGTGCCCGCGTAAGTGAGCTTGTCCAGCACGGTGATGTGCGGCGCGTCGGGGGCGCTGTCGGCGAGCAGGCCGCGGACGTACGTGGAGCCGATGAATCCGGCGGCGCCGGTGACGAGGAGGTTCATGAACGGATCTGCACCTTGCTGTGGTCTCCGAGAACGAGGCGGTGGGCGCTGGGGGTGCCGGGTGCCGGGGTGACCTCGACATGCCGGCCGATCAGCGAGGACTCGATCCGGCCCACCCCGTCGATGGAGGAGTCCCGCAGCACTATGGAGAACTCCAGCTCGCTCTCCGTGATCCGGCAGTTCTCGGCGACCGACGTGAAGGGGCCCACGTAGGAGTCGCCGACGACGGTCCCGGCGCCGATCACGACCGGGCCGACGATCCGCGAGTTGGTGACGCGGGCGCCCGCCTCGACGACCACCCGGCCGACGATCTGGCTGGCCTCGTCGACCTCGCCGTCGATCCGCGGCTCCATGGCCTCCAGGACGGTCCGGTTGACCTCCAGCATGTCGACGACGTTGCCGGTGTCCTTCCAGTAGCCCTTGATCACCGTGGAGCGCACGTCGGCTCGCTCGTCGATGAGGTGCTGGATGGCGTGGGTGATCTCCAGCTCGCCGCGCCAGGACGGCTTGATGGCGCGCACGGCGTCGTGGATGGCCGGCGTGAACAGGTAGACACCGACCAGGGCGAGGTCGCTCTTGGGCTCCTGCGGCTTCTCCTCCAGGCCGATCACCTGGCCGTCGGCGTCCAGCTCGGCGACACCGAAGGCCCGCGGGTTGGGCACATGGGTGAGGAGGATCTGCGCGTCGGGACGGATCTCGCGGAACTCGTCGACCAGTCCGCTGATGCCGCCGACGATGAAGTTGTCGCCGAGGTACATGACGAAGTCGTCGTCGCCGAGGAAGTCCCGCGCGATCAGTACGGCGTGGGCCAGACCCAGCGGGCGCTCCTGGGGGATGTAGGTGACGTCGAGGCCGAACTTCGACCCGTCGCCGACCGCTTCCTCGATCTCGGCGGCGGTGTCGCCGACGATCATCCCGACCTGGGTGACGCCCGCGGCGGCAAGGGATTCCAGTCCGTAGAACAGCACGGGTTTGTTCGCCACCGGCACGAGCTGTTTCGCCGATGTGTGGGTGATCGGCCGCAGCCGTGTACCGGCACCGCCGGAGAGCACCAAAGCCTTCATTCACTACACCTTATAGGTGAACATCTGATTGAGACGTTCTTCTGTTTTCCTGATGGGTTACGACAGTATGGCCCTGGTGCGGATGCCATGTGACTACGAGGTGCCTCGAAGCTGTATCTCATCGGTTTTTTGCCATAATTTGGGCGCACGTTCCGGCGCGGCTCAGGAGTCCTCCGGCCAGCCCGCCGCCCGCTCCACCTCCGCCTCCACCTCGGACCTCGGCCGGCCCTCGTCGCGGGCGTACTCGCTCACCGCGGTGAGTTCGTCGCGGGCGAGGTCGCGCCAGGCGCGCAGGGCGGTCTCGTAGGTCTCGGACTGGGCGCCGCCCGGCTGTTGCAGGGCCGGCGGCCCGTAGGTGTCCCGCAGTTCCAGGACCTTGTCGTGGGCCGCGTCGGCCGCGCGGTGCTTCGCCACGAGTTCGTCGAAGGTGTGTGCCACATCAAGGACATTAAGGACGGTCGCCGCACCCCGCCTCCCGAGACGGCCGGGTGCCCACCCGCGTGACCCTCAGCTCTCCAGGACGAGATCCGCCCACACCTGTTTGCCGCCGCTGACCGGCACGGTCCCCCAGGCGGCCGACACCGCCTCGACGAGCAGGATCCCGCGCCCGCCGGTGGCCTCCCAGCCGATGCTCGCGGGCTTCACCGGACTGCGCGGCGAGGCGTCGACGACGGCGATCCGCAGCCGGTGGTCGACCATGGTCAGGTCGAGCCGGACCGGGCCGTCGGTGTGGATCAGGGCGTTGGTGACGAGTTCGGAGACCACCAGCAGGCCCGTGTCCATGGCGTCGTCGGTGATGCCCCAGGAGCGCAGCGTGCGGCGGCTGAAGCGGCGGGCGTGCCGGGCCGCCTCCGGGACCCGCCACACCGTCCAGCTCTCCCGCAGCGGGAGCACGGCCATGCCGTCGTAGCGCATCAGCAGCAGGGCGACGTCGTCGATGCGCCGGGCGTTGCCGAGCAGGGCGTCGGCGACCAGCCCGAGGTGGCTGGGGTCGGAGGCGCCGAGGTCACGGGCGAACCGCTCCATGCCGTCGTCGATGTCGGCGTCGGGGGACTCGACCAGACCGTCGGTGGTGAGCGCGAGCAGGGTGCCGGGGCTCAGGCTGAGCTGGGTCATGGGGAAGTCGGCCTGGGCCACCACGCCGAGCGGCGGTCCGCCCTCGGTCCCGGCGATCTCGGCGGTGCCGTCCGGGTGACGCAGGACCGGCTGCAGATGCCCGGCGCGTACGCACCAGGCGGTGCCGGCCTCCATGTCGACGTCGACGTAGCAGCAGGTGGCGAAGAGGTCGCTCTCCATGTCCATGAGGAGCCGGTTGGTATGCGAGACGACCACGTCGGGGCTGTGCCCCTCGGCCGCGTAGGCGCGCAGCGCGGTGCGCATCTGGCCCATCAGGGTGGCGGCCGCGGCGCTGTGGCCCTGGACATCGCCGATGACGAGGGCGACGTGGTTGTCGGTCAGCGGGATCACGTCGTACCAGTCGCCGCCCACCTCCAGGCCCTCGGCGGGGGGCAGATAGCGGGCGACGGCCAGCGCGCCGGGCAGCCGGGGCAGCCGACGGGGCAGCAGGGCGCGCTGGAGCATGCCGACCAGCTCGTGCTCGGCGTCGAAGGCGTGGGCGCGCATCAGGGCCTGCCCGGCAAGGCCGGCGGCGGCGGTGAGCAGGGCGCGTTCGTCGGAGCCGAAGTCGTGCGGGCTGTCCCAGCCGATCAGACAGATCCCGGCCATCCGGCCGCCGGCGGGCAGCGGGAGGACGGCGAGGCCGCCGGGGCCGACCTCGGCGAGGGCGGGTTCCAGGGCGGTCGTGACGGGCCAGATCCGGGGGCGGCCCACGCGCAGGGCGGCGGCCAGAGTAGGCATGGAGCGCACCGGCGCGTCCGGCCATTCGGTGCGCCATTCGGTGCGCCACAGCTCGGGCCAGGACTCGGCGTCGGGCGGGTCCAGGACGGTGACGACCAGGCGCTCGTTCTCCAGTTCGGCCAGGGCGATGCGGTCGGCCTTGAGCGGTCCGCGCAGGGCGGTGACGACGGCCTGACTGACGTCCTTGACCGTGCCGGCGGTGGCCAGCGCGGCGGCGAGCCGCTGCACCCGGGCCACGTCGGTGACGTCGGAGCGGAGCGTGGAGGCGTCGGCGACGGTGCCGGCCAGCCGGGCGGGGTGCCCCTCGGCGGCCGGCACCATGCGGCCGCGCAGCCGCAGCCACTTGGGCGAGCCGGAGGGATCCAGGATCCGGAACTCCAGCTCGCGGTCGCCGATGGACATGTGGTCGGCCTCGACCACGGACATCAGGGCGGGCACGTCCTCGGGGAGGGTACGGCCCAGCAGGGTCTCGACCTTGCCGTCGAAGTCGTCCGGGCTCATGTCGAAGAGGGCGAGGATGCCGTCGCCGACCTTGATCCGGCCGGTGTCCATGGCGAGGCTGAACGCGTCGGCGGGCAGTTCGCCGGTGTCGGAGACGGTGGGGAGCGGGGCGGGCAGGGCGATCGCGTCGGCGATCAGTTCCAGGCAGGCGCGGTCCTCGGGGCCGAACCCGCCGTCCCGTTCGCCGACCACGACCAGGAGTCCGGCGCGGCCGGGCACCGGCAGGACCGCCAGCGAGAACTCCTGGGACGGGGTCCGCCGCGCCTCGGGGCAGTCGGCCAGTTCCCCGGGTCCCAGCCAGACGGGCCGTCCGGTGACGTGGGCCTCGGCGGCCGGGGACCGCCCCACGGCCGGGTAGGCGTCACGCAGCCCGAAGACGGTGCGGGGCAGTCCGGCCGACTCGGCCAGCCGCAGCACGGTTCCGTCGTCGCCGGGCGTGTACACCCCGGCGAACGCCGCTCCGGCGAACACCAGCGCCTGTTCGAGGACACGCCGGAGCCGGTCGGGTGCGCCGGGATCGCCCGTGAGCGTTTCGAGGGCTATTTCGGCGCGCTCCGTTCTGATTCCGCGTACCGCGGCGCCCTCACTGACCACGCCGCCATTACAGCGCTTATGAGGCGTCCGCGCAGCCCCTGTGACCGTTCCGTGGAGGCCGGGGGTCCGTTGCGCTCGAAAGGCACCGAACATGTCGTGACCCGTGCGTTCCGCACGGTGAGCTCGTGACAGACGTGACTGTCCGCGACCGTGCGGCGCCTGCGAGTGTCGGAGCCGGGCCACGGAGGGGGAGGCGGATGGACAGGCGGTACGAGGTGTACGCGCTCGCCGACGGGCATTTCTACGACACGCCCGACCGGCTCGGAGCGGGCGGGCCGCGGACGGAGCCGCTGTTCGCGACGGCGCGGCGCGCGGTGCCGGAGGGCTGGCACGCGGCGCGCTCCGGAGACTGGCTGACCATGACGCCGGTGGGTCCGGACGGTGCGCCGCTGCCGTCGCCGGCCCAGGGCTGGAAGATCCACTCCTCGGCGACCCGGGCGAACGCGGAGCGGATCGCCGCGATCGTGTGGGACTACTGCGTGCCGCGCCGCATCCCGTTCAAGTTCGTTCCGGGACCGCATCTGCTGCATCTGCGCAACGCCAAGTACGCGGGCCGCGACACCAGCGGCAAGTTCGTGACGGTCTACCCGGCCGACGAGGACCGGCTGCGGGAGGTGCTGCGCGAACTGGGCGCGCTCCTGGAGGGTTTCGAGGGCCCGTACATCCTCACCGACCTGCGCTGGCACGAGGGGCCGCTGTACGTCCGCTACGGCGCGTTCGCGCGCACCTACGTCGTCGACGAGCGCGGTTCGCTGGTCACGGCGGTGCGGGACGGCGCGGGCAGGCTGGTGCCGGACCGGCGGGCGCCCTCCTTCCAGGTGCCTCAGTGGGTGACGCTGCCGGAGTTCCTGCGGCCGCAGCTGGCGGCCCGGGACGCCACCACGGTCGGCGAGCTGCCGTACCGGATCGAGAAGGCGCTGCACTTCTCCAACGGCGGCGGGGTGTACGCCGGGACCGACACGCGGGACGGGCGGCGGGTGGTGCTCAAGGAGGGGCGGCCGCACGCGGGGCTCGCGGCCGACGGCGCGGACGCCGTCGCCAGGCTGGGCAGGGAGAAGGCCGCGCTGGAGGCGGCGGCCGGCACCGGGGTGGTGCCCGGGGTGCGGGACTGGTTCACGCTGGGCGACCACCGGTTCCTGGTGATGGACTTCCTGGCGGGCCGTCCGCTCAACGCCGTCTTCGCCGAACGGCATCCGCTGCTCACCCCGGACCCGGATCCGGCGGCCGTGCGCGCCTACACGGAGTGGGCGCTGCGCATCCACCGGAAGGTGACGGCGGCCGTCGAGGCGGTGCACGCGCGCGGGATCGTCTTCAACGATCTGCATGTCTTCAACATCATGGTCGGGCCCGACGAGGAGACGGTGTTCCTCATCGACTTCGAGGCGGCCGCGCCCGTCGAGGAGAACGGCCGTCAGGTCGTGGCCCACCCCGGCTTCTTCGCTCCGCCGGACCGCAGGGGCGTCGAGGTCGACCGGTACGCGCTCGCCTGTCTGCGGCTCGCCCTGTTCCTGCCGGTCACCACCCTGTTCGTCGTCGACCGGGGCAAGGCGGCCCATCTCGCGGACGTGATCGCCGGGCAGTTCCCGGACGTGCCGCGGGCCTTTCTGGACGAGGCGGTCGCGGAGATCACCCGGGGAACCCCGGCCGCGCGTCCCGTCGTACCGGCGGACTGGCCGCACAGCCGCGACTCGATGGTGAAGGCGATCCTCGCCTCGGCCACCCCCGAGCGCGACGACCGGCTCTTCCCGGGTGACATAGCCCAGTTCGGCGACGGCGGCGGACTGGGCCTCGCGCACGGCGCGGCCGGTGTGCTGTACGCCCTGGACCGGGCCGGCGCCGAACGCTACGACCAGGGCGAGCGCTGGCTGCTCGACCACACCGCACCGCCGCCGCCCGGCACCCCGCTCGGCCTGTACGACGGTCTCGCGGGCGTCGCCCATGTCCTGGACGGGCTCGGCCACCGGCAGCGCGCCCTGGACCTGGTGGCAGGCATCCTCCGGGAGAACTGGCGCAACCTCTCCTCCGACCTGCACGGCGGCCTGGCCGGTCTGGGCCTGGTGCTTGACGCCCTCGCCGACTCGGCCGGGGAACCGGAGCTGCGCGAGCGGGCCGCGGAGGCCGCCGAGATCCTTCTGCGACGGCTCGCCGAACCGCTGCCGGACACGCCGGGGCGGCGCGCCGGGCTGCTGCGGGGCGCGACCGGGCCCGCGCTGTTCCTGCTGCGGCGGTACGAACGGACCGGCGAGCCGCGCCTGTTGGCCGCGGCCGGTGAGGCGCTGCGCCGGGACCTGGACCGCTGTGTGGTGCAGAAGGGCGGCGGCCTGGAGGTCGACGAGGGCTGGCGCACGCTCCCCTATCTCGGCGACGGCAGCGCGGGGATCGGCCTGGTCCTCGACGACTGGCTCGCCCACGGCACCGACGCGACCGGCGTCTTCGAGCGGGCCCGCGCGGCCGTCCTGACCGCCGCCACCGCACGCTTGTACGCGCAGCCCGGCCTCTTCCAGGGCCGCGCCGGGATGATCCTGCACCTCGCCCGCACCGGCGCCGACCCGCAGCGGCTCGCCGCCCAGGTCGACGGGCTCGGCTGGTTCGCGATGGCCTACCAGGGCCAACTCGCCTTCCCCGGGCACCAGATGATGCGGCTCTCCATGGACCTGGGCACCGGAACCGCCGGGTGTCTGCTGGCGCTGACGGCCGCCCTCGACGGCGACCGCGCCGCCCACCTGCCGTTCCTCCCGCCGCCACCGGCGGCCCCCGCACGCGGCTCCGCACACTGACGGAGCCGTGGCACAACCCCGTCCCCGACAACACCGGGGGGACCGCTCGGTCCCCGGAAAGGACACGCTATGGCCCTTCTCGACCTGCAGACCCTGGAGTCCGAAGAGCGTCACGACGGCGGCGGCGCCAGCACGGTGAGCCTCCTGTCGTGTGTTTCGGCGGCGAGTGTTCTGCTCTGTCTCTGACCCGCACCGCGAACCCGGCTCCGGGCGGCCCTCTCCTGCGGGAGGGGGCCCGTCCGGGGCCTTCGCCGGAAGCCGTCCACCGAGACGAGGCCCGCGGCCGATGACAGATCACGCTCCCGACCTCTCGCGCACCGCCCTGCGCCACGCCGGGGTGCGCTGCGCCGTCCTGTGCGTGCTGAGTACGACCGGCACGGCGGCGGGGCTGCTGCTGCCCGCCGTGCTGGGCCGCACCCTGGACCTGCTGCTGGCAGGCGCCCCGGCGGCCGGCTGGGTGGCCCGGGCCGCCGCTCTGGTGCTGCTGCTCGCCCTGCTGGACGCCGGTGCGAGCGTGCTCGCCGGAACCGTCGACGCACGGGCCACGGCCTGGCTGCGCGGTCGGGTGACCGCACATGTGCTGGCCCTCGGGCCGCGCGCGATGACCCGGTTCGGCGCCGGGGACCTGGTGGCCCGGCTGGTCGGGAACGCCGCGCAGGCCGGTACCGGGCCCGCCGCCTTCGCCGCGCTGCTGGCCGCGTGCGCCGGTCCGGTCGGGGGCGTGGTCGCGCTCGGCGTCGTCGACCCGTGGCTGGCGGCCGTGTTCCTGGCCGGCGCCCCCGTACTCGCCGTGCTGCTGCGGGCGTTCACCCGGGACACCTCGGCGTGCGTGGCCGAGTACCAGCGGGAGCAGGGCCGGATCGCGAGCGCGCTGGCGGAGGCGGTCGACGGCCGGCGGACCATCGCGGCGGCCGGCCTCCAGGACCGGGAGACGGCCCGTGTCCTGCGCCCGCTGCCCGCACTCGGCCGCGCGGGGCACCGGATGTGGCGGGTGCAGGGCCGGGCGGCCGCCCAGGCGGTCACCGTGGGCCCGCTGCTCCAGCTCGCCGTCGTGGCGGTGGCGGGCTTCCTGCTCTCCCGGCACCGGATCTCGGTGGGCGAGGTCCTCGCCGCCTCCCGCTACGCGGTCCTCGCGACCGGTGTCGGCGTACTGGTCGGACAGCTCGCCGCCCTCACCCGGGCCCGCACGTCGGCGCGGCGCCTCGCCGAGGTGACCGCGTACCCCGCCCCCGCACACGGCACCCGTCCGCTCCCGCCGGGTCCCGGCCGCCTGGAACTGCGCGGGGTCACCGCCCACCGGGGTGGTCGCGCCGTCCTCGACGGCGTCGACCTGACCGTCCCGGGCGGCACCGTCCTCGCGCTCGTCGGCCGCTCGGGCACCGGCAAGTCCCTGCTGGCCGCTCTCACGGGCCGCCTCGCCGATCCGGACGCCGGAGAGGTCCTGCTCGACGGCGTTCCACTGCCGGCTCTCCCCCACGACGAGCTGCGCCGGGCCGTCACCTACGCCTTCGCCCGCCCGGCCCTGCTCGGCACGACCGTCGAGGACACCATCGCGTTCGGCCTCACCACCCCCTCCCCCGCCGAGGTCCGTTCCGCCGCCCGTCGGGCCCGGGCCGACGCCTACATCCGCCGGCTGCCCGACGGCGGTGCGACCCGGCTCACCGACTCCCCGCGCTCCGGCGGCGAGGCCCAGCGCCTGGGCCTCGCCCGGGCCTTCGCGCACCCCGGGCGGCTGCTGATCCTCGACGACGCCCTCTCCAGCCTGGACACGGTCACCGAACACCACATCACCGAGTCCCTGCTGGCCCCGGGCCCCGGACCGACCCGGCTGATCGTCGCCCACCGCGCGGCGACGGCGTCCCGCGCGGACACGGTGGCCTGGCTGGACGGAGGGCGAGTGCGGGCGCTGGGAACGCATGCGGAGCTGTGGCGGGACCCGGAGTACCGGGCGCTGTTCGGGACGCTGGTGGCCGAGGAGGCGGCACGGTGATCGGCCGGGTGGTGCGGGTGCGTCGGCCCGTGCTGGTGCGCCTCGTGTTCTGGTCGGTGCTGGAGGCCGGGCAGACCTTTCTGCTCGGGTACGCCCTGGCCCGCGCGCTGGACGCCGGGTTCCTGGCCGGGGACGCCCGGACCGGGCTGCGGTGGCTCGCGGCGGCCGCGCTCGGCGTCGGTGTCGGGGCGCTCGGGACGCGCCGGGTGTACGGGGTGGTCGCCGACCTGGTGGAACCGGTGCGGGACCGGCTGGTGGCGGGGGTGGTGGCGCGCGGGGTGCGGGAGGGGGACCGGGGGGCGCTGTCGGGGCTGACCCAGCAGGTGGAGATCGCCCGTGACACCCTCGCCGGGCTGGTGATGGTGTCCCGTTCGTTCGTGTTCACGCTCGTCGGCGCCCTCGCCGGACTGTGCGCCCTCGCACCGCCGCTGCTGCTGGTCGTGGTGCCCCCGCTCCTCGCCGGCCTGGGACTCTTCGCCGCGACCCTGCGTCCGCTGGCCCGCCGGCAGGAGGCCTTCCTGGTCGCCGACGAGGCCCTCGCGGGAGAACTGGGCGAGGTCTGCCCGGGACTGCGGGACGTCACGGCCGCCGGCGCCGAGGAGTACGTGGCCGAGCGCGTCGGGAAGCGCGTCGACGGCGAGTTCCGGGCCGCCCGGGCGCTGGCCCGCTGGAGTGTCGTACGGGTGGCGGCCCTGGCGGTCGGCGGCCAGCTGCCCCTGGTGCTGCTGCTTGCCACCGCACCCTGGCTGCTCGCCCACGGCGTGACCGCGGGTGCCCTGGTCGGCGCGCTCGCCTATGTCACCCAGTCCCTGCTGCCCGCCCTGCAGAACCTCGTGCACGGCCTGGGCACCAGCGGATCCCGCCTGACGGTGGTGCTGCGCAGACTCCACGCGCCCCCGGAACCCGACGTCGCGTCCGCCGAAACACCCGGCACCCCGGCCCCGGGCACACCCACCAGGCCCGTGGAGGCTCTCGGCACCCCGGACGCCGGTACGCCCGCTCGGACCACCGACGCCGCCGCCCGGATCCCCGGCGCCCCGAACCCCGACCCCCCCGCCCCCCCAGCCCTCAGCCCCGCCCTCTCGCTCGCCGCCGTGACCTTCGCCTACGGTCCGGCGAGCACCCCCGTCCTCGACGGGCTCGGTCTGTGTGTCCCGCGCGGTGGTCACCTCGCCGTCGTGGGGCCGAGCGGGATCGGCAAGTCGACGCTCACCGCGGTGGCCGCCGGGTTGCTGACCCCGGCCCACGGCGAGATCCGGGTGTGCGGGCACCCCGTGCCGGGGGCCCGGGCCGCCGAGCTGCGGGTGCTGATCCCGCAGGAGGCGTACGTCCACACGGGCACCCTCGCCGAGAACCTCGGGCTGCTGCGCCCGGACCCCGTCCCGGAACCGGAGCTGCTGGCCGCCGCCGAGGCCGTCGGGCTCACCCCGTTCCTGGAGCGGTGCGGCGGCCCGGACGCGCCGGTGCACCCGGCGGAGCTGTCGGCCGGCGAGCGGCAGCTCATCGCGCTCACCCGTGCCTACCTCTCCCCCGCGCCCCTCGCCCTTCTCGACGAGGCCACCTGCCATCTCGACCCGGAGGCGGAGGCCCGTGCGGAGCGTGCCTTCGCCGCGCGGCCCGGCGGCACCCTGGTGGTGGTCGCGCACCGGATCGCCTCGGCCGGCCGTGCCGAGCGGATCCTGGTGATGGACGGCCCGCGCACGGCGTACGGCACCCACGAGGAGCTGCTGCGTACCTGCGCCCTCTACCAGGACCTGGTGGCACCGGGCCGGCCGCGGCCGGCCCGGTGAGACAGGGTCACAGCCATCCTTCGCCCTGGGAGATCCGGATCGCGTCGACGCGGTTGCGGGCGCCGGTCTTGCGGGTGATCGCCGCCATGTAGTTGCGGACCGTCCCGTGGGACAGGTGCAGGCTCCCGGCTATCTCCGCGATGGACGCCCCGCCGGCCGCCAGCTCCAGCACGCTCAACTCGCGTCTGGTGAGCGGGATCTCGGCGGCCCTGAGGAATCCGAAGCCCAGCGAGTCATCGACGAAACGTTCCCCCTCGGCGGCGCGCCGGATCGCCTCCACCAGTCGTTCCGGCGCGCCCTCCTTGTCGACGTAACCGAGCGCCCCCGCTTCGGCGGCCCGTTTCAGCAATCCGGGTCTGTTCGCACCGGCAAGCACCACCAGCCGCGGCCGGGTGGTACCGGGCTCTACCGGGCGCAGGTCGCCCAACGGTGGCACGCCGTGGGTGCCGGAGCTGTCGAGGTCCGCCGCGCACACGTCCGGCCGTACCGCCCGGACCCGCCCCCGTGCGCTGTGCCACTGCGTGTCGTCCACGCGGAGCCCCGGTTCCCGGCGTAACCACTCCGCCAGGACCGACCTCACCAGACACGCGTCGTGGACCAGAAGTACCCGGATCACCGCCGCCCCCTCAGCCGAACTTCGGCTCTTCGGTTCATGGTGTTGAACGCGTGCCCCATTCTTGGCGTCCGCGACCGTTCATGGGCGCGAAGATCCGGCCATCAGGGTGCGCGGGGGCGCACGCCCGGCGCCCGTACACCGCCGCGCGCTTCGGCTGCGGGGGAATGTGCCGGGGCGAACGGGGTACGCGGAGGCGGCTCGGTGCGGGGACCGCTGCCGCTCTCGCCGTGCGCCCGTCGCCGCCACGAGGGAGTCTGGACCCCGAGGACGCGACGCGCGGCCGGACGAGGAGGTGGTCGGGCGTGTCCGACAGGATGGGGGCCCCTCCCGCGCCGGCTGTGCCGGGCCTGGAGGAGACAGCGGCCGACGCGACCCGGTCCGGCCGGCCGCCGCTGCTCTCGTTCGCGCTGGCCTCGTTGATGGAGGAGGTCCAGGCGCACTCCGGCGCGATCTATCTGCTCGCCGCCGACGAACCGGTCCTGGAGATGGCGGTGACGGCGGGGCTGCCCCGGGCCTTCGTGGCGCCCTGGGAGCGGATCGGGCTGAGCACGCCGATCCCGGTGGCGGAGGCGGTGCGCGAGCGGCGCCTGGTGTGGGTGGGCGGCGAGGAGGACATGGCGCGCCGGTATCCGCGGATCGCGGTGGTGCTGCCCTATCCGTTCGCGCTCGCCGCGGTGCCCGTGGCGACGGCGGACACCGTGTACGGGGCGCTGTACGTGACCTGGCCCGGTTCGCATCCGACGGTGCTGTCCGACCGGGAACGGGCGGAACTGACCTCGGCGGCCGACCGGCTGGCGAAGCGGCTGGAGCGGGCCGGCCGGGCGCACCGTACGCTGCGGGCCGAGCCGGATCTGCTGGCGGCGCCGGCGTCCGGGGTGGCGGGCACGCTGGGCACGGTGGAGGCGGCGCGGATGGTGGCACGGCTGCCGTACGGGCTGCTCTCGCTCGACCTGCACGGGCGGGTCGCCTTCGCCAACGAGGCGGCGGCCGAACTGCTCGACGTCCAGGTCGGTGACCTGCTCGGCACCCAGCCGTGGGTGTCGGTGCCCTGGCTGAACGACCCGATGTACGAGGACCGCTACCGGGCGGCGCTGATCAGCCAGCATGTGACGTCGTTCGTGGCGCTGAAGCCGCCGGGCGACTGGCTGTCGTTCCGGATGTATCCGAGCACGAGCGGGCTGACCACCCGGATCAGCCGGGCGCGGGCGGTCGCCGAGATGGTGGGCGCGCTGCCGCGCGCCGACGCGGCGCCCGGTTCCCGGCTGGTCACCATCTCGCAGGTGCTGAGCCTGGCCGGGGCGCTGACGGAGGCCGTCGGTGTGCAGGACGTGGTGCAGCTGGTCGCCGACGAGGTGGCCCCGGCCGTCGGCAGCCAGGCGCTGGTGATCCTCGGTTCCCGGGGCGGACGGCTGCACGTCCTCGGGCAGCGCGGGTACGACGATCCGCGGACCGTGGAGCGCTTCGACGGCCTGCCGCTGGCCGAACGGACGCCCGGCACCCATGTCCTGAACACCGGCGTGCCCGCGTTCTTCGAGTCGAAGCAGCAGCTGGAACGGTTGTATCCGGGCCGGAACAAGGCCCCGGACGGGTTCGCCGCCTGGGCGTATCTGCCGCTGATCGCGTCGGGCCGGCCGGTGGGCACCTGTGTCCTCGCCTACGCCGAGCCGCATGCCTTCCCCGCGGACGAGCGCGCCGTGCTGACCAGTCTCGGCGGGCTGGTCGCGCAGGCGCTGGAGCGGGCCCTGCTCTACGACGCGAAGAACCAGCTGGCGCACGGTCTCCAGGCGGCTCTGCTGCCGCACTCGCTGACCCCGCCGCCCGGCATCGAGGCGGCCGCGCGCTATCTGCCGGCCATGCACGGCATGGAGATCGGCGGCGACTTCTACGACCTGGTGCCGACCCGGCCGCTGGCGGCGGCGGTGATCGGGGACGTCCAGGGGCACAACGTGACGGCGGCCGGGCTGATGGGCCAGATCCGCACCGGGGTACGGGCCTTCACCACCGTCGGGCAGGCACCGGAGGAGGTGATGCGGAGCACCAACCGGCTCCTCATCGACTTCGGGGCGGATCTGTTCGCGAGCTGCCTGTATCTGCGGCTGGATCCGGAGCGGGGGCGGGCGGTGATGGCCCGGGCCGGGCATCCGCCGCCGCTGCTGAGACGCCCGGACGGGCGGGTACGGGTGCTCGACCTGGCCGGCGGCCCGCTGCTCGGCATCGACGCGGAGGCGACGTACCCGACCACCGAGGTGTCGCTGGCGCCGGGCTCGGTGCTCGCCCTCTACACCGACGGGCTGGTCGAGTCACCCGGTGTGGACATCGAGGACGCGCTGGTCGATCTGGGCGAACTGCTCGCGGAGAGCGGCGACCAGCCGCTGGACAAGCTCGCCGACACGCTCGTGCGGCACAGTGCGGCGGCGCAGGAGCGAGTCGACGATGTCGCGGTGCTCTTGCTCAGAGCGTGTTCCGACGGCTGACGGCCGCGGTGCGATGCGGTCCGGCCCTCCCGCCGGAGGGCCGGACCGTCCACCACCGGCCGGAACCGCTGGCAGGGCGGGCGGTGGGTCAGTGGGACGACGAGCCGTCGTTGACCGACGAGCCGTCGTTCACACCGGTCCCGGACTGGTCACCGGTGCCGGTCTCGGCGCCGGTGCCCGTCTCGTCGCCCGTGCCGGTCTCGTCCCCGACACCGCTCTGGTCGCCGGCCGTCGCGGACGGGTCGGCGGCGCCGCCGATCTGGTCGCCACCGGCCTGGTCCCCGGCGCCGTTCTCGTCGCCGGCCGTGGCGGACGGGTCGGCCGTGGCACCGGCGTCGCCGGCGCCCGCACCCGCACCCGCGTCGCCGAGGGTGGCGCCGGTCGCCTGGAGGGCGGCGGTCACCGGCTGGAAGAAGGTCTCACCGCCGGAGGTGCAGTCGCCGCTGCCGCCGGAGGTCATACCGACCGCGCCGCCGTCCTGGGTGAACAGCGAGCCGCCGCTGTCGCCGGCCTCGGCGCAGACGTTGGTCTGGATGAGGCCGGTGACGGTGTCGACACCGTTGGGGTCGGTCTCGCTCTGGAAGTTGACGGTGGCGTCGAGGCCGGTGACCTGACCGTCGTGCAGTCCGGTGGTGGAGCCCATCCGGAACACGGTCTCACCGACGGTGGCGTCGACGGCCTGGTTGATGGCGACGGTCTGGCCGTTGCCGACGTTGACCTCGCTCGGCGCCTGGGTGGCGGGGTCGTTGTACTTGACGAGCGAGAAGTCGCCCTCACCCGGGAAGGTGGCCTGGTCCACGGTGGCGATCGGCTCGCCGGTCTCGGAGTCGGACCAGTCCTTGGCGGCGACCCCGCAGTGCCCGGCCGTCAGGAAGGCGGGGCTGCCGTCCGAGGCGGTGACGTTGAAGCCGAGGGAGCAGCGGACGGTGCCGTCGGCGACCTGGGAGAAGATCGCGTCGCCGCCGGAGACCAGGGGCTTGAAGGTGCCCGACGACTTCTTGAGGGTCGCCATGTCGGAGCCGAGGCCCTGCACCGTCGACTCCAGCGTGTCCCACTTGGTGCCGGTGACGGTGCTGTCGGCGGTGACCACGACCTTGTTGGTCTTCGGGTCGACGGCCCAGGCGGTGCCCGGGATGGTCGCCTTGGTCTTCAAGGTGCTGGCGACCGCCGCCAGTTCGGAGTTGCTGTTCTGCACCTGGCGGACGACCGCGCCGGCCTTCTCCGCCTGGACGACTATGTTGTCGTCGCCGTTGATGACGTTGACGACGAGCTGCTGCTTGCCGCTGTCGTAGTACGACCCGGCGAAGGCCTGGCCGAGCACGTCCTGAAGCTGCGCGGCCAGATCCGAGGCGTCGGTCGCCGACTTGAGCGTCTTGGGAGCGGTGGCAGTGGCGCCGGAGGCGTTGTCCTGAGACGCGTTGGCCATCGGCAGCAGAAACGCCGCAGCTCCGAGCGCGGCGACACCGCCCACCGCGATAGCGGCCTTGCGCTTCGGAATTCGCTTGTGACTCAAACTTCTCGACCTCCAAGGGACGGAGTGTCTGCCGTGTTCGGGCAGTCGTTCGTGAGCGGCGCCTGGATGGCCATAGGTACGGGCGGGTCACGTGGTGCGTTCAGTTCCGGTTCTTGACTTCCTTTGACCGAGGGCGAATCGGCCACGCCGCGCGGGTCTCGCGGCGGTGGTGCACGCCGTGCCGCGGACCCGGGAACAATCCCCCATATGCCGATGACCGCCACCGAAGGGGACAGGTCCGCTCCGTCGGCTTCGCCCCCTGCGTGCTCGATCCGGGGCTGTCCGGCGAGGCGATGGGCGAGGACCGGGCGTTGCCGCGTCCGCCCTGGTCAAACCGGTTGTCCAGGGAGGGCGGCGGGCTGTCGGGGCCGGCGCGGACGGCGGCGGCCGACACGGCGACCGTGTTCGCGGTCCCGGCGGCCCGGGGCGGCTTCGTGCCGATGACGACGGTGCGGTGGTCGACGTCGTCCATGCGTGCGGTGAGCGGTTGGGATGTCCTGATCGGAGCGGTGCCGAGCAGAGTCGGCCGCCGTACGGCGTTCGCAGACATCACGATGAGCGACGGGCGTTCGCGGCCCGGCGCACGGTCTACGCACTCCTGGGATAAGGATCCGCAACCCCGGACGGACACGGCCAGCAATCGGTCATTGACGGTCCGTCGCGATCACGTACCGGAATCCTTGCTTCAGGGAATCTGCACATCCAATACTCAAGCGGGTCACGGGGAGCGGCAGATCTGCACAACCGCGCGCCCCGAGCCGCGGCTTTGGCGCGGAGTGCCGGATTCGCCCTCGGAGGGGCAAGCCGTGCGGCTGGGTCGAAGTCGTGCGGTGTGTGAAGGAGTCGCCGACAAGACGTGCCCACGCCTGCACGGATAAGCCCTTCTGGGGCTCAAGTGCCCAGGTGAGACGCATGGTTGATTGGATGCGCGGACCGCGGGCGTGCTTTGATCCATCGCACCGCGGGGTCGCCAACGGCTCCCGGAGACGGGCGCCCGGCGCCTGCGGTCGCGGCCATCCGTACTGTCCCCATAGGGCCGTTGGGGGGCCGCTCTCCCCCTTGTGAATATCCATATGAAGGGAAGTTCCATCATGAACTCCACCCCCCAGGTTGAGACCGTCGAGATCTCCGACGCCGAGCTCGACAACGTCTCCGGCGGTCTGGCCCTGAACGCCCTCGGCACCGTCACCGGCCTGGTGGACGGCGTGGCCCCGGTTTCCGGCCTGGTCAACACGGTTGTCGGCACCGTCGAGGGTGTCACCGGCCTGAACACCCAGCCGGTCACCAACCTGGTCGCCGGTCTCTGACCGCACCTCGTTGCCGCTGAGTCCCGGAGCCGTACCCCGGCCCCGGGGCTCTCGGGTGTTTTGGAACACCCCTGTGCAGCACCCCTTTCACCAGCGTCTCTCCCACAGGTGAGGGAAGTTCCGTGCAGTTCCGCCAACAGGCCCTCGCCAAGCTCCAGTCGCCGGAGGAGCTCGATCTTCCGGTGCGGTTCGCCCGCCCTCAGGGCTGGCTCGCGCTGTCCGTCTCGGTCGTCGTGATGGCGGCGGCCTCGGTGTGGGCGGTGACCGGTTCGGTCGCCTCCACGGTGAGCGCGCAGGCCGTCCTCACCCACGGACAGGGCAGTTACATCCTGCAGAGCCCGGTCGCGGGGCAGGTCACGGCCGTCCTCGCCGAGCAGGGCGAACGGCTGCCGGCCAACGCCCCCGTCCTCAAGGTCCACACCAGCCAGGGCGACTCGATCGTCCGCACGGTCGCCGCGGGCCGGATCAGCGCGCTCGCCGCCACCATCGGGCAGATCATCCAGACCGGTGCGAACGTCGCCGCCGTGGAGAAGATCGCCCACGCCTCGGACCCGCTCTACGCCACCGTCTACGTCCCCGCCGAGAACGCCTCCGCGATCCCCGCGAACGCCCCGGTCGACCTGACCGTGTCCTCGGTGTCGACACAGGAGTACGGAGTGCTGCGCGGCCATGTGAAGTCGGTGGACCGCGCCGCCCAGTCGGCCCAGTCGATCTCCGCGTTCCTCGGGGACAGCCAGCTCGGCGACCAGTTCACCAGGAAGGGCCGCCCGGTGGCGGTCCTGGTCCGGCTGGACCCGTCGAGGAAGACGAAGAGCGGCTATAAGTGGTCCTCGGCGGACGGACCGCCGTTCGGGCTCGACTCCATGACCATGGCCTCGGGTTCGATCCGGCTGGCCGACCAGCACCCCGTCGATTGGCTGCTCCCGTGACCACCGCCCAGGAGACCCAGGAGACCCGTGGCCGCCGGCGCGCCGCCCCGCCCAAGCGACCGGTGCCCAAGGGCCGCGGCGGCACGGTCCGCACCCCCAGCGTGCTCCAGATGGAGGCCGTCGAGTGCGGCGCCGCCTCCCTCGCCATGGTCCTCGGCCACTACGGCCGCCATGTCCCGCTGGAGGAGCTGCGGATCGCCTGCGGTGTCTCCCGCGACGGCTCGCGCGCCAGCAACCTGCTGAAGGCGGCCCGCAGTTACGGCCTCACCGCCAAGGGCATGCAGATGGACCTGGCGGCCCTCGCCGACGTGCAGGCCCCGGCGATCCTGTTCTGGGAGTTCAACCACTACGTCGTCTTCGACGGCATGGGCCGCCGCTTCGGCCGCCGCGGCGTCTTCGTCAACGACCCCGCCAAGGGCCGCCGGTTCGTGCCCATGGAGGAGTTCGACAGCAGTTTCACCGGCGTCGTGCTGGTCCTGGAGCCGGGCGACGGCTTCGAGAGGGGCGGCCGCAAACCCGGTGTCCTCGGCGCGATGCCGGCCCGGCTGCGCGGCACCGCGGGCACCATGCCGGCGGCGGTGCTGGCCAGCCTGCTGCTGGTGGCCGTGGGCGCGGCGGTACCCGCGCTCAGCCGCCAGTACATCGACATGTTCCTCATCGGCGGCCAGACCTCGCTGCTCACCGTGCTGTTCGCCGCGATGGGCACCTGCGTGCTGCTCACCCTCGCCCTGACCTGGCTGCAACAGGCGAACCTGCTGCACGGCCGGATCGTCTCCTCCACCCTGTCCAGCGCCCGCTTCCTGCGCCATCTGCTGCGACTGCCGGTGACCTTCTTCTCCCAGCGCAGCCCCGCCGACCTGGTCCAGCGCCTGCAGTCCAACGACCAGGTCGCCGAGACCCTGGCCCGCGACCTCGCGGCGGCCGGCGTGGACGCGGTGGTCGTGGTCCTCTACGCGGTACTCCTCTACACCTACGACAAACAGCTCACCTTCCTCGGCATCGGCGTGGCGCTGCTGAACATCGTGGCGATGCGGTTCGTCGTACGGCTGCGCGCGACCCGGACCGCCAAGCTGCGCGCGGACACCGCCCGGCTCACCAACACCTCCTACACCGGCCTCCAGCTGATCGAGACGATGAAGGCGACCGGCGGCGAGGACGGCTACTTCCGCAAGTGGGCCGGGCAGCACGCGAGCACGCTGGAGGAACAGCAGCGGCTCGGGGTGCCCAGCGCCTGGCTCGGGGTGGTGGCACCGACGCTCGCCACCCTCAACAGCGCGCTGATCCTGTGGATCGGCGGGATGCGCGCGGTCGAGGGCGGTATCTCGGTCGGCCTCCTGGTCGCCTTCCAGTCCCTGGTCACCCGCTTCACCGCGCCACTGACCCGACTGAACGGCGTCGCGGGCCGGATCCAGGACTTCGCGGCCGACGTGGCCCGTCTGAAGGACGTGGAGAACTTCCAGGCCGACCCGATCTACGCCCGCCCCGGCGCCGGCGACTCCACCCGGCGGCTGCACGGCCATGTCGAGCTGGAGAACATCACCTTCGGCTACAGCCCGCTCGACAAGCCCCTGCTCACCGGCTTCGACCTGACCGTCGGCCCCGGCCGCCAGGTGGCCCTGGTGGGCGGCTCGGGCAGCGGCAAGTCCACCGTCTCCCGGCTGATCTCGGGCCTGTACGCCCCCTGGGAGGGAGTGATCCGCATCGACGGGCAGCGCCTGGAGGACATCCCGCGCGGCGCGCTGGCCGCCTCGGTCTCCTTCGTCGACCAGGACGTCTTCCTCTTCGAGGGGTCGGTGCGCGACAACGTGGCGCTGTGGGACCCGTCGATCCCGGACGAGGCGGTGGTGGAGGCGCTGCGGGACGCGGCCCTGTACGACGTGGTGACGCGCCGGCCCGGCGGCATCCACAGCAGGGTCGAGCAGGACGGCCGTAACTTCTCCGGCGGCCAGCGGCAACGCCTGGAGATCGCGCGGGCGCTGGTACGCAGGCCGAGCATCCTCGTGCTCGACGAGGTGACCAGCGCGCTGGACGCCGAGACCGAGCAGACCGTCATGGACAACCTGCGCCGGCGCGGCTGTGCCTGCGTGGTGATCGCGCACCGGCTGAGCACGGTCCGCGACAGCGACGAGATCGTCGTGCTCCAGCACGGCACGATCGTGGAGCGCGGGCGGCACGACGCGCTGGTGGCACACGGCGGGGCGTACGCCGCGCTGGTCAGGGAGCGATGAGATGACGACCGCGGACGACGGCGACCTCGTGCTCGGCGCGCTCGGCTCACTGGGTGCCCGGATCGACTGCACCGGTTTCAACCGGCTGGACCTCGAAGGGCCGCAGGTGCTGTGGCTGGTGGTGTCCGGCGCCCTGGACCTGTTCGCGGTGGACGCCGAACAGCAGGGTCACTGGCACCATCTGGGCCGGCTGGAGGCGGGTGCGCTCCTGCTCGGCCCGGTCGCCGGACCCCAGCACACCCTGGTGGCCCGCCCGTTGCGGGACTGCGTGGTCCACCGCATCGGCCTGCGCGAGCTCTACCAGCCCGCCGCCACCCAGACCTGGTCCTACGACGAGTACGGCAACCCCCAGTACGTGCCGCCGACCACCAGCCCCCTGGAGTACGCGCTCGCACTCGGCGTCGGCCGTGGCCTGTCGATCCTCTTCCAGGCCCCCATGGCCGCCAGTGAGCGGGCCGCTGCCCCCACCGACGACGACGTCTTCTGGATGCAGGTGCCGCCAGGCAGTGTGCAGTACGGCTCGCTGTACGGCGCGGAGGCGGCCGCCGACCTGCTGATGGACCCCGCCCTGTGGCAGAGCGTGGTCGACCAGCAGTACCGGCTGCTCACCACCCTTGACCGGTGGATCGAGCAGCTGGAGCACACCCACGAGACCCGCACCGCGGCCGGTATCAAGGCCGGTGAGGCGGTCCGCGCCCAGGCCGACCGGACACTGCTGGCCTCCATCGGCAAGGCGGCCAAGCGTACGACCGCCGCCGATGCCGACGCCTCCTACGCGGCCTGCAAGCTCGTCGCCCAGGCAGCCGGTATCACCCTCGCCGAACCCGCGCAGAGCGGCACCGAGAGCGACCGCATCGACCCGGTCGAACGGGTGGCCCTGGCGTCCCGGGTGCGGATCCGGGCGGTACGGCTGGACGGCCGCTGGTGGCGGGACAACGTGGGACCGCTCGTCGGTCACCGGGCCCTGTCCGGCGCTCCGGTCGCGCTGCTGTGGCGGCGCGGCGGCTATGTCGCCGTCCATCCGGCGACCGGCCGGGAGACGCCGATCGAGAAGGCGAACGCGGCGGAGTTCGAGCCGCGCGCGGTGATGTTCTACCGCCCGCTGCCCGACAAGGCGCTCACCCCGCTCGGCCTGCTCCGGTTCAGTCTGCACGGCACCCGCGGCGACCTGGGCGGTCTGCTTCTCGCCGGGCTGGTGACCGTGGCGATCGGCTCACTGGTGCCGATCGCGACCGGCAAGGTGCTCGGCGAGTACGTGCCGAAGGCCCAGACGAACCTGATCGTGCAGGTCTGTCTGGCGGTGATGATCAGCGCGGTGGTGTCGGCGGCGTTCACGCTCCTGGAGAACCTCACCATCCTCCGTCTGGAGGGCCGGATCGAGGCGACCCTCCAGCCGGCCGTCTGGGACCGGCTGCTGCGGCTGCCCACGAAGTTCTTCACCCAGCGCTCCACCGGTGAGCTGGCCAGCGCGGCGATGGGCATCAGCGCGATCCGCCGGCTGCTGGCGGGCGTCGGCCCGGTGGTCGCCCAGTCGGTGACGGTCGGCGCGATGAACCTGGGCCTGCTGTTCTGGTACAGCGTCCCGATGGCGCTGGCGGCCCTTGCCATGCTCGTCGTCATCGGCGCACTGTTCCTGGGGCTCGGGCTGTGGCAGGTGCGCTGGCAGCGCAAGCTCGTGGTGCTCGGCAACAAGCTGAACAACCAGGCCTTCCAGACCCTGCGGGGGCTGCCCAAGCTGCGGGTGGCGGCGGCCGAGAACTACGCGTACGCGGCCTGGGCGGGCGAGTTCGCGCGCAGCCGGGAACTCCAGCAGAAGGTGGGCCGGATCAAGAACCTCACCTCGGTGCTGGGGTCGGTCTATCTCCCGGTCTGCACCCTGCTGATGTTCATGCTGCTGGCGGGCCCGGCGAGGGGCGCCATGGACGCGGCGGCCTTCCTCACCTTCAACACGTCGGTGACGATGCTGCTCACCTCGGTCACCCAGCTGACCGGTTCCTTCGTGTCGGCGGTGGCCGCGCTGCCGCTGTTCGAGGAGATCAAGCCGGTCCTGGAGGCCGCCCCGGAGGTCCGTACCGCCAGCACCCGCCCCGGTCCGCTGACCGGCGGCATCGAGGCCCGCCGCCTCTCCTTCCGGTACGCGGACGACGGTCCCCTCGTCCTCGACGACGTCTCCTTCGAGGTACGGCCGGGCGAGTTCGTGGCGATCGTCGGCCCCAGCGGCTGCGGCAAGTCGACCCTGCTGCGGCTGCTGATCGGCTTCGACAAACCGGTCTCGGGGAGCGTGCTGTACGACGGCCAGGACCTGGGCGCGCTCGACCAGTCCGCGGTGCGCCGGCAGTGCGGGGTGGTGCTCCAGCACGCGCAGCCGTTCACCGGCTCGATCCTGGACGTCATCTGCGGCACCGAGCCGTACACGCCCGAGGAGGCGATGACGGCGGCCGAGATGGCGGGCCTCGCCGAGGACATCAAGCGGATGCCGATGGGGCTGCACACGATCGTCGCCGGGAGCGGTGCGATCTCGGGCGGCCAGCGGCAGCGGCTGATGATCGCCCAGGCGCTGATCCGGCGGCCCCGCATCCTGTTCTTCGACGAGGCCACCAGCGCCCTGGACAACGACACCCAGCGCACGGTCATCGAGAGCACCCGCAAGCTGAACGCCACCCGGATCGTCATCGCCCACCGGCTGTCGACGGTCATGGACGCCGACCGGGTCGTCGTGATGGAGGACGGCAAGGTCGCCCAGCAGGGCCCGCCGGCCCAGCTGCTCGCCGACACCGGCGGGCGCCTGCACGAGCTGGTGCGACGGCAGCTGGCGTGACCGGTCAGGCGTCCAGGCCGGGGATGGGGGCGCCGGAGGGGAACCCGGCGGCCAGACAGGCGTCGTAGAACTCCCGCCAGTCGGCGGCGTCCTCGGAGTGCGGGCCCGCGTGTCCCTCGCCACGGGCCAGGGCGTCGAGGGCGAGCAGGCAGACCTCCCAGCCGGCGGCGTTGCGGGCGGCCGCGTTCTCCTCGGCCAGCGCCTGGGTCAGGGTGAACCGGGTGCGCTTCGCGTCCAGTGCTTCGAGGCCGAAGTCCAGTTCGTCGCCGCCCCAGGTGAAGGACAGGTGCCGCGGTTCGTCGACGGCGAGCACCGTGCCCGTGGCGTTCGCCTGGCGGGGGTCGCCGCTGAACCGGACGGTGCCGCCGTCGCGCGGCTCGATGTCGAGGCGCGACGGGAACCAGTGGGCCGACGCGTCCGGATCGGTCACGAACTGCCAGACGCGCTCGGCGGGTTGGTCGTAGGTACGGGTGAACCGGACGGCGGGGCGGCCGTCGTCGAGGGTGAGAAAGGTACCGGTGAGTTCGGCGGGCATGGGGATCGGTCCTCCGGAGAATGTGCGGTCGCTTCCGTGTTCCCGCTCAGACTCTTCCACTCCCGCCCGGCCGACGACGGACGACCTGCCGTGCGATACGCCCGAAGCGATCGGCGCCGGCCTCCGTACCGCGGACCGGAAATTCAGTGGATCCGAGCAGAGGGGTTGCACCTATCCTCCTCCGAGGTGCAGACATGGCCCTGTCGACCGTTGGCGCTCGACCGACCGAGGAAGCGTGGCGCAATGACCAGCCAGCTCATCGCAATCTCCTTCGACGCACACCAGCCGGAGCGCCTGGCGCGTTTCTGGTCCGGGGTCCTGAGGTCGGAGAAGGTGGACGACTCCTACGACGGCGTCTCCGTGGCATCCGGGAACGCCGCCGGTTACCGCGTCGGCTTCCGTCCCACCCAGGCGCAGAAAGTCGCCCAGAACCGGCTGCACTTCGACCTGACCAGTTCCTCCCTGGAGGACCAGCAGGAGACCGTGGCCAGGGCGCTCGACCTCGGCGCGCGGCACGCCGACGTCGGCCAGGGACCGGACGCGTCCCACGTGGTGCTCGCCGACCCCGAGGGCAACGAGTTCTGTGTCATCGAGCCGGGCAACAACTTCCTCGCCGGCGCGGGCTTCGTCGGAGCGCTCGCCTGCGACGGTTCGCAGGCCGTGGGCTACTTCTGGAGCGCTGCGCTGGGCTGGCCGCTGGTCTGGGACCAGGACGAGGAGACCGCCATCCAGTCGCCGAACGGCGGTACGAAGTTCACGTGGGGCGGTCCGCCGCTGATGCAGAACCCCGGCAAGGACCTGCACTTCGACCTCGCGGCGGACGGCGATCAGCAGGCGGAGGTGGAGCGCCTGCTCTCCCTCGGGGCGAAGCGCCTCGACTCCGCCCACGGCCAGGACGGCGCGGTGCTGCTGGCCGACCCCGACGGCAACGAGTTCCGCGTACTCGCGCACCGGTGAGGCCGGAGCCCACCTGAGTCGGCGGTGGCCGCCGGGAGCGGACCGGTTCCCGCGCCGCTGATCATCAGCAGCGCCGGACCGGCGCCCCGTACCTCGTGGTAGAGCTCCGCGCCGTCCACCGCGAGCCTGCCGTTGTCCATGATCGGCCTCCGCCCCTCTGCGAAACGTTGCCGTTTCGCTGGAAGTGGTCTAGTCTCGATGTGTACGAAACCGTTTCGTTCGCGGCCGGGCAAGGCCGTCGTACCGAAGCGGTTTCTCGGCAGATCCCGAGCGACTTCCCTGGAGTAGTTCCCCCATGTCTGAGAAGACCCTGACCGACGACGTCCGCGTCGGTGCCACGGAGGCACCGCCGGCCGCCGACTCCTCGAAGCGGTGGTGGATCCTCGCGGTCATCGCCGTCGCCCAGCTGATGGTGGTGCTCGACGCCACCATCGTGAACATCGCCCTGCCGTCCGCCCAGGCCGACCTCGGATTCTCCGACGGCAACCGGCAGTGGATCGTGACGGCGTACGCCCTCTCCTTCGCCTCCCTGCTGCTGCTCGGCGGACGGATCGCCGACCTGTTCGGCCGCAAGACCGCCTTCCTCATAGGTGTCGTCGGCTTCGCCGCCGTGTCGGCGCTGGGCGGTGCCGCGAACGGCTTCGGGATGCTGGTGACCGCGCGCGCCCTGCAGGGTGCCTTCGGCGCGCTGCTCGCCCCGACCGCGCTCTCGCTGCTCAACACCACGTTCACCGACGCCCGTGAGCGGGCCCGGGCGTTCAGCGTCTACGGCGCCATCGCCGGCGCCGGCGGTGCGGTGGGTCTGCTGCTCGGCGGTGTCCTGACCGACACGTTCGACTGGCGCTCGACGCTGTACGTGAACGTCGCGATCGCCGTCGTCGCCTTCGCGGGCGGCATGGCGCTGCTGCACAACCACCGCGACGCGGGGAACGCGAAGCTGGACGTGCCGGGCACCGTCCTGGTCGCAGCCGGTCTGTTCTCGCTGGTCTACGGCTTCTCCAACGCCGAGACGCACGACTGGGGCTCGCCGCTGACCTGGGGCTTCCTGCTCGCCGGCGTCGTACTCCTGGCGGCCTTCGCCTGGTGGCAGACCAAGGCCAAGTACCCGCTGCTGCCGCTGGGCATCCTGCTGGAGCGCAACCGGGCGGCCTCGTTCCTCGCCGTGCTGATCTCCGCGGGCGGCATGTTCGGCGTGTTCCTCTTCCTCACCTACTACCTCCAGCTCAACCTCGGCTTCAGCCCGACCAAGACCGGTCTGGCGTTCCTGCCGATGATCGGCGCCCTGATGGTGACCGCGCAGGTCGGCACCCAGGTCCTGGTGCCGCGGATCGGCCCGAAGGCGGTCGTCCCGCTGGGCTTCGCGGTCTCCGCGGTCGGCATGGCCTGGCTGACCGGCATCGGCGTCGGCTCCAGCTATGTCAGCGCGGTGCTCCCGCAGCTGGTCATCACCGGCCTCGGCCTCGGCCTGGTCATGCCGGCGTCCATGCAGCTCGCCACGGGCGGGGTGACGGCCGACGAGGCGGGTGTCGCCTCCGCGACGGTCAACGCCATGCAGCAGGTGGGCGGTTCGATCGGCACGGCGCTGCTCAACACGCTGGCGGCGAGCGCGGCGACGGACTACCTGACCGGGCGGGACGCGACCAGCAAGCTGGTGCAGGCCCAGGCGACGATCGAGAGCTACACGACCGCGTTCTGGTGGTCGGCCGGTATGTTCGCGGCGGGTGCGGTGATCGCCTTCCTGCTGTTCCGCAAGGGAGTTCCGCAGCAGGACGCGGACGCGGCGCCGGTCGTTCACATGTGACGTGAGCTTCGGAGAGCCGCCGAAGACCGAGGGGTCGCCGTCAGCAGGGAGACGGCGGCCCTTCGCTTTTCACGAAGCGCTTCAAGTCAAGCCACTTGAGAGAAATTCACCGGGTCGAGTGAACCTGATCTTGCGCCGCCCGCATCAGGGATGGCAGGCGCTCCCGGCGGGTACCAACCGGTCCCGTACGCGCCCTGTGCCGGGGGGAGCAGAGATGACGCCGGAAGCGGACGAACCCGGGCTGCCCGCCGCCAACTCCTGCGCGCGGACCCGCCGGTGCGGGACGTATCTCGTCGTCGAGGTCTTCGGCGAGGTGGACATCGCCACCGAGGAGCTGGTCGCCGAGCATCTGCTCGCGGTCACCGCCGGGGCCGAGCCAGATGTGCTCGTCGATCTGCGGCGGCTGGACTTTCTCGACTGCTCGGGGCTGCGGGTGCTGTGCCGGGCCGAGGCGCGGGCCAGGGAGCGGGGCGGGCGGCTGCGGCTGGTGTGCGAGGGGCCCCGCGTTCCGCGGCTGCTCAGGGCCTCGGGTCTGCTGGGGCGGTTTCCGCCGCTCCCCGGCTTTCCCCGGGACGGGAGCGCCGGGGAGCGGCGGTGATGCCGAGGGTCGGCGGGCAGCCCCACACCGCCCGCCGACCCTCGGGGCGAGATCGCAGGTTCCCCGTTCCAGGGGCCGCACTCCCCAGTTGCGGACCTGTTCCGGCAGTCACGAGGACCGTGCGATCCCGGGCTCAGAAGGAGAAGACGCTGACCCCGTAGGCGTCCCTCATGCACTGGTTGCCGAAGGTGCGCTCGTAGGAGACGCGCTTGCCCTGCCAGACGCCTGCGACCGTGACCACGACGGGGTCGTAGAGCTTGGTGCACCACACGTCGGTTCTGGGCGCCAGGGCGTCGAAGTCGCCGCCGGCGCCGCTGAGTTCGGCACAGGCCTGGGCGGCCGCCGGGTGGGTGCCGGACGCGGCCGGGGCGCAGTTCAGGGTGACGGCGCGCTCGGGCGTGGCGCTGGCCGCGTCGGTGCCGTGGCCCGTGGTGAGCACCAGGGCCGAGGGCGCGTAGAGCGAGCTCGGGGCGGCGACGGCTGCCCCGGTCAGGGGTCCGCAGACGGCGGCGGCCGTGAGGCCGAGGGTCGCTGCCCAGCGCGCGGTGGTTCGCATTGTGTGCATCCTTCCGCTTGATTCGACGGGTGCCACCCACGGCCCGGTGGGTGCCGGGGCGGCGGGCGCCACTCTGCCGAGTCCGCCGTCGAAACACACATCGAACCCACAGGTTTCAGTAACCTTGCGTATTGAATCAGTGGCGTGAAGTCACGGAATTCACGCGCATCGACCGCACAACAGAGCGGTTCTTGATCGCCCGAAACGGTCGGATGGCTGGTTCTCATCGCCTCGTTAATCGTCCTGAAACATTCCGCTTCCGCTGTCGGCGGACTTCGCCGCAAGCCCTTGCCTTTCGGCTGCAACGGAGTAATCGTCATTACATGATTACTCAAGAGCAACGAGAGAAGCTGCGCGGCTGGTTCGCCGGCCGGCTGCCCGACGACCTGTTCGAGGAACTGGTCGAGGTGACGGTGGACCGCGAGGAGATCACCGTCGTCGGGCGCATCCCCGGGCCCAAGCTGGCGGAGGGCGTCTCGGACGCCGAGCGGGAGGCCGCCGTGGAGGGCCGGATCCAGGAGTTCCGGGAGCGCACCCGGGAGACCCGGGTCGGGGTGGCACGGGAGGCGGAGCACCAGTTCCGGCGCAAGGTGGCCTGGGGTGTGGAGTGCGCCGGGGAGCGGGCGCTGTTCACGCATGTGGCCGCGCCGGTGATGACCCGGCTGCGTCAGCCCGAGCGCCAGGTGCTGGACACGCTGATCGCCGGAGGCGTGGCACGCAGCCGCAGCGAGGCGCTGGCCTGGTGCGTGCGACTGGTCCAGAAACACACCGACGACTGGCTGTCCGAGCTCCGCGACTCGCTGGAGCATGTCGAGCGGGTCCGGGCCCAGGGGCCGGACGCCGGGCAGGACTGAGACCGTCCGGCGATGGCCGAATCATCCACTGCCGCTGCGAAAGGTGGATGAACAGTCCTCTGGCCACCGGCGTGACCCGGGCTCTAGCGTCGGCAGAACCCCCTCGGGGACGGCCACCGGTCCGTCGCACACCCCGCGACACCGACGGCCGTCCGCCCCGTCGCCGCGCCACCCCGCGCTCCACCGCCGTCCCCCGCTGGAGCCCCCTTGTCCTCGCAGCACCCGCAGCACCCGCAGCCTGCCCCCGCCCCCACACCGTCCCTCACCGAAGTCGAGGCCCACGGTGTCGAGCGGATCCCCGACGCGGACCGGACAGCGAGCCCGCTCGACCTGTTCCGGCTCGCCTTCGGCGGTGCCAACACCTTCTCGACCTGTGTGCTCGGCGCGTTCCCGATCCTGTTCGGCCTGTCCTTCTGGCAGGGCCTCGCCGCCACCCTGCTCGGGGTGGTCGCGGGCGCGCTGATCCTGTGCCCGATGGCGGTGTTCGGCCCGGTCAACGGCACCAACAACGCCGTCTCGTCCTCCGCGCACCTGGGCGTGCACGGCCGCGTGGTCGGCTCGTTCCTGTCCCTCCTGACGGCGATCGCGTTCTTCTCCATCTCGGTGTGGAGTTCCGGCGACGCCCTGGTCGGCGGCGCACACCGGCTGTTCGGCCTGGAACGCTCCACGCTCTCGTACGTCGTCGCGTACGCGCTCTTCGCGGTCCTGGTCCTCGCGGTGTGCGTGTACGGCTTCCGGTTCATGCTGTTCGTCAACAAGGTCGCGGTGGCCTCGGCGAGCCTGCTCTTCGTGCTCGGCGCCATCGCGTTCGCCGGGGACTTCGACCCGTCCTACGCCGGTGTGTTCACGGACACGGCGGACGCGGCGACGAAGGGGATGTTCTGGCCGTCGTTCATCGGCGCGGCGCTGATCGTGCTGTCCAACCCGGTGTCGTTCGGGGCGTTCCTCGGCGACTGGTCGCGCTACATCCCGGCCGACGCGCCGCGTCGCCGGGTGGTCGGGGCCGCGTTCCTCTCCCAGATCGCGACGCTGCTGCCGTTCGTCTTCGGCCTGGCCACCGCGAGCATCATCGCCACGAAGGCGCCGAAGTACGTCGACCCGGCGGCCCCGGACTTCGTCGGCGGTCTGCTCGCCATCTCCCCCGGCTGGTTCTTCCTGCCCGTGTGTCTGCTCGCCCTGATCGGCGGCATGTCGACGGGCACGACCTCGCTGTACGGCACCGGCCTGGACTTCTCCTCGGTGTTCCCGAGGCTGTCGCGCGTCCAGGCGACCGTGCTCGTCGGCGTGTTGTCCATCGCGTTCATCTTCATCGGCCGGTTCGGCCTGGACCTGGTGCAGTCGATCTCGACCTTCGCCACGATGATCATCACCTGCACCACGCCATGGATGGTGGTGATGATGCTGGGCTTCTGGACCCGGCGCGGCTGGTACGACCCGGACGCCCTGCAGGTCTTCAACCGCCGCCAGCGCGGTGGCCGTTACTGGTTCTCGCACGGCTGGAACTGGCGCGGGATGACGGCCTGGTGGGTCTCGGCGGTGATCGGCGTGCTGTTCACCGACATCCCGGGACAGTTCGTCGGCCCGCTGGGAGACCTCGCAGGCGGGGTCGACATCAGCCTGCCGCTGTCCCTCGCGGTGGCCGCCGTACTGTTCCTGACCCTGCTCCGGCTGTTCCCCGAGCCACGCGCGGTCTACGGCCCCCAGGGACCCCGGCTGGTCCCCGCCGTCGAGGTCCCGGTGCCCCCGATCACCGGCCCCGGCACCGAACCGGACACCGCCCGGCCCACGGCGACCGCCGCGAGCTGACACGGCCTCCCCGCCCGCGCCCCACCGGGACGCGGCGCGGTACCGATGTGCGGCTCTGCCCCGTAGGTCCGACCGGTCACGGCGGGCTTCCCGACGGCCGGGGGAGGCACGGCGCGCCGTGGCCGCGTGCGCTCGCGACGCTCCGCCAGCGCCGGGACGCGGCCGGGAGGCCCGGTCCACGAGGGCCCGCGACGGCAGCCGGCGCACGGGTGCGCAGGCCGCGCCGGCGCCGGGTCCATGGCCGGGCGGGCGGCCGTGCCGGCCGCCCGGCGCGACCACCGGCCCGGCCCGGCGCCTTGAGCGAAGCGCCTGAGCAGGGCTGGTGAAGTCCGCTGCGGTTCGGCCGTACCCCGAAGGGGCGCCGGGGGTACCCCCGGCCTTCGGCTGGGGGGAGGAACGGCGCGACCGGCTACGACGGTGCCGCGGTCGGGCGACGGCCGAGCACGGCACTTCCAGCGGAGCGCTCAGTTGCCGGACAGCTCCGCCGGCTGGGCCGAAGGACCGCCGGTTCCGGCGATGGAGAGGGAGCTGGAGCTCTGGGACGGGGCCGGCGGGTCGGTCAGCCAGTGCTGGCTGCTGGAGCGGTCGCGGACCTTCACGACGACGTCGGCGCCCGAGTCCACGCCGGCCGTGGCGAGGGCAAGGGTCTGGTCCCAGCGGGGCAGCAACTCGCCCTGGACGGTGAGGTCGTAGCGCACGTCGTCACCCCGCTCGGTACCGGCGTCCGCGCAGGTGCCGAGGATGACCACCCCGCCGTCCGCGTGCGAGTCCAGGCACAGCCCGCGCTCGGCCACGCTGCGCAGCTCGCCGTCGCTCTCGTACGTCCACTCCTGGGTCGAGGACGAGGAGCAGACCGCCAGGACGACGCCCGCCCCGGCCTTGGGCTCACCGTTGATGTCCAGACACAGCTGGGCGGCGACGTTGCGCAGCCGGGTCTCGTGGTCGGCGGCGGGCAGCCCGGCGGCCGTACCGGAGGTGGGCGTCGCCTCGGGGTCGGAATCGCCGGGCACCAGGCCCGCGGAGGCCACGGCGTCGCCGCCGTCGCCGCCGCCCGACAGCGCGCTGACCGCGAGGACGGAGGCCAGCAGGCCCGCCCCGGCGACGCCGACGCTGGTCAGCAGTGTCTTCGACGACCAGGACCCCGGCGGCCGGCGCACCGGCACGGTGATGCGGGCCAGGATCCGGTTCCGCGCCGTCGCGCGGCGACGGCCGCCTCCGGAACGCCGGGAGGCGGAACGGGTACGGGGCTCTCCCTCGCCGCCCCTGCGTCCCGGGCGCGAGTCGAGATAGCGGCGGGCTCCCCAGCCGAGCACGGCTTCGACGAGGAGCGCCCCCAGGCCGCCCTCGACCTGGCCGAGTTGTTCGGCGGCGGCCCGGCAGTACGGGCACTGTGCGAGATGTTCCTGGACATCCGGCAGCAGAGCGCCGCCCCTGCGCAGCGGGACGTCCAGCAGCCGGTTGTAGTAGCGGCACTCCTGGGACGGCGCGAGTTCCCGGTGGGCCCGGACACACCCCTCCCGGAATTTCTCCCGGGCGTCTTCGAGAGCGGCACCCGCGGTTGCCGTGTCCATGCCCAACAGACCGGCCGGTACGGTTATGGGTTCCGCCTCGACCTCGATGTGCCACAGCAGACTCTGGGCGAGCACCGGAAGACCCAGGAATGAACGCTCCGCGAGGGTGCGGTTTTCCGGTGTCATGGACTTCGTGGCGCGCATACCGCGACCACCGGCCGGTTTCCCGAGGTCCGGAAGAACCTCGGCTATTCGGTCCTCGGTCGCCCAGTTGGCGACCGTGTCGCGGACGGAGACCAGCAGCCGGGGCCGGAGGGCGTCGGCAGTCTCCCCCAGAGCCACCCGGTCGAGGACCTGGTGGAAGGCGGCGGCCGCGACCATGTGGGCGACGGGCCCGGAGGCGGCCAGGCAGATGACCGCGTATTCCTGTACCGGACGCCAGTGCCGGGCCATGAGCAGCGCGGCGGACCGGGAGGCCTCGATGTCGGATCCGGCGCGCAGCGGGGCGGCGAGGGACTCGTCGGACTCCCCTGAACCACCGCCCGGCGGCGGATAGGGAGGTCGAGGCGGGTGGGGGGTGGGCACTGAGCGGATTCCTTTGGTGCGGTGGTGCGTACCTCTTCGGTGCGCGTGGCGGGGAGCGGGAATTGGCCGGCATGGCGTCGGTCGCGTTCCCCAACTGCGGAATAGTTCCTGGCCATTACCCCCCGCGGGGATGATTCACCCTCGCACAAGTCTCACACAAGCAACAAGGCACCTGTACAACATCGACAGCATTGACAGAATGTCAGAAAGACGGCCGCGGCCATTGTCCTGTCACGGCCGTATTCACCTTTACGCACACCCCGTGTGAACGGTGCGCCCACTCCGGTCCCGCGCGCACGCTCCCGGCCCACCCGTGCGGGTAGTCCACTGGTGACCGGCCCTCCTCGTACGGCCCCGCGCAGAACGGCGGCTCTTCTGCGCGAAACAGGTCGCCGGCCCCGTTCCTCCCGCCCGTGGCCGGCGGCCCCCGAGGCGCCGGGGCGGCTTTGCCCGCAGGTCCGGGCGGGTCAGAGCTGCCAGGAACGGAGCCGGTCCGCCGCGCCGTAGACGTCGGTCTTGCCGTCCATCAGGTCGCCGGCGAGGTCGACGAGGGCGCCGTGGGGCGGGTCGACGCCCACACCGCTGACGGACATGTAGGCCACGGCGGTCGCGCAGGCGAACCGGGCGTTGGCCGCGGGCAGCGGCTTGAGCAGGGCAAGGGTGTGCAGCAGGGCGGCGGCCCGCCAGGCCGGGTCGGAGTCCGTACCGAGCCGGGGCGGGTCGACCCGGTGCCGGGCGACGGCGGCGACCAGTGCGGAGAAATCGTCGACGGTGGGCTGGTCGGGCAGCACTTCCTCATGGCGCTGCAGGAGCCAGGGCACGTCGACATGGATGACCGGCGGCATGCTCAGGCGGCCTCGCCCTTCGCGGGCGGCTCGTCGTCGGGGAACGCGGCCGCGAACTCGGCGGCGTGCGCGGCGAAGAACCGGCGGAACTCCTCCGCCCCCTCCTGCAACGCCCGGTGCCGGGCGATGTCGGCGGCGGCCGCCTCACGGACGAGGGCCTTCATGGACGTACCGCGCTCCTTGGCCATCTGCCTCAGGTCCTCAAGCTCGCGGTCGCTGAACTCCACGTTGAGAGCTGGCATGCCCTTCACGGTACCGCGCGGGTACTCACCCGTAAATACCCGCTGGTCAGAGCAGAATCCAGCGGTACCTGCGGGCGCGGCTCGGCGGCCGGGCGTCCGAACCGCGCCCGTCGGGGTCAGATCTCGAGCCTGCTGATCCGCACCGCCCCCGAGGTCTCCCCCGGGTGGGCGCTGGTCAGGGTCAGCCGGAGCCGGGAGCCGCGTACCGGGGTGAATTTGATGACGGTCGGGGTGTCCGAGGCGGCCGCCCAGTCCACCGTCGTACCCTCCACCGCCCGGTACGCCCTGCCGTCCCAGACCGCCACCTCGGCCGACGCGGGCAGCGCGTGGGTCGCGTCCACGGTGAAGGAGACGTCCACCCGGTCGAACGTGCGGGTGCGTCCGACGTCGACCGACACCCAGTCCTCGGTCCGGGCACCGCTGAACGCGGGCAGCAGGGCGGTGGCCGCTTTGGCGAAGGCGTTGGACCAGCCGGTGGCCGCGTCGCCGTCGAGCATGGCGGCCGGGAGGGTGTCCGGACGGCCCGAGTAACTGGCGTCCGCGTAGGGGTAGTTCGGCGGGGCCGGATGGTCGGGCCCGAAGTCGGGGGCGGGGGTGCGGGCCACCGACGCCGACGGGGTGGTCCGTACGGTGACGGTGCCCGTGCGCAGTCCGTCCACCCGCGCGGTCACCTTGAGGGAGCCCGGACGCGTGCCGGCGCGGACGATGGCGAGCGCCTTGCCGTGGAAGGCGGTTCGGGTGCTCGCCTGGTAGCGCTCGGCGCTCTCCTGCCGGCCGTTGTCGAGCCCGGCGAGCGAGCCGCCGGAAGCGGCGAAGGAGACGAGGTGCTCGGCGTCGGGCACCACCACGCCGTGCGCGTCGACGATCTCGGCGGTCACGAAGACCAGGGAACGCCCGTCGGCGGCCTGGGAGCCGCGGTCGGCGGTGAGACGCACGGCGTGCGGGGCGCCGGCGGTGCGCAGGACGTCGGTCGCGACCACCTTGCCGCCGCGCCGGGCCACGGCTTTCAACTCACCCGGCCGGTACGGCACTTTCCAGGTCAGGTGCAGCTTGCCCGCGCTGCCGTTCGGACTGGTGTAACTGCCGGGATAGGTGCCGGTGGTGAAGGTCTTGTCGTCGCCGGTGGCCTCGGTGGTCTCCAGGTAGGTACGGCCGTCCGTCGTCGTCTTGGTGTCGAACTCCCGCACCCCCAGGGACTTTCCGTTCAGGAACAGCTCGACGGAGGGCACGTTGGCGTACGCCCACACCTCGACCGTGTCCCCCGCCTCGTGGTTCCAGCTCATCGGCACCAGGTGCACCATGGGCTCGCTCACCCACTGGCTGCGGAAGAGGTGGTACATGTCCTTCGGGAAGCCGGCCGTGTCGACCGCGCCGAAGAAGGACGCCTTGACCGGGAACACGTTGTACGGCGTCGGCTCGCCGATGTAGTCGATGCCCGACCACAGGAACTGGCCGGCGAACCACTTCCGGTCCCGGTCCTTCTTGTGGCCGTACTCGCCGCTCATCGTCCAGGAGGCCAGGTTGTTGTCGTACGACGAGGTCGCACGGCGGCCGGGCGTGTAATTCTCCCCCGTGTTGAGGTGTTCCGGCTCCTGGTACGCGCCTCGGGTCGAGGTCTCCGAGGAGGACTCGGACTCGAAGAGGAAGAGGTGCGGGTAGGCCGCGTGCAGCGCGTCCACGGACTTGGCGGTGTTGTAGTTCAGGCCGAGTCCGTCGAGCTTGGCGAGCATCAGGTCGGCGGCGGAGCCCGGCTTCGGCACACCGCGGTACTTGTCGGAGCCGATGACCAGAGGGCGAGTGTCGTCGGCGGCCTTGACGGCGGCGATGATCCGGTCGGCCATGGCGAGGCCGGCGGTGGAGGTGGAGTCGGGGATCTCGTTGCCGATGGACCACAGGACGACGGCGGGCGAGTTGCGGGCCGCGAGGACCATCTCGGTGGCGTCGCTCTCGCACCACTCGTCGAAGAACCGGCCGTAGTCGTACTTGGTCTTGCCGGTCCGCCAGCAGTCGAAGGCCTCCACCATCATCACGATGCCCAGTTCCTCGCAGACCTCGATCATCTGCGGCGAGGGCGGGTTGTGCGAGGTGCGGAAGGCGTTGACGCCCATCGACTTCATGATGGTCATCTGCCGGCGCACCGCGTCGGCGCTGATCGCCGCGCCGAGGGCGCCCTGGTCGTGGTGGAGGTCGACGCCCTTGATCTTGGTGTGCACGCCGTTGAGGGAGAAGCCCTCGTCGGGGTCGAAGCGGTAGCCGCGGATGCCGAAGACCGTGCGGTAGGTGTCGGTGGTCGTGCCGCCGACCCGGAGTTCGGTGAGCAGGGTGTAGCGGTGCGGGGCCTCGATGGACCACAACTTCGGCCTTCTGACGGTCAGTTCATGGGTCTCGGCGGCCTCACCGGAGCCGGGTCCGGGGCCGGATGCGGTGACGGTGACCGTGGAGGACGTACGGGCGACCGTACGGCCGTCGTGGCCGACGATCCGGGAGACCACCGTGACGTCCGCGCCCTCCCCGGACTCGTCGACGACCGCCGTCCGCACCCGTACCACGGCCCGCTCGGCGGTGATGTCCGGTGTGGTGACGTAGGTCCCCCAGCGCGCCACGTGCACGGGGTCGGTCACCACCAGGCGGGCCTCGCGGTAGATGCCGCTGCCCGAGTACCAGCGGCTGCTGGGCAGCTGGTTCTGCACTTTGACCGCCAGGACGTTCTCGGTGCTGCCGTCGGTGTGCAGCAGCCCGGTGAGGTCGAGGGCGAACCCGGTGTACCCGTAGGGGTGGCGGCCGGCCTCGGTGCCGTTGCAGTACACGTACGAGTCCATGTAGACGCCGTCGAACTCCACCGAGATCCGTTTTCCGGCGTAGCCCGGCGGCAGGGTGAAGGCGAGCCGGTACCAGCCGAGGCCGCCCGGGAAGAAGCCGGTGCCGCTGGTGGTGCCGTCGTCGGTGGTGGGGGTCTGCTCGATGCTCCAGTCGTGCGGCACGGCCACCTGACGCCAGGCCGAGTCGTCGTACCCGGGGTCGGCGGCGCCCGCGTAGGCGCCGGTCGGGTCGGTGATCCCGCCGGGGTCGACCAGCGCGAACCGCCAGCCGTCGCGCAGGGCGACCGTGCGGCGCCCGGTGACCTGCGTGGCCGTATCCGCCTCCGGGGCCGCCCAGACGCCCGGGGCGCCCAGCAGGGCGCCGGCCGCCGGGGCTGTCGTGGCGACCGCGAGAACCGATCTGCGTGTGACCGTCATGGTGCGGCTCTCCCTCATCAGGACCCAGAACTACTCACAACTGATCGTGAACAAACAGATTCTGACGCTGTGCCACTTGTGGTCGTCAAGGGTCCGGAGGCGGTCGGTCATGGCTTTCGTCCCACGGGCCGGTCCCCGTCCGGGAAACCGGACGGGGAGCGGTCCCGGCCGAGCGGCCGCCGGTGCCTGGCGGTCACGGGCGGGTCCGACGGACTAGGCTGAACACCTGTGGTGCACCTGTTGACTGTGAGTGTGCGCTTGGGAGTGGCGAGATGAGCCGGGTCTATCCGTTCGACGATGCGGCGACGGCCCGGGCCGTCATCGACGAGAACGGCACACTGGCCGAGTGGAACGAGGGCGCACGGCGGCTCCTCGGCCACCCGGCCGAAGAGATCGTGGGCCGGCCCGCGGCGCTGCTGCTCGCCGGGGCCACACCGCCCGTGCCCGTCGGCGCCCGCTGGAACGGCACCCTCGACCTCCGCCACCGGGACGGCCGTACGATCCCGGTCTGGCTGGTCGCCCACCACCACACGGCACACGACGAGGGTGCCGGACGCTGGCTCGTCTTCTCCCCGGTGCCGGACGGCGCACCGACCGCCCCGTACGATCCGCTGGCCACGGCCGCGCTGATCCAGTCGCCGTGCGCGATCGCGGTCTACGACGAACAGCTGAGGCTGCACCGGGCCAACGGCACGATGGCCGAGCTCATCGGGCTGCCCGCGGAGCGGATCCAGGGGCTGAGGATCACCGAGATCGACGGCACGCCGCAGGGCGAGGAGCTGGAACAGAACATGCTCCGGGTGCTGGCCACCGGCCGCCAGCTGGACGTCGAGACCTTCATGCGTTCCGGCGGCGAGGACCGGGCGCGTGCCTGGCTGGCCCGGATGGCGCCGGTCACCGACCCCGCGGGACGGGTGCTGGGGGTGAGCCTGGCCGCGCACGACATCACCGAGAGCCACCTCGCCAGGGAGCGGCTCCAGCTGGTCAACGAGGCGAGCGTACGCATCGGCACCACCCTGGACGTCACCCGTACGGCCCAGGAGCTGGCGGACGTCTTCGTGCCGGCGCTCGCCGACTTCGTCACCGTCGACCTGCTGGACCCGCCGGAGAACGGCGGCGACCTCCCGACCCGGCTGACGGCGCCGGTCACGCTGCGTCGCAGCGCGTACCAGTCCGTGGTGCCCGGCGTCCCCGAGGCGGTGCTCAAGCCCGGCCACAGCGAGTCCTACCCGGCTTCCTCGCCGCAGGCCGACTCGCTGACCGCGGGGCACAGCATCGTGGCCCAGGTGTCGTCCGGCGAGATGACGCAGTGGCTGACCTGGCACAAGCTGCGCGGGGAGCGGGTGCGCGAGTTCGGCGTCCACACCTCGATGGCCGTGCCGATCCAGGCGCGCGGGACGACCCTGGGGGTCGCGGTGCTGACCCGGCACCGGCGGCCCGGTCCGTTCGGCCCGGACGACGTGCTGCTGGCCGAGGAGATCACGGCCCGGGCCGCCGTCTGCATCGACAACGCCCGCCGCTACTCCCGGGAGCGCGAGACCGCTCTGGCCCTGCAGCGCAGTCTGCTGCCCCGGACACTGCCGCACACCGCCGCCCTGCAGGCCGCCTCCCGCTATCTGCCGGCCGCCCGGGCCGGGGTGGGCGGCGACTGGTTCGACGTGATCCCGCTGTCCGGGCTGCGGGTCGCCATGGTCGTCGGGGACGTCGTCGGCCACGGTGTGCAGGCCTCGGCGACCATGGGCCGGCTGCGCACCGCCGTACGCACCCTGGCCGACATCGACCTGGCTCCGGACGAGCTGCTCACCCACCTCGACGACCTGGTGGTCCGGCTCTCGGAGGAGCAGGGCGGCGAGGTCAGCCCCGGCGAGGTCGGCGCCACCTGCCTGTACGCCGTCTACGACCCGGTGTCCCGGCACTGCACGCTGGCCCGCGCCGGTCATCCGCTCCCCGTCGTGCTGCGCCCGGGCCACCGCCTCCACGAGGTGGACCTGCCCGCCGGTCCCCCGTTGGGCCTGGGCGGGCTGCCGTTCGAGTCCACCGAGATCGAGCTGCCCGAGGGCACCGTGCTGGCCATGTTCACGGACGGGCTGGTCACATCCCGGCACCGGGACCCGGAGACCGGTCGCCGACTCCTCCACGAGGCGCTGGCGTCGTACAGCGACTCGCTGGACGAGACCTGCGACCGGATCCTGCACGCCCTGCTGCCGCCGGGCGGTGCGGCCGACGACGTCGCCCTGCTGCTGGCCCGCACCCAGGGCCTGCCGCCGTCCCGGGTGGCGACCTGGGACATCCCCGCCGACCCCGCCCTGGTCGCGCCGATCCGCAAGCAGGTCGTGCAGCAGCTGGACGTGTGGGACCTGACCATGGCCGCCTTCACGGCGGAGCTGGTGGTCAGCGAACTGGTCACCAACGCCATCCGCTACGGCTCCCATCCCATCCGGCTCCGCCTGATCCACGACACGACCAGGCTGATCTGCGAGGTCTCCGACACCAGTCACACCGCCCCGCACCTGCGCCGGGCCAAGACCTGGGACGAGGGCGGCCGGGGCCTGCTGCTGGTGGCGCAGCTGACCCAGCGCTGGGGCACCCGGCACACCGCCGAGGGCAAGACGATCTGGGCCGAGCTGTCCCTGTTCCCGGAGGATCTTCCCTAGGGGGTGCTGGTCAGGACGACCAGTTGCCGGGTCGCCCGGGTCATCGCGACATAGCGGTCGACGGCGCCCTCGACGCCGGTGCCGAAGTCCTCCGGGTCGACGAGGACGACCAGGTCGAATTCGAGGCCCTTCGACAGCTGCGGGGTCAGCGAGCGGACCCGGGGCGTGGCGGTGAAGGCGGGGTCGCCGATCACGCAGGCGACGCCCTCGGCGTGGGCGGCGAGCCAGTCGTCGAGGATCGGGGCCAGCCGGTCGACGGATCCGTGGACGACGGGCAGGCCGCTGCCGCGGATCGAGGTCGGCACGTTGGCGTCCGGGAGCGCGGCCCGGATGACCGGCTCGGCCTCCGCCATGATCTCCTCCGGTGTGCGGTAGTTGATGCCGAGCGAGGCCAGGGTGATCCGGTCGAATCCGACCCGCTCCAGGCGCTCCCGCCAGGACTCCGCGAACCCGTGCCTGGCCTGGGCGCGGTCCCCGACGATGGTGAAGCTCCGGGACGGGCAGCGCAGCAGCAGCATCTGCCATTCGGCGTCGGTCAGTTCCTGGGCCTCGTCGACGACGATGTGTGCGAACGGGCCGGCCAGCAGGTCCGGGGGCAGGGTGGGCAGTTCGGACTCGTCGACGAGGCTGACCTTGGCGTCCTCGCCGCGCAGCATCCGCACCAGGCCCTCGCCGTCGTCCCCGTCGGCGCCGGAGTCGACGGCGGCCCCGATCAGGTTGTCGACGACCTGGGCCATACGCTCGCGCTGGGCGGCGAGCGCGGCCTCCTGCCGCTGCCCGCGCCGGGCCGCCTCCGGGTCGCCCAGCCGCTGCCTGGCCGCGTCCAGGAGCGGCAGGTCGGACACCGTCCAGGCCTGGGCGTCGGCGCGCTGGAGCAGCCGTACGTCGTCGCGGTCGAGCCAGGGGGTGCACATCCGCAGATAGGCCGGCACCGACCACAGGTCGCCGACCAGGTCGGTGGCCTCCAGCAACGGCCAGGCGCCGTTCAGGGTGTCGACCAGCTCCCGGTCCTGCTGGAGCGACCTGCGGAACCGCTCGGGCGGGACGTCGTCGCCGGTGTGCTTGTCCAGCAGGATGGTCGCGAGTTCCTCCCAGATCTGCGCACGGCCCTCGTTGTGCGGTGTACCCGGCCCCGGTGCCCGGAACGCGTCGGCCCAGTCGTCGGCGCTCAGCCACAGGTCGCCCCAGTCGGTGGCGACCGTCATGCCCGCGGCGGGCGGCTCCTCGTAGAAGCGGACGGCCGTCTCGATCGCCCGCACCATGTCCGCGGACGACTTCAGGCGGGCCACCTCCGGATCGGCCTCGGGCGTCGCCGCGGCTCCCTCGTCCACGAGGTCGGCCGGCACACAGGTCTGCACGCCCTCCTCGCCGAGGCTGGGCAGTACGTCGGAGACATAGTTCAGGTAGGGCCGGTGCGGGCCCACGAACAGCACACCGCCCCGCCGGTGGCCGAGGCGCGGGTCGGAGTAGAGCAGGTGCGCGGTGCGGTGCAGGGCGACGACCGTCTTGCCGGTGCCCGGACCACCGTCGACGACGAGGGCGCCCCGGGATCCCGCGCGGATGATGGCGTCCTGGTCGGCCTGGATGGTGGCGAGCACGTCCCGCATCCGCTCCGACCGGTCGGCGCCGAGGCTCGCGATGAAGGCGGACTGGTCGTCGAGCGCGGCGTGCCCTTCGAGTCCGTCGGCGGTGAACACCTCGTCCCAGTAGTCGCTGATCCGGCCGTCCGTCCAGCGGTATCGGCGACGACTGTGCAGCCCCGTCGGGTCGGCGTGGGTCGCCGCGAAGAACGGCTCGGCCGCGGGTGACCGCCAGTCGAGCAGCAGCCGGCGGCCCTCGTTGTCGGTGAGGCCGAGCCGGCCGATGTACATGGGCTCGGGGTCGTCCGCGGCGACCATGCGCCCCAGGCACAGGTCCAGGCCGAAGCGGCGCAGGGTGCGCAGCCGTCCGGTCAGCCGGTGGACCTCGGTGTCCCGGTCCATGGCGGCCCGGCCGGTGCCGCCCGGGGCCTTGAGTGCGGTGTCGAGGCGGTCGGACAGTTCGGCGATCGTCTCGTCGAGGCAGCGCGCGATGGCCGCGAAGTGCCGCTCGTCGTCGGCGATCAGGGCCGGGTCGGCCTTGCCGGACAACTGCTCGGGGAGATCGAAGACACGGGTGGTCAGGGGGTTCACTGCATCAGCTCCGTTGAGGTGCCGGCCACGCGGCGGATACGGCTGACTCCGCTTCCCTGCGGGATGCCGGGCTCGGCGACGGTGGGGGCTCTGGTTCTTTGACGGATCGGGGCACACCCGCTGATGCGGGCGGCACCGCTTCCCTGCGAGGTGCCGGGCTCGGCGGCAGGTGGGGCGGCTCTGGTTTCCTTGTTGTCCGTGCGGAGACTGGCGGTGCTTCCGGCCGGTCTCGTCCGGTGGTGGCGGGCGCGGGTGCGAGCGGCTCTGCTTCCGCACGGTTCACGCGGAGACGGGCGGCGTCTCCTGGTCGGCCTCTTCGAGCAGGAGCTTCGCGGCCGTCGTCGCGCCGTCGGTGCGGATGTCGGCGGCCACGGCGGTCGCCCGGGCCCGGGTCCCGGGGGCGAGGACGGTCGTGAGCGCGGCGGAGAGGGAGTCGGTGGTCGGGGTCGGGCCGTCGTGGGCCGCGCCGATGCCCAGCTCGGCCACCCGGGCGGCCCAGTGCGGCTGGTCCACGATCTGCGGGACGATCACCTGGGGCACGCCGGCCAGGGCGGCGGTCGTCGTGGTGCCCGCGCCGCCGTGGTGCACGACGGCTGCCACCCGCCGGAACAGAGCCTGGTGGTTGACCTCGCCGATCGCGAGGCAGTCGGCCCGGTCGTCGATCGGGGCAAGGTCGGCCCAGCCGTGTCCGACGAGCACCCGGCGGCCCTGGGCACGCACCGCCTCGACGGCCGCCCGGGCGGCGTCCGGCGCGCCGCGCATCGCCATGCTGCCGAAGCCGACGTACACCGGCGGCTCACCGGCCGCCAGGAAGGCCGCCAGCCCGTCCGGAAGCGGGCGTCGGTCCGGCAGCAGCCAGGCCCCGGTCTGCACCAGGTCGAGGTCCGTCAGGTCCTGCCACGGTCCCAGGACCGGGTCCGCCGCCAGCCACGGCCGGCCGGTGAGGACGTGGGCGCGGACGTCGTCCACCGGTGGCAGTCCGATCGCCGCCCGATGGGTGTTCAGGGCCTCGCCGTACAGCGCGTCCACCCGCTCGGCGTCCACCTTCCACAGCGTCCGCAGGTCGGCGTCCGGCGGTGCCGGGCGCCCCGGGCGCCCCGACGGCGGGAAGTGCGAGGACGGCATCCCGAACGGGTGGGGGCACGCGAACACGTACCGGATGCCCAGCTTCTCGGTCACGGACCGCACGCCGGCCGGCATCAGGCCGGTCGCCACCACCACGTCGCACCCCTCGGCCGCCGCGGCGACCGCGTCGAAGTGCGCGGCGACCAGGTCGGCGGCGAGCCGGAACGCGTCCGACGGCTGCGGATTCGGCCTGGTCACCACCGAGCGCACCGACGGCCCGAACGGCACATGCGCCACGCCCGCGCGGGCCAGCAGCTCCGCGAACTCCTGGTCCGGCGGGGCGCACACCCGCACCTCGGCGCCGAGTTCCCGCAGCGCCAGCCCGAGTCCCGCCATCGGTTCGACGTCCCCGCGCGACCCGTATCCCATCAACAACACACGCACGTGGTGAATCCCCCCAAATACCGCCGGCTCTGGCTTCGGCCTGCGATTTTGCGGGACGAAGGGGGCCTTGCCGCAAGCCCCCCTGTGCGCTATAAGTTGAGAGTGGCGAGGAGCGGATGAACTCCTTGCCCTATTTTTTTGCCCTGATTTTTCGCCGTCGCCGTCACGGCGCGTCCGCCGTTCGTGCTCGCGGCGCGCCTGCTGCTCCCGTCACGGCGCGCTCAGCCAGGGCCGGACCTGCTTGCGCGCCTCGTGCAGCCGCGACTTCAGCGTCCCCAGCGGGATCCCCACCCGTTCGGCGACCTCGGCGTAGTCCAGCTGGCAGATGTCCCGGTAGACCAGCGGCGCGACCAGCTGCGGATGCTCTCGCTCCAGCCGGTCCAGCGCCTCCAGGAGATCGATCCGGGAACCGGCGATCACGCTGGTGGTGCGCGGGTCCACGTGCTCGGCCGGTTCGATGTCCGCCGGCTGCTCCGCCGCCCGCCGCTTCAGGTCCCGGTACTTCTGCCGCGAGCAGTTGGCGACGACCGTGTACAGCCAGGTGCTGAAGCGGCTGCGGCCCTCGAAGGTGGAGATCTTCCGGGAGATCTGGAGCAGCACGTCCTGGGCCGCCTCCTCCGCGTCCTCCCGGCACGGCAGGAACCGTCCGCAGCGTCGTACGACGTCGGGCCAGACCTCGGTCAGCAGCTGGTTCAGCGCCAGCTGGTCGCCGGCGGCGGCCCGCCGGGCGAGGTCTTCGGTCAGCGCGGCGTCCGGCACGGGAGGTCCCCCTCGAAGTCGATCTCAGGCCAGGCATGATAGTCGTATGCAACCCCTGGAGCGGATCGGCCGCTATCGCCTCGAACGGCGCCTGGGCACTGGTGCCTTCGGGACGGTCTGGCTCGCCCACGACGACCAGCTGGACGCCTCGGTCGCGGTGAAGGTGCTCGCCGACAACTGGTCCCACCGTCTCGACATCCACGACCGCTTCCTGTCCGAGGCACGGCTGCTGCGCCGGGCCGACTCGAAGCGGGTGGTGCAGGTCTACGACATCGGTGAACTCCCGGACGGGCGGCCGTACTTCGTGATGGAGTACGCCGACGCGGGCACTCTCGCCGACCTGCTCGGGGCGGGCCCGCTGCCGGTCCCCGACGCGCTGCTGCTGACCGCGCTGGCGGCACGCGGCGCGGCGGACCTGCACGGGGCCGGGATCGTGCACCGGGACATCAAGCCGACCAATGTGCTGCTGCGCACCGCGCAGGACGGCACCCGGCGGGTGCTGCTGGCCGACCTGGGGCTGGCGAAGAGCCTGGCGCAGGCGTCGGGGCTGACCCTGGCGGCCGGTTCGGCGGGTTATCAGCCGCCGGAGCAGGCCCAGCCCGGGGAGGGCATCGACGCACGTGCCGACGTGTACGCGCTGGGTGCGGTGGGCTACGAGCTGGTCACCGGCACGGTGCCGGCGGCGCCCGGGCAGGTCGTCCGGCCGGAGCGGTTGCGGCCGGACCTCGGGGACGACGTCCAGCGGGCGCTGATGCGGGCCCTGGAGCCGGACCGGCAGCGGCGCTGGCCGTCCGCCCATGCCTTCGCGGACGAGCTGGACCGGCTGGCGGCGGCCGCGGCCGCGCGTCGGCCGCGGCGCCTGGACGGCGTCCGCAGACGGCTCAACGCCATCACGCTGACCGTCGCCGCGGTCCTCGCGGCCGGGGGCACCGCCCTCGCGGTCACGCTGGTCGACCGGGGCGGCTCGGCGGGCGACGAGACGAAGGTCACCGACTCCACCGGGCGGGTGGTGGCACAGGTACCGTCCGGGTGGGCGGACGAGCTGCGGAACTCCGGCTGGAATCCCAAGGCGCTCGGGCTGGCCTCGGGGCACGAGCCGGGGCTTGAGGTCGCCGACGACGTCTCGGAGTGGCAGGACCTGACGACCGCGGTGAACGGCGTGTTCATCGGCCTGAGCGAGCACGGCGACGTCGCCGCGAAGGTGAACGCCCTGTCCCACGCGCAGTGCCACTACGACGGCAGCCGCGCCTTCACGAGCAGCACCTGGAAGGGCCGGGTCCGGACCTGGAGCGACTGTTCGGGGGCCGGCGGCTCGGTCCAGGAGGTGGCCCTCGCCCCGGCCGACGGGGACGACCAGCCCCAGGTGTACGTACAGGTACGGCAGAAGGGAGCGGCCGACGACACCGCCACGGAGGGCATACTCCGGTCGATCCGGGTCACCTGACCCGATGAATCACGGCGTGCCCTCGAACTTTTCCGCCGTTTCTCGCATCGGATGGGAGTGACGGCGCACGGAGCGCCTCGGGCACGTCTCGCAGCGTGCCGCGAACATCCAGGAGTGTGGAGAGACATGGCGCACACGTCCCAGTCCTTGCGGCGCGGGGCGGCCCTGCTCGCGAGCACGGTCGCCGCTCTGGGCCTCCTGACCGCCTGCGGCAACGACAGCCCGGGCAAGTCGCCGGAGTCGGTGTCGGGCACGGCCGCGCCCGCGACCGGCGACTCGGCGGGTTCGAGCGCGTCGGACTCCGGTTCCGCGCCGTCCGGCACGGCGTCCTCGTCGGCGTCCCGGAGCAGCGGCTCGTCGACGGGTGACGCCTCCTCGACCGGCGGCGGCACGACGACCGCCGGCACCGCGTCCAGCAGCCGCTGTCACACCTCGGAGCTGACCGCCTCGGTGGGCGGCAACGACCCGGGGGCCGGTCAGGAGAACTTCCCGATCGTGTTCACCAACAAGTCGGGCCGCACCTGCACCGTCCGCGGGTTCCCGGGCGCCGCCTTCGTGAACGCCGCCGGCACCCAGCTCGGCCCCGACCCGAAGCGGGAGACCTCCGCCAGTACCCCCGCGACGGTCACCCTCAAGCCCGGCCAGAGCGCCTGGGCGGGGCTGACCTTCTCCAACCCGGAGATCAGCGGCGCCAAGACGGCGACGCCAGCCGCGCTGGAGGTCACCCCGCCGGACGAGCGTGACTCGCTGAAGGTCACCTGGAAGGGCGGCACGGTCCCGGTGTCCGGGAACTCCTCCTCGGTACGGCTGACCGTGCTCAGCGCCGGCACCGGCGTCTGACCGGCCGAAACACCGGCCGCTCGGGGCCTGATCACCCCACACCCGGACCCCGCTGCCCCTCCCCCCGGGCAGCGGGGTTCGTCATGTCCGGGCCACGACTGTCACAGGCGTGCAACACGCGGACCCGGCTCCGATCTTTTTCGCCTGGCCCGCCATCGAACCCGTCGACCACACAGGAAGAAGGCCCCGCGAGGGGCCGGGACGACGGAATCGGGGACGGACATGAGCGGCATCTCCCGCAGGCGGATCCTGACGGCGGGCGCGACGGCGGGCGCCTTGGGTGCACTGGGCGCGGTGTCGGGGTGCTCGAACGGCGAGTGGACGGTGGGCGGCGGCGGTTCCGCCGGCGACGGCAAGAGCAGCGGCGTACCGACCAGGCCGCTGAAGCTCATCGGGGACGGTTCCACCGCCGACACCGGCGCCCAGCCGCACCAGCCGAAGGCCACGCGCCTGGCGGCCGGTGCCAAGCCGCCGCAGTTCGTGGTGTTCTCCTGGGACGGTGCCGGCGAGCTCAGCAACCAGCTGTTCTCCCGCTTCCGCAGGGTCGCCGCGGACCACGGCGCGAAGATGACGTTCTTCCTGTCCGGCATCTACACGCTGCCGGAGTCCAAGAAGGACCTCTACCGGCCGCCGCAGCACGAGGTGGGCGCCTCCGCGATCGGCTACCTCTCCGACCGGCACATCCACAACACGCTCCAGCAGGTGCGCGCCGCCTGGCTGGAGGGCCACGAGATCGGCACCCACTTCAACGGGCACTTCTGCGGCAGCGACGGCGTGCGCAACTGGTCCCCGGCCGAGTGGCGCAGTGAGATCGACCAGGCGATCGGCTTCGTCACCAAGTGGAAGACCAACACGGGCTTCACCGACCTGGACCCGCTGCCCTTCGACTACCGCAAGGAGCTGATCGGCGGCCGTACCCCGTGTCTGGAGGGCCAGACCAACCTGCTGCCCACGGCGGCCGCGCTCGGCTGGAAGTACGACGCCAGCTCCCCCGGCGGCCTGCAGATCTGGCCGGGCAAGGTGCAGGGCAACCGCATCTGGGACTTCCCGCTGCAGTCCATACCGTTCTCCGGGCACTCCTTCCAGGTCCTGTCGATGGACTACAACATGATGTTCAACCAGTCGGCAGGCAACCCGCTCGGCGACAAGTCCCAGTACGACGCCTGGCGCACCCAGGCCCGGGACACCTATCTGGCGGGCTTCGAGCGGGCGTACTCCACCAACCGGGCGCCGTTCTTCATCGGCAACCACTTCGAGCGCTGGAACGGCGGCATCTACATGGACGCCGTCGAGGAGGCGATCGGCAAGATGGCCGAGTACGACGACGTGCGCTTCGTCTCCTTCAAGCAACTCGTGGCCTGGCTGGAGGCGCAGGACCCGGCGGTGCTGCGCACCCTGCGCACACTGAACCCGGGGCAGGAGCCGACGGGCGGCTGGGGGGAGTTTCTCGGCGCGGCGGGTACCCCGTCCTCGTAACCAGGTCCGTCTGCTTTCATGGGCGGGCCGCACTTGATCACGCCCCGAGGAACGCGCTCTGAACACCCCGCTCGCCGAGACCCTGTCCGTGCTGCTGCTCGCCGCCGTCCTCGCCTGGGCCGTGATCCGGCCGCGCGGCTGGCCGGAGGCGGTGCTCGCCGTGCCGGCGGCGGGGCTGGTGATCGCCACCGGGGCGATCTCGCTGGAGCACGCCCGGGAGGAGGCCGAACGGCTCGGGCCCGTCGTCGGTTTCCTCGCCGCTGTCCTGGTGCTCGCCCACTTCTGCGATGTGGAGGGGCTGTTCCAGGCCTGCGGGGCGTGGATGGCCCGCTGGTCGGACGGGCGGCCGGTGCGGCTGCTGACCGCGGTGTTCGCGCTGGCCTCGGTGATCACCGCGGTACTGAGCCTGGACGCGACGGTGGTGCTGCTGACGCCGGTGGTGTTCGCGACGGCGGCCCGGTCCGGGGTGCGGGCCAAGCCGCACGTCTACGCGTGCACGCACCTGTCGAACACCGCCTCGCTGCTGCTGCCGGTGTCCAATCTGACGAACCTGCTGGCGTTCGCGGCGAGCGGGCTGAGCTTCACCCGGTTCGCGGCGCTGATGGTGCTGCCCTGGCTGGTGGCGATCGGCGCCGAGTTCCTGGTGTTCCGGCGGTTCTTCGCCCGGGACCTGTCCACGGCGGCCCCGGGTGCGAAGGACACCGGCGAGCCGCCCCGGCTGCCGCTGTTCGCGGTGGTGACGGTGGCCTGCACGCTCGCCGGGTTCGTGGTCACCTCCGCGCTCGGGATCGACCCCGCGTGGGCCGCGTTCGCCGGCGCGCTGGTGCTCGCCGGGCGGGCGCTGGTACGGCGGCAGGCGACTCCGCTGTCGGTCGTGAAGGCGGCCGCTCCGGCGTTCCTGGCGTTCGTGCTGGCGCTCGGGATCGTGGTGCGGGCGGTCGTCGACAACGGGCTGTCCGACGCGCTCGGGCATGTCCTGCCCGGCGGGACGGGGTTGCCGGCCCTGCTCGGCATCGCCGCGCTGGCCGCCGTACTGGCCAATGTCGTCAACAACCTGCCGGCGGTGCTGGTGCTGCTGCCGCTGGCCGCGCAGACCGGACCGGGCGCGGTGCTGGCGGTGCTGCTCGGGGTGAACATCGGCCCGAACCTCACCTACGCCGGTTCGCTCGCCACGCTGCTGTGGCGCAGGATCGTGCACCAGCATGACCACGGGGTGGATCTCGGGGAGTTCACCCGGCTGGGGCTGCTCGCCGTGCCGACCGCGCTGGCCGGTGCGGTGGTGGCACTGTGGGGGGCGCTCCAGGTGGTCGGGATCTAGACGGGAGGCCATGGACATGCGGGTGATCGTCTGGCTGGTGGAGGGGACCTGGCCCGCCTGTGTGGACGCGGCGCGGGACTACGCGCGGGACGCGTCCGAGGTGGTGCTGCTGCACGTGACCGAGCCGGGGGTGGCCGGCCTGGCGCACGGCGCGTTCGCGGGGCTGCTGGGCCGGGCGGGTTCGGAACCGGACCCGGAGCAGCGGCTGGTGGAGCTCGGTGGCACGTCGGCGGCGGACCTGCTGGACGCGGCAGAGGCACGGCTGGGACGGCCGTGCACCCGGCTGGAGCGGACCGGGCGCGTCGAGCGGGAGGTGGTGGCCGCCGCCGAGGACGCCGGTCTGCTGATCGTGGCCCGGGACGGCGACCGGTCCCGGCTGGGGCCGCACAGCCTGGGCAAGGCGGTGCGGTTCGCCGTCGACCACGCGCCCTGCCCGGTGCTGCTGGTGTGGCCGGAGGGAGCCCCGGACCTGACGACGATGCCACCCCCGCCGCCGCACCACTCCTGAGCCCGTGCCGGTTCAGTGGCCGTGGTGACCGCCACCGCCGCCGTAGCCACCACCACCGCCGTAGCCGCCGCCGTCGCCGTACTGGCCGCCGCCGTAGCAGTAACCCGGGTACTCCTCGCACGGGTTGTAGCTGGGGGTGCTGCTCGACGGCGTGGGCTGTGCCGTCGTCCGCGACGCCGACGGGGTGGGCGTCGGCGTGGCGGTCTTCGCGGCCTTGGGCACGGGGGTGGCCGACGGGGTGGGAGTCGGCGTCGGAGTGGTCTCGGCGTCCCAGTTGACGATCTGCATCTGCAGGTCGGGCTGGGAGGTGTCCATCACCCAGCGCTGGGCGGCGACGTTCGCCCGGGTCTTGACCACCAGGGAGCCGCCGCCGTCGGTGGCGGCCGGGGCGAGCGCCAGGTCCTGGTCCCAGCGGGGCACCAGGGCGCCCTGGAGGGTGAAGTCGTAGCGGATGCTCCGGCCACCGGTGCCGGCGGCGGTCGAGCACGGGGCGAGCTGGACGGAGTAGCCGAGGTGCGAGTCGAGGCACAGGCCGGGGTCGGCGCCGTTGCGCAGCAGCCCGTCGTTCTCGTACGTCCACTGCTGGCTGGCGACCGAGGAGCATTCGGCGAGCTCGGTCTCGGCGCCCTTGGCGGGCTTCTTGCCGACCACGCCGATGCACAGGCCGGAGGCGATGTTGTGCAGGCGTCCGCGCAGGGTGCCCTGGGTGGTCTGGCTGGTGCCGATCCAGGACGGGCCCGAGCTGGCGGTGCCCTTGCCGGGCGTGGCGGAGGGCTTGCCCGCGGCCGTCGGGCCGGCGTCGTCGCCGGAGCCGAGCACCGCCCACAGCACCAGCGGCAGCACGACCAGACCGCTCACCGTGCCCACGGCCACGGCGAGGTTGCGGCGGCGCACCCGGCGGGCGGCCCGCTGCTTGGCGCGGCGGGAGAGGGCGGGGTGCACCACCAGGTCCTTGCCCGGCCCGGCCGCCGGGGCGAAGTCCTCTCCGACGGCGGGGCGGCCGCCGGGCGCGGCCTCCTGCCCGGCGGGCTCCGCGGCGAGGCCGGCCCGCGACTCCAGATAGCCGCGGGCGCCCCAGCCGAGGACGGCCTCGGCCAGGGCGAGGCCGAGGCTGCGGCCGCCGTTGAACTGCTGGAGCTGGTCGGCGGTGTACCGGCAGTGGCTGCAGCCGTTGAGGTGCTGCTGGAGGTCCCGGTCGATGTCGACGCCGCCGCGCCGGAAGGTCACGTCGATCATCCGGACGTACCGCTGGCACTCGTCCTCGTGGGCGAGTTCGCGGTGCACCTGGAGGCACTCCTCACGCAGCCGCTCGCGGGCCCGGCGCAGTTCGACGCGCGTGTCCTGCTCGTCGAGGCCCAGCAGTCCGGCGGGGGTCGACAGCGGTTCCGACTCGACCTCGGTGTGCCACAGCACGGCCCGCGAGGACTGGGTCAGGCGCTGGAAGGCACGGGAGAGCAGCCGGCGGTTCGTGGGCGGGAGCAGCCGGGAGGCGGCCCGCTCCCCCTCGCCGACGCGCAGGTCGGGGTGCAGGAGTTCGCTGCGGCCGTCGTTGTCCCATTCGGCCGCGATACGGCGGACGGTGACAAGGAGTTGGGGGCGCCAAGCAGCAGTAGGGCCGGTCTGGCGGAGGGATTCACCGAAAAGCCGGGTGAATGCGGCGGTGGTGAGCATTCCCGCGCCGCGAGACCCGTCGGTGCACAGTCGGGCGTAGGCGAAGGCCGCTTCCCAGTGCCGGTCGAGGAGTTCACCGACGGGGTGCAGCGCGGGCGCGGCGCCCGTCCATTGCTTGAGCTCGGCGCTGAGCTGCTCGTCGGTGACGTCGAACGGCCGGGCGGGGGTAGGGGAATTCCCCAGGCCTGCGTCATTCACGGCGGCATTCCTTCCAGACGCAACGCGGAATTTAGTCCATACCGTCGGGTATGTGACCGGTATGCGACCCGGCCGACGCCATGGTCGGATGGGCCCGTTGGGGGTTCGGCGCTCGAACGTCCACCGTCGGCAGCTCTTTTGAAGCGTGGGGGGCGTACGGGAGCGGCCTCGCGCATGCGGGGGTGAAAATAATTGTCCGCATGCCGACACGGCACACTTTTGCACAGGCCAGCAGGGCAGAACAAGGGATCCCAGGGTTTTCCGCATTGCCCGGAGCCTGCGCTAATTTGACGAATCGTCAATGAGTACGTTCGCGCTTTGTCGTTGTATCGACATCGTAATTGGCGCGAGGATTCGGGGTCGACCGCCCCGGCATCCGCACCAACCATTGAACCACGGCCCGACCTGCGCATGCCGTCCGGCCGACGGCGTCCGCGAACCAATGACCGCGGGCATTACGGACGTTCACCGGAACGGTAGGCGCCGGGCGGGACACCGTATCTTTCACGGAAAACCCGGTTGAAATGGAACGGGCTGGGAAATCCGGACGCGGCGGCGACCCGCTCGACGGTCAGGTCGGTGCTCTCCAGCAGCCGGGCGGCGTGTCGCAGCCGCGCCTCGCGCAACGCGCGCATCGGAGGCACGCCGGTCCCCCGGGTGAAGAGGTGGGCGAACCGGGAGGGCGACAGCGCAACACGCGCGGCGAGCGAGTCGACGGTGTGCGGGGCACCCGGGTCGGCGGCGATCAGTTCCTCGGCGCGGCGCACACGCCCGTCCAAGGCGTCCGGACCGGGTGGCGCCCGGTGCGCGCCGGCCGTCGCGAGCAGGACCACCTCCTCCAGGGCGCACAGGGCGAGTTCGCGTGCCGCGCTGCCGTACGCGACGGCGACGGGCGTTGCGCCGGATACGGCCGCGGGCGGCGCGCCGCTGCCGGTCCAGCGGGAGTCGGCCAGCAGCCGATGGAAAGCGGCCTCGATCCGGGCGTGTGTGTCGTCCGGCGCGCCGACGGCGTACATGCCGTCGCCCACGGCGCACGGGCCCAGCCACTGCGCCCAGCCGGGGCGGGCTTGGCAGTGGGTCCACCAGAAGCGCCAGCGGCTCGCGCCGGGCGCCACCGTGTAGTGGTGCGGGACACCGGGGGCGAGGACGACCAGCTCGCCGGGGCGCGCCCGGGCCCGTGCGGTGCCCTGCCGAAGCAGGCCGCGGCCGTCCGTGGTCCAGGTGAACAGCCAACTGCTCGACCCCTCGGGGCGGTTGATCCGGTAGCCGGGACCCTGGTCGTAGCGGCCGGTGACGACCATGCCCGGCGGCGGTGCCGGGACAGCGGTCCCGGGCAATCCCTCAGCGGTCATGGGCATCCTCTCCGTGAACACGTCGGCCTAGCGTGACAGGCCCAGGGCACCGGACCGAGGAGCGCGGGTATGACCGTCACAGGCATCGGCACCACCATGGTGCGGCAGTTCGAGGAGGACGGGTTCACCGTCGTACGCGGGTTGTTCGGGTCCGACGAGATCGACCGGTTGTGCGCCGAGTTCGCGGCGCTGCACGCGGCGGGGCGGACCGTGCCGGGCCACTTCCAGCCGGGGCCGACGGCGGATCCGCTGCACCGGTACCCCCGCGTGATGCAGCCGCACGAGATCAGCGCGCTCGCCCGGCGGTTCCTGCTGGACGCGCGGCTGCGGGTGATCCTGGAGGGCCTGTTCGGGGAGGAGGTGCTGGCCGCACAGAGCATGTTCTACTTCAAGCCGCCGGGGGGCCGGGGGCAGGCACTGCACCAGGACAACTTCTATCTGCGGGTGGAGCCGGGGACGTGCGTCGCCGCGTGGGTCGCCTGCGAGGAGATCGACCGGGAGAACGGCGGCCTGGAGGTGGTGCCGGGGACGCATCGGATGGGGCTGTTCTGCCCGGAGGAGTCCGATGCGGAGCTGTCGTTCGCGCGGGAGTACGTGGCACCGCCGGAGGGGCTGGTGGCGGTGCCGGTCGATATGGGGCCGGGGGACGTGCTGTTCTTCAACGGGAGTCTGGTGCACGGGTCACAGCCGAACCGGTCGGGGGACCGGTTCCGGCGGTCGTTCATCGGGCACTATGTGGGGCGGTCGGCGGTGCGGATCGGGGAGTACTACCGGACGTTGAGCATGGGTGGGGACAGGGTTCCTTTGCTGGAGAGTGAGGGGGGCGGTCCTTGCGGGACCGAGCGGTTGTGATGCGGGTGCGGGTGCGATGTGGTTGCTCGCGCCCACGCGGCGGAGCCGCACATTGACGCAGCCCCGCGCCCCTGAAGGGGCGCGCCTCAGTGACCCGAAATCGAATGGGGAACGTAGGGCTGCTCCAGCTCTTCGAGTTCCTTGTCGCTGAGTTCCAACTCCACGGCCGCCACCGCGTCCTCGATGTGCTGGGGCTTGGACGCGCCGATGATCGGGGCCGTCACCGTGTTCTGGTGGAGGAGCCAGGACAGGGCCACCCGGGCTCGGGGGACGCCCCGGTCGCCGGCGATGCGGGTGACCGCCTCGACGATCGCGCGGTCGCCGTCCTGGTAGAGGCGGTTGCCGAAGTTGTCGGTGGTGCTGCGCTCGGTGACCGTGCCCCAGTCGCGGGTGAGGCGGCCCCGGGCCAGCGGGCTCCACGGCAGCACGCCCACGCCCTGGTCGGCGCAGAGCGGCAGCATCTCGCGCTCCTCCTCGCGGTAGAGGAGGTTGTAGTGGTTCTGCATGGAGACGAACTTCGTCCAGCCGTTCCGCTCGGCCGTGTACTGGGCCTTGGAGAATTCCCAGGCGTACATCGAACTGGCCCCGATGTAGCGCGCCTTGCCCGCCTTGACGACGTCGTGCAGCGCCTCCATCGTCTCCTCGATCGGCGTCTCGTGGTCGAAACGGTGGATCTGGTAGAGGTCGACGTAGTCGGTGCCGAGGCGGCTGAGGCTGTGGTCGATCTCCGTGAGGATCGCCTTGCGGGACAGTCCGCCACCGTTGGGGCCGGGGCGCATCCGGCCGTGCACCTTGGTGGCGAGGACGATCTCGTCGCGCTGGGCGAAGTCGCGCAGCGCCTTGCCGACGATCTCCTCGCTCGTGCCGTCCGAGTAGACGTTGGCGGTGTCGAAGAAGTTGATGCCCGCCTCCAGCGCCTGCCGGATCAGCGGGCGGGACGCCTCCTCGTCGAGGGTCCACTCGTGGGTGCCGCGGTCGGGCAGGCCGTAGGTCATGCAGCCGAGGCAGATCCGGGACACGTCCAGACCGGTACGGCCGAGCTTCACGTACTCCATCGTTGTCTCCCACATTCGAGATCACGTCGTACAGAGCCGAGCGTACGTCGGCTCGCCGTCCGCTCTCGCGTGACGACGGCGGTAATCGGACGCGTCAGCCCTGCTCCAGCAGATCCAGCGCCCGTTCCCAGGCGAACTCGCGGCGCCGGCCGTCCGCTTCGGCTCCGCCGGTGTGCGGGTCGCCGAAGCGGACGCCCAGCCCGCCCAGCCGGGTCAGGCTCTCCTGGTAGGCGGGGTGGGCCGCCAGCGCGTCGGCGACGCAGGGCAGGACGGCAATCGGGACGCCCAGGCCCAGGGCCTCGCAGAGGGTGCCGACGGCGAGGGTGTCGGCGAGCCCGGCGGCCCATTTGTTGACCGTGTTGAAGGTGGCGGGGGCGACGACCACCGCGTCCGGTGCCGGAAAGGGGCGCGGGTCGGAGGGGCGGCGCCAGGCCGACCGGACGGGGCGGCCGGTGCGTGCCTCGACCTCGGCGGTGTCGAAGAAGCCGTTCATGGCGACCGGTGTGGCGATGACCCCGACCTCCCAGCCGCGTTCCTGGGCCGCGCTGATCAGACTGCCGACGCCCGCGGCGATGCCGGCCCCGCAGACGACGAGATAGAGAAAGGGCTTCGAGGGCGCGTCGGTCATCCGGGAACCCTATGCGGGTGCTACCGGAGCGGGAACGACAGGCCCCGCTCGGACTCCGGGCGCGGCCCGTGCAGACGGCGTTCGTGTTCCTCGATCGAAACGTCGTTGATGCTGGCCTCGCGCCGGGTCATCAGACCGTGCTCGTCGAACTCCCAGAGTTCGTTGCCGAACGACCGCCACCACTGGCCGGCCGCGTCGTGGCACTCGTACTGGAAGCGGACCGCGATGCGGTTGCCGTCGAAGGCCCACAGGTCCTTGCGGAGCGCGTAGTCGAGTTCCCGGTCCCATTTGGCGGTCAGGAACGCGACGATCCCGGCGCGGCCGGTGACGAAGGTGTCGCGGTTGCGCCACACCGAGTCCTCGGAGTAGGCGAGCGCCACGCGCTGCGGGTCGCGGGTGTTCCAGGCGTCCTCGGCGGCCTGGACCTTCTGTGCGGCGGTGTCGCGGGTGAAGGGCGGCAGGGGCGGACGGTCGGCCATGGTCTCCTCCTCAAGCGGAGAACGCACGTTCTCCAGGTCGCTGCTAACGTAGGAGAACGCACGTTCTCTCGTCAAGGAGCCATCGGGAGTGGTCATGGACAGCGCGGTCGCACGGGAGCAGGCCCTGGACGCCGCCGAGCGGCTGTTCTACGGGCGGGGGGTGCAGTCCGTCGGCATGGACGACATACGCGGCGCCTCCGGGGTCTCCCTCAAACGGCTCTACCAGCTCTTCCCCGCCAAGGAACAGCTCGTGCTGGCCTATCTGGAGCGCCGGGACGTGCGCTGGCGGCAGCGGCTGGCCGAGCATGTCGAGCGGCAGCCGGACCCCCGGGAGCGGCTGCTCGCCGTCTTCGACTGGCTGGCGGGATGGTTCGGCGAGGAGGACTTCCGGGGGTGCGCGTGGATCAACGCGTACGGCGAGCTGGGTGCCACCTCCGAGCGGGTGGTGGCCCAGGTGCGGGGCCACAAGCAGGCCTTCCGGGACTATCTCGCGGGCCTGGTGGCGGGCGCCGGGCTGGACGCCGCGCTCACCGGGCCGCTGTTCCTGCTGGCCGAGGGGGCGATGGTGACCGCGGGCATCACCGGGAGCACGGAGCCCGCGGCCGAGGCGCGCGAGGCGGCCCGGGCGCTGCTGCGCGCGCGGTGAGGCCGGGCCGCGGCGAGCACCGGGAGCCCGGACCCGGCCTGCGCGACCGAGCCGGCGGCCGCCGCCCGGGGCGGTGACCCGGGCGCGGGCTGGTACCGGCGGTGCCGGCGGCACCGCCGGCGGTCGCTAGCCGGTCGGTTCCTTGACGGTGATGGCGTGCACCGGGCAGGCCCGGGCCGCCTCCCGGACCAGCGGGTCGCCACCGCCGTCCTCCTTGCCGGGGAGCAGGGTGCTGAAGCCGTCGTCGTCCTGGGTGAAGACGTTCGGGGCCGTGAGGGCGCACTGGCCGGCGCCGATGCAGATGTCCTGGTCGATCTCGATGTGCATGGCAGGAGCCTCTTACCAGGTCACGGGGAGTTCCAGCATCCCCTGGATCGTGTCGCCGGGTTTGAAGGGAATCTTCTCCGGCGGCGCGGCCAGCCGCAGGTCCGGGAGCCGCTCCCACAGGGTGCGCAGGGCGATCTCCAGCTCGGTGCGGGCCAGGTTCTGGCCCAGGCACTGGTGGATGCCGAAGCCGAAGGCCACGTGGTGGCGGGCCGGGCGGTGCCAGTCGATGGTGTCGGGGTCGTCGTACACGGACTCGTCGCGGTTGATGACCGAGGTCGCGAAGAGCACGCCGTCACCCTTGCGGATGAGGGTGCCGGCCACCTCGATGTCCTCCAGGGCGACGCGCAGCAGCCCGTCGGCGATGGACAGCATCCGCATCAGTTCCTCGACGGCGGCGGGCACCAGCGCGGGGTCGGCGCGCAGTTCGGCCAGCCGCTCGGGCTGCTGGAGCAGGGTGAAGGTGCCGAGCGAGATCATGTTGGCGGTGGTCTCGTGCCCGGCGACCAGCAGGATGAGGGCGAGTGCGACGACCTCGGCGCGGTCCAGGGCACCCTCGCGCAGCCGCTCGTGGACGAGGTCGTCGAGGACGCCGTCGCCGGGTACCTCGTCCCGGCTCTTGCGGTCGGCCAGGTCGCCCAGATAGGCCTCCAGTCGGTCGCGCGCGTCCAGGGAGTCGGCGGCCGCCGGACCGCGCAGCAGCCGCCGGGACTGCGCCTCGAAGAACTCGTGGTCGGCGTACGGCACACCGAGCAGGTCGCAGATGACCATGGACGGCACGGGCAGGGCGAAGGCGCTCACCAGGTCGGCCGGCGGCCCCTGGGCGATCATCCGGTCGAGCAGCTCGTCGACGATCCGTTGGATGGCCGGCCGCATCCCGGTCGCCCGTTTGAGGGTGAAGTCCGGGATCAGCATCCGGCGCTGGGTCTGGTGCTCGGGGTCGTCGAGGCCCAGCAGGGCGACCTGGCGGCGCTCCCGGGCCGCCGCGAACCGGGCGTTCGGCATCGGGAAGTCGTCCCGTCGGCGGTCGCTGGAGAGCCGGGGGTCGGAGAGCAGCGCCCGGGCCGTGCCGTGGCCCGTGACCGCCCAGGCCGTGCGGCCGTCGTAGAGGGTGACACGGGACAGCGGGGCACCGTCACGCAACGGGTCGTAGCCGGTGGGCGGGTGGTAGGGGCACGTGCGGTCCTGCGGCCAGGCCACAGGGTCGGCCTGGTGGACAGGAGTAGTGGGTTCCGTCAGGTCCGTCAGTTCGTTCATGGAAGACCTCGCAGACGAATGTCGTACGTCGTGCCGATCTTCATTAGATGCCCGGGGCACCTATGGGGCGACCGCAAGTTCAGCCAGATCGGTGAATCCGGCGATCTGGCCGAACCCCACGCGGTCGGGGGACGATTCCGCGCCGAAATTCGCTTGCCGGGGCGACGAGGCGGACCCCAGGATCTGCGCATGAACACTCCTGACGCCGTGGTGCCGCTGACCTTCGCGACCGCCGGTCGGGGACGGGTCCAGCAGCAGCCGAGGCGCCCCTGGAGGCCCGAGCCCGCACGCCCGTGACGGCCGCGCTCGTCGCCGGCCTGCTCGCCGGGTACGGGATCGCCGTCCCGGTCGGCGCGGTCGGCACATATCTAGTGTCCCTCACGGCACGTACGTCACTGCGGACCGGCGCCTGTGCCGCGCTCGGCGTCGCGAGCGCCGACGGCCTCTACGCCCTGCTCGCCGCGGTCGGCGGCGCCGCGCTGGCGACCGCGCTGGTGCCGGTCCTCGGGCCGCTGCGCCTGCTCTCGGCCCTGGTCCTGGTGGGCCTCGCGGTTCGCGGAGCGGCGGTGGCGCTGCGCCAGTACCGGGAGCGGCGCCTTTCCACCCGGGCCGAGCGGCCGGTACCCGGTCCCGGACGGGCGTATCTCGGCCTGCTCGGGATCACGCTGCTCAACCCCACGACGGTGATCTACTTCGCGGCCCTGGTGGTCGGCACGCGCTCCGCCGAGCCGGTACGGCCGCTGGAGCAGGGCGTCTTCGTCCTGGCGGCCTTCGCCGCCTCCGCGAGCTGGCAGCTGCTGCTGGCGGGCGGCGGCGCGCTGCTCGGCCGGGGCCTGACCGGCCACCGGGGACGCCTGGTCACGGCGTTGCTGTCGAGCTGCGTGATGCTGGGGCTGGCGGCCCGGATGGTCCTGTCGCCGGGCTGAGGTCTCGGCCCGCGGTCAGGGCGCGAAGGCACGGGCGACGGCGAGGCTGTCCTCGTAGACGTGGTGCCGAACGACCAGACCGTCCCGGACGGTGAGGTGCAGGGCGAACCTGGCGTGATACGAGCGTCCCGTGGGCTTCGCCGTCTGCCTGATCTCGCCGAGCACCACCGCGTGGTCCCCGTCGACGAGCACCCGTTCGATCCGGGTGTCCGCCCGGTCGGGGACATGGTGCGCGGCGAGGTCCCGGTAGTGCGCGGCGGCTCCGGCGTGGCCGGTGCGGTGCGTGATCCACGGGGTGTCCGGGCGGTCGTGCTCGTCCTGCGGCCAGTTCAGCCGCCAGTCGGCGTCCTCGGCGTACAGCTCGGCGATCCGCTCGGGGTCGCCGGCGCCGATCCGGCGGAGGAACTCCTCGACGAGTGCGTGGGTGTGGGACATGGGGTGACCTGCCTCGGGTGTCGGCCGGACGGGGTGTGTGCACGACTGTGCCCGCGGCGTGCGGTACGTGCGATTACCCGTGAGGTAAGGAGGGGCCGGTGTCGTGTGGATGATCCGGGACGCTCCCGGTGTTGAATCGTGGCGTCAGTCTTGGAAGCGATGAGGGGACGGACCTCACATGCCTCTTGAGGGCGAGTACGAGCCCAGCCCGACAGCCTGGGTGCGCGAGCAGGTCGAGCTGTACGAGAGCTCCGGCGGGACGAAGGGCACCACCCTGATGGACACCGGGATGCCCGTCATCCTGCTGACCACCCTGGGGGTGAAGAGCGGGAAGATCCGCAAGACGCCGCTGATGCGGGTGGAGCACGACGGGAAGTACGCCGTGGTCGCTTCGCAGGGCGGTGCGCCCAAGCATCCCGTCTGGTACTTCAACATCAAGTCGCAGCCGCATGTCGAGCTCCAGGACGGGGCGGTCAAGCAGGACATGACCGCCCGGGAGATCACCGGCGCGGAGAAGGCCGAGTGGTGGGAGCGGGCGGTCGCCGCCTATCCCCCGTACGCCGACTACCAGAAGAAGACCAGCCGGGAGATCCCGGTGTTCGTGCTGGAACCGCAACAGGGGAACTGACGATTCCGGGAATCCTTTCCGGCCGGGGAACGTCGGAATTTAGAAAAATCTGTTTCCCGGAGGCATGAACCGGCATCTGGCCGGGCAGCCGAATGTCAGGCCCCGCCGCGTTCCCCCGTCGCGGCGGGGCTTTCTGTCGCCTCCCGCGCCGAGCGGTCGGTCACGTCCAGGAAGATCTGATCGGTCTCGCCGAACTCCTGGTCCAAGGACCGCTTGATGCGCACCAGGACCTCCTCGACCTCTTCGCTGTCCAGGCCTGGCATCAGGTCGACCCGGGCCGCGACCAGGGTCGAGTCGAGGCCCAGCTTCATCGTGAACAGCGCTTCCACGGTGTCGATCTCGGGCTCCTCCGCCAGCCGCTCCCGGATCGTGCGGCTCAGCTCGGGGTCGGCCGCCTCCCCGATCAGCTGGGCGCGGGCGTCGGCGCCCAGCCGGTAGGCCACGAACACCAGCAGGACGCCGATGGCCAGCGAGGCGGAGGCCTCCCACGCGACCTGCCCGGTGACCATGTGCAGGACCATGCCGGTCATCGCGAGCAATACCCCGAGCACCGCTGTGCCGTCCTCGGCGACGACCGTGCGCAGCGCCGGGTCCCGAAGGCCCCGGTCCTCCCGGCGGGCCTGGTGCAGCGCCCGGACCAGCGAGGCACCCTCCGCGAGCAGGGCGACACCCAGCACGATCAGACCCGCCACATAGCCGCTGAGCTTCTCCTCCGCGCCGTTGCGCAGCGCCTCGACGCCCTGGAAGACGGAGAAGCAGCCGCCCATGACGAAGATCCCGACGGCCGCGAGCAGCGACCAGAAGAAACGCTCCTTGCCGTAGCCGAAGGGATGCCGTTCGTCGGGCGGGCGGCGGCTGCGGCGCAGGGCGGCCAGCAGGAACACCTCGTTGAGGCTGTCGGCGACGGAGTGCGCGGCCTCGGACAGCAGCGCGGGCGAGCCGGCGACGACACCGCCGACGGCCTTGGCCACGGCGATCACCAGATTGGCGGCGAGCGCCACGAACACGGTCAGCCGGGTCCTGCGATCGGCGTCCGACCGCTTCGCATGCCCTTGCGGCTGCCCCTCCGGCTGCTCGTCCGGCTTCGCTTCCGATCGCCCTTCCGGCTGTTCTCCCAGCTGTTGTTTCGGCTGTTGTTTCGGCTGTTCTTGCGACTGTTCTTGCGACGAAGTCCCACTCACGACGGCCGACTGCCCCGGCACGGGCTGATCACACCGTGAGGGAGGAGCGAATCGGGCAGCATCGGGGAACACGGTCCATCGGGCGCGTATCGGCAAGGAGGCACCATGAGCAGTGACAGCGGCAACACCTCGCTCGGGCACAAGGCGTTCTCACGGTCCGCCAGTCACTTCGCGGACCGGATCACGGCGGACGGGCGGGACGGCTGGCCGGTGGCGGCCGGGCGTTACCGTCTGGTGGTCAGCCGTGCCTGCCCGTGGGCGAGCCGGGCGCTGGTGTCACGGCGGCTGCTCGGTCTGGAGGACGCCCTGTCGCTGGCCGTCACCGACCCGATCCAGGACGACCGCAGTTGGCGTTTCACCCTCGACCCCGACGGCCGTGACCCGGTGCTCGGCATCCGGTTCCTCAGCGAGGCCTACGACCGCCGGGAGACCGGCTACCCGGGCGGGGTGAGCGTGCCCGCGATCGTGGACGTACCGAGCGGGCGGCTGGTCACCAACGACTACCGGCAGCTGACCCTGGACCTGGCCACCGAGTGGACGGCACTGCACCGGGACGGGGCGCCGGACCTGTACCCGGCCGAGCACCGGGACGAGATCGACACGGTGATGGCCGAGGTGTACGAGGACGTCAACAACGGTGTCTACCGGGCCGGGTTCGCGCACGAGCAGACGGTGTACGAGGAGGCGTGCGCGGCGGTGTTCCGGCGGCTCGGCCTGCTCGCCGAGCGGCTGGCCGGGCAGCGCTATCTGGTCGGGGACACGATCACGGAGGCCGACATCAGGCTGTTCACCACGCTGGTGCGGTTCGATGCCGTCTACCACGGCCACTTCAAGTGCAACCGTTGGAAGCTGACGGAGAACCCGGTGCTGTGGGCGTACGTCAGGGACCTCTACCAGACGCCGGGATTCGGTGACACCGTCGACTTCGACCACATCAAGCGGCACTACTACCAGGTGCACACCGGCATCAACCCCACCCGTATCGTTCCCCTCGGCCCGGATCTCGCCGGGTGGCTGACGCCCCATCACCGGGAGCAGCTGGGCGGCCGGCCCTTCGGGGACGGGACACCGCCCGGCCCGGTGCCGGCGGCCGAGAAGGTCCCGGTCGCGGGGCGACCCTGAAAAACAACGCGGAGGCAGGCATGGCCAAGCGCAGGAAGAAACAGAAGCTCCCTCTCGTCTACGCACCGCTCGGCTTTCTGCTGAGCTGGGCCGGCGGGGCGTTGGGCGCGCTGGCCTTCCGCCGGACCTGGATGGCCCTGCGTGGCGAGGAGGACGCGCCGGACGCCCTGGACCGGGACCGCGGCTGGGGCGAGGTGCTGCTGGCCGCGGCCCTCCAGGGCGCCGTCTTCGCGGTGGTGCGCAGTGCCGTGGACCGCACCGGGGCCACCGCCATCGAGCGCTCCACCGGGACATGGCCGGCGACCCGCAAGGGCGGCCGGGACTGAGCGGTCTCAGCCCAGCTTGGGGGCCACGGGCGGCGCCAGGCGAAGGGTGAAGGAGTGTCCGGCCGGGTCCGCGTACCCACGTTCCTCGAAGGGCCCGGCCACATCCCGTGCCTCGATCGCCCGGCCGCCGAGCCCGATCACCCGGCGCTCGGTCTCGTCCAGGTCCTCGACGAGGAAGACGAGATGGGCCTGGAGCGAGTTCTCGGGGCGCGGCCAGCTGGGCGGGGTGGCGTTGACGTCACGCCTGAAGGCGATCCGGCCGCCGTCGGCGGCGCGCACCTCGACGAGGTCGGCGGATACCTCGCTCTCCTCGCCCTCCAGCAACTGTCGGTAGAAATAGGCGAGTTTCTCGGGTTCGGCGCAGTCGAGCATCACGACGGCCGCGGTCACCAGTGCCATGCTTCCTCCCAGGAAGGTTCTTGCCGTCCGTCTGTCCCCCCTCACCGGATTCAGTCGGGCCGGCCGCTTCCCGCTCGCGTCAGGGCCGTACGTCCTCGGCGGCGCGGATCCGCGCGAGGCGGGCCTCGGCCGCCGTGAGCAGCAGGTCGAGGGCGGCCGGGTAGGAGCTGCCCCGCATCGAGGCCACGAGGTGGCGTGCGGTGGCCGCGATGTTCGGGTGGGTGGCGGCGGGCAGCCGGGCGTAGGTCGCCTGCCACACGTCCGCCTCGGCGTCGCGGGCGGGCCTGGGCAGGGCGGTGTTGGCGGAGTCGAGGGCGCTGTAGGCGAGGGCCTGGTCGACGAAGGCGTGATAGACGCGGACCGCCTCCGGGTCCGGGAAACCGGCGCTCCGCAGCACCCCGAGGATGGTCTCGACGGCCTGGATCTCGTACGTCCGCCCGGTCACCCGGTGGGCGCTGAGCACCGCCGCCCGGGGATGGGCGAGGGCGCCCGCGTGCATGCGCAGGCCCAGGTCGCGCAGGTCGGCGCGCCAGTCGCCGGTGGGCCGCCAGACGCGCAGGGTGCGGCCGATCAGCTCGTCGGCGACGGCCAGCATCAGGTCGTCGGTGTGCCGGAAGTAGCGGTAGAGGGAGCTGGGGTCGGCGCCCAGGGCGCGGCCGAGGCGGCGCACCGAGAGGGCCTCGGCGCCGTGCTCCTCGATCAGCCGCAGCGCGGTCTCGACGATCAGCTCCTCGGAGAGGACCACGCCCTGTCTGGTGGGGCGTCTGCGCCGCCGGTCGGCGGCCGGGACGACTCGTTCGCTCATCGTGCCTCCCTTCCTGGTGGCGCACCTTATGACAACACCGTTGACCTGTGAAGCGCACCGGCAGTTTCATGTGCGGTCACCGGGCCGACCAGGTCCGGCCCCCAGGTGCGAGCGGAGCGCTGGCCATGACCGACAAGCCCTACCCAGTCGACCCCCCTGAGTTGCGCAGGTCCCTCGGCGTCCTCGACGGCGTCGCGGTCGCCGCCTCCAGTACGGCCGCGACCACCAGCATCGGCATCGGTCTGGGGGTGACGGCCGGGGTGGTCGGGCTGCATCTGCCGGCCATCATGCTGCTGGCGTTCCTGCCGGTGCTCGGCATCGCGGGCGCCTACTCCCGGCTGAACCGGGTGGAGCCGAACGCGGGCAACGGCTATGTCTGGGTGGGCCGTTCGCTCAATCCCTGGCTCGGCTTCCTGGTCGGCTGGGTGAACATCGTGGCGACGGTCGCCTTTCTCGCGTACACCACAGCGGTCACCGGGTCGGCGATGCTGCAACTGGCGGGCGAGGCCGGGGTGCACCACGTCGGCGGGCTCGCCCTGGACCCGGGTTCGACGGCGCAGACCACCGCCGTCGGCATCGTCGTCCTGGTCGCCGTCACCCTCACCGCGGTGACCGGCATCCGCACCGCCGCCCGGCTCCAGACCGGGCTGCTCGTCTTCGAGTACGTGGTGCTGCTCGGGTTCTGCGGCTACGGCATCGTCACCGGCCCGCACCCCTTCAGCCTGAGCTGGTTCGACCCGTTCGCGATCCCGTCCGCGACGGCGCTCGCGCAGGGCATGCTGCTCTCGGTGTTCTGCTACTGGGGTTTCGAGGCCGCGTTCAGTGTCAATGAGGAGGTCCGCGACCCCCGGGACGCCTCCCGGGCCGGGCTGATCACGCTGGTGACCATGCTGGGGCTGTTCCTGCTGGGCTCGGTGGCCTTCCAACGCGTGCTGTCGGAGCCGGAGCTGGCCGGGCACGGGGCCGAGGGACTGGCGTTCTTCGGCGACCGGCTCGCCGCCCAGCCGTGGGCCGCGCTTCCCCTGGTGGCGCTCATGTTCTCGGCGATGGCCTCGCTCCAGGCGGGGGTGATCCCGACCGCGCGGGGCATGTTCGCGATGAGCCGGGACCGTACCCTCGGGCCGGTGTGGGCCCGGGTCAGTCCCCGGTACGGCACCCCGGCGGCCGGGACGCTGCTGATCGGGGCGCTGGCCACGGCGGTCGCCGCGCTCGCCCTGGTGATCCCGAGGCTGGCCGACATGATCATGGCGACGGTGAACGCGGTCGGCATCGTCGTCGCCCTGTCGTACGCGCTCACCGCGCTGGCCGCCGCCGTGCGCTTCCGGGCGCTGCTGCGCGAGGACCGGCGGCAGGGCGTCCGGGCGGTGGTGCTCCCGGCGCTCAGCGCCTGCGCGCTGCTCGGGCTGGGCGGCTACCTCGGCTGGTCCTTCTACACCTCGGCCGACCACTTCGAGGTCAGCGCGGCCAACGGCTGGTTCCTGCTGACCACCCCGCTGGTGATGATCGCGTCCGGGTTCGTCGCGGCCGGATGGGCGAAGTACGTGCGCCGCTCGCCGTACTTCCGCACCGGAGAGGGCACGGACGCCGACGCACCCCAGCTGCTCACGACCCCCAACTAAGGAACAGGAACGATGCACGCAGATCTGCTCTTCACCGGTGGCCCCGTCCTCACCCCCGAGGGCCCGACGGCCGCCGCCGTCACGGTCACCGGTGAGCGCATCACCGCCGTCGGCTCCGCGGAGGAGCTGCGGGAGCTGGCCGGGCCGCACACCGAGGTGGTCGACCTCGCCGGACGGCTGCTGCTGCCCGGTTTCCAGGACGCGCACGTCCATCCGGTGCCGGCCGGGCTCGAGCTGAGCCAGTGCGACCTGACAGGACTGCGGACCGCCGCGGAGTCCGTGGCCGCCGTACGCGCCTATGCCGAGGCGCATCCGGAACGGGAGTGGATCCTGGGCGGCGGCTGGTCCATGGAGGCGTTCGAGGGCGGTACGCCGACGCGGGAGCTGCTGGACTCCGTCGTACCGGACCGGCCGGTGTATCTGCCCAACCGGGACCATCACGGGGCCTGGGTCAACAGCCGGGCCCTGGAACTGGCCGGCATCGACCGCGACACGCCCGACCCGGCCGACGGGCGGATCGAACGCGACGCGTCCGGCGTGCCGAGCGGCACGCTCCAGGAGGGGGCGATGCAACTCGTCGGCCGGCTCGCGCCGCCGGCCACCCCGGCGGACCGGCTCGCGGCGCTGCTGCACGCCCAGCGGTATCTGCACACGCTGGGCATCACGGCCTGGCAGGACGCGCTGGTCGGGGACTTCCTCGGCATGGACGACCCGTCGCAGGCGTACCTGGCGGCGGCCCGGGACGGTTCGCTGACCGCGCGGGTGGTGGGCGCGCTGTGGTGGGACCGGGAACGCGGCGCCGAGCAGATCCCGGAACTCGTCGAGAGGCGGGCCGTGTCGAGCCATGGCAGGTTCCGGGCGGGCACGGTGAAGCTGATGCTGGACGGGGTCGCCGAGAACGGCACGGCCGCGCTCCTCGACCCGTACCTCGACAAGTGCGGCTGTGCCACGGCCAACCGGGGCAAGAGCTTCATCGACCCGGCACATCTGCCCAGGTATGTCACGGAGTTGGACGCGCTCGGCTTCCAGTGCCACTTCCACGCGCTGGGCGACCGGGCCGTACGGGACGCGCTGGACGCCGTCGAGGCGGCGCGGGCCGCCAACGGCCCCAGCGACACGCGGCCCCACCTGGCGCATCTCCAGGTCGTGCACCCCGCCGACGTACCGCGTTTCGCCCGGCTCGGCGCCACCGCCAACATCCAGGCGCTGTGGGCCGCGCACGAGCCGCAGATGGACGAGCTGACCATCCCCTTCCTGGGGCCCGAACGGGCCGGACAGCAGTACCCGTTCGGGGCGCTGCTGCGCTCCGGGGCGCGGCTCGCGGCCGGCAGCGACTGGCCGGTGAGCAGCCCCGACCCGCTCCAGGGCATCCATGTCGCGGTGAACCGGGTCGAACCGGGCGGCGACGCGCCGGTGTTCCTGCCCGACGAACGGCTGGGGCTCGGCGCGGCGATCACGGCGTACACGGCCGGATCGGCCTACGTGAACCACCTCGACGACACCGGGCGGGTGGCGGTCGGGGCGCTCGCGGATCTGGTGGTCCTGGACCGCGATCCGTTCGCCGGGGACCCCGAGCGCATCGCGGACACACGCGTCGCGCACACCTACGTGGGGGGCGCGCGAGTGTACTCAGCTCAGGAGGCGTGAGCAGTAACACACGTCACGGTCAGGTCACGCGTAGATCATTTACGCTCTGGGCAGCCTCGTAGCGCCTCACGGCTCAACTTTCGAGCCACGAAGGCCAGTTCGAGTGCACGGGTGGCCGACAGGCCACCCGTTCGCAGGGACGGGGGGACTCTGCGCACTGTCGCCCGAAAGGAAACACATGCCTCAGGACGTCACCTTCGACCTGCCCTTCGAGACCCCCGTCAGTGAGCATCCGGAGTTCGCGCGCGCCCAACGTCCGTGCCGGATCCGGGACATGGACCCGGTGAACGGCAGAGCCGGGTTCGAGGAGTACACGTCGTGGGACCTGCCGCAGGCCGCGGGTGCCCCCTGATGGGCCGCGAGCGCTTCCTGGTCGACACAGCTGAAGCGGCGATGCAGGTGCTCGTCCTGTAGCAAGAGCGCTTCGACAGGGGCGGGCCGCTCATGGAAGGCCCGCGGTGTCGAGGGTGAATCCGCCATGGCCGGGCGGCTCGCCGCGTTGGAGAACCCGGGCGGGCACGGAGCGGCCCGTCCTCGAAGGGCAGGCAGGCGACCCGCTCCACTTCCTGGGCCGTCAACGCAGCAGTCGTGCCCCTCGCGGTCGTTCGCAGCAGGAGCCCGAGCCGGAGCCGGTCGCGTGAGTCCGGCTGTCCGGCGAAGCCGTCGCGGAAGAAACAGAAGATTCCCGGACACGACCGGCCGACGACCACGGTCGGTCGATTCCGTTGCCAGCAACCCCAGTTGAAGGAGACCGGTGTGACATCTCAAGGCGTAGGTGCTGTTCAGAAGGCGTCCGCCGACAGCCTGATCCCGGCGCAGCCAAGCGCCCGGTTCCAGCCCGCGGAGGCGGGGAGCACCCTGGCCGGCCTCTTCGTGAAACGCATCAAGGGGAGCACGGAGCAGCACCGAAGGACCCAGGACGCCGCTCAGCAGCGGCTGGACGCACTCGGATCCCCCCACCACGCCGACACCACGCTGCATGTGGAGGGAGCCCTCCAACTGGCGCCACGCGCGTTCCTCCCGCCCGACGAGGAGGGCTACGCCAGGCTGAAACGACTCGACACCAGCCTGCGCATGATCGAAGCGGCCTTCCCCCAGGTCAGCACCGACATAGAGGTCTGCCGGCTGACCTGCGCGATGCTGGAGGGGGCCTGGCGGACCCGGGCACTCGCCCCGCCGCGCGAGGAGGAGCCGGCAACCGCCTGCACCTGCCCGCTGTGCCGCCGGCTGCCCACGCCCCCCGCACGCGCGCTGGGTGACTACGGTTGGCGGCAGAGCGCCGGTCGTCCCCTCACGGTCAAGACCTGGCCGTACCGCGAGGAGTTCGACAGCGTCCTGACCGGTGGATGGTCCGTGGTCCGGCAGATGAACGACCTCGAACGAGACCTCGGCCTCCGCCACCGCTTCGAGGACGACATCCTCGTCTTCCACGAGTACAAACGCGTGATCGAGACCATCGACACCACACGCGTCACCCAACTCGTCGAAGGCCGCCTGGCCGAGAGTTTCAGCACCAACAGCGCGCGGGCCCTGGTCTGCGGACTCTACGCGGCCCACAAGCGATCCGCCGACGAGTACTGGCTCCAGCAGCACCACGCGGGCAGCGTCACGCTCCCCCAGACCAACCCGCTCGACCAGAGCTCCTACTCAGCCCTGCAGATGCTGGACTGCCTGTTCTGGCACGTCTCACCCGACACCGAACTCTGGCAGGAAGAACACCTCGCCTCCCTGCTGCTGTGCCGCGTCATCGACGACATGGCCGACGTACGGGTCGACGCCCTGACCGGCGAGATCAGCAACTTCTGGCTCGCCGACATACCCACCCACACCAAGGCCCTCTACGCCGCCTGCACCATCGCCCTCATCAAGTACGGCTGCACGCCCGAAGCGCACTCCTCGATGTGGAACACCTGGCTGATGCCCAGCACCATCGTCTGGATGGGACTCACGGGCCGCCATGCCCTGTGGTTCGACGGCATCACCCAGGGCCTCCCCCCGGCCGAGGAGTGCCCGCTCTGCGACCTGCAGCCCAACGCGTGTGCCGGCATCCTCACCCACGGCACCACCCTCACCATCAGCCCGCGGCCCACCGCACCGGCACTGAGCACCCAGGCCGCCGAGCTGTCCGCACGCTGCCGAGCCCAGTACCCCCGGACATGGCCCCTCTTCGACGCCGAACTCCACGCCTTCGAAGCTCTGCACGGCCCCTGGCACGGCCACACCGACAGGACATGGGAGGTCCTGCGCCGCACCTACATCGCCGCCGTGGAGGCATCCATGGCCGCACCGTCCCCGGACCGTGCTCGTCAGGTCCAACAAGACGCCGGCGCAGTCGGATCCGAGTACTTCTACACCATGTACGACCCTCAGACCGGGAGGGAGGACACCGCGCTGATCGCCTACATGTTCGGCTGCGCCCACCCGCATTTCATCTGGAACGCCACGGGATACCGTCCCACGGGCGTCACGGGCGACTGGCTCGACGGCTGACGCACCGATCCTGTTCCGGAATCCCGGTGGATGGCGGTGAGGCCGGCCGGAGTTCGACGGACGACCGGCCGGCCGTGTGAGACAACGCTGCTGCCCGGCCGGGTTTCCGGCCGGGCAGCAGCGTGCTCACACCGGGAACTCGACCGGCAGCCTGTCCAGCCGGGACTCCCAGGTGGAGGCGGTCGAGGTGAGCTCGTCCGCCGGCACGGCCAGCCGCAGGCCCGGCAGCCGGTGCAGCAGGACGTCCACCGCGATCTCGATCATGGACTGCCCGATGCTCTGCCCGGGGCACTCGTGAGGGCCCGCGCCGAACGCGAGGTGTGCGTGGTTGCCCTCCACCGAGACGCCCGGGTCGGGCCGGACCTCGGGGTCGAGGTTGCCCGGGGCGAGACCGAGAACGAGCAGGTCGCCCGCCTCGATGAGGTGCCCGCCCAGTTCGACGTCGCTGGCGGCGAAGCGCCCCGGCAGGACGGTCAGCGGCGGAGAGTTCCACATGGCCTCCTCCACCACCGCCGAGATGTTCAGCTGACCGCTGATCAGCCCGGAGAGCCGGGAGGCGTCGGTCAGGACCAGCCGCAGCACCCGGGCCAGCAGGTTGGTCGTGACGGCCGCGGCGATCAGCACCACGCGCAGGTGGTGGACGACCTCGTCGTGGTCGAGAGCCGCGTGATGCGCCAGCAGGTCGGTGGTGAGGTCGGAGCCGGGTTCGGACCGCCGGCGCTCGACGAGTGCACCGAAGATCTCCCTGATCCTGCCGTCGTGCAGCACGGCGTCCTCGCCGCCCTTGAGCACCTGGGCGCAGGACTCGACCAGCCGGCGCCCCTCCGCCTCGGCAAGCCCCAGAACGCGGGACATCACGAGCATCGGCAGATAGTCGGCGTAGTCCGCCACCAGATCGGCGCGGCCGTTGTCCGCGAACCCGTCGATCAGCTTGTTGGCGAAGTGTGTGGCGTGGCGCCGGATACCTCGGCCGACAGCGGCCTGCAGCACGTCGTTGACGGCGCCGCGCAGCCTGCGGTGCGGCTCGCCGTCCTGGGACACGCAGTCAGGACGCCAGCCGAGCATCGGAATCAGCGCCGAGGTCTCCGCGATCCGTCCTTCCTGCCAGTCCCGCCAGGTCCGCGCGTCCCGGGGGAACTGGCTGGGATTGTCGAGCACCCGCCGGCTGTCCCGGTAGCCCAGCACCAGCCAGGCGTTGATGTCGCCCTCCAGCAGCACCGGCGCGACGGAGCCGTGCTCCTTGCGCAGCCGCTCGTAGATGCCGTGCGGGTCGGTCGCCGCCTCAGGCCCGTACAGCCGGGCCAGCTCTGGCGAACCGTGCGCCACCGGGCAGCCGCGGGGGGCGTCGGGGCTGTCGAGGCTCTGATCGTTCATCGGGGCTCCAGTGCGACGGCGGAGCGTTCCTTCAAATGACGTATCAGGGCGATCAGCACGTCACGGCTGGAGGCCCGGTCGCGGGCGTCACAGGCCACGATCGGGGTGTGCGGGGAGATGTCGAGGGCGTCCCGGATCTCCTCGATGGGGTGCTCCTTGCAGTCCGGGAAGACGTTCAGGGCGATGACGAAGGGCACGTTCTGCCGCTCCATCTCCTCGATCGCCCGGAAGCTGGAGGCCAGCCGGCGCGTGTCCACCAGGACGATCGCCCCGAGCGCGCCCTTGAACAGGCCGTTCCACAGGAACCAGAACCGTTCCTGTCCGGGGGTGCCGAACAGGTACAGCATCAGGCCCTCGTTGAGGCTGATCTTGCCGAAGTCGAGGCTGACCGTGGTCTCGGCCTTGTCCGCGACGCCGATGAGGTTGTCGACGCCGACGGTCGCCTGGGTCAGGGTCTCCTCGGTGGTGAGCGGCTTGATGTCACTGACGGAGCGGACCATGGTGGTCTTCCCGGTGCCGAACCCCCCGGCGATCATCACCTTGACCGAGCGGGTCCCCCCGGCACCGGGGTCGCCGGGATGGTCAAAGCCTTTCAAGTCCACTGAGTACCTCCTGGAGGAGCGCGAGGTCGGGCCCGCGTCCGGCGTGGTGCGCCGGAATGGGATCACGGGCTTCAATACGGCCTGCGTCCAGCAGATCCGCCAACAGCACCGCGAGAATGTTGAAGGGCAATCCGAGATGGGCGGTGAGTTCGGCCACCGACAGCGGATCGCGGCAACGCCGGACTATCTCCTCGTACTCGTGCTGCATCCCCGGGACCGGGGCGGTGCGGGAGACGACGAGGGTCGCCACGTCGAGGCTCGACGCCGACCCGCCCGGTCCGCTGCGCCCCCCGGTGAGGACGTAATAACGCTCTAGACCGGACGGGTCTGTTGGCCGACGGGGAGCACTCATCCAGAGTGCTCCTCCAGACGCGGAGAGGTGCCGAGCAACTCGCCCATCCGCCGCGACAGGTCCCTCATCTGGTGCCCGAGCAGCCCTTGGTCGAGTCCTTCGCGGGCGAGGACCCCGAGATACGTCTCCACACCGGCCCGTACGACGAAGAGGTGACCGCCGTCGACCTCGATCATCGCCAGCCGCAGCTGCCCCGCGTACTTGGGGAACTGCTCGGCGACCGGCTGGGCCAGGGCCTGCAGCCCCGCCACCACGGCCGCGAAGCGGTCCACGTCGTCGGGGTCCTCGGCGCCAAAGGAGGTGATGGCCTTGCCGTCACTGGAGGCCACGAGGGCGAAACGGATCTCCGGGATACTCTCCACCAGATCACGGAGCGCCCAGCTCACGTCGGTTCCCTGTTGCGTCATGTGGACTAGTCGCTCTCTTCAGTGCGGTGCTCGGCGGACTCGCGTCCGGCGGCGTCATCGGCGCCGGCCGGGGTCGCGGGTGCCGCGTCGTCTACGTCTCCGGTCAACTCGGCCTCGCTGTCCGCGGCTTCGTCGGCCACGGGCGCGCGGCCCGCGGTGGCGAAGGCGGCCAGGCCCGCGAAGGACTCCTCGGGCGGGACCGCGGGGAACGCGGCGCCCTCTCTGCGGGCGGTGCGCTCCTCGGGCTGCTCCTCCTCGCGGCGCCGGCTGCGCCGCCGGGGCAGTCCGCCCGGGGTGGTGTCCGGGGCCTCACCGGACTCCGGCTGAGTGACGGTTTCGACGGCGACCGCGCCGTGCGCCTGCACCGGGGACGCGGCGGCGGGGGCGGCCGTCACGGGGGCCGGAGCGGCGGGGGCCGCGGGCAGCGGGCTGAAGAACTTGTGCGGGACCACGACGACCACCGAGGTGCCGAGCCAGGGCGAGTCCGCGAAGGTGACCCGGATCCCGTAGCGGCGGGCGAGGATGCCGACGACCCGCAGGCCGATGTTGGCGTCCTCGGAGATGCCCCCGATACCGGGTCCGGCCTCGGTGCCCGCCAGGGAGTGCTCGGCCTCGCGCTTCTTCTCCTCGCTCAGGCCCTTGCCGGAGTCCTGGATCTCGATGCCGACGCCGTTCGGTACCTCCTTGCCCGAGACGACGACCGGCTCGGTGGGCGGCGAGTAGCGGGCCGCGTTGTCCAGCAGGTGGGCGAAGATCAGTGTGAGGTGGTCCACGAGACCGCCGTCGACGCCGAGTTCGGGCAGGTGCCGGACCTCGACGCGGTGGAAGTCCTTGATCCGGCCGATGCCGCCGCGCACCACGCTGAGCAGGCGCTGCGGCTCCTGCCACTGGCGGCCGGGGCGGTCCGAGCCGCCCAGCACGCCGATGCTGCCGGCGAGCGAGTCGGCGGGGCCGAGCTCCTGGTCGAGCTCCATGAGACCGCGGGCCACGGCGGGGAGCCGGCCGTGCTCGCCCTGCATCTCGTGCAGTCGGCCGCGCAGCTTGCTGGTCAGGACGTGGATGCGGTTGCCGATGCTGATCACGGCCTGCTCGGCGGAGGTGGAGCGGTTGAACTCCTCCTCCACACCGATCAGCGAGGTGCGCAGGATGCGGCGCAGGTCGGCCCGGACGTCCTTGTCGACCTTGGCGCACTGCTCGGTGACGGGCAGCAGGTCGTCGATGGCATCGCCCTCGCGCAGCCGCTTCAGCGCGTCGGGCAGCTGCTCGTCGGCGAGCCGGGAGATCGCGGCCCGCTGGTGCGTGAGCTGCTCCTGCCAGACCTCGGCCTGGTCGGCGAGCTGTGCCTCGGAGGACTTCAGCTGGTCGGCGAGCCGCTCCTCGTACGCCCTTGCCTGCTCGGCCAGTTGGGCGTCGTAGTGGGCGGTCCGGTCGGCGAGGCGGGCCTCGAAGGCGGAGGTCTGCTCACCGAGCTGAGCGTCGAACGCGGCCGACTGCTCGTTGAGCCGGCCCTCCAGCGTGGCGCGCTCGGCGGAGAACTTGCGCTCCAGGCCCGAGACATGCTGCTGCCAGTGCTGGGAGTGCTCGGCCTGCGAGGTGCGGAACGATCCCTCGGCGCTGCGCAGTTGGCGCTGCGAGCGGATCAGCAGCCGCACGCACACGGTGCTCGCCACGGTGGCCGCGGCACCTGCGACGGCCGCGGTTATTCGCTCGGAGCTCATGAACGTGGCGGCGACAGTCCCTCCCCCTAAGGCCAGCGGCATCAGCCACCAGCTGTACCAGGCGACAGGGGCCCGCGCCGCCGGCGGCGGAGTGGCGAGTTCCATCTGCATCCTTAAAAGCAACACAATCGAACAGCAGTGAACAGGGGCAGTGCGCGAAGGCCGCACTCATGAGTGCACACGGCGGGACGGACCCACTGCGGGGTGCGTCAACTCGCCGTGACGGAAGGGAGCTTATCGGGTTTGAACCCGAAAGGATCAACCTCGGCGAGCAGACGAAGTGAGGGTTCCGTCACGCTCCGCCAGTTGGTAGCAAATCAACAAATACCCATCCCTGGCTGCGACTTGCCGACATGTTCCCCCTAGGCCGAGTCCTGGGCGGCCGGATCCCCTCCTGGACACCTGTCCAGCTATAGTGGACACCTGTCCAAGTGAGTGGGAGGGTCCGTCGATCATGGAAATCCTGGCGAACGTGCTGGTCGGCCTGATAGCCGCGCTGCACGTGTACATCCTGGTGCTGGAGATGTTCCTGTGGCGGAAGGGGCCGGGCATGCGCTTCCACGGCTTCGACGCGGAGCTGGCCCGGCGGACGGCGCCGTTGGCCGCCAACCAGGGTCTGTACAACGGTTTCCTGGCGGCCGGCCTGGTATGGGGGCTGGTGGCGGCCGACCCGACGGGTTTCCGGGCCCAGGTGTTCTTCCTGTCGTGCGTGGTGGTCGCGGGTGTGTACGGCGCGGTCACCGCCAACCGGCGGATCCTGTTCGCGCAGGCGCTGCCCGGCGCCCTCGCCCTGGCCGCCGTCCTCGCCGCCCGGTGACCGGCCCGGTGCCCCGCCCCGCGGCCGAGGACCCGCGTGCCGCCCGCACCCGGGCGCGGCTGCGGGCGGCCCTGCTGGCGGAGTGCGCGGAGCGGCCGCTGGCGGAGGTGGGGGTGGCCGCGCTGGTCCGCCGCGCCGGGGTGGGCCGGGCCACGTTCTACGTCCACTACGACGGCCTGGAGGCACTGGCGGTCGACACCTGCGCGGACGTCGTACGGGACGCCGTGGACGCGCTGCACGCCTGGCGGGGCCGGCCCGATCCGGTGCACGCGCCGCCGGCGCTGCTGGAGTTCTTCGCGGGGCTGGTTCCGCACACGGCCCTGTACCGGGAGCTGCTCACGCCGGGCGGCGGGGGCCCGCTGGGCCGGGTGCTGCACCGGGACCTGCGGGCCCGCAGCCTGGCCGAGCGCGAACTGGCCGGCGCGGCGGACGCCCCTCTGGTGGCCTCGGCGGTGGCCGCCACCTTCGCCGGGGTCCTGGCGGACTGGCTGCACGGCCTGCTGGACGCCGGCCCCGAGGAAGTGGCCGACCAGGTCTGGCAACTGCTGGTCGCCCTGCACATGAGCCGCTGAGCGGTCAGTCGCAGGCGAAGCCGCGCCGCTCCTTGGGCCAGGCCTCCACGCCGTGCGAGGTGCGGACGTACGCCGTGTCGCCGTCGTCCGTCAGCCACAGGCGCCAGTCACGGAGGCGGTACCCGGTGTCGTGCGCGTCGGCGGGCATCGTGGTGTCCCCGTCGTAGCGTCCGGCGAGTTCGGAGCCCTCGGTGAAAACGCCGTGCGGATCGCGGACGTAGGTCGTGCCGCCGAGCGTCAGGAAGTGTGCCGACTGCCAGCCGCAGTGCTCGGGGCCGGAGGAGCTGGTGATCTTCGAGACCGGTGCCCGGCGGCCGCCGGAGTCGGTCCAGATCTCGGGCCATCCCGGTCCCGACGTCACGCTCGCCGGGAGCTCGGAGGGATCGCAGGTGGCGTTGGTCTCCGGCCCCCAGCCGGGCCTGCCCTTCTGGTCCTTGGCGACGACGACGGCCACTTTCGTGCGCCCGCCGACGTCGTAGGAGTAGAGCACCCGGTCCGCTTCCCGGCGCTCCACACGGTAGCCGCTGCGCGGCACCTCCGGTTCGAACATGTCGAAGAAGAGCCGCAGACCCGCCTCGGGCGAGTCGCCGCCGTCGCCCTCGCTCCAGCCGTCGGGCCCGGTCCCCCAGTAGATCTCCCCGTCGCACTCCAGCGCGCGGCCGGCCGCGCCGGAGGCGGTGCGCATGGCCTGCGGGGTGCTCTCGTCGACCTCCTTCGTGGGGATGTCCAGCGGCCCGCGGTACGGCGTCGCAGGCGGCGTCCCCTCGACCACGAGGGCCGGCCCGCCCGCGCCGTCGCAGCCCACCGCCGCGGCCGCCACCAGTACCGTCGCCGCCAGCCCTCTGCGCATGCCCGCCCCCGCTGCTCGTCACCGTTGCCGTCCTTGGACGGCGGAGCGGGTCGGAACGTTCACGCTCGCCGGGAGCGAGCACTGGCACGATTCCATCGAAGGTTGGCCATCCTGCCATTTCCCGAGCGGGCGCATCCCGGCAGGCTGGGTGACCATGAGCAATGTGAACACGATGCGTGTGGTCAGTCAGGACGTCCTCGGCGGCCCCGAGGTACTCAAGGTGATCGAGGTGGCACGGCCGCAGCCGCGCGCCAACGAGGTACTGGTCCGGGTGCGGGCCGCCGGGCTCAACCCGACCGACTGGAAGCACCGGGAGACCGGTGGCTTTCTGGGCAAGCCGCCCTTCGTCCTCGGCTGGGACGTCTCCGGCACGGTCGAGGAGACCGGAATCGGTGTCGCCGCCTTCAAGCCCGGCGACGAGGTCTTCGGCATGGTGTCCTACCCGTACGGCCACGGCACGCACGCCGAGTACGCGATCGTCCCCGCCCGCGCGCTGGTGCCGAAGCCGGCCGGGGTCGACCACGTCCAGGCGGGCGCACTGCCGCTGGTGTCCCTGACGGCCTGGCAGGCGCTGGTGGAGAACGCCGACGTCCGGCCGGGGCAGCGGGTGCTGGTGCACGCGGCGGCCGGCGGGGTCGGGCATGTGGCGGTGCAGATCGCCAAGGCGCACGGCGCCTACGTGATCGGCACGGCGAGCGCCGCCAAGCACGACTTCCTGCGCGAGATCGGCGTGGACGAGCCGGTGGACTACCGGTCCGTGGATGTCACGCAGGCGGTACGGGACGTCGACGTCGTACTCGACACGATCGGTGGTGACACCTCCGTCGATTCGCTGCGGGTGCTGCGGCCGGGCGGAATCCTGGTGTCGATCCTGCCGGTGGGCTCCGCGGAGCTGTACGAGGAGGCCGAGCGGCTCGGGGTGCGGGCGGTGCGGATGCTGGTGGACGCCGACCGGGCCGGGATGCGGGCGGTCTCCGACCTGGTGACAGCGGGGAAGCTGCGCGCCACCGTCGCGGGGACTTTCCCGCTGGCCGATGCCGCCAAGGCGCATGAGCTGGGCGGCACCGGCCGGACCACGGGAAAGCTGGTCCTGGTGGTGGACTGACCCCAGGAGCCGCAGAGGCGGAGGTCCCGGAGGTCAGAAGGTGAGCACGGGCTTGATCGCCTTGCCCGTGCTCATGTCCCGCACCGCCCGGTCGATCTCGGCGAACGGGTAGGTGCTGATCAGCCGGTGCAGCGGGAGGCGCCCTTCCCTGACCAGCCGGACCAGGGCCGGGATGAAGGCCTGGGTCTCGCTGTCGCCGAGGGTCAGGCCGACGATCCGCTTGCCCGCCAGCAACCCGTTGACGTCCAGCGGGACTTCGGTGCCGAAGGGCGGGGCGCCGACGACGACCAGGGTGCCCCGGGCGGCCAGCGCGTCGACGCCCTGGCGGAGCACGGCGACGCTGCCGGTCGTCTCCACGATGCCGTCGGCGCCGTGGCCCCCGGAGAGGCGCCGGACGGCTTCCGGCACGCTCTCCCGGGTCGCGTCGACGGTGTGGGTGGCGCCCACCTCCCGTGCCAGTTCGAGGCGTTCGGCGATCCGGTCGACGGCTATGACCGTGGTGGCCGGGGTGAGCGCGGCCGCCATGACCGCCGACAGCCCCACCGCGCCGGCGCCGAGGACGACGATCGTGCTGCCGGTGGCCGGCTCCAGTACGTTCCACACGGCGCCGGCCCCGGTCTGCACCCCGCAGCCGAGCGGGGCGATCGTCTCCAGCGGGACCTCGGGGTCGACCTTGACCAGGCTGCGCTCGTCCACCAGCGCCCGTTCGGCGAAGGAGGACTGGCCGAAGAAGTGGCCGCCGAGCGGCTCGCCGTCGCGGACGAGGGTGCCGGTGCCGTCGGCACGGCGACCGCCGAGCAGGTTCAGCGGCAGCCAGGTGGCGCAGTAGGCGGGGTGGCCGCCGTGGCAGTTGCGGCAGTTGCCGCAGGAGGTGAAGGACAGCACGACATGGTCGCCGGGGGCCACGGCGGTGACGGCGGAGCCGACTGCCTCGACGACCCCGGCGCCCTCGTGGCCCAGGACCCCGGGCAGCGGGAACGGAAGGGCGCCGCTCGCCACGCTGAGGTCGGTGTGACACAGGCCGGTGGCCACCATACGGACGACCGCCTCGTACGGCCCCGGCTCGTCGAGTTCGACGTCGCTGAGGGTGAAGGGCGCACCGCCGGACTCGACCACGGCGGCTCGGGTGGTGATGGGCATCGTAGGGACTCCTGGTGGGCGGGGCTCAGTCGAGCGAGACGACGACGGACTTGACCTGGGTGTAGGCGGCGAGGGACTCGGGGCCGTACTCGCGGCCGAAGCCGGAGGCCTTGACACCGCCGAAGGGGACGGCGGGGTCGAGCATCGCCCAGTCGTTGATCCAGACGATCCCGGCCCGGAGGCGGGCGGCGACCCGGTGGGCGCGGGTGAGGTTGCCGGTCTGGATGCCCGAAGCCAGGCCGTACGGCGTGGAGTTGGCGAGGGCGACGGCCTCGTCCTCGGAGTCGAAGGGCTGCACGGTGAGGACGGGGCCGAAGATCTCGTCCTGGATCACCCGGGAGTCGTTCGGCAGGTCGGCTATGACGGTCGGCTTGTAGTAGAAGCCGCCGTTCAGGTCGAGGCGTTCACCACCGCAGACGATGCGGCCGCCCTCCTTGCGGGCGAGTTCGACGTACTCCTCGACCTTGCGCAGGTGCTTCTCGGCCGCCATCGGGCCCACCACGGTGGCCGGGTCGCGCGGGTCGCCGACCGGGACGCCGGGGACGGCCTCGGCGAGGATGCCGAGCAGGGTGGCGTAGACCGGGCGGGCGACCAGGAGCCGGGGGCCGCCCATGCAGAACTGGCCGGTGTTGAAGACGAAGGCCTTGATGACCGCGCCGACGGCCTTCTCCAGGTCGGCGTCCTCGAAGACCAGGTGGGCCGCGTTGCCGCCGAGTTCCATGGTGACCGGCTTGAGCGCCGCCCCGGCCGTGCTCGCCACGTGCCGGCCGATGGCCGTGGAACCGGTGAAGGCGACCTTGTCGACGCCCGGGTGGCGCAGCAGGGCCTCGCCCGCGACCGGTCCGGCGCCGGTGACGACGTTGACGACGCCGTCGGGGACGCCCGCCTGCCGGAACAGCCGGGCCATGTAGAGGGCGCTGAGCGGGGTCTCGTCGGCCGGCTTGTGGACGACCGTGTTGCCGGCCGCGAGGGCCGGGCCGATCTTCGAACCGGCCAGGATGAGGGGGAAGTTGAACGGGGTGATGGCGGCGACGACGCCGATCGCCTCGCGCCGGGTGTAGGCGAGGGCGTGCAACGGGGTGTCGCGGACGGCGCCGTCCAGGGAGTGGGCGAGGGCCGCGAAGTGCTCGTAGTCGTTGGCCGCGTTGGTGACGTCGACGGCCCCGGCCAGCGTGATCGGCTTGCCGACGTCCAGGCTCTCCAGGGCGGCGATGTCCTCGGCGTTCTCCCGGATCAGCTCGGCGATCCGGTGCAGCACCCGGCCGCGCTCCCGACCACTGAGCCCCGACCACTCCCCCGCGTCGAAGGCCTCCCGGGCGGCGCGCACGGCGGCGTCGACGTCATCGGCGCCCGCCTCCGCGACGGTGGTGATCACCTGGCCGGTGGCCGGGTCGTTCACCTCCGTGCGGGCGCCGTCGGCGGCTTCCCGCCACCGTCCGCCGATGAACAGCTGCCCCGGTCCGGTCTCGAAGGTGGTCGTCATTGCCCACTCCCCAGCGTCGATGGCGCGGCCCGCGTCGACCGTCTTGATCGCCAAGATTTCAACAAACAGGATTCCTGTTGGTTCAGCATCTGGTCCGCAGTCTGATTACAGACAGGATTCCTGTCAATGGTCTAGGGTGCACGCATGGTCGGTACACAGACACGCCCCTCGCTGCTGTACATGGTCAAGCAGCTGGAGCTCGCGGTGCGCTCACACCTCGACGAGCTGGTCAGGCCCGCCGGGATCACCGCGCTGCAGTACACGGCCCTGACCGTCCTGGAGCGCCATGACGGGCTCTCGGCCGCCCAGTTGGCGCGCGACTCGTTCGTCACCGCCCAGTCGATGGCCGACCTCGTACGGTCGCTGGAGAGCCGTGGGCTGATCCGGCGGGAGCGCAATCCGCGCAACCGGCGCGAGCTGCTGATCCTCCTCACGGACGCCGGGCGCGAGCTGCTCGCCGGGGTCGCCGGGCCGGTGCGGGAGCTGGAGGAGCGGATGGTCCGCGAGCTCACCGGGATCCAGGAGGAGCAGTTCCGCCAGGCGCTGGGCAAGACCTGGCACGCGCTTTCGTAGCGAGCGGCAACGCTCCGACGTGCCCATTTCCCGACTGTCGCGCACGCCACAGAAAATGGCGCACCCAAGCAGCAGACATATGTCAATCGAACATGCTCAAATTCCCTCCATCGAGGGTAACTTGCAAGGCGGGGAACGGAATTGGACCGGCTGGGGTGGGAGGTGATGCCGTCGTGCGCCAGGAACCCCGACAGGACCCCGCGCCGCTCACCCGGCACCTGCGCATCCACCAGGAACGCGGTTGCACGGTGCTGGAGTTCCGGGGCGAGATCGACATCGCGGCGGCGACCGAGATCGCGCCCTATCTGGACCGGGTGACCGCGCGGGAGAGCGCCCGGGTGGTGATCGACCTGCTGCACGTCGACTTCTTCGACTGCTCCGGGCTGCGGCTGCTGTACCGGGCGCGCGGCCGGGTGCTGGAGCGCGGCGGACAGCTCCAGCTGGTGTGCACACACCCGCTGACCGTGCGCGTGCTGAAGGTGACGGGCCTGTCGCAGCTGCTGCCGCCGCTGGCGACACTGGACGCGGCCCTCGGCCAGCCGGAGGCCACGTCCGGGTCGTTATGACGGCACATCAGACAGGGTGCCGTGGCGGCTACTTGAGGATTCTGGTCACCTGCCCGGCGCCGACCGTCCGGCCGCCCTCGCGGATCGCGAACTTCAGTCCCTCCTCCATCGCGATCGGCTGGATCAGCTGGACGTGCACGGTGGTGTTGTCGCCCGGCATCACCATCTCGGTGCCCGGCGGCAGGGTGACGACCCCGGTCACGTCGGTGGTACGGAAGTAGAACTGGGGCCGGTAGTTCTGGAAGAACGGGGTGTGCCGGCCGCCCTCGTCCTTGGAGAGGATGTACGCCCGGGCCTCGAACTCCGTGTGCGGGGTGACCGATCCGGGCCTGATGACGACCTGGCCGCGCTCGACGTCGTCGCGTTTCACCCCGCGCAGCAGCAGGCCGACGTTCTCGCCGGCCCGGCCCTCGTCGAGCAGCTTGCGGAACATCTCGACGCCGGTGACGGTGGACCTCGTCTTCTGCGGGTGGATGCCGATGATCTCGACCTCGCTGTTGACCCGCAGCACGCCGCGCTCGATCCGGCCGGTGACGACCGTGCCCCGGCCGGTGATGGTGAAGACGTCCTCGATCGGCATCAGGAACGGCCGGTCCACGTCCCGCACCGGCTCGGGCACGAACTCGTCGACAGCGTCGAGGAGTTCGAGCAGGGCCGCGGTCCATTCGGGGTCGCCCGCCAGGGCCCTGAGCGCGGAGACCCGGACGACCGGGACGTCGTCGCCGGGGAACTCGTACTCGGTGAGCAGCTCGCGCACCTCCAGCTCCACCAGTTCCAGGATCTCCTCGTCGTCGACCATGTCGGTCTTGTTGAGCGCGACGACGATGTAGGGCACGCCCACCTGCCGGGCCAGCAGGACGTGTTCCTTGGTCTGCGGCATCGGCCCGTCGGTGGCCGCGACCACCAGGATCGCCCCGTCCATCTGGGCCGCCCCGGTGATCATGTTCTTGATGTAGTCGGCGTGGCCCGGGCAGTCGACGTGCGCGTAGTGCCGGCGCTCGGTCTGGTACTCGACATGCGCGATGGAGATGGTGATGCCGCGCTGCCGCTCCTCGGGCGCCTTGTCGATCTGGTCGAACGGGGTGAACGGGTTGAGCTGGGGGAACTTGTCGTGCAGCACCTTGGTGATGGCCGCGGTGAGTGTCGTCTTGCCGTGGTCGATGTGCCCGATGGTGCCGATGTTCACATGGGGTTTCGTCCGCTCGAACCTGGCCTTCGCCACAGGGGGCCTCCCGTCCGCCTCGGTGGAGCCGAGCGCGGGCCGGCGCTACAACTCCTCCTTCCTGTCTAGACGTTGCGCGGCTCGTCGAACAGGGCGCTCACGGACTCACCGTTGTGAATACGGCGTACGGCCTCGGCCAGTGCCGGGGCGATGGACAGGATCCGCAGCTTGTCGGTGTGCTCCTCGACGGGTACCGGCACGGTGTTGGTGCACACGATCTCCAGCACGTCGGGCTGCTCGCTCAGCCGCTTGAGCGCCCCGGCCGCGAACAGGCCGTGCGTGCACGCGATCCGGATCGAGCGGGGCGGCCCCAACTCCCGCAGCCGCTCAAGGAGTTCGATCACCGTGCTGCCCTTGGCGATCTCGTCGTCGAGCACGATGACGTCCCGGTCGGCCACATCGCCGATGACGGAGCTGATGACGACCCGGTCGTCGGCGAACCGCTGCTTGGCGCCGGCCGCCACCTGGGCGCCGATCAGCCGGGCGAAGGCGGCGGCCTCCTTGGCGTTGCCGAGGTCGGGCGAGACGACGGTGGTGCCCGTCAGGTCGTACCGCCGGAAGTGCGCGGCCAGCTCCCGCAGCGCGTGCAGATGGTCGACCGGCACCGAGAAGAAGCCGTGCACCTGCGGCGCGTGCAAGGTCATGGCGAGGACCCGGCTCGCACCGGCGGCCACCAGCAGGTCGGCGACGAGGCGGCCGCCGAGCGAGATGCGCGGGGCGTCCTTCTTGTCGGAGCGGGCGTAGGAGTAGTGCGGCATGACGACGGTGATCCGGCCCGCGGAGGCACCGCGGGCCGCGTCGCACATCAGAAGCAGCTCCACCAGGTGCTCCTGCACCGGCCGGACCAGGGGCTGGATCAGGAAGACGTCCCGCTCCCGGCAGTTCGCCTGGAGCTGTACCTCCAGACAGTCGTTGGCGAACCGGCTGACCCGCGTCGGACTGAGCGGCACCCCGAGGTGCGCGCAGACCTCCTCGGCCAGCTCGGAATGGGCGCTGCCGCTGAAGACCGCGATGTCTCGCACGATCCGCTCCTCGCATGATCAATACGGGCTACGCGCTCATGCTACGGACCGTGGCGCTCTCACCAGGGCACGGGTGTGCCGTCCCAGGAGAAGAACCCTCCGGTCGGCCCGTCGTCGGGCAGCAGCGCCAGCCGTACGGCCCCTCGTGCCCCCTCGGCCGGATCGCCGCCCCCCGCGGCCGCCCCGGGGACCAGGTCGGTGGCCCGGCGCCCCGGGGCGAGGGCGTTCACCTTGATGCCGTCCTCGGCCAGCTCCTGGGCGTAGAACACGGTCAGCGCGTTGAGCGCGGCCTTCGAGGAACGGTAGGCGGCGGACCGGGGGCTGCCGTGGGCGAACTGCGGATTGGGGTGAGTGCTCCAGGTGAGGGACGCGGTGCCGCTGGAGACGTTCACGACGCGCGGGTGGGCGGAGCGGCGCAGGACCGGCAGGAAGGCGTTGGTGACCGCGACGACACCGAAGACGTTCGTCTCGTAGGTCCGCCGGAGGTCATCGACGCCGGTCTCGGCGGGCGGGCCGGTGACGGGCTGGACGCCTGCGTTGTTGACCAGGACGTCCAGGTGGTCGACGCGGGCGGCGGCGCGTTCGATGCTGCCGGGATCGGTGACGTCGAGGACCAGGAGCCGCGCGTCGCCGCCGATCTCCGCCGCGGCCCGCTCGCCGTGCTCGATGTCCCGGGAACCCACGTGGACGCTGAAGCCCGCCTCGACGAGGAGCCGGGCGACATGGAAGCCGATGCCCTTGTTGGCACCGGTGACGAGTGCTGTGCGATCGTTCATGACAGCCACGGTTCCCCAGCCGCGTCCGTCCTGCCAGGGACCACCTGTACCAGGCGGACCGGGGCGGCGGTATGGCGAGGCAGGAAGGGGCCCGCTTCCTGCGGGAGCGCCGGGCGGGACCGCGCCCGCAGACGGTGGGGCTCGCGCCGGGCACCGTCCCGCGCCGTACGCCCGGCCTGCGCCGCGAGGAGGTCGCGGAGCTGGCCCTCGACAGTGTCGCGCTGCGGGACCGTGTGCACGCGGTGGTGTTCGCCTTCGACCACGGCCTGGTCCGGCCCGGCGGACGGTGAGCCGTCGCTTTCCCGTCCGTTGGCTTTCGGGACTCACCAGGAGACGGGCAGCCGCCTCGGGCTACGGGTCATCTGGCCCTCGCGCCAGTCGATCGTCGTGGGGGTGAACTCGGCGCGCAGGCCCGGGAAGCGGACGGCGAGCCGGTGCAACGCGAGGGTGATCTCCAGGCGGGCCAGCCAGGCGCCCAGGCAGTGGTGGGGACCGGCGCCGAAGACGACGCTCGGCACGGGCAGGGGTGCGGTGAGGTCGGGCGGACCGGGCGGATGGACGTCCGGGTCGCGGCCCGCCGCGTTGGTCTGGACGGCGACGACACTGCCCGCCGGGATGGGGACGCCGCCGACCACGGCGTCCTCGACGGCCCTGCGCAGCAGCCCGGGCAGCACCCGGCCCTCACTGAGCGGCACGGTCCGCAGCAGCTGCTCGGCCGCCGTCGCCGCGGCCTCCTCGTCCACCGCGAGAGACGGCCAGTCGGCATGTCCGTCGGTGAGGAGGTAGACGACGATGTTGCCGAGCGCGGACATCGTGGTCTCGTGTCCGGCGACCACCAGACCGCAGACCAGCCGGACGAGCCGGCGTTCCCCGATGCCGAGCGCGTCTCCCGCCACGACCAGCCCGCTGACCAGGTCGTCACCGGGCCGGGCCCGCCGGCGTGCCACCAGTTGGGCCCCGAAGTCCGCGAACTCCCGCATGGCGCCCGCGACTTCCTCGGCGCTGTGCGCACCCCCGGACAGGGCGTGGTCGGCCCAGTGCCGGATGCGCTCGCGGTCGATGTGGTCGAGTCCCATCAGCCGGCAGATCACCGACACGGGGAGCCGCCGGGTGAACCCCTCGACGATGTCGGCGGGGCGTGGGGTGGCGGCGAGTTCGTCGAGGAGGGACTCGACCACCGACGCCACCCAGGGCCGCCAGCGGGCGACGGATCGCGGGGTGAACGCCCGCTGCACCGTGCCGCGCAGCCGCTGATGGCCCGGGCCGTCCTGGTTCACCAGCCCGTCGGGGTCGCTGAGCAGGTTCGGTACGACGAGCAGCGGCGGGGCGTCGTCGGCGTGCAGGGAACTGCGGTCGAAGCGCTGGTCCATGAGCACCTGACGAACGTCGTGGTACCGGGTCACGAGCCATACCGGGGTGCCGGTCGCCAGGGTGGTGAGCCGGGGCGGTCCGGACTCGGGATACGTCATACGGTGCATCGGACAAAGGGGCCGGGAAGTGCTTTCTGCGGTCATCCGGGGCTCCTGGCACGCCGACGGGAGGTCACTCCACGCTAAAGCGTGTACCAGTCCTGCGTCAGCTGTCTCAATCGGCCAACAACACGGTCTGGCAAGGCGTTCGGCGGGCATTCGTCTCCTTGGAAAGGAGGACCGTCACATGGCGAGTTCCACCAAGGAGAGCAAGGAGACCTCCGAGAAGGAGACTCCGGTCAAGGCCCGGCCCCGGCGCATGCCCGGTTGGGCGAAGCTTCTCACCGCGTTCGTGCTGGTGCTCGTGGTGCTGTTCGCCGGGATCAAGCTGGCGGTGCTACCGGGCATCAAGGACCTGTTCGGCACGGAGACCCGTGACAACACGGGCCCCGCGCTGCTCAAGTCCATCCAGGACATGAGCCGTTACGACGCGGCCTCGGGCAACTTCCAGGTCGTCGTGGACCTGGAGAAGGACGCCAAGTACCTGCCGAGCGCGATCCGCGGCACCCGCACCCTGTACGTCGGGGCGGGCAACGTCGATTCCTATGTCGACCTCGGGAAGATCGGCCAGAAGGACGTGACGGTCAACGACGACCGCACCGAGGCCACCATCCGGCTGCCGCACGCGCAGCTCGGCAAGGCCACCCTGGACGCCGACCACTCCTACGCCGTCTCCAAGCAGCGCGGTCTGCTGGACCGGCTGGGCGACCTGTTCTCGGACAACCCCAACAGCGAGCAGGCGGTGCAGAAGCTGGCCGTGAAGCACATCTCGGACGCGGCGAAGACCAGCGGTCTGACCACCCGGGCCGAGACCAACACCACCGACATGCTGGAGGGCCTGCTGCACTCCCTCGGCTTCACGGAGGTGCACGTGTCCTACGGCACGGTCTGATCGGGACCGTGTGACCGTCACCGTCCGATCGGCGCCGTCCGATCGGGACCGTGTGATCAGCCGCCCAGCACAGCGGGCAGGGCCAGCGCCCCGAGCGCCGCGGCGCCGACCAGCAGCCAGGCCACGTAGTCCCCGACGTGCCCGGACTGCAGGCGGCGCAGCGGCAGCGCCCAGCCCCGGGTGACCAGCAGGCCGGGGCGGGTGACCGCGAGAGCGGCCAGGCCGACGGCCAGAAGGGTGGAGAGGCAGCCCAGCAGGACCCCGGTCGCCGTCCAGTGGACGGCGACCGGGGTCCTGCCTTTGTCGACGGCCCTGGCCAGCGCCTCCGGAAGACGGGGGGCGAGGCCCACGGCGAGGGCGCCGGCCAGCAGTACGGCCGGGACGGCGGTCATCGTGCCCGGGATCCGCCCGAGCCGGCCCTCGGTCTCGGGCTCCTCGTCGTCCCCGGTGGTCTCGTACGCGTCGCCCCTGGGCGGCCGGTCCCCGAGGCCGAGGAAGACCCGGGCGGCGACCCGCAGCACCGCCCCCGCCGTCACCGCGGACACGACGACGTACAGCACGGTCAGCGGAATGCCCACCGCCTCCTCGGCGACCGACTTGCCGAGCGCGGTGCCGAACGGCGGCAGCCCCGCGAGGGCCAGCGCCCCGAGGGTGAACAGGACGCCGACCGTGCGCAGTTCCCGGGCCCGGCCGTGCAGCGCGCGTTCGTCGACGTTGCCGTAGCGGTCCAGGAGGATCCCCGCGCAGGCGAAGAGGGCGGCCTTCACCCCGGCGTGCCCGAGCAGGTACAGGGCGATCCCGGAGTCGCCCGCCGGGGTCAGGACGCCGAGGCCGACGAGGAACAGCCCGGTGTGGGCGATCGTGGAGTTGGCCAGCAGCCGCTTGATGTGCCGCTGGTGCCAGCACATGAACGCGCCCAGCACGGCCGTGAGCGTACCGAGGACGACCAGTGCCCGTTCCAGGTCGGCGGCCGGGATGCCGCCGGGTCCGGCGAAGACCGTGCCGTACACCCGCCATACGCCGTAGGCGCCGAGCTCGACCATGACTCCGGAGAGGAGCATGCAGACCGGTGTGGGGGCGACGGCGTGGGCGTCCGGGAGCCAGAAGTGGAAGGGCACGGCGGCCGCCTTGACCAGCAGTGCGGTGAGCACCAGCACGAAGGCGGCCAGGACCAGCGCGTCGGGGCGGCCGTGCGCGTCCAGACCGCGGCCGATCTTCGCCATGCCCAGTTCGCCGGTGCGGGCGTACAGCAGGGCGATACCCGTCAGCATGGCGTACGCGCCGAGGGAGTTGACCACGCCGAAGGTCAGGGCCCCCTGCACCGCCTTCGCCTCGTCGATGCGGTAGCCGGTCAGCGCGTAGGCGACGACGCTCATCAGCTCGAAGAAGACGAACGCGTTGAACAGGTCGCCCGCGAGCACGAAGCCGCACATCCCGGCCTGGAAGACCAGTATCAGCGCCGGGAAGGAGCCCGCGTGCCGGCGCAGCGGCTCCGCGAAGTAGTGCCAGGAGTAGACCAGCGCGGCCAGGGTCAGCAGCGAGGCGAGGGCGGCCATGCCGAGCGCGGGGCCGTCCCCGGTCAGCACGATCCCGACGCTCTCCCCGCCGACCGGCCGCCAGCCGCCGACCCACTCGACCAGCGGGGGCGAGGAGTTGAGCAGCAGGATCAGCGCGAGGGCGCAGGTGCCCGCGCACACCGCGCAGGCGAAGCTCTCGGCGATGACCCGGTGCAGCCGGCGGCCACCGGCCACCAGAAGGGTGGCGCCGAGCAGCGGGACGGCCACGAGCAGCGGCAGCAGGTGGTGCATCAGCCGCGCAGCTCCGTCAGTTCGTCCGGATCGACCGTGCCGTGCCGCTTGGCGATCTGCAGGACCAGCGCGAGCAGCAGCGCGGTGACGGTCGCGCCGACGACCACGTCGGTCAGGGCGAGGGCCTGCATCACCGGGTCGACCAGCGGCCGGGTGCCGGGCCTGAGATCGGAGAAGACGGGTGCGGTGCCGCCGTCGCGGTAGCCGACCGCGAGCAGCAGGACGTACGTCGACGACTGGACGACGGCCAGGCAGCCGACCGCGTGGATCAGGTTCCGGCTGGTGGCAAGGCCGTAACAGCCCGCCAGGAAGATCCAGACGGCGACCAGATAGGGGAATACGTGCATCATCGGCGGCTCAACTCCCGTTCTCGTCCTCGATCTCCACGGCCTGGTCGAGGAAGCTGGCGAGCAGGACGACGACCGCGCTCGCCACCTCCATGCCGATGGCCGCGTTCAGCAGGGGGACCAGGCCGCCGGAGGACAGCGTGTTGAACGTCCCGTACGGCAGCAGTGTGTTGGCGAGGAACGCGGTGCCGGCCAGCAGTCCGGAGAGGCCCAGCACCAGGTAGGCGCAGGCGGCCAGGGAGTCGGCGACCTCGAAGACACCGATCGGGCGCACCCGTTCCAGGGCGTGGTAGTCGGCGCCGAGGTACAGCAGGTGCAGTGCCGTCGCGGCGACGACCCCGCCCTGGAAGCCGCCGCCGGGGCTGAGCTGGCCGTGCGCGATGACGTACAGGCCGGTGACCAGGGCGACGGGGAGCACCAGCAGGGCGTACCGGCGGACGGGCCGGGCGACCTCGGCGGGCCGTGGACGGGCCCGGTGCTCGTCGCGGGTCTGACGCAGCAGCACCACACAGCCGAGGACGGCGGCGAAGAGGATGCTCATCTCGCCGAGGGTGTCGTAGGCGCGCTGGTCGAAGTTGACGGACGAGATGACGTTGGCGGTGCGCCGGGCCAGCGCGGCACGGACGGCCCGGTCGCCGTACGGGTGGCTGCGGCCACCGAAGGACGGCAGGTCGAGGCAGGCGGCGACCAGCAGGGCGGCGAGGCCCGCGCCGCCGACGGCCAGCAGCCACAGCCGCAGGCGCCGGGTCACCTGTCGTCCGCCTTTCCGCGCCGCTTCACCTTGCGGACCGCCAGCATGATCAGCAACGGGGTGAGCGCGGAGCCGACGGCGAGCTGGGAGAGGCCGACGTCGGGGGCCTGGAGCACCGTGAACAGGGCGCCGAGGAACAGCCCGAGGAGGGACAGCACCAGGGCCTGACGGGCCGGGTCGCGGGTCGCCACGGCCGCGGTCGCCGAGGCGGCCGTCAGCAGCAGCGCGACGACGATCACCGCGTCAGCCACCGCGCACCCCCCGGAACCCGCCGGACAGCGCCCGTGAGGCGACCACGTTCCCGCCGATCAGCAGCGCCCCGGTCACCAGCAGTTTCACCGTCGCCCGACCCGGTCCGGTCACCGCGCAGAGCACCAGCACGACCACCGCGCCGACCGCGGCCGCCGTCCAGGTCAGGCCCCAGGCGGCGGGCCGTTCGTCCGCCAGGTCGTCGGCGAGCAGCCGGGCGAAGACCAGGGTGCCGACCGGGCCCAGCAGCGCGAGGAGCAGTGCGAGATCGACGTAGGACGTACGGCCGTAGCCCTGGGCGAGCAGCAGCAGGCTGGGGCAGACCGCGGAGGTGGCGAGGTTCTGGCCGACCACGCGGCGGCCGAGCGGTCCGGTGGCGACCGCCCACAGGGCGGTGCCCGCTCCCCCCGCCAGCAGCACGGTCGCGGCCAGGATCCAGCCGTTCACCGCCAGGTCACCGCCCGTCGGCCGGCCCGGGCCGCGAGGGCGCCGACCGCCGCCGCGCTCGCGCCGACGATCCGCTCCAGGGTGTCGACGGTGCCGATGAACACCAGCCAGAGCAAGGCCAGTCCGGCCCACCAGGCCAGGAACTCGGCCGCGGCGACGAGCGCCGTACGTCCGGTCATACGCCGCCTCCTTGGGTCGCCTTGCGGCGCTATGCCCGTTTCGCCGCCTCCGGCATCCAAGCACCGCGTCCGTCATGGGGAGCGGCGGCACGCGGTAACGGGTCCGGAGTGCCCGGGAAGCGTGGACGGAAACCTCGGGTGCGCTCCGGCCGCCGCCGTCGTCGCGGGCATCTCCGGGCGGTTCCTGGGTAACTGGGTCAGCACGCCGGACTGTTGACAAGTGGAGGACCTCATGGCCAGTGCCGCCTCGCGTCTGCGCACGACCAGGGCCGAGAAGAACGACGGGACGAACACGGGCAAGGCCACCGGAAAACAGGCCGGGGTACTGACCAAGGTCGCCCGCGCCGTCGGCGTTCGCCGCACCGAGCCGGACGCCCCCACGAAGGCCGGCACCGGAAAGGCGGGCGGCACCGGGAAGAAGGGCCGCGTCGGCAAGGCGGGCCGTAGCGGCGGGACAAGCGGCGCGGGGAAGGCCGGCGGTACCGGCAGGACGAGCCGCACCGCCAGGGCCACCGGCGCCGAACGCCGTCCGCTCCCGCTGCCGTTGCGGATACTGGCCATGCTGCTCGCGTTCGCGGTGATGGTGGCGTTCGCCGTCGTGCTGGCCCGGCTGACGCTGGATCCGTCCCCGGCGTCCGTGTCGATCGCGCACACCAATCTGCATCCCGGCCGCTCCCTCAAGATCTATCTGGACCAGCCCGCCCTGCGGGACGCGGTCAAGCAGATCGGCGGGAACATCGCGCTCGGCATCCCGTTCGGGATCATCGTGCCGGTCCTCGTGCCGCGCGCCCGGGGCTTTTTCGGGGTGCTGCTGCTCACCGCGTTCGTGATGCTGATGGTCGAGACGGCTCAGGGCCTGCTGGTCGAAGGACGCGCCTTCGACGTGGACGATGTCATCCTCAACACCTCGGGCGCGCTGATCGGCTGGGTTCTGCTGGGCCGGCGGCTCGGCCGGGCGGTCCACGCGCGCAAGCCGAAGAAGGCGCAGGCGTGACCCACCCGGGAACGCACCGCGCGGGAGCCCGGGAAGGGGCCCGGGAGGGAGCCCGGGAAGGGGCCCGGGAAGGGGCCCGGGAGGGTCGTCCCCCGATCGTCCGACACTGGTCCGTACCAAAGTATTGACGCACCACTTATCTCATCTCTTAAATCAAGAGGCGACGCCTTCACCCCCCACCCCGGCCGGCTGCCTTCCCGCACCCGGCCGCCGTACGGAAGGACGAGCCGTGGCCTCCCCACGCCTTATCCGCAGATGCCTGTTCGCCGCCCTGTCCGCCGCGCTGGTCGGATCCGTCGCGGTCGGTCCCGCGCACCGGGCCGAAGCCGCCGACGCCGGCGCCGCCGCCGTGACCTTCTCCGACACCTTCGACGGAGCCGCCGGTTCGGCGGTCAACTCCTCGAAGTGGACCCTGGAGACCGGCGACAACGTCAACAACCACGAACGGGAGTACTACACCTCCGGCACCAACAACGCGGCTCTCGACGGCCAGGGCCACCTGGTCATCACGGCCAAGAAGGAGAACCCCGCCAACTACCAGTGCTGGTACGGCACCTGTCAGTACACCTCGGCCCGGATGAACACCTCCGGCAAGTTCAGCGCCCAGTACGGGCATGTCGAGGCCCGGATGAAGATCCCGCGCGGGCAGGGCATGTGGCCGGCGTTCTGGATGCTCGGCACCGACATCGGGTCGGTCGGCTGGCCGAACTCCGGTGAGATCGACGTGATGGAGAACGTCGGTTTCGAGCCTTCGACCATACACGGCACCATCCACGGCCCCGGCTACTCGGGCTCGGCCGGGATAGGCGCCGGCTACACACTGCCGAACGGCCAGGCCTTCGCGGACGCCTTCCACACCTTCGCGGTCGACTGGGCGCCCAACTCGATCACCTGGTCGGTCGACGGGATCGCCTACCAGACCCGCACCCCCGCCGACGTGGGCGGCAACACCTGGGCGTTCAACAAGCCGTTCTTCCTGATCCTGAACCTGGCCGTCGGCGGCTACTGGCCGGGCGACCCCAACAGCTCCACGGCGTTCCCGGCGCAGCTGGTCGTGGACTCGGTGTCGGTGACGACGAGTGACACCGCGGCCGGCGTCGCGATCAAGGGCCTGGCCGGCAAGTGCGTGGACGTGGCGGGGGCGAACTCCGCGAACGGCACCCCCGTCCAGCTCTACGACTGCAACGGCAGCGCCGCGCAGCAGTGGACGGTGGGCAGCGACGGCACCATCCGCGCGCTCGGCAAGTGCCTGGACGTCACCAGCGGCGGCACGGCGGACGGCACGACCGTCCAGCTCTACGACTGCAACGGCAGCGCGGCCCAGAAGTGGGCCGTCTCCGCGGCGAAGGACATCGTGAACCCGCAGGCGAACAAGTGCCTGGACGTCACCGGCAACAACTCGGCCAACGGCACCCGGCTGCAGATCTGGACCTGCTCGGGCGGCGCCAACCAGAAGTGGACCGTCGGCTGAGAGCTGGCCAGCTGTCCAGGGCCTGTCGTTCGGATCAGGTATGGGACAGCGGCGAGGCTGATCAGCGCCGGTGAGCGGGGTCTGGTGCGTGCGGCTGCACGGCGGAGGAGCGAGTCGACGCGATGCGTCGGCGAGTGACGACAACGCCGCGGACCCGCGTGCCGGACCCGCGTGCCGGACCCCGCGTCTGCGACCTGGTCCGAACGACAGGCCCTAGTGGCGGGGTATCCAGGTGAACTTGTCCCCGCCCACCCAGCAGACCACGGCCGGGTCGTCCAGGTCGTGGACCGTGATCCCGTGGGTCGCGGCGACCGCCAGCACCTCGGTGATGTCCCTCGCCTCACCGACCACCTCACCGTCGATCTCCACGATGCGGAAGGGCGGGGTGCCCGGCTTGCCGGTCATGACCCCGAGCACCAGGATCCGCGGCTGGGAGATGAACGGGCTCGCTATCTCGGTCATGCAATCGAGGGTAGATCTCCCCGGACGGAAGTGACTTGCCCGAGTCACCCTGACGGTCGAGCCGGCCGTGGAACCCGTCCAGGCGCCGGAACGGTCCCTGGCGCCCCCCTGCCGGGCGCGCGCCGGCCGCGGCGCCGCACGGGCCCTGGCCGCCCCGCCCGCCGGTGAGACCGCCGAGCGGGCCGGGCCCGGCGCCCTCGCATCACCGCGGGGCGCGGACCCGAGGGCGGCCAGGTGGTCCGGGAAGGTCCGGGAATCACCCCTCGGAGATTTGCCCGGATATTTGCGCATGCTTGGTGAACATTCGGGCGAATCTGCCGCGGAAGGCGGCTCGGATCGAGAAGGCGGGCCGCAACACGACCACCCTCGGCCATGAGGAGGCGGCGCCCACGGACCACTCGCCCCGGATCACGGCGGCCCACGGGCCGCCCCCGGAGCGGTCGCGCGGAGCGGTCACCGCCGACCGGGCCGTCGCCGTCGCCGCCGAACGCGCCTGCCTGAGCGCCTTCTTCGGCCTTCACCTGCGCGACCGGGACGATCGCCTGTCGTCCCGCCGTCCGCAGGCTGCCGGCCTGGCCCGGAGGCGGGTGACGCGTGTCACTCACGGGACCGGAACAGTCCGGGGTGGTTGTCCGTTGAAGCAACCGTGGGTGCGGATGGGACAGTGTCCCCGGGCCTCACCTTTTGCCCACAGGGACGATCGTTCGGCTGAAGCCCTGTGGAGCCTTTCGCCGAGAGGCGACCGCCATCCGTGCCCACCACCTGGCCGCCCCGGCCGCGAATCCCCCGTCGCGGCTGGGGCTTTCCGCTGTTCGGGGGCTGTTCACCGGCCCCGGGATCCCGGCTTGACTTCGAGCGCACTCCAATTCGTAGCGTTCAAGTCATGAGCACTACGACTCCTCAGCACAAGATCGGTTCCGGATTCGGCGCGGACAGCACGGCCGACGACGTCCTGGCGGGCCTCGACCTCGACGGCCGGCTCGCGATCGTCACCGGCGGCTACTCCGGACTCGGCCTGGAGACCACCAGGGCGCTGACCAAGGCGGGCGCCCACGTCGTGGTCCCCGCGCGGCGCGCCGAGGCCGCCCGGGAGGCGCTGGCCGGCCTGGACGCGGTCGAGGTGGACGAGCTGGACCTCGGCGATCTGGACAGCGTGCGCGGCTTCGCCGAACGGTTCCTGGCTTCCGGCCGGACCGTCGACTTCGTGATCGACAACGCGGGCATCATGGCCTGTCCCGAGACCCGGGTCGGGCCTGGCTGGGAGGCCCAGTTCGCCACCAACCACCTCGGGCACTTCGCGCTGGTCAACCGGCTCTGGCCGGCCCTCGAACCGGGCGGCGCGCGGGTCGTGTCGGTCTCCTCGCGCGCCCACCACTTCGCCGGGATGCGCTGGGACGACGTCCAGTGGCGGCACGGCTACGACAAGTGGCAGGCGTACGGCCAGGCGAAAACCGCCAACGTGCTGTTCGCCGTGCACCTCGACCGGCTCGGCCAGGACTCCGGCGTGCGCGCCTTCGCCCTGCACCCCGGCGGCATCATGACCCCGCTCCAGCGGCACATCCCCCGCGAGGAGATGATCGAGCGCGGCTGGATCGACGAGCAGGGCACCCCGCTGAACCCGCAGGGCTTCAAGACGCCCGCGCAGGGTGCGGCCACCCAGACCTGGGCGGCCACCTCTCCGCAGCTCGCGGAGATGGGCGGGGTCTACCTGGAGGACTGCGACATCGCCGAGCCCGCCGTGGAAGGCGAGCCGACCGGCGTCAAGGACTGGGCGATCGACCCGGACCAGGCCGCCCGCCTGTGGGACCTGTCGGCGGAGCTGACGGGCGTGAACGCGTTCGCCTGACACCCGTCGCCACGCTCCCGGCGTCGACGGACTCCGGGACATGCGGTCAGCTGCCCCGCGCGGGACTCGACCGGGCCGTGTGCCGCGCTCAGGCCGACGGTTCCTCCGGCAGGGGCTCCTCGGGGTTCACCACCCCCGGGCGCGGCGCGCCCCGGAGTCCCGTCCCGGCCTCGTCGATGTCGGGGAGGCCGGCGTCGTCGTGGGCGTCCGGCTCACTGCCCTCGGCCGCGTCCCACGGGTCACGGCCTTCGGTCCGGGCCTGCTGGTCCGGCATGTCCCGGGGTACGGGCCCACTGTCCTGCTGGTCACCCACGGCTGCTCCCCTCACACGTCACATCGGTCCGGGCACTACACGGGTACCTCGCCCGTGCGCCGTGAAACCGGGGGCGGCTCAGCGCGGGGTCCGCTCCTCCAGTGCCGTGCGCCAGGCGGGCAGGCGGTCCTCGGGCGCCGGTTCCGCGCGGCGTCCGCCGCGGCTGAAGAAGTCGGCGAGGGGCAGGATCGCGGCCCCGACGGTGACCGCGTCCGGGCCCAGCCGACCGAGGTCGATGGTGACCTGCTCGGCGGGGTGGCGCAGCGCGTACGTGGTCGCGTACCGGCGTACGGCGGGCAGGAAGCGGGCGCCGAGCTGGAGGCCGGCCCAGCCGCCGATCAGGATCCGCTCGGGCTGGAAGAGGTTGATCAGGTCGGAGAGGCCCGCGCCCAGGTACTCGGCGGTCTCCTCCAGGACGGCGAGCGCCACCGGGTCGGGTTCGGTGCCCTCGGGCGGGTAGGCGGCGGCGAGCATCGCGGTGAGCGCGGTCTCCTCGTCGGTGCCCTCGGCCGGCCGGCCGCCCTCCTCCCGCCAGCGGGCCAGCAGCGACTCGGCGCCGGCGTACGCCTCCAGGCAGCCGAGCGCACCGCAGCGGCAGCGGCGGCCCCGCACCCGTACCGTCAGATGGCCCCACTCGACGGCCCGGCCGTGCTCCACCTCGGCGGTGACCAGGCAGGCGCCGACGCCGGAGCCGAACAGCACCACGACCGCGTTGTCCGCGCCGCGCCCGGCGCCGAACCACATCTCGGCCTGACCCAGGGTCTTGGCGCCGTTGTCGATGAAGTACCGCACGGATTCGGGGAGTTGGCAGCCGGTGCGGAGCAGCTCCTCCAGCGGGACGGCGTCCCAGCCGATGGTCTGGCCGTGCACCAGGGCACCGCGGTCGGCGGTGTGCTCGACGATGCCGGGGACGCCGACACCGACGCCGAGCAGCAGCTCGGGCGAGGCCCCGTCGGTCGCGAGGACCTCCGCGATGCCGTCCCGGATGTGGCCGACGATCACTTCGACGTCGTAGCCCTGCTGCTCCAGCGGACGCTCGACGCGGGCGAGTTCGGTGAGCGTGAGGTCGAACAGCTCGACCCGGACCCGGGTCTCGCCGACGTCGACACCGATCATGTGACCGCTGTGCGGGGCGACACGCAGCAGGGTGCGGGGGCGGCCGCCGTCGGAGTCGACGCTGCCGGCCTCCTCGACCAGGCCGTCGGCGACCAGGTCGGCGACCACGTTGCTCACCGAGCCGGAGCTCAGGCCGGTGGCCGGGCCCAGCTCGAAGCGGCTGAGGGGGCCGTCGAAATAGAGCCGCTGGAGCACGGCCGTGCGGTTGGCCCTCCTGAGGTCGCGTACCGTGCGCCCGTTCCGCCCCGCCATGTGGCTCCCTTCACAAACCCTGCCCGACCTGCAACATACTCCTTCGGGCAGCGGGAAGCGATATTTTCCCAACCCTTAGTTCACGCTGTGAGTGAAGGGTACCGCGAGTAGCCGCGAGGACCGAGTGCGCCCCTCACGGGGCGCCACGGGTGAGGGCGTCGATCAGTTGGCCGCGTATACATCCTCCACATAACGGCCTTCCGACACCAGGGAGTCCAGCCATTCTTCGGCGTTCCCGCCGGTCGTCCGTTCCCGGTACAGGGTGCGGAACGCCTCCCGGACGCCGGGTGCCATCCTGCTGCCGTCCCCGCAGACGTACACCCGGGCACCCGCGGCCAGCAGTGCCCAGATCTCGTCGGCCTCGGCGGCGATGCGGTGCTGGACGAAGGTGCCCGCCGTGCTGAAGGCCGGGCGCAGCGACACGGCTCCGGCGGTCTCGGCGCCCCGGAGTTCCTCGGCGTGCAGGAAGTCGGCGTCGGCGGCGTCGCAGCCGAAGTAGCAGAGGGCGGGCGGAAGTTCGGCGCCCGCCGCGAGCGCGGCCGTACGGTCGGCGACGGCGCCCCGGAAGGGGGCCAGGCCCGTGCCCGCGGCGATCATGACGACCGGTGCGTCGGCGTCGACCCGGAAGGCCTCCCGGCAGGGCTGGACGCGTGCGTACAGCGTGTCGCCGGGGCGCAGCGCCGCGAGGTGGCCGGAGCCGGTGCCTCGGTAGGTGCCCTTGCCAGAGCGGGCGGGGGCCTCCAGGAGGGAGACCATCAGGTCGGCGTGGCGGGGGTCGGTGGCGGGCGACGAGGAGATCGAGTAGTGGCGCGGCTTCAGCGGGGTCAGGAGGTCGAGCAGCCGGGGCCAGTCGAGGGCGCCGCGCAGCGCCGGGTGGTCCTCGACGATCTCGACGAGGGTGCGCGGGTCGTCGCCCAGCGCGGCGAGCGCGGCCTTCTCCGGCGGGCAGGGGTTGGCGTCGGAGAGGAGGGACAGTTGGTGGGTGGTCGGGCGTTCCTGCAACTCGACGTGGTGGGTGAGGAGTTGGCGCACCGTCAGCGGTCGGTCGACCGCGAGGCCGTCGCGGCGCGGGCGAGTGGCGCGGATGTCGAGGACGGTGTCGAGGTCGATGCCGAGGGCGGTGGCCGCCCGGGTGACGAGTTCCGGGGCGTTGGCGGGGAGCACGGTCAGGTGGTCGGCGGTGCGGTAGGTGACGCCGTCCGGCAGGGCGACACGCAGGAAGCGCTTGGTGCGGGGGTGACCGGGGGCGGTGAGGTCACGGGCCTCGGTGACCGTCATGGGGACGAGCCGGTGGCGCTCGGCGAGGGCGTCGAGGGGGCCGCCGGTCAGGGCGCGGACCTCGTAGGCGGCGGTGGGCTCCGGTCCGGCCGGGGTGGCGTCCGGGTCGCCGTAGTGCTGGAGGAGGGCGGTGCGCAGCCGGGCGGTGAACGCGCGGACGGTGCCGGTCAGGTCGCCGGAGGCGTCGGCGGCGGCCCGGTCGGCGAGACGGGTGGCGCCGAGTTCGGTGAGGCGGGCGTCGATCCGGGTCGGGAAGTGCTGGTAGGTGGCGGCCCAGTTGCGGTCGCCGACGCCGAGTACGGCGTAGGTCACCCCGGTGAGGTCGGGGTCGCCGTCGAGCCAGGCGGCGAAGGCGGTGGCGTCGTCGGTGGGGCGGCCGTTGTAGGAGGCGGCGGTGATGACGACGGGCCGGTCGGTGGGCAGTGCGCCGGCGTAGGCGTCCAGGGCGGCCACCTCGGCGTCGCAGCCGAGGCCGGTCGCCTCGTCGGCGAGCTGGGCGGCGAAGCCGCGGCAGGTGCCGTAGTTGCTGCCGTGCAGGAGGAGGGCGCCGGTGCCGGTGCGGACCCGGGCCGGGAGAGCGGCCGTCTCGTGCGGGTCGTGGACGACCGCGGGCGCGGCCCCCGGGAGCGGCTGGTGGACGCGGTCGGCGGGGGTGCGCGGGGTGAGGGTCAGGGTGAAGCCCTCGGGCTTGAGGGTGAGGGTCTCCTTGACGGTGAGCGGGTAGTCCGCGTGGTCGTGCGGCCGGTAGCGGTGCACCAGCATGGCCAGCAGCATGGTCGCCTCGTGAAGGGCGAACTGCCGTCCGATGCAGGCGCGTTCGCCGGTCCCGAAGGGCTTGAAGGCGTGCACCGGGCGGGCCGCCTCGGCCTGCGGGGTGAACCGGGAGGGGTCGAACAGCTCGGGGTTGTCGCCCCAGACCGGCTGGCGGTGCAGCATCGGGGCGAGCACGGTGACGGACTGGCCGGCCCGCAGCGGGACCCGGCCGCCGAGCAGGGTGTCGTCGAGGGCGTGCCGGCTGAACGCGGCCGCGGTGGGCCACAGCCGCAGTGCCTCGTTGAGCACCTGCCGGGTGTACGTCAGGCGGCCGACCTCGTCGTACGTCGGCTCCGGGTCGGGTGTGTCGCCCCACAGGGCGTCCGCCTCGCGCTGCGCCAGCCGGAGCGCGGTGGGGTGCTTGGCCAGGTAGTACAGGGCGAAGGACATCGCGCCGGAGGTGGTCTCGTGGCCCGCGATCAGGAAGGTGATGACCTGGTTGCGGATGTTGGCCGCATCCAGGGTGGTGCCGTCGTCCGGGTGCGGGCGGAGAGCATCAGGCCGAGCAGGTCCTCGGCTCCGCTCTGGTCGGTGCCGGTGCGGGAGGCGATGACGTCGTCGACGACCTGGGCGAGGTAGTCGGCGTCGTCGCGGAAGGCCGCGTCGGCCGCCGAGTGGTCGGTACCGGGCGTGCGGGCCAGGCGGGTCATGCTCCACTCCAGGCAGCGGACCATGGACTCGACGAAGGGGTGGGGGTCGGTGCGTTCGAAGGAGCCGAAGTCGTAGCCGAAGCCGGCCAGGCCGATGGTGTCGAGGGTCATCCGGGTCATGTCGTCCGGGACGTCGACCGGCCTGCCGTCCCGTGCGGCCCGGTCCCAGGCCTCGATGAGCCGGCGGGCGACCTTGAGCATCACCGGGTGGTAGGTGTGCATCGAGCCGAGGGCGAAGGCGGGCATGAGGATGTCGTGCGCCTTGGCCCAGTTGGGCTCGTCGTTGTACGCGGTGAACAGTCCGTCGGCGGCGAAGGCCCGGACGTTCTCCAGGGCGGGCCCGACGTGCTTGGCGAACCGCTGCTCGTCGGCGAGGTCGGCCACCAGGTCGGCGTCGGCGACGAACAGGGTGTCCCGTCCGTGCAGCCGTCGTACGAGGACCGGGCCGTGTTCCCGCATCAGGTTCATGACCTGCTGGATCGGGGTGCGGCCGGGTCCGGTGGCGGTGATGTCGACGACGGGGACGCCGTGCAGGGTGTCTGCGGGGTGGGGGTGCGGCGCGGTGGGGGGCATGGCGCGACAACTGCCTTTCGCGGTAAGGAAGTCCTGCGATCAAGCGTGGTCCTCCGGGGGTGCGGCACGGCGCCCCCGCACTACACGATCGTGCAGTCGAAAGTGCGCGCCGGCTCTTGCGCCGTGCCGCCAAGTTGCCTCTGACCTGCGTGGTCGCCTTGGATGGAGGACGGAGGCACGGAGGTGGGCGTGGAGGCGGGCCGACTCGATGGTGTGGTGTGGCGCAACCGTGCCCTGACGCTCTTCGACCGGGTGGCGGTGCCGGTCGCGGTGTGCGACGTGTACGGGCTGGTGTTGGTGGCCAATCCGGCGATGGCCGCCGAGTGCGGTACGACCCCGGGACGGCTGCGCGGCCGGGAGGTGCTGGAGCTGTTCCGCCCGCAGGAGGAGGCGCAGGTGGAGCGGATCGCCGAGGCGCTGCGGCTGCGGCACCGGTCGCGCTACCAGGTGTCGGTACGGTGGCGGGCGCCCGGCGGGGGTGAGCGGTACGGGGAGCTGACGGCGGACCCGGTCAGCGAGGCCGTGGGCGAGACGCCGTCGCTGCTGGTGATGTTGCGGATGGACGGCGAGCGCGAGGCGCCCGCGGCGGAGCCGGTCAAGGTCACCCCGGTCGAGGGGCGGGTGCTTGCCCTGCTGGCCGGGGGCGCCAGCACCGCCCAGGCCGCCCGCGACCTGGGCCTCACCAAGGACGGCGTCACCTACCATCTGCGCCGCCTGTCGGCCCGCTGGTCCGCGGCCAACCGCACCGAACTGGTCGCCCGCGCCTACGCCTTGGGTGTACTTGCACCCGGTACCTGGCCACCCGAGCCGGCGGAGTAGGCCGTACCCGCGCCTTCCGGGGCGCCGAAGCGGGCGAGGGTGTGCCAGACCATCTTGAGGTCCTGGATCGCGTACCGCCCGGTGCGGGCCGCCTCCCCGATGATCCGGGGGTCCACGACGCCTTTCTCGGCGATCAGGGCACCGAGTTCGGCGTACTGCGGGCCCCGGTAGTCGGCGTGGCGGCGCAGGTCGGGGACGGTGAGCCGGTAGCCGGGGTGCCAGTCGACCGGGAAGGGCAGCCGACGGGCCGCCGTTTCGACGGGGGTGCCCTGGTAGCAGGCGTCCAGGACGAGGGCCGCCACGTCCCGGTCGAGCCGTACACCGCCGTGCACCTGTGTCTCGATGTAGTCGTTGAGGGCGTCCTGCTCGTCGGCCTCGGCGAGGGCGAGCAGGTGTGTTCCGGCGGCGACGCCGAAGTCCGTCGGCTCGGCCGCGCTGTCGGGGTAGCAGAAGGTCGCGCGGTGCAGTGCCGGTCCGGTCAGCCGCAGGTGCGAGGAACCGAACCGGGGGGCCGCGCCGACCACTTGGCGGCGGAAGTTCAGCGCCCCGTACACCGGTCGTTCGGCCGGGGCCGCGTCGTCGTAGGTCCCGCCGAAGATCCGGCTCTCCCAGCGCCGGCGGTCGCCTCCGGGGTGCGCGGTGAGCCCGCCGTTGCTGGTGCCGGTGACGAACTGTGAGTGGTAGGCACCGTCCCGGGCCAGCGCCTCCAGGATCGGCAGCCCGGCCGACACCCGGTCGGGGTGGAAGTTCAGGGTGATGGGCAGACCGGGGTCGAGGGCCGGGCCCGAGGACAGCGCGGCCACATGGCGCAGCGCCGCCGCGGCTCGCGCCGTCCCGATGTCGGTGAGTTCCATCGGCTCCCCCGCGGCCTGTCCCCGCTCGTTCGGTGCCGGCCGACCTTATCCGATCACGTCCCGCCCGGGCGCGGTCGTTTCGTCGGGCCGGGCGTCAGCCCGTCAGGGCGATGAGGACGCCGACCCCGAGGAAGACCACCCCGCCGAACACCAGGAACACCAGGGGGCCCACCACGTGGCGCCACATACGGACGCGGGCGATCTGCGGGTCGGCCGCCAGGTAGACCACCTCCACCTCGCGCCCTGTGGCCAGGCCCATGCCGGAGCCGTGCATGCGTGGGGAGAACTCCACCCGGTAGCCCGAACGGTCCGTGAAGGCGATGACGGGGATCCACTTCGGGCCACCCTCGCTGTCACGGGTGCGTACGTTGTCCACGACGACTCCCCAGGTGCGCAGTCCGTGCCGGCGCAACCGCCTGACGACCGCGCTCTCCCGCACCGCGAACCCGAGGAGCCCGAGGCCCACCGCCGTGCACAGCACCGCACCGAAGTCCAACGTCCCAACCCTTCCGTCCCGCCGACCCGTTCGACACCCCGGGAGCAGGAGACGCGTCGGCCTGGTGTTCGGTTGCGGGGTCCGGGGCGCGGCGGTCGGAAACTCTCCGTAGTCCACCCTGGTCATCCAGCCACCGGCGCCCGAGTGATCCGCGGAAAACACGTTCGACGTGACCCCTGAGTGGGAACAGGCCAAGGGATGCAAGACGTACTGAAGTGGGCCAGGGGTCTGCCGCGGCTGCTGCGGCGCCATCGGGACCCGGTGGTCGTCCAGACACTGCGGTCGGCCGCCGCGGCCACGGTCGCCTACGTCGTCGCGCTCCGGCTGAGCCCGGAACCGGCACCGCTCACCGCTCCGCTGACCGCGCTCCTGGTCGTGCAGGTGACCCTGTACGCGACCCTCACCAACGGTTTCCGCCGGGTCAACGCGGTGGTGGCCGGCGTGCTGGTCGCCATCGCCTTCAGCCAGCTGGTGGGGCTGACCTGGTGGAGCCTGGCGCTGCTGATCGTGGCCTCGCTGGGGGTGGGGCACCTGGTCCGGGTCGACGAGTACATCCCCGAGGTGGCGATCAGCGCGATGCTGGTGCTCGGGGTCACCACCATCAGCAGTACGGCGTGGGCGCGGATCGTGGAGACGCTGATCGGCGCGGTCGTCGGGATGGGCTGCAACCTGCTGCTGCCTCCCCCGGTGTGGGTGGACGAGGCAGGGGAGTCGATCGAGGGCCTGGCCCGCCGACTGCGGCAGTTGATGCTGCGCATGGGCGAGGAGGCGTCGGGGCTGACGCCCTGGCGGCAGGCGGCCGAGCGGCTGCACGAGGCCCGCCGGCTCGACCACGCCATCGTCGAGGTGGACGCGGCGCTGCGGCAGGCCGAGGACAGCCTGCGGCTCAATCCGCGGGTGAAGGAGGGCCTGCTGCACCGGGTGGTGCTGCGCACCGGTCTGGACACCCTGGAGATCTGCACGGTCGTGCTGCGGGTGCTGGCCCGCACCTTCACCGACCTGGCCAAGGCCCGCGAACCCGAGCCGCTGTTCGCCTCGGACGCGGGGGCGGCCGTGGAACAGCTGCTGTCCCAGATCGCCGACGCCGTGGTGAGCTTCGCGGTGCTGGTGACGACCAGCATCAGCGAGAGCGCCGAGTCGGCCGAGGCCCGGCTCTCCGCCGAGCTGCACACCGCGACCGGCACCCGCGACAAGCTCGCCGAGCTGCTCCGGGACGAGGTCCGCGGCGACGACCGGAACTGGCAGCTGCTGGGTGCCGTCCTGACCGAGGTCAACCGGCTCCTCGACGAGTTGAACACCGAGCACCGCACCCGCCGGCTGCTGGAGGAGCTGGACCGCGTCTCCGGCGAGCAGCGCGCCCGGCGACCCCGGCTGACCTGGCTGCGGGAGCGGATCGGCGTGCCTGAACGCCTGCAGCGGAACCGGGCGGGTGGTGCGGGGCGTTCTCAGTCCGGGACGGAGAACAGGGCGGAGAAGGGGGCACCCCGGTGACGGACACGGCGGTACGGATCGAAGGGAACACGCTGCGGCTGCCGGGCGGGGTGGCGGTGCGCTTCGTGCGGACGCTGCGGCTGCCGGAGACGGGGACGCATCCGCTGCCGCCGGGGCTCGGCGAGTTCCCGGTGCGGCGGGTGAGCGACTATCCGGACACGGTCCCGGCCGGGTGGCGGGCGCGTGGCGGGGTGATGCTGCCGGTGTATCTGCGCGAGGCGATGTGGCTGAGCTTCGCGGGCACGGTGGAGCCGGCCGCCCTCCAGGTCGGCGTCGGCAAGGTGTGCGCGGTCTCGGGCGAGCCGTGGAGCGACCGGCTGTCCCGGGATCCGCAGAACTACCTGGTACTGCCCCGGCAGCCCTGGCTGGACGGCATCAATTCCGGGAAGGACACGGTCCGCCAGTTCGTGGCGGTGCCGCTCGGTCTCGGCGCCACGGTGGAGGGGCAGGTCACCGGCGAGGAGGTGTGGGGCGGGGTGCAGCTCCAGTCCTTCGCGCTCAAGGAGGAACCGCTCGCCCGGTGGCGGCGCGAGGAGCGGCTGCGGCGGGAGCGGACGCCCGCACCGGGGCCGCTCGGCGGCTACGGCGCGGCACTGCCCATGATGGCCTCGGCACCCGCCGCGCCCGCCGCCGCCCCGCGCTCCCGCTCGGCCGGGATGGGCCTCGGGGTCGGCGGCTCGATGCGCCAGGAGGTCTACCAGGACGACCGGCCGCCGCGGGACTGGGCCGAGACCCCTGCCGGGCGGGTCTTCGTGCACCTGGTCACGCCACCGGAGTGGCGCCGCATCACGGGCGAGGCGCCCCCGCCGTCGCCGGTGGACCGGGCGGCGTACACCCGCGCCGGGCTGCCCTGGTACGACTACTACGACCAGGACGCCCAGGATCTCGCCCCCACGGACGCCCTGGAGACGGTCAAGCCGGTCGGCGACTGGCTCGGCGACGACCTGGAGCCCTGGCAGCAGCCGTCCCAGGGGCAGGTGATCCCCCTGAAGGACACGCCCGGCAAGCCGGTGGTGGACGGGGACTGGTGACAGCCGCTGCCATTGTTGCAAGGTGCGCAATGACCGTTGCCCGTCTTGCCTTTGTCCAGGGGCCCGCGCCAAGGTTGCTGTGACGACCGAGGCGACCGACGACCTGAGGTGCGGGCATGGGCAGTGGTACGGAAGCGACGCGCGGCGGCTGGAGCAGGCGCCGGTTCGTCGGTGCGCTGGCGGGCGCGGCGGCGGTGGCGGCGGTCCCGGCACCGGCGGCACCGCCCGAGGAGACCCGCCCGGCACCGCGCCCGGCGGCCGAGTCGCCGACGACGTCGCCCGCCGGTCCGCGCCCGCTCTACCTCGGCACCTACACCTCCGTGGACGGCGGTGGCACCGGCATCGGCATCGCCACCTACGCCCCCGACACCGGCCGGATCACCGGCACCGGCACGATCGCCGGCGTCGCCGACCCGTCGTATCTGGCCGTCCATCCGGACGGCCGGACGCTGTACGCGGTGAACGAGCGCACGGACGGCTCGGTGACCGCCGTCCGCCTGGCGGACCGGAAGATCCTCGGCAACCGGAGCACCGGCGGGGCGGGGCCCTGCCATCTCTCGGTGCACCCGAGCGGCCACTGGCTGCTGAGCGCCAACTACACCTCGGGCAGTGTGGCCGTCCATCCGATCGACGCCACGGGCGCCCTCGGCGAGCGCACGGACCTGGTCACGCACTCCAGTCCGGCGCCCGGTCCCGGCCAACAGGGCCCGCACGCCCACCAGTTCCTCACCAGCCCGGACGGCGGCCATGTCCTCGCCGTCGACCTGGGCACCGACACGGTCTACAGCTACCGCCTGGATCTCGCGACGGGCAGGCTCACCGAGGTCTCCCAGGCACACACCGGGCCGGGGGCCGGCCCGCGCCATCTGACCTTCCATCCCGGCGGGCGGTACGCGTACCTGGCCAACGAGGTGGACAACACGATCGCGGTGTGCGGCTACGACCCGGCCGCCGGCCGCCTCTCGATCGGCACACCCCAGTCCACCGGCAGCAAGGCGGGCACCACCAACTACCCGGCGCAGATCCTGGTCACCGCCGACGGCGGCTACGCCTACCTGGCCAACCGGGGCGACAACACGCTCGCGCGGTACGCGGTCGAGGCCGACGGGGCCCGGCTGCGGCTCCTGGACACGGTGCCGGTGGAGGGGGACTTCCCCCGGCAGATCGCGTTCTCGCCGGACGGCCGGCTGCTGTTCGCGGCCGACCAGCGGTCTGGCACCGTGAGTGTCTTCACCGTCGATACGCGAAGCGGTGAACTCCGGCTCGCTGGCAAGCCGTTCGCGTCACCCGTCGCCGTCTGCGCGCTGCCGCTGTAGCGTCCGCGGGCAGGAGGCGGCGGCACTGGCCTGGGCCAGCAGGACGTGCATGCGCTCGGTGAGCTGGGCGACGTCGTCGGCGGGCGCGTGGAAGGCGAGCCGTACGTCGCCGTGGGCGCGGGTGCGTTCGATGCGCAGGGTCAGTCCGTGCCGGTCCACGGCGAGAGGCTGGACACGGGTCGCGGCGTGCAGGCTCTCGGGCTCGACGAGCCTGGTGAGCCGTTCGACGGCGTCCGGGTGGGCGTCGGCGAGGTGGGTGAGGAGTTTGGCCTCGGCGCCGGCCAGCGGGTCGGGGTGCGCGGCGGCGAACTCGTCGAGGTCGACGACGACCGCACCGGAGGGCCGGCGCAGCACCACACGGGTGGGCTGGAAGACCAGGTGCTCGTCGGAGGGCACGAACCAGCCGGCCATCCACAGGCGGGCCCGGATCCGGCTGCGCACCGGGACCGGTGCGACGTCGGCGAACTCCAGCACCGCGGACGGCTCGCCGCGCGGGGCGCAGATCGCGGCCGCGAGCAGGGCGCTGTCCTCCGGCACGTGCAGCAGCACCCGGCCGTCGTCGGCGACGGCGTGCGCGCCGACGAACTCCTCGCGTCCGCCGTCCGCGGTCACCGTGCACGACCATGCCGTGGCCAGCAGTGACCGGGCCTGTTCGGCCGCGCCGGGGCCGGCCGCCCAGGCTTCCTGTTCGTCACCCATCCCGAAACCTCCTTAGGTAAGCCTCACCTAACTTAGCGAAGATCGGGGAGTACGCCAAGCACGGAGGGCGTGGCGTACATGAAGAACAGGGCAAAGAACAGGGTGAAGAGCAGCGTGAGGAACAGGTCGCGGAAAGGGCCGCGACGCTCAGGAGATGACGCCCAGCAGCGCCCGCGCGCACAGGTCCCGCACCTGTTCCCGCGTCAACTCCTCGGTACGCAGCCACTCCAGGCAGACATGCGTGGTGAAGGCGAGCCAGCCGCGCACCGCCAGCCGGGTGTCGGGGCGCAGCTCCAGGGCGGGGCCGAACTCGGGATCGGCGGCGAGGGCGGCCAGGATCTGGCGCTCCTGGGCGGCCTGGGCCTGCCGGTAGACCCGGCGCACGGCCTGGTCGCCGGAGGCCTCGGCGCGATGGAAGGCACGGAAGCCGTGTGCGTGGGTGTGGACGTAGTCGAGGTAGACGTCGAGGCCCGCGGTGAGCTGCTCCCGGGCCGGCACGCCGGGCTCGGCCGCCGTCATCCGCAGCATCCGTTCACTCTCCCGCTCCACCACCGCCGCGAAGAAATCACGCTTGGTCGGAAAATAGTGGTACAGCAGCCCCCGGGAGACGCCCGCGATCTCGGCGACCTGCTCGATCCACACGTCGCCGTACGGACTCTCGGAGAAGAGTCTGGCCCCGACCGAGAGGAGTTGCTCACGTCGTTCCGCGGTGCTGAGTCTGCGGCGGCTGCGCTCACCCTGGTTCGCGACCATGCCCGCACTTTACTTGACGTGGGTTCAACAGCGGGATGAGACTGAAACGCCTATTGAACCCACGTACAACTAGCTCAACCTGCCGCAGCATCGAGGGAGATCGCGTCATGGCGGAGACGGCCACGCAGACGGCGACGGGGGCGGACGGCCCACTGCCCAAGGGGTTCCGGGGTGCCGAGCAGGGCTGGCCCGAACTGCACCGCATACCGCACCCGCCGCGCCGGGTGCCCCTCCTCGGCGACGTCCTGGGCGTCGACCGGCGCAAGCCGCTCCAGGACTCGATGCGCTTCGCCGGGCAGCTGGGCCCGATCTTCCGGCGCCGGGCGTTCGGCAACGAGTTCGTGTTCGTGTGGGGCGCCGAACTGGCCGCCGACATGGCCGACGAGTCGCGGTTCGCCAAGCATGTGGGGCTGGGGGTCGCCAACCTGCGCCCGATCGCCGGGGACGGTCTGTTCACGGCGTACAACCACGAGCCGAACTGGCAGCTGGCGCACGACGTCCTGGCCCCGGGTTTCAGCCGGGAGGCCATGGAGGGCTATCACGCGATGATGCTGTCGGTGGCCGGCCGGCTGACCGGCCACTGGGACCGGGAGCTGGCGGCCGGCCGCTGGGTCGACGTCCCCGGGGACATGACCAAGCTGACCCTGGAGACGATCGCACGCACCGGGTTCGGGCACGACTTCGGCTCGTTCGAGCGGGACCGGCCGCACCCCTTCGTGACCGCGATGATCGGCACCCTCACCTACGCCCAGCGTCTCAACAGCGTGCCCTCGCCGCTGGCCCCGCTGCTGCTGCGGCAGGCCGCGCGGCGCAACGCGGCCGACATCGACCACCTCAACCGCACGGTCGACGACCTGGTCACCGAGCGCCGCGAGACCGGCCGCGGGGACGGCGACCTCCTTGACCGGATGCTGGAGACGGCCCACCCGGAGACCGGGGAGCGGCTCTCCGCCGAGAACGTACGGCGGCAGGTGATCACCTTCCTGGTGGCCGGGCACGAGACCACCTCGGGCGCGCTCTCCTTCGCGCTGCACTACCTCGCCCTGCACCCGGAGATCGCCGCCAGGGCGGCCGCCGAGGTCGACCGGGTCTGGGGCGACACCCCCGCACCGGCCTACGACCAGGTCGCCAGGCTCCGTTACGTCCGCCGGGTCCTCGACGAGTCGCTGCGGCTGTGGCCCACGGCCCCCGCCTTCGCCCGCGAGGCCCGCAAGGACACCGTGCTCGCCGGGGACCATCCGATGCGCCGGGGCGCCTGGGCCCTGGTGCTGACCCCGATGCTGCACCGGGACCCCGAGGTGTGGGGCCCGGACGCCGAGAGCTTCGACCCGGACCGCTTCGAGGCGAAGGCGGCGCGCGGCCGGGCCCCGCACACCTTCAAGCCGTTCGGGACGGGTGCCCGGGCCTGCATCGGCCGTCAGTTCGCCCTGCACGAGGCGACCCTGGTCCTCGGTCTGCTGCTGCGGCGCTACGACCTGAAGGCCGACCCCGGCTACCGGCTGCGGGTGACCGAGCGGCTGACACTGATGCCGGACGGGCTGCGGCTGCGGCTGGAGCGGCGCCGGCCCGCCCCGGTGCCGGTCACCGTGCCGGACGACGCGTCCGCCTCAGAGGGCGGCGGCTGTCCAGTGCACGGGGCGGGTGACTGAGTCCGGCAGCCGGGTACCGGCACTCCCCCGGGCCGCGTGGACCTGCGGCTGGGTCAGGAAGAACGCGCCCGTGAGGTCCGCGCCGGAAAGATCGGCGTCGCGCAGGTCGGCGCCGATCAGGTCGGTGTCCCGCAGGTCGGCGCCGGTGAGGTCGGCGGCGATCAGGTAGGCCCCGCGCAGGCTCGCGCCGCGCAGTCGGGCGCCCCTGAGCCGGGCACCCATCAGGTCGGCGCCCCGGCGGTCCTTCGCCCGGCCCCGCACTCCCGCGCGGGCCAGCTCGCTGGTGCGCAGCAGCAGCACGTTGACCCGCTGCCGGTGGGCGGCCACGTCCAGGGCGGCGAGTTCCCCGGGCGTACCGGCGGCGAGTTCCCCGGTGGCGTCGAGCAGCTGCCTCAACTCGCCGTGGACCGGGCGGGCGGCGGCCAGGTCCAGCGCCTCGGTGAGGTACCAGAGCAGTTCGTGCAGCTGCCGTACGACCGGGAACACGTCGAACATCCGGCGGGCGTCCTCCGCTGTCCCGGTCCGCCAGTCCTGCCCGCCGAAGGTGCCCTGCGAGACCCGCTGACCGGCGCCGAAGCAGTCGTAGACCGTGCAGCCGGTGAACCCCCGCTGCCGCAGCTCGGTGTGGATGCCGCAGCGGTGGTCGCCGCCGAGGTTCCGGCAGGGCTTCCCGGCGGGCTTGCTGACCGCGAAGTCGGCCGAGGCGGTGAACGGCAGAGCGACACAGCACAGGCCGAAGCAACGTGTGCAGTCCCCGCGCAGTCGCGACCGTTCGGATATCTGTTCTGGCATCCGTCCAGCGTACTGAGCTCGGGATCACCGCTCAGACGCGCTCCGGCCCGCACGACATCGACGGCCTTGCCGGAGAGCACCGCGCCCTACTGAACCGGGTCCTCGTCCGGTCGTACGTGGGTGAGCTTGGCCGGGTTGGTGACGACGTAGACGCCGGAGACCTGGTCGCCGTCCGGGGTGAGATCCATGACCATCACGGCGTACGGGGAGTCTCCCGTGAACAGCACCGCCGCGTCGTCGCCGTTGACCCGACGGTAGTGCACGTCCAGGTCCCCGGCGCGCCGGGTGGCGTAGCCGGCCAGCATGCGGGCGGCCTTCTCCCGGCCGTGGACCGGGCGCAGCCCGGCCGCCTGCCGTACGCCTCCGCCGTCGATCCATACCGTCACGTCCGGGGCGAGGATCTCCATGAGTGCGTGGATGTCGCCGCCGAGGGCGGCCGAGACGAACCGCTCGGTCGCCTCCCGCCGGACGCGGGGGTGGGCGCGGTAGCGGGGGCGGCGGGCGTGGACATGGGCGCGGGCCCGGTGGGCGAGCTGACGTACCGAGGCCGGGGTGCGGTCGAGCATGCCGGCGATCTCGGTGTGGGGATAGCCGAACACCTCGTGGAGGACGAACACCGCCCGTTCCAGCGGGGTGAGGGTCTCCAGGACCACCAGCAACGCCATGGAGACCGTGTCGGAGCGGACCGTGTGGTCGGCGGTGTCCGGGGCGACGCCGCCGGTGGCGTCGGTGACCAGGGGCTCGGGGAGCCAGGGACCGACGTAGGTCTCCCGTCGGGTGGCGATGGCCGCCCGCCGGGCGAGCGCGTGGTTCACCGCGATCCGGACCAGGTAGGCGCGCGGACTGCCGATCTCCCGCAGCGGCGTCCGGCCGGTCCTGCCGGACCAGGACAGCCAGGTCTCCTGGAGTACGTCCTCGGTGTCGGCGACGCTGCCGAGCATGTTGTAGACGACGGAGAACAGCAGCTCGCGGTGGTCGACGAAGAGCCGTGTCGGGGCGTCCGGCGGCACCTCCCGCCGGTCACCCGTGCTCGGCGGCACGTCCTGGGTCGGTCCCGCTCCGCCCGTCGCCGGGCTCTCGCCGGATTCTGCTGTCATGGGTCGCCCTCCTGTCTTCCCGGCCTCCTGTCCGACGCGCTCAGCTCTGTTCCTCGTAGCCGATGTGGTATTTGGCCGCGATGGGGTTGACCTTGACGGGGTCCAGCCGCCCCTCGGTGAGGACGGCGGGCCCCGCCTCGATCAGGTCCTCCAGATACCTTTCCCAGCCGCCGGGCGAGGAGATCTGCAGGACCCGGGGCGGCGGGTCGGAGGCGCGGCGGAGGGCATGCGGGACACCACGCGGGAGCAGCGCGAAGGTTCCCCTGGGCGCCTGGTGCCGGCGGTCGTCGAACTCGATCTCCAGGACGCCGTCCAGCACGTACACGCATTCGTCCGCGTGCCGGTGGACATGGCGCGGGATGTCCTGGGCCAGGGTCACCTCCAGCACCGAGAGGCGCCCCTCGGTGTCGTCGGTCGTCGCTTTGACGGCGAACGCAGGCGGCAGCGGGATCCGCCCCGGCCTTACGGCACCCGGCTCCAGCAGGACGAAACGGTCTTGGGACATGGGCGTGGCCTCCTCGGTCGGCTCGGTCGGATCCGGATTCACTTCTTGCCCCCGAACGCCTCTTTGCGGATGACGTCGAGGATGCCCGGAACACCTTCCGAGGTGCGGACGTCGACGAAGGCGTGCACATGACGGTCGTCGACCGCCTCACGCAGCAGCGCGTTTCCCAGATCCGCGCGCGAGGTGAACCGGCCGGGCAGCCGTGAAGTGGCGACCCGGTAGGGGCTGACCGCGTCCGTGTCGAAGAGACCGGCGGGCCGGACGACGGTCCACCGGTGATCGCCGTCCCGCACGATCTCCTCCATGCGTCGCATGTCCTCGTACACGGTGCGCCCGACGGTGCGCGCGATGGTGGGTTCGAGCACCTTCCGGAAGAGGAACGTCTCACCGGGGGCCGCCACGCCGAAGAGCACGGTCGAACTCACACAGACCAGGCGCCGGACGCCGTGCTTCGTCATGGCCTGTGCGATGCGGGTGATGCCCTCGGAATACAGGGTGACGGGCTTGCGGCTGTAGGGCACCCCGAGCGTCGAGATCACCGCGTCCTGCCCGGCCACGGCGCGTTCCACCGCGCCGGGGTCGAGCACGTCCGCGCCGGCCACCCGCAGCCGCGGGTCCCTGAGCGGGAACTCCTCGGGGTGGCGGGTGACGGCGGTGACCGTGTGGCCTTCGGCGATCGCCTGCGCGGTGACCTGCCGCCCGGTCGGTCCGTTCGCCCCGAATACGACGAGATTCACGTGTCTTCCCCTCTCCTGCGGTCTTCTGCCATCTGGGAGGGGCCCGGCGGCGGCAAGTGTGACATCCCCGCCGCCGGGTGGGACGTGGATCACATCTCGAGAGCGGGCAGGTCCAGGAGTTCGAGCCTGTCGGGGTCGGCGAGGATGTACATCTCGGTGATGCGGCCGTCCACCACGGTGACCGCCATGACCGACAGCGGGCGTCCCTCGGGCATGGTGACCACGCCGACCGTGCCGTTGATGAGCACGAGGCGCGACCAGACCGAGAACTGCCGGAAGGTGAACGCCCCTTCGGCCACCGACCGGGCGCCGCGCAGCACCTTGGAGGCGGCCGCGCCCCGTACCAGCGCGCCCGAGTCCACGCGCAGCACCACATCGGGGTGGAGCACCGCGACCAGCGCCTCGAAGTCACCGCCCCGGGAGGCGGCGAGGAAGGCTTCCAGTGCCTTGCGCTGCCGGCCGAGGTCGGGGTCGGCCGACGGGGCGGCCCCCTGCACCCGGCGGCGGGCCCGGCTGGCCAGCTGACGGGTCGCCGCCGCACCGCGTTCCACGATCGGCGCGATGTCGTCGAAGGGCACCGCGAACATGTCGTGCAGCACGAACGCCAGCCGCTCGGCGGGCTCCAGCGTCTCCAGGACGATCAGCAGGGCGATCCCCACGGAGTCGGCCTCCACCGCCTCCTTCTCGGGGTCCACCTCCGACAGCGGCCTGACCACCGGGTCCGGGACGAACGTCTCGTCCATCGGCTGCTCGCGCCGGGCCGTGCGGGAGCGCAGCATGTCCAGGCAGACCCGGCCGACCACCGTGGTCAGCCAGCCGCCGAGGTTGCGGATCTCGTCCGCGTCGGTGCGTCCGAGCTTGAGCCAGGCCTCCTGGACCGCGTCCTCGGCCTCGGCGAGCGAGCCGAGCATTCGGTAGGCCACCGCGCGCAGCCGGTCGCGGTGCTCCTCGAAGCGGCGGGCCAGCAGTTCCGTGTCGTTCATCCTTCTCCCCGTTCGTCGGCGGGGGCGCGCGGCGCAGGCCGGGCGTCCTCCCCGCGCACTGTCTTACCAGGAGGTGCGGACACCTCCTGTCCGCCATCTCCGTCGCGGGGCGTCAGACCTCGTCGCGGACGAGCGCGAGGAGCCGGTCCAGGACCCGCGGGGCGCCGGTGCGCAGTCCGTCGTGCTCGAACTCGTCGGTGACCCAGGTGCGCAGCCCCCGGACGGCCCGTGCGGTCCGCAGCGAGTGCCCGGCGTCGACGTACATGTCGTCGTGGTAGACGGCGGCGGCGACCGGGACCTCGTTGACGGCGAGCCGGGCCGGGTCGTACAGCGGCTGCCAGTCGGTGCGGGCGGCGAGCAGTTCGGCGGTCTCGCGCAGCGGGCGCAGGGACGGGTCGGTCTCGAACACCCAGGGGTGGACCGTCTCTCCGGTGAACAGCACCGGGGCGTCTTCGGTGAGCGCCTTGGCCGCGTCGAACTGCGGGAACTCGGCGCGCACCCGCTCGGCCGCCCAGGCGGTGGGGCGGGTGCCCTGGCCGTAGACCGGCTCGTGGACAAGGGCGTACAGCGGGTTGCCCGCGTACGACAGGAGGGCCTGGACCTGTTCCTGGAAGGCGTCGGAGAGCTCGGAGCCGGCCGGGGTGCGGACGAAGGCGTCCTCCAGGAGGAAGTGCAGGCGGTGGCTGCCGTCGCTCATGCCCAGCATCAGGCCGAGGGACTGGAAGGCCTCGACGGTGAGCCGGTAGCCGTTCGGCAGGACCACGTGGTGGTCGAGGAGGTGCTCGGCGATCCGCCGGACCCGCTCGATGTCCATCGGGTAGCGGTCGTAGTGCGCGGCGACCTTGCGTTCCATGCGCGGATAGGCGGCCCGGTAGACGTCGTCGGCGTGCGCGTCCAGGGACGGCAGGCCACCGGTGATGAGGGAGGTCTTGAGACCCTCCGGGAAGAACGACAGGTAGGTCACCGTGCAGAAGCCGCCGAAGCTCTGGCCGAGGGTGGTCCAGGGAGCGCCGCCGGTGAGCTGTGGGCGGATCGCCTCGCAGTCCCGGACGATCGAGTCGGCGCGGAAGCGGGCCAGGTGGTCGGCCTGGGCGGCCGGGCCGCCGCGCAGCGGCAGCGTCTGCCGGTTGACCGGGGTGGAGCGGCCGGTGCCGCGCTGGTCGAGAAGCAGGACGCGGTACTCCCGCAGGGCCCGGTCGAGCCAGGCCTGCCGACCGACGAAACGATTCGCCCCGAATCCCGGGCCGCCCTGCAGATAGAGCAGCCAGGGCAGCTCGTCGTCCGCCCTGTCGCTCGCGACCGCCTCCCGGGCGTACAGCTCGATGGTCTCGCCGTCCGGGTCCGCGTGGTCCAGAGGGACGGTGAAGTGGCGGTCGGTGAGGACGACGCCGGGCTGGCGGTAGCTGAGGCTCAACGTTTCTCCCGGGACGGACGGACGGTCGCGACCCAGTTCAGCACACGTCCGGGGCCTGTTCGCCCCCGGGATCATGAAATCGTTACTGAATAACCGATCAGCGGGCGGCGAGGCTGGAGCGGCGCACCACCAGTTCCGGCTGGAGCACCACCCGGCGGTGCTCGTGCGCCGGCTGCCCCTCGCGTTCCTCGGTCTCGTCCAGGAGCAGTTCGGCGGCCATGGCGCCCATGGTGACGGCCGGCTGGCGGACGGAGGTCAGCGGTACGGCGGCCGCGGCGGCGAACTCGATGTCGTCGTAGCCGACGATCGCCAGGTCGTCCGGGACGACCACCCCGGCCGCGTACATGGCCTGGAGGACACCGAGGGCGAGCAGGTCGTTGGCGCAGAACACGGCGGTGGGCCGGTCGGCGAGGCCGAGCAGCCGGGCCCCCGCGTCCCGTCCGGCGGCGACGTCGAGACGCTCCGTGGGCAGCTCGCGCAGCGCGTCGGGTCCGAGGCCCGCCTCGGCGAGGGCGTTCAGGGCGCCGGTGCGCCGGTCGCGGACCTGGTTGAGCCCGGGTGGTCCGCTGACGTAGGCGATGGACCGGTGCCCGGCGTCGACGAGATGGCGGACCGCGAGGGCCCCGCCGGCCACGTCGTCGACGCTGACCGAGCACTCGGTGGTGCCCTCCGCGACCCGGTCGACCAGCACGAAGGGGATGCCGTGCCGGCGGAAGGTCTCGATGTTGCGGCCGGTGGCGTCCGCCGGGGTGAGCAGGACGCCGCGCACCCGCTGTTCGGCGAAGAGCGCGAGGTAGTCGGCCTCCTCACCGGCGTTCTGGGCACTGTTGCAGACCATCACACCGACCCCGGCCCGCCGCGCCGCCCGCTCGGCACCCCGGGCCACGTCCACGAAGAAGGGGTTGCCCATGTCGAGGACGAGCAGGCCCATGATCCGGCTGCGGCCGGCGCGCAGCTGACGCGCGGACTCGCTGCGGACGTAGCCGAGCCGGTCGATCGCCGACTGCACCCGCGCCCGGGTCTCGCCGGCGACGGTGTCCGGGCGGTTGATGACGTTGGAGACCGTGCCCACCGAGACTCCGGCGGCGCGGGCGACGTCCTTGATACCCACCGACTGGGCCATCGGGCGAGACCTCCAGGGAACCGTGGACGGCGCCTTCACAGCACGGAAGGGCACATCCGGAAGGGCTTCACATTACGACATGCCTCGGACACCGGCCCGGGTCAGGCGGGCAGGGCGAAGTCGACGACATGGAGTGCCGACGGGGTCGTACCGCTCGACTTCTCCTGGTACATGAAGGACAGCACGTGGTCCGCCCCGACCCGCGTCTCGTCGATCACGACCTCGCCGAAGGCGTTCAACTCACTGCCGCCGTACAGCAGTCTCCAGTCGGTGTACCCGGAGGCCCTGGACGCACCGGCGATCCGGCCGAACGGGAACACCGCGTAGGCGTTGTCGTACCTGTCCAGGACCAGCTTGGTGCGCTGGCTGGAGTTCAGGGCGACCGGGATCTCGGTCTTCTGCCAAGTACCGGCGGAGTTCTTGCGGACGTGGAAGGCGCGTCCGTTCGCCGTGCGGTCGCCGACATAGTTCGTGGTGCACTGGCCGAAGCGACCCGGCACGTAGCTGATGATCGCGTGCGGGAGGCCGGCGGAGTCGGTCCACTGGCTCTCCTGGTTCATCAGGGAGTGGTCCGGGTCGAGCGGGTCGACGACGAGACCCGGGTCGGTGACGGTGACCGTGTCCGAGGTGCCGGTGGTGGCGACCAGGGCACCGGCGTCGTTGCGCCAGGTGCGGCCTCGGTCGGTGGAGTAGACGTAGCCGGTGTCGTGGTTGGTGATGCCGCCGCCGTTGCACATCACGGTGCCGCTCTGCTCCCTCCAGGTGAAGAAGGCGTGCAGCCGTCCGTTCACGTCGTAGTCGATGCCGTGCAGATACATGTTCCGGGCGGTCGACGAGCCGTGCCCGCTCGTGTACGTCCCACCGGCGCCGGACCACTCCCCCAGCACGGTCCAGCGCGAACCGTCGTATTCGGCGAGCGCGTTGCGGCCGTTCCCGGAGATCCCCACCCGATAGCTCAGCTGAAGCCTCCCCTCGGGCGTGGAAATGAACTGCGGGTAGGTGAACTGCGCGGTCGGCGACACCCCGTCCAGCGATGTCTGTACGGCCCCGAAGACGGCCGGAGTCCAGGCCGTGGAACCGGGGTTGTCCAGCAGCCCCGCGACCGACTTCACGTAGAAGAAGCCGTCGCTGTGGGAGTCCATGTTGATGTGGAGGCGGCCGTCGGCCTTGGAGACGCCCATGGAGATGACGTTGTGGGAGTCGCTCGACTTGAGCTGGTGGGCGAGGGTGACGGTCGCCCATGACGACCCGCCCAGCACCCGGCGCCCGATCACCGCAGCGCCGGTCGAGGTGTACCAGCCGGCGTACTGGTGGCCCCGGTAGGTGAACAGGCCGTTCTTCTGGAAGGAGTTGTTGTTGACCAGGCCGTCGTAGGAGACGAAGTAGACGGCCTGGGGGTCGAGTTGGCTGGTGCTCATCTTGGTGACGGAGGGGCCGGGGTCGGCGGCCCGTGCGATGCCCGGCGTTGCCACGCCGGCCAGTATGGCGGTGGTGAGCACGGTTCGGCGTCTCATGAGCGGCTCCTGGGCGAGGGGACGGGTCAGGCGAGGTGGAACACTTCGGTGAGCGGCTTCATCGCCTCGTCGGGCCGGGTGCCGGCCGGCGACTCGAAGAACGGCCCCATCTCGGCCTGCCAGCGGGCGTTGACCTCGGTTTCCGCCATGCCGGCCCGGGCGGCCTCGAAGTCCTCGGTCTCCAGATAGCCGACCAGCAGGCCGTCGTCGCGCAGGAAGAGCGAGTAGTTGTGCCAGCCGGTGGCGGAGAGCGCCGCGCGCATCTCCGGCCACACGGCGGCATGGCGTTCGCGGTACTCGGCAACGCGGTCCTGCCGGACCTTGAGGAGGAAACAGACCCGCTGCATCAACGCCCCTGATGTCCTAGAAGTTGAACTGGTCGATGTTCTTCGCGTCGAACACGGTCGGCTTGCCGAGGCTGATCACGCCGTCCTTGCCGATGGTGTACGTGGTGGAGCCGGCCTTGAAGGTCTCGCCCTCCTTGCCGGTGATCTGCCCGGAGGCCAGGGCGACGGCGGTGCGGGCGGCGAGGTCGCCGAGCTTGGCCGGGTCCCACAGCTCGAAGGCGTCGACGGTGCCGTTCTTGACGTACTGCCGCATGTCGTTGGGCGTGCCGAGCCCGGTCAGCTTGACCTTGCCCTTGTACTTGGAGCCGGACAGGTACTGGGCGGCCGCCTTGATGCCGACGGTGGTCGGGGAGATGATCCCCTTGAGGTTCGGGTACTGCTGGAGCAGGCCCTGGGTCTGCTGGAAGGACTGCTGGGCGTCGTCGTTGCCGTAGGCGACCTTCACCAGCTTGACGTTCTTGTACTTCGGGTCCTTCAGCTCCTCCTGCATGAACCCGATCCAGGTGTTCTGGTTGGTCGCGGTCTGCGCGGCGCTCAGGATCGCGATCTCGCCCTTGTACCCGATCTGTTCGGCGAGCAGCTGCACCTCGGTACGGCCGAGGTCCTCGGCGCTGGCCTGCGAGACGAAGGCGTTGCGGCAGCCGGCATTGGTGTCGGAGTCGTAGGTGACGACCTTGATTCCGTTGCTCATGGCCTGCTTGAGCGCGGTGCACAGGGCGCCGGGGTCCTGGGCGGACACGGCCATGGCGTCGACCTGCTGCTGGGTGAGGGTGTTGACGTAGGAGACCTGCCCGGAGGTGTCGGTGGCGCTGGAGGGCCCGACCTCCTTGTACTTGGAGCCCAGCTCGGTGAGCGCCTTCTCGCCGCCCTTGTCGGCGGAGGTGAAGTAGGGGTTGTTGACCTGCTTGGGCAGGAAGCCGACGGTGAGGCCCTTCTTGAGGGCGGCGTTCGGGTCGGCCTTCGCCGTCGAGGTGGCCGCCGACGACTCGTCGCTGCCGGAGTTGTTCTTGGTGGTACCGCCACAGGCGGTGGCTGCGAGAGAGAGGGCGGAGACAGCGGCGAGCGCGACACAGGCACGCCGAAGGGATGACTTACGCATGACGGTTCCTTAGAAAGTAAGGGTGGCGGAGACGCCCCTGGTTTGTGGGGGCGCGGGGAACTGCGCGATCAACCACACACAACCCGCAGTGTTCAGACGGCCTTGGCAGCCTTGTGCCTCGCAAGAGCGATCTGCTTGGCAACCCTCGGGCCCAGCACCGAAACGACGAGCAACACACCGGTCACGACGATCTGCGACTGCGCGGAGACGTTCAGCAGGCTCATCACGTTCTGCAACGCCCCCAGGAGAAACACGCCGGCCACGGCACCGCCGAGCGTCCCGCGCCCACCGTCGAAGTCGATCCCCCCGAGCAACACGGCAGCGACGACGCTCAGTTCGAGCCCCGTCGCGTTGTCGTACCGCGCACTCGCGTAGTGAAGGGCCCAGAAGATCCCCGTCAGAGACGCCATCAACCCGGTCGCCACGAACAGAATCAACTTGTTCCGCTTCACCCGGATCCCCGCGAACCGCGCCGCCTCCTCACTCGCCCCGACCGCGAACAGCGACCGCCCGAACGGCGTGGCGTGCAGCACCACCACGGCGATCAGGAGCAGCACCAGGAACGGCAGGAAGGCCTGTGGCAGGAACGTGTTGCCGAGCCGCCCGGCCGCGAAGTCGAGGTACTGCGTGGGGAAGTCGGTGACCGCGTCCGAGCCGAGCACGATCTGCGCGATGCCCCGGTAGGCCGCGAGCGTGCCGATGGTGACGGCCAGCGACGGCAGGCCCAGCCGGGTCACCAGCAGTCCGTTGACCAGCCCGCAGGCGACCCCCAGCAGCAGGCAGAGCGGGATGATCGTCTCGATCGCCATGCCCTCGTTCCAGAGCCTGCCCATGACCGCGCCCGAGAGCCCGGCGGTCGAGGCGACCGACAGGTCGATCTCCCCGGCGACGACGAGCAGTGTCATCGGCAGCGCGACCAGGGCGATCGGCAGGGTGTTGCCGATCAGGAACGACAGGTTGAGCGAGTTGCCGAAGCCGTCCACAAAGCCGAAGGAGAACAGCAGCAGCACGACCAGCAGGGCGCCGACGACGGTGTCCCAGCGAATCGCACGCGTCAAGGACTCAGGCATGGCTGGTGCTCTCCTTGCTGGTCGCGGTCCTCTTGAGGGCCGACTTCTTCTTCAGCGCGGCCGCCACCCGCAGCGCCACGACCCGGTCGACGGCGATGGCGAGCAGCAGCAGGAAGCCGTTGATGGCGAGGACCCACACCGAGCTGACCCCGAGAGCCGGCAGCACGCTGTTCACGGAGGTCAGCAGCAGCGCGCCGAGCGCGGCGCCGTACACGCTCCCGGAGCCGCCCGTGAAGACCACGCCGCCGACCACCACGGCGCTCACGACGGTGAGTTCGAAGCCGGTGCCGGTGCCGGAGTCGACGTTGCCGAAGCGGGCCAGGTACATCGCCCCGGCCAGCCCGGCGAGTCCGCCGCAGAAGGTGTACGCGGTGAGGATCCGCTTGCGCACCGGGATACCGGCCAGCCGGGCGGCCTCCGGGTTGGAGCCGAGGGCGTACAACTCCCGTCCGCTGCCGAAGTGTCTGAGGTAGTAGGCGGTGGCGACCAGGACCGCGAGGGCGATGAGCGCGAGCCAGGGGACGGCCGACAGCCCGCCCGAGCCGAAGTCGTTGAACCCGCCGGGGAGATCGGCTGCCGTGATCTGCCGGGAGCCGACCCAGATGGAGTCGACGCCCCGGATGATGTACAGCGTGCCGAGGGTGACGACCAGCGCGGGCACCTGGCCGAGGCTGACGAGAAGGCCGTTGAGCAGTCCGCAGCCGATGCCGAGCAGCACGGCCAGCACGATCGCGACGACCGTGTCGCCGCCGCCGTGCAGATAGTCGCCGGCGGCGAAGGCGGTGATGCCGAGCGTGGAGCCGACGGACAGGTCGACGTTCCTCGTGATCACCACCAGGGACTGGCCGGTGGCGACCAGCACCAGGATGGTGGCGTTGAGCAGCAGGTCCTTGATGCCCTGCTCGGAGAGGAACTCGCTGTTGCCCGCCTGGGTGACGGCGATCATCACCAGGAAGACGACCAGGATGGCGAGTTCGCGCATCTTGAAGACCCGGTCGACGAGCCGGGTCCCGCTGGACTCGGGCGTCTCGGCGACGGAGGTCTGTTCGGGGGTGGTCACCGTCATGCGGCGGCCCTCCCCACGGCGGTGGTCGTCATGCGGCGGCCCTCCCGGTCGCTGCGGCCATCACGGTTTCCTCGGTGGCGTCGGAGCGCGGGATCTCGGCGGTGATCCGGCCCTCGTGCATCACCAGCACGCGGTCGGCCATGCCGAGGATCTCGGGCAGGTCGGAGGAGATCATCAGGACGGCGACCCCGTCGGCGGCCAACTCGCCGAGGAGGCGGTGGACTTCCGCCTTGGTGCCGACGTCGATGCCCCGGGTCGGCTCGTCGACGATCAGCACCTTCGGTCCGGTCGCCAGCCACTTGGCGAGGACCACCTTCTGCTGGTTGCCGCCGGACAGGGTCGAGACCGCGTCGGCGATCCGGGCGTACTTCACCTGGAGCTTCACCGCCCAGTCGAGCGAGCGGCTGCGCTCGGCGCCCCGGTCCATCAGGCCGGCCCTGACGGTCGTCCGCAGTCCGGTCAGGCCGATGTTGCGCTCGATGGACATGCCCATCACCAGGCCCTGGGCGCGCCGGTCCTCGGGGACGAGGGCGAGTCCGGCGGCCATCGCCGTGGAGGGGGCGCCGTTGGTGAGCCTGCGGCCCCGCACCTCCACCTCCCCCGCGTCCCAGCGGTCGACGCCGAACACGGCCCGCGCGACCTCGGTGCGGCCGGCGCCGACCAGTCCGGCGAGGCCGACGATCTCACCGGAGCGCACCTCGAAGGAGATGTCGGTGAAGACGCCCTCCCGGGTCAACCGCCTTACGGAGAGGGCGACTTCGCCCGCCGGTATTTCCTGCTTGGGGTACAGCTCGTCCAGGTCGCGGCCGACCATCCGGCGGACCAGGTCGTCCTCGGTCATGCCGTCGACGGGCTCGCTGGCGATCCAGGCTCCGTCCCGGAGGGTGGTGACCCGCCGGCAGATCCGGAAGATCTCCTCCAGGCGGTGCGAGATGAACAGCACGGCGGCGCCCTGGTCGCGCAGGGTGCGGACGACACCGAAGAGGCGGGCGACCTCACTGCCGGTCAGGGCCGCCGTCGGCTCGTCCATGATCAGGACCCGGGCGTCGAAGGAGAGCGCCTTGGCGATCTCCACGATCTGCTGGTCCGCGATGGACAGGCCGCGGGCGGGGCGGTCGGGGTCGAGGGCGACGCCGAGCCGTTTCATCAGGGCTGCCGTGGCCGCGCGGGTGGCCTTGTGGTCGATCCGGCCCAGCGCCCGCCGGGGCTGACGGCCCATGAAGATGTTCTCGGCGATCGACAGGTCGGGAAAGAGCGTGGGTTCCTGGTAGATCACGGCGATTCCGGCGTCGCGGGCGTCGCCGGGGCCGTGGAAGACGACGGGCTCGCCGTCGAGCAGCACCTGACCGGCGTCCGGTCGGTGCACCCCGGCGAGGGTCTTGATCAGCGTCGACTTGCCCGCGCCGTTCTCCCCGGCGAGGGCGTGCACCTCGCCGGGGAACAGCTCCAGGGAGACGTCCCGCAGGGCGCGGACGGCACCGAAGGACTTGGAGACGCCCTTCAGTGCCAGCACCGGGGCCGGTCCCGTGTCGGACGGGTGGGTCATGGGGGCTCCTCGACGACACCGGCGAGACGGTCGGCCCCGGCTCCACGGCGTCGTGAAAGGTTTCAACTGGATTGCCGGGACCGTAGGCACCAGGGGCATGTCACGTCAATGGGTCCGTATCGAAAAAATTTCGATAGCCAAAGGTCACGGCAGAGTCACGGAAAACCAGGTTGGCCGGAGTGCTTGACACTCCTTCGGAGGGCTCATACTTTGCCGTTCTGAATCGTTTCACAGTTCATACCCCCAGGAGCCCCGAAGTGACCGACCTCGCCGCGGTGAAGGCCGCGCTGAAGACCCAGGCTGTCGAGACGCCGTCGTGGGCGTACGGAAACTCGGGGACCCGCTTCAAGGTGTTCGCCCAGCAGGGCGTGCCGCGCTCGGTGAAGGAGAAGCTGGACGACGCGGCGCAGGTCCACGCGGTGACCGGGGTCGCGCCGACGGTGGCATTGCACATCCCCTGGGACAGGGTGGACGGCTCCGACGGATACGCGGACCTGGCGGGGTACGCCGAGAAGCGCGGGCTGAAGCTGGGGGCGATCAACTCCAACACCTTCCAGGACGACGACTACAGGCTGGGCAGCATCTGCCATCCGGACGCGGCGGTGCGCCGCAAGGCCGTCGGCCATCTGCTGGAGTGCGTCGACATCATGGACGCGACGGGGTCACGCGACCTGAAGCTGTGGTTCGCGGACGGCACCAACTACCCCGGGCAGGACGACATCCGGGCACGCCAGGACCGGCTCGCGGAGGGGCTGGCCGAGGTGTACGCGCGGCTGGGCGAGGGGCAGCGGATGCTGCTGGAGTACAAGCTGTTCGAGCCGTCCTTCTACACGACCGACGTGCCGGACTGGGGTACGGCCTACGCCCACTGTCTGAAGCTGGGGCCGCGGGCGCAGGTCGTGGTCGACACCGGGCATCACGCGCCGGGTACCAACATCGAGTTCATCGTCGCCACGCTGCTGCGGGAGGGGAAGCTCGGGGGCTTCGACTTCAACTCGCGGTTCTACGCGGACGACGACCTCATGGTGGGGGCCGCGGATCCGTTCCAGCTGTTCCGGATCATGTGCGAGGTCGTGGGCGGGGGCGGGTTCGCCTCCGAGGTGGCCTTCATGCTCGATCAGTGTCACAACATCGAGGCGAAGATCCCGGCGATCATCCGGTCGGTGATGAACGTGCAGGAGGCCACGGCGAAGGCGTTGCTGGTGGACCGGGGGGCGTTGGCCGCGGCGCAGGCCGCGGGCGATGTGCTCGGGGCGAATGCCGTGCTGATGGATGCGTATGACACGGATGTGCGGCCGCTGCTGCGGGAGGTGCGGGTGGAGATGGGGCTGGATCCGGAGCCGCTCGCGGCGTACCGCCGGTCCGGCTGGGCCGAGAAGGTTGTCGCCGAGCGGGTTGGGGGGCAGCAGGCGGGCTGGGGCGCGTAGGCGTCTGGCTTGACATGTCTCGTCGCGGACTGCGGGCCGGATGTGGTTGGCCGCGCAGTTCCCCGCGCCCCTGAAGGGGCGCACCGATCCCCGTACGTTCACGAAGTCAGGGACCTTCATGACCACCCACCCCGAAGCCGCCGCCCTCCTCGACCGTTCCCATCGGCTCGGCGCTGATCCCCGTAACACCAACTACGCCGGCGGGAACGCCTCCGCCAAGGGCACTGCCGCCGATCCCGTCACCGGTGGTGATGTCGAGCTGATGTGGGTGAAGGGGTCCGGTGGAGACCTCGGCACCCTCACCGAATCCGGGCTCGCGGTGCTGCGGCTCGACCGGCTCCGGGCGCTCGCCGGTGTCTATCCGGGCGTCGAGCGCGAGGACGAGATGGTCGGTGCCTTCGACTACTGCCTGCACGGCAAGGGCGGGGCCGCTCCCTCCATCGACACGGCCATGCACGGGCTGGTCGACGCCCCGCATGTCGATCACCTGCACCCGGACTCCGGGATCGCGCTGGCCTGTGCCGCCGACGGGGAGAAGCTGACCGCCGAGTGTTTCGGGGACTCGGTGGTGTGGGTGCCGTGGCGGCGGCCCGGGTTCCAGCTCGGGCTGGACATCGCGGCCGTCAAGGCCGCCAACCCGCAGGCCGTCGGATGCGTCCTCGGCGGGCACGGGATCACCGCCTGGGGTGACACCTCCGAGGAGTGCGAGCGGAACTCGCTGCACATCATCCGCACCGCCGAGGCCTTCCTCGCCGAGCGCGGCAGGGCGGAGCCCTTCGGGCCCGTCGTCGAGGGGTACGGTCCGCTGCCTGAGGCCGAACGGCGGGAACGGGCCGCCGCCCTCGCGCCGTACGTCCGTGCCGTCGCCTCCCAGGACCGGGCTCAGGTCGGACATTTCACCGACGCCGACGTGGTCCTCGACTTCCTGGCCCGGGCCGAGCATCCGCGGCTCGCGGCGCTGGGGACGTCGTGCCCGGACCACTTCCTGCGGACCAAGGTACGGCCGCTCGTCCTCGACCTGCCCCCGACCGCGCCCCTCGACGAGACCGTCGCCCGGCTCAGGGAGTTGCACTCCGCGTACCGCGAGGAGTACGCCGCTTACTACCGGCGGCACGCCCTGCCCGACTCCCCCGCCATGCGCGGCGCCGACCCCGCGATCGTGCTGGTGCCCGGCGTCGGCATGTTCAGTTTCGGGAAGGACAAGCAGACGGCCCGGGTCGCGGGCGAGTTCTACGTCAACGCGATCCATGTGATGCGCGGGGCCGAGGCCGTGTCGGCCTACGCGCCGATCGAGGAGTCGGAGAAGTTCCGGATCGAGTACTGGGCGCTGGAGGAGGCCAAGCTCCGGCGGATGCCGAGGCCGAAGGCCCTGGCGACCCGGGTGGCGCTGGTGACGGGGGCCGGCAGCGGGATCGGCAAGGCGATCGCGCACCGGCTCGCCGCCGAGGGGGCCTGTGTCGTCGTGGCCGATCTCGACGCCGGGAGTGCCGCCGCCGTCGCGGAGGAGCTCGGCGGGTCCGACCGGGCCGTCGCCGTCACCGTCGACGTGACGGAGGAGGAGCAGATCGCCGCCGCCTTCCGGGCCGCCGTGCTGGCCTTCGGCGGGGTCGACCTCGTCGTCAACAACGCGGGGATCTCCATCTCCAAGCCCCTGCTGGAGACTTCGGCGAAGGACTGGGACCTCCAGCACGACATCATGGCCCGCGGTTCGTTCCTGGTGTCGCGGGAGGCGGCCCGGGTGATGATCGCCCAGGGACTCGGTGGTGACATCGTCTACGTCGCCTCCAAGAACGCCGTGTTCGCCGGGCCCAACAACATCGCCTACTCGGCCACCAAGGCGGACCAGGCCCACCAAGTGCGGCTGCTGGCGGCCGAGTTGGGCGAGCACGGGATCCGGGTCAACGGGGTGAACCCGGACGGCGTGGTGCGGGGGTCGGGGATCTTCGCCGGTGGGTGGGGGGCGCAGCGGGCCGCCGTGTACGGGGTGGAGGAGGCGAAGCTGGGCGAGTTCTACGCGCAGCGGACCATCCTCAAACGCGAGGTGCTGCCCGAGCACGTGGCGAACGCCGTGTTCGCGCTGACGGGCGGGGAGCTCACCCATACCACCGGGCTGCACGTACCCGTGGACGCGGGTGTGGCGGCCGCGTTCCTGCGATGACCGGCCCCAGGTCCTATGCCGCGGTGGACCTCGGCGCGTCCAGCGGGCGGGTCATGGTCGGCCGCGTCGGGCCCGACTCGCTGGAGCTGGCCGAGGCACACCGGTTCGCGAACCGGCCGGTGCGGGTGCCGGAGGGGCTGCGCTGGGACGTACTCGCCCTGTACGCCGGGGTGTTGGAGGGGCTCAGGGCGGCCGGGCGGGTGGACTCCGTCGGGCTCGACAGCTGGGCCGTGGACTACGGGCTGCTGGACGCCGACGGGGCACTGCTCGGCAACCCGGTGCACTACCGGGACACCCGCACGGAGGGCATCGCCGAGAAGGTGTGGGCGACCCTGCCGGCGACGGAGCTGTACGCCCGCACCGGGCTCCAGTACGCGCCCTTCAACACCCTCTACCAGCTGGTGGCGGCACGTTCCAGCGCCCAGTTCGCCCGCGCCGAGCGGCTGTTGCTCATCCCGGACCTGCTGTCGTACTGGCTGACCGGCGAACAGGGCACCGAGCTGACCAACGCCTCCACCACCCAGCTGATCGATCCCCGGACGCGCGACTGGTCGTACGAGGTGGCGGACCGGGCGGGGATCGACCTCGGGTTGTTCGCGCCGCTGCGGCGGCCCGGGGACCCGGCCGGGATGTTGCGGCCCGAGGTCCTTGAGGAGACCGGGCTGGCCGGGCCGGTGCCGGTGACCGCCGTCGGGTCCCACGACACCGCGTCGGCGGTGGCCGCCGTACCCGCGGCCGGCGAGCGGTTCGCCTACATCTGCACCGGCACCTGGTCGCTGGCCGGGCTCGAACTGGCCGCGCCCGTACTGACCGAGGAGAGCCGGGCCGCCAACTTCACCAACGAGCTGGGGCTGGACGGCACGGTCCGGTACCTGCGCAACATCATGGGGCTGTGGCTGCTCCAGGAGTCCGTACGGGCCTGGGGCGACCCGGATCTGGGCGGGCTGCTGCGGGAGGCGGCCGGCGCGCCGGCGTTGCGCTCGGTGGTGGACGCGGGCGACGCGGCCTTCCTGGCCCCCGGCCGGATGCCGGAGCGGATCGCCGAGGCGTGCCGGGCGTCCGGGCAGCCGGTGCCCCGGACTCCCGGCGAGATCACCCGGTGCGTACTCGACTCCCTGGCGCTCGCCCACCGGCGGGCGGTCACCGACGCGCAGCGGCTCGCCGATCACCCGGTGGACTCGGTGTACGTGGTGGGCGGTGGCACCCGCAACGCGCTGCTCTGCCAGCTCACGGCCGACGCCTGCGGGCTGCCGGTGGTGGCGGGTCCGACGGAGGCCGCGGCCCTCGGGAACGTGCTGGTCCAGGCCCGTGCGCACGGTCTCGGCGGCGACCTCGCCGACATCCGGCGGCTGGTCACCCGCACCCAGCCGCTCACCCGGTACGCGCCGCGCGGCGACACCGCCCGCTGGGCGGCAGCCGAGGCACGACTCGCCACTGGGTGAACCGGGGCTCCCGCGGATCGCACCGGCCCATTACCCTGCACTCATCGGATGATCGATTCTAGGAGCCGCGATGCGTGTCGCCCTGTTCCTGACCTGTGTCAACGACACGCTGTATCCGGACACGGGCCGTGCCGTGGTGAAACTCCTGACCAGGCTGGGCGTCGAGGTCGACTTCCCGATGGCACAGACCTGCTGCGGGCAGGCCCACTACAACACCGGGTACCGCCATGAGGCGGAGCCGCTGGCCCGGCATTTCTCCGATGTCTTCGGGGAGTACGAGGCGATCGTGACGCCGTCCGGGTCGTGCGGGGCGATGGTGCGCGAGCTGTATCCGAGGATGGGCGAGCGGGCCAGGGCGGAGGGGCGCGGGAGCGGTCTCGCGCTCGCGCTGGCGCCGGTGGTGCCGAAGACGTACGAGCTGACCGAGTTCCTGGTGGACGTGCTCGGGGTGACGGACGTGGGGGCCTACTACCCGCACACGGTGACCTATCACCCGACCTGTCACGGGCTGCGGAGTCTGGGGCTCGGCGAGCGGCCGCGCCGCCTGCTCCAGGCCGTGAAGGGGCTGGAGCTGGCGGAGCTGCCGGGGGCGGACGAGTGCTGCGGGTTCGGAGGGACGTTCGCGGTGAAGAACGCCGACGTCTCGGCGGCGATGGGGGCCGACAAGGTACGCAACGCCGAGTCGACGGGCGCGGAGGTGCTGTGCGCGGCCGACAACTCCTGCCTGATGCACATCGGCGGCACCATGACCCGGCTCGGCACCGGGATGCGGCCGGTGCACATCGCGGAGATCCTGGCGAGCACGGAGGAGGAGCCGGCCCTGTGAGCGGGACCTATCTGGGGATGCCGGCCTTTCCGAAGGCCGCGCACGAAGCCGTCAACAACCCGACCCTGCGCGGCAACCTGCGCCACGCCACGCACACCATCCGCGCCAAGCGGGCCAAGGCGGTCGCCGAGGTGTCCGACTGGGACACGCTGCGGGAGGCCGGCAAACAGATCAAGGACCATACACTCCGTCATCTCGAGCGCTATCTCGTCCAGTTGGAGGAGGCGGTGACGGCGGCCGGCGGTACGGTCCACTGGGCGACCGACGCCGACGAGGCCAACCGGATCGTGGCCGACCTGGTCAAGGAGACCGGTGAGACGGAGGTCGTGAAGGTCAAGTCGATGGCCACCCAGGAGATCGGGCTGAACGAGGCTCTGGAGGCCGAGGGCATCCGGGCCTACGAGACCGATCTCGCCGAGCTGATCGTGCAACTGGGCAAGGACCGACCCTCGCACATCCTGGTCCCGGCGATCCACCGGAACCGGGGGGAGATCCGGGACATCTTCCGGCGCGAGATGGGCGAGTGGGGACGCCCCGCGCCCGAGGGCCTCACCGACACCCCGGCCGAACTCGCCGAGGCGGCCCGGCTCCACCTCCGCGAGAAGTTCCTGCGCGCCAAGGTCGGCATCTCCGGCGCCAACTTCATGGTCGCCGAGACCGGCACCCTGGTCGTGGTCGAGTCCGAGGGCAACGGCCGGATGTGCCTCACCCTGCCCGAGACGCTGATCTCGGTCGTCGGCATCGAGAAGATCGTGCCGACCTGGCGGGACCTGGAGGTCTTCCTGCAGACCCTCCCCCGCTCCTCCACCGCCGAGCGGATGAACCCGTACACCTCGACGTGGACCGGCACCACCGACGGGGACGGCCCCCGGACCTTCCACCTGGTGCTCCTCGACAACGGCCGGACCGACACCCTCGCCGACGAGGTCGGCCGCCAGGCGCTGCGCTGCATCCGCTGCTCGGCCTGCCTCAACGTCTGCCCGGTGTACGAGCGGGCGGGCGGGCACGCCTACGGCTCGGTGTACCCGGGCCCCATCGGGGCGATCCTCAGCCCGCAGCTGCGGGGGACGGCGAGCGAGATCGACGCCTCGCTGCCGTACGCCTCGTCGCTGTGCGGGGCCTGCTACGAGGTGTGCCCGGTCGCCATCGACATCCCCGAGGTGCTGGTGCATCTGCGGGAGCGGGTCGTGGAGGGCGGCGAGGCGGTCCGGAACGGCAACAAGGTGCTGCTCAAGCCCGCCAAGGGGCATGCGGCCGAGCGGGCGGCGATGCGTGCGGCCCGCTGGACGTTCTCCCACCCGGCCGCCCTGCGCACCGGCCAGCGGCTCGCCTCCCGCAGCCGCCGCCTCCACCCCCGTACGCTGCCCGGCCCTGGCAGAGCATGGAGCGCGACGCGGGATCTGCCGTCCGTACCGGCGGAGCCGTTCCGGGACTGGTGGCAGCGGACCGACGGCGGAAAGAGCGGTGCGAAGTGAGCAGCAGGGAACGGATCCTGGGCCGGGTGCGGCGCGCGCTGGCCGATGTGCCGGGCGAGGACGCGCCGGTCGAGCGGGCGTATCTGCGCGAGCACGGGGAGCGGAGCGTCGCGGAGACGGTGGAGCTGCTCGCCGAGAACCTGGCGGACTACCGGGCGCTCGTGCACCGGTGCACGGAGGGTGAACTGGCCGCGCTGATCGGCCGGCTGGTCGCCGAGCGCGGGGCCGGGACGGTGGTCGTGCCGGCGGGTCTGGACCCGGAGTGGCTCTCGGCGGCCGAAGCCGAGGTGTTCCCGGACCTCGCCGAGAGCACACCGCACCAGCTCGACGGGGTCGGCAGTGTGGTCACCGGGTGTGCGGTGGCGATCGCCGAGACCGGGACGATCGTGCTGGACGGCGGCCCGGACCAGGGCCGCCGCCGTATCACGCTCGTCCCGGACCATCACATCTGTGTGGTGCGGGTTCCGGACCAGGTCGTCTCCTCCGTGCCGCAGGCCCTCGAACGCCTCGACCCGGCGCGCCCGTTGACCTGGATCTCCGGACCATCCGCGACCAGCGACATCGAACTGGACCGGGTCGAGGGGGTGCACGGTCCCCGCACCCTGGAGGTGGTGCTGGTCAGCGGCGGTCGGCCGAGCACCGAGGTCACCTCGTAGGCGTGCCGCCGCCCCTTCGGCGCGCGGGCCGCAGGGGGCGCGGCTAGCGTGAGGGAATGATCCGGTTCGAGCAGGTCAGCAAGCGGTATCCGGACGGCACGACCGCCGTGGACGGCCTCTCCTTCGAGGTGGCGGAGGGCGAACTCGTCACGCTCGTGGGCCCGTCCGGCTGCGGCAAGACCACCACGATGATGATGGTCAACCGGCTCATCGAACCGACCTCCGGCCGCATCCTCGTCGACGGCGAGGACATCGCCCGGGTCGACCCCGTTCAGCTGCGCCGCCGGATCGGCTATGTCATCCAGCAGGTGGGCCTGTTCCCGCACCGCACGGTCCTCGACAACACCGCGACCGTCCCGGCCCTGCTCGGCTGGAAACGGGCCAGGGCCCGCAAGCGCGCCGCCGAACTGCTCGACCTGGTGGGCCTGGACCCGGGCACGTTCGGTCCGCGCTACCCGGACCAGCTTTCCGGCGGCCAGCGGCAGCGGGTCGGCGTGGCCCGCGCGCTCGCCGCCGATCCCCCCGTGCTGCTGATGGACGAACCGTTCGGCGCGGTCGACCCGGTGGTGCGGGAGCAGTTGCAGGACGAGTTCCTCAGGATGCAGGCCGCCGTGCGCAAGACGGTGCTGCTGGTCACCCACGACATCGAGGAGGCGGTGCGGCTCGGCGACCGGATCGCGGTGTACGGACAGGGTCGCGTCGAGCAGTACGACACGCCGGGCGCGGTGCTGGGAAGGCCCGCCACGCCGTACGTCGCCGGGTTCGTGGGCGCCGACCGCGGGCTGAAGCGGCTGTCGGTGACCGAGATCGAGCCGGACGACCTGGAGCAGCCGCCGGTCGCCCGCCCGGCCGAGTCCGCCGAGAGCGCCGCCGCGCGGCTGCGGGCGGAGGGCGCCCGCTGGGCGGTGGTCCTGGACCCGCACGGCGACCTGCACGGCTGGGTGGGCCGGGACGAGTTGGCGGCCGGCGGCACCGTCGGCGACCTCGCGCACCGGATGACCGCGTGGGTACCGGTCGGCGCCCCGCTGAAGCAGGCTTTCGGGGTGATGCTCCAGTACGACGCCGGGTGGGTCGCGGTCCTGGACGGCTCGCGCTTCCTCGGCGTGCTCACCCCGGCCAAGCTGCACGAGGCACTGCGCCGCTCGGTGGACGCGGACGCGCGCGGCGTCTCCCGAGGCCAGGTGCCGTTCGACTCGGTCTCCGACGCCTGACCGGCGGGGCGCCGGCGTTCGTCAGCTGTACGTCATCGGGCAGCCGCGGCGCAGTGAGTGCTGGGCGGCCCGCAGGTACAGCGCGACATAGAAGGCGGTGTCCAGATCCGCGCCCCACGGCCCGGGGCGGACGGCGACCGCTTCCTCCGCCGGACCCTCCAGGAACCACATCGTCAGATCGAGGTTGTCGCAGGCCTCCGGTATCGCGTCCACGGGGAGCCGGATCGCCGCCGCCAGCCGCTCGGCGAGGGCGAGCACCTCGGGGGCGCCGGCGATCACCGTCTCGTCGGTGTAGGCGGATTCGAGGGGCAGCCGGATCTCCCGGTCGAGGGAGACCGGCACCAGCACCGACCAGCCCAGCAGCGACTCCGCTTCTCCCGGCGCCAGTTGTCGTCGGCACAGCGCGCCGAACCCGTCCATGGAGGGCACCAGCTTCTCCTCGAACGACTGCCCCGAGCCGCGCACCAGACCGGCCGCCTCGGGCACCGACTCGTACGGCGCGAGCCCACGCCTTCGCAACTCCGCGTTCAGGGCCGAGGCGACGGCACCCTTGCCGCCCTCCTCCTCGTCCTCACCGAACCACTCCTGCGCGGCGACACTCACCAGATAGATCCCCATGCCCCGGAACGTACCGCCCGGCACTGACAACGGGCACCGGCCCTCACTTCACCAGGCCCTTGTCGCGCAGATACGTGCGGGCCACGTCCTGGGCCAGCCGTCGCCAGCTGTCGACCTGCTGGTTCATGGCGGCCAGGTCGGCCGTCGTCAGGACCTCGTTGAGCTTGCCGAGCGCCTTGGTGACCCGCTCGCTGCCCGCCCGTGCGCGGTTGACGACCGGGACGACGTAGTCGGCGTTCTGCAGATGCCTGTCGTCGGCGAGCAGGACCAGGCCGAACTGGTCGAGGGTCGCGTCCGTGGTCGTGGTCAGCACCATCTGGTCCTGCCCGCTCTGCACGGCCCGCTTGGCCTGGGTGGTGCCGACACCCTTGGGGTCGACGCCGGTGATGTCGATGCCGTAGACCTTCTTCAGTCCCGGTTCGCAGTACTGCCGTTGCACGCACTCGTCACCTGCCGCGAGCCGCACCTTCAGCCCCGAGGCGCCCAGGTCGCCGAGCGTCCTGAGGTGGTGCTGCCGGGCGTAGGCGGCGGTGACCGCGAAGGCGTTCTGGTCCACCGCCCGCCCCGGGTCCAGGACCGTGAGGCCGCGCGGTGCGGCGAGGCGGCGCAGCGCCTTCATCGTGGTGGCGAGGTCGGGCGAGCCCACGGGCGGTGCGTCGGGACCGTTGGCCTTGGCGTTGAGCCAGTCGGCGAAGGTGGCCGCGTACTCGGGGACGACGTCGATCTGCCCGGACTCCAGGGCGGGTTCGTAGATCTCCCGGTTGGCGACCGTGATGAGGGAGGTCCGGTAGCCGGCCTGGTTCAGCAGCTGCGCGTACATCTGGGCGAGCAGGTCGCTCTCGGTGAATCCGGCGGAGCCGATGGTCAGATGCCGGCTGTCGCCCGGGGGTGCGGTGACCTCGCCGCGGTTCTCCAGGGCGGGGCCGGTGGTGCAGGCGGTGAGGGTGAGCAGCAGCGCGGCCGGTACCGCCGTACGGGACCTCACCGCGAGCCCCGCACCCAGACCGGGGCGAGCCGCTCGGCGACCTCGAAGACACCCTCCACGAGCAGCGCGAAGACGGCGACCAGGATCGCCCCGGCGACCACCTGGGGCGTGCTGGCCAGATTGAATCCGGCGGTGATGATCCGCCCCAGCCCTCCCCCGCCCGCCAGCGCGGCGATGGTGGCCGTGGCCACGAGCTGGACGGCGGCGATCCGCACCCCGTTGAGGACCAAGGGGAGCGAAAGGGGCAGTTCCACGTGAAACAGCATCTGTCGCCCGGTCATCCCCATGCCGCGCGCCGCCTGCACGATGCTCCGGTCGACCTCGCGCATCCCGACGTAGGCGTTGGTGAGCAGCGGCGGTACCGCGAACAGCACCAGGGCCACCACCGTGGGGCCCTCGCCCCATCGGCCGATCGGGGTGAGGAGCAGCAGGACCAGGACGGCGAAGGTGGGGACGGCGCGACCGACGTTGGAGATGTTCACGGCGAGTGCGCCGCCCTTGCCGAGGTGGCCGAGGACCAGTGCGACCGGCAGGGCGAGGGCACAGCTGATGACGAGGCAGACGACGGTGAGGACGAGGTGCTGGAGCAGCCGGTGCCCGATCCCGTCGTCGCCCGCCCAGTGCGCGGAGTCGGTGAGCCAGTCCCAGGCATCGGCGAGCGTCGTCATGCGCGGGCCGCCCGGGTCCACGGGGTGAGCAGCCGCTGGGCACCGAGCAGCAGCAGGTCGGCGGCGACGGCGATCAGCACGCACAGGACGGAGGCGGTGAGCACCTGGGCCTTGAAGTAGGTGTTCATGCCGGCGTAGATCAGGTTGCCGAGCCCGCCGAAGCCGACGATCGCGCCGACGGTGACCAGCGAGACCGCCGAGACGGTGGCGATGCGCAGTCCGGCCATCGCGGCGGGCAGCGCGAGCGGCAGCTCGACGGTGAGCAGCAGGCGGATCGGGCCGTAGCCCATGCCGCGGGCGGCCTGCCGGGTCTCCTCCGGGACGGCGCGCAGGCCGGCGAGGATGTTCCGGACGAGCAGGGTGAGCGAGTAGAGCACCAGTCCGGCGACGACGAGGGTGGCCGAGAGGCCGTAGACCGGCAGGAGCAGGGAGAACATCGCCAGGGAGGGGATGGTGTAGAGGATCGTCGTGACGCCGAGGACGGGCCCGGCCGACCAGCGCCAGCGGCGGGCCAGCACGGCCAGCGGGACGGCGATGACGAGCCCGATGAGCACGGAGACCGCGGTGAGCCGGAGGTGCTGGCCGACCGCGTCGAGGAGGATCTGCCGACGGCTGCTCAGATAGGCACCGCAGATCCACTCGTTGCGCGCGAGGCAGTCGTTCGGGGGCGCGGTCACGCGTCCATTGCATCGGGCGGCCGACATTCTCGGCGCGTTGTGGTGACCCGTCCGGGTCGTCGGCGGCGGGGCGGACCGGGGCCACCTGGGCCCGGTGCACCAGGCCTTGCCGGGTGGCGGCCGGGCCCAGCCGTGCCGTCCCCGGCAGGTGCGCTACGCCATCCCCTGCGCATCCATCAGGGCCGTCGCCGTGCCCGTGGCCAGACCGTCGTCCAGCTGTTCGATGTGGGCGCCGGCGCGGGCGCTGGCGCCGTCGAAGACCAGCATCAGCTGCCGGGCGAGGACGGCCGGGGCCGTCGCGCCGCCCTGTTCGGCCTGTTCCCGGAAGTAGCTCTCCATCCGGTCCTTGGCGTCGCGGGCCACCACGCTCGCCGGATGCTCGGGGTCCTTGAGCTCGACCAGGACGGCGAGGTACGGGCAGCCGCGGTACCCGGGGTTCCCGGAGCTCTTCTCCAGCCGCTCGAAGACGTACCGGATCCGCTCGCGGGGCGTGGCCGGCTCCTCCTCGGCGGGCGCGAGCTGGGCCTCGTACCAGGCCCTGCGGCGCTCCAGGCTGGCGGCCAGCATCTCCTCCTTGCTGTCGAAGAGCTGGTACATCGAGCGCTTCGACACCCCGGCCGACCTGCACAGCGCCTCGACGCCCACGGAGACGCCGTCGCGGTAGAAGAGGTCGGCGGCGGCATCGAGCAGCCGGTCGCGGGGAGACGCCTTGTCGGTGGTGGCCATAGGGCCGAGGTTACCTCTCGGCAGCCCATTCGGAAACCGATCGGTATACAGGGTGGCAGGAGAGGTGAACAAGCGCTTAGATAGTAATCCGGAACCGCTCCACGTGCGGTTTCCCCGATCCACGACCCTGATCAGCCGGAGGCCCCGTTGTTCACTTCCGTCGACGACGTCTCCGCCCGCCTCGCGGAGACCGGCTACCTCGCCTCCCCCGCCGTCGCCACCACCGTCTTCCTGGCCGACCGGCTCGGCAAGCCCCTCCTCGTCGAGGGCCCCGCCGGGGTCGGCAAGACCGAGCTGGCGAAGGCCGTCGCCGAGGTCGCGGGCGCCCGGCTGGTACGGCTCCAGTGCTACGAGGGCGTGGACGAGTCCCGGGCCCTGTACGAGTGGAACCACGCCAAGCAACTGCTGCGCATCAGCGCCGGCCGGGACGAGACCTGGGACGAGGCCCGCACCGACATCTTCAGCGAGGAGTTCCTGCTCCCCCGCCCGCTGCTCACCGCGATCCGGGGCGACGACCCCAAGGTGCTGCTGATCGACGAGACCGACAAGGCCGACGTCGAGGTGGAGGGCCTGCTCCTGGAGGTGCTCAGCGACTTCCAGGTGACCGTCCCCGAGCTGGGCACGGTCACCGCGACCCACCGCCCCTTCGTGGTACTCACCTCGAACGCGAGCCGCGAGCTGTCCGAGGCGCTGCGCCGCCGCTGCCTGTTCCTGCACATCGGGTTCCCGGACGAGGAGCTGGAGCGCCGGATCGTACGGCTGAAGGTGCCGGAGCTCACCGAGGCGCTCACCGAGTCCGTGGTCCGGGTGGTCGGGGCACTGCGGGCGATGGACCTGCGCAAGGTGCCGTCGGTGGCCGAGACGATCGACTGGGCCCGCACCCTGCTGGCACTGGGCGCCGACACCCTGGACGAGCAGGTCGTACGGGACTCCCTGGGCGTGATCCTCAAGCACCAGGACGACATCCAGAAGGCGGCCGCCAAGCTGGACCTGGACGCGCTGTGAGCGCAGCGGCCGAGGCTCCGGCCGACCTCGCCGACCGGCTCACCGGCCTGGTGGGGGCGCTGCGGGCGCACGGGGTGCGGGTCGGGACCGGGGAGACCGTGGACGCGGGCCGGGCGGTGGCGGCGCTGGGCCTGGCGGACCGGGAGCTGCTGCGCGAGGGGCTGGCCGCGACCCTGCTGCACGGCAGTGGCCAACGGGCCGTGTTCGACCAGGTCTTCGACCTCTACTTCCCGCGCGGGGTGGGCGGACCCGGCGCCGAGTCCGCCGACCGGGACGAGTTGCGGGAGCGGCTCGCGGCCGCACTGGCCGACGACGACACCGCGCTGCTGCGGCAACTGGCGGCGCAGGCGGTGGACGGCCTGGGCGGGTACGGGAGTTCGCCGGGCTCGGACGGCTGGTCGTCGTACCAGACACTGGACCGGCTGCGGCCGCAGACGCTGCTGGCACGGGTGCGGGCGGACCTCCGGGCGCGGGGCACGGATCCGGGGTTCGCGGACCGGCTGCTGGACGACGAGATCCGGCGGCGGATCGAGACGTTCCGGGGCATGGTCGCGGCGGAGGCCCGGCGCCGGGTGGCCGAACGGCGCGGACGGGACGAGATCGCCCGGCGGGCGGTGCCGCCGAGCGCCGACCGGGTGGACTTCCTGTTCGCCGGGCGGGATCAACTCACCGAACTGCGCAGGGCTGTTCAGCCGCTGGCCCGCAAGCTGGCGACCCGGCTGGCCGCGCGCCGCCGCCGGGCCGCGCGGGGCACCATCGACCTGCGCCGCACGCTGCGCGGTTCGCTGTCCACGGGCGGGGTGCCGATGCGGCCGGTGCTGCGCCGGCGCCGGCCGGTCCGGCCCGAACTGGTGCTGCTGTGCGATGTGTCGGGCTCGGTGTCGGGGTTCTCGGACTTCACGATGCTGCTGGTGCAGGCGCTGCACGACCAGTTCAGCAAGGTCCGGGTGTTCGCCTTCGTCAACCGGATCGACGAGGTGACCGGCCTCCTCGAACACGGCCGGGCCGATCCGGAGGGGCTCGGCGCCCGGATCCGCGCCGAGGCGACGCTCACCGGCTGGCACGGCAGCAGCGACTACGGGGTGTCGCTGGGCGAGTTCGCGGAGCGGTACGGCGCGGCGGTGGGCCCGCGCAGCACGGTGTTCGTGCTCGGTGACGCCCGCACCAACAACCTCGACCCCAACCTCGCCGCCGTCCGCCGGATCGCCGGACAGGCGCGCCGCGTCTACTGGTTGAACCCCGAGGCGCGCTCCCTGTGGGGCACGGGCGACTCCGCGGCACCCGACTACGCGGAGCTGGTCGAGATGCACGAGTGCCGTACGGCCCGCCAGCTGAGCGCCCTGATCGCGCGCCTGCTGCCGGTCTGACGCCGGGCCGGTTCACGGCAGCGGGCGCCGTCGGGCCCGCACGGCGGCGACCGGCCCCGCCTCGCCCCGCGCGGCGGCCGCCCGTTCGGTGCGGCGGACGGCGAACAGCGCGTACGCGTAGGCGAGATCGAGCAGGAAGCAGGCGATGCGGAGGTGGTACATCAGTGCGCTGTCGTAGCGGGGGTGCAGGTGCGAGGCGGCGTCCGGGCGTGGTGGGACATGCAGGGCGCTGACCATGAAGAGGGCGGCACAGGCGGTGCCGAGCATCTTGTCGGCCGTGGTGCCCAGGGACTGGCCACGGGTTGACGTAGCGACGCCTCCGTCGTGCTCCGTGCCCACTCCGGCACGGCGCCGGCCTCGGGCGCGGGGCCGATCGTCGGGTTCGGCAGGACGGTGAACTACGCGCTGGGATGGGCGAGTTCGATGTCGTGGTCGTGGATGTCGGCGCCGGAGACCAGCACCCCGGCGGCGTGCGGCGGGTAGCCGGTCGCGATGACGGTGTACGAGCCGGTGTCCAGGTCGGAGAAGGCGTACCCGCCGTCCTCCCCGGTGGTGGTCGTGGCGACGACGTTGCCGGCCACGTCCACCAGCGTGACCCGGGCGTCGCCCAGCGGACCCCCGACGCCCCGGACCGTGCCGCGCACATGGGCACCCGGCCGCAGCTCGACCTCGACGCGGGAGATCCCGGTTCCGGCGATCTCGACGGGCAGGGCGAGCGGCCGGTGCTTGGGTGAGCTGACGGCGAGGGTGACGGTGCCCGGCACCAGGTCGCCGACCGCGAACTCGCCGAGCCCGTCGGTCTGCTGGGTGGCGAGCACGTCCCCGCGCACATCGGTGACGACCACCACGGCCCCGGCGACCGGCGCTCCGCTGTCGGCGGCACGCACCAGTCCGGCCAGGCCGCTGGTGCCGCTGAGCAGCACGTCGTAGGCGACCGGTCCGGTGCTCACGACCAGGGTGGTGGCCTGCGGCCGGCAGCCGTCGGCGGAGGCTATGAGGACGTACGTCCCCTCGCCGGGCGCCGCCACGGCATAGCGGCCCTCGGCGTCCGCGACCGCGCGGCCGAGCTGGCGGCCGCCGAGGGAGATCAGGGTGACGGCCGCCCAGCCGACACCGGTTCCGTCGGCGCCGCGCACCCGTCCGTGCACCTGGACGCCGTCGTCGGTGAGGGAGACGGTCACCGGGGCTCCTTGCACGCCCACCGGTGATTCGGGCGCAGGTTCAGGCGCGGCGCCGGCCGCCGCGACCGGCTTCCGGCGCGGGATGAACGCGGCCACCAGCAGTGCGAGGAGCGCCGCGCCGGAACCGACCGCCATGACCACCTTGAAGCCGTTCTCGGAGGGCACGGTGACACCGCCGAAGACGTTCGTCATCTGGGCCAGGATCACCCCGGCGACCGCGCTCGCGGTCGACGTACCGATGGACCGCATCAGGGTGTTGAGGCTGTTCGCGGCGGCCGTCTCGTGCGGGTCGACGGCACCCATGATCAGCGCGGGCATCGCGCCGTAGGCGAAGCCGATACCGGCGCCGACGATGCAGGAGACCAGCACGAGCTGCCAGACGGCGTCCATCAGCACGATGTTGAGCCCGTACCCGGCGGCCACGATCACCGCGCCGCACATCAGGGTGATCTTCGGGCCGAAGTTCCTGGAGACGAGCGCCGACACGGGCGCCATCGCCATCATCACCAGGCCGGTCGGGGCCATCACCAGGCCCGCGTCGAGCAGCGACTTGCCCAGCCCGTAGCCGGTCGCCTCAGGCAACTGCAGGAGCTGCGGAAGCACCAGGGACATCGCGAACATGGAGAACCCGAACGCGATCGAGGCGAGGTTCGTCACCAGGACCTGACGGCGGGCGGTGGTGCGCAGGTCGACCAGCGGTTCCCGGGTGCGCAGCTCGTAGAAGCCCCAGGCGAGCAGGACCACCACGGCCGCCCCGAACAGACCGAGCGTGGTGCCGCTGCCCCAGCCCCAGTCGGCGCCCTTGGAGATACCGAGCAGCAGACAGACCAGGCCGGCCGCCATCCCGAGGGCGCCGAGCAGGTCGAAACGGCCGCCGGTGCGCACCTTGGACTCCGGCACCACCAGCATGACCAGCACGGCGGCGACGACGCCGAGCGCGGCCGAGGTCCAGAACAGCACATGCCAGTCGAAGTGGTCGGCGATCAGCGCGGCGGCGGGCAGGCCGAGCGCGCCACCGACGCCGAGGGAGGCGCTCATCAGGGCGGTGGCGGAGCCGAGCCGTTCGGCGGGGAGTTCGTCGCGCATGATGCTGATGCCGAGCGGGATCACGCCCGCGGCCAGACCTTGCAGCGCGCGGCCGACGATCATCGGCACGAGGGTGTCGCTCAGCGCGGCGGTGACCGAGCCGACGACCAGCATGACCAGGCTGGTCAGCAGCATCAGCCGCTTGCCGTACATGTCGCCGAGCCGCCCCATGACGGGTGTGGCGACGGCGGCCGCGAGCAGGGTGGCGGTGACGGCCCAGGCCGCGTTGGACGCCGAGGCGTCGAGCAGCTTCGGCAGCTCGGGCACGATGGGGATCACGAGGGTCTGCATCAGCGAGACCACGATCCCGCCGAAGGCCAGCACCGCGACGACCGCGTTGGTCCGCGGCGCGGCGGACTCCCCTGCCTCTATCGGCCGGGGCTGTGCGTAGGACATGGTCGAGCCTCCGTAGGGCCACTCGAGTCTGCACGACCCTCCCGAATGTAAGTCACTTGATTTACTTAAGCAAGGACAGCCGGGTTCGGTGCGACGGAGATGAAGGCCGCTCAGCCCGGCTCGAGCACCGGCGAGTTGGGGCGACCGGCCGTCCGCCGCGGACAAGCGGGCCGCCCCGGTGAAAGTCCTCCTCGTGCGGCCCGCCGCGATCCGGGAGTTCACCTTCCGGGGCCGGGTCCGCGTCTTCCGCGCCGTCGACCTGGGCTCCGGCGGGGAGGGCGGCCGGGATAACGACATCTGCCTCTCCGTGCCGGATGCCAAGTGGGCGACGTACCGCCCGGTCTTCGACAACGTGAGGGACGGGTTCCGCACGAGCGGCTGACCGCTCGGCAACCGGAACGTTCGACCGCTAGGTTGGGCGGCATGAGCAACCTTGACCGTGCGCCCGTACCGAGCGTCTGCGGTGGCCGCGGATTCGTCGTCGCCGAACCCGTCCGCGAGCTGCTGAGCCCCCGCCACGTGCAACTCGGCGAGTCGACCGAGGTGCGCCGGCTGCTGCCGAACCTCGGCCGCCGCATGATCGGTGCCTGGGCGTTCGTCGACCACTACGGCCCCGACGACATCGCCGACGAGCCCGGGATGCAGGTCCCGCCGCACCCGCACATGGGGCTGCAGACGGTCAGCTGGCTGCACCAGGGCGAGGTACTGCACCGCGACTCGACCGGCAGCCTGCAGACGATCCGCCCGCGCGAGCTCGGGCTGATGACCTCGGGCCGGGCGATCAGCCACTCCGAGGAGAGCCCCAAGTCGCACGCCCGGTATCTGCACGGCGCCCAGCTGTGGGTCGCACTGCCGGACTCCCACCGGCACGTCGAACCGAAGTTCGAGCACCATGGCGACCTGCCGAAGGTCACCGCGCCCGGCCTCACCGCCACCGTGATCCTCGGCTCCCTCGACGGCGCGGCCTCGCCCGGTACGACGTTCACCCCGATCGTGGGGGCCGACCTGGCGCTGACGCGGGGGGCGGATCTGCGCCTGCCCCTGGAGACGGACTTCGAGTACGGCGTGCTCGCGATGTCCGGCGAGGTGCGTGTCGACGGCGTACCGGTGCTCCCGGGCTCGATGCTCTACCTCGGCTGCGGCCGCACCGAGCTGCCGCTGCGCGCCGAGTCGGACGCGGCGATCATGCTCCTGGGCGGCGAGCCGTTCGAGGAGGAGCTCATCATGTGGTGGAACTTCGTCGCCCGTTCCCAAGAGGAGATCGTGCAGGCCCGGGAGGACTGGGCAAAGGGCACCCGTTTCGGCGAGGTGAAGGGGTATGACGGGGCGCCGCTGTCGGCGCCGGAGATGCCACCGACACCACTCAAACCACGCGGACGAGCGCGCTGACCCGCATATACGCCGGCTCTCCCGCCGAGAGCCGATGACCATGCGGCCACCCTCCGCCTGAAGGTGACCTTTGACGGCCAGAGCCCTTGGAGCCGTCGAAACGGCAGCTCCGGGGGCTCTGTCGATTCCCACGTGCGGGCATCTGTGGGAGGAGCGTCACAACGAGTGTGGGCCGTGGCGCGCACCTACCCGATGGAGACATGGTCGAGCGCTGCCCCACCCGGCCGACCGCCCACGTCGCCGCCGAGGCCGGCGTCTCCCGCGCGTGCCCGTCCTGCGCCGCCGGCGCACCGCTCAGCCTCCTCGGGGGGCGCCTTTCGTCACGCTCTCGGAACGCGTCGTCATGGACGCGGCGCCACGGTGGGCGAGTCATGCGCCGGGGGTGCCGGGGCCCGTCTGGCGGAGACAGCGGTCCAGGCGTCGTAGATACCCGTCGAACGATTCTTCCGCGGGCCAGGTCTCGTAGGCGGTGACCGTGGCGGCTATCGCGAGGTTCAACTGCAGGGCGGGAGTCAGCTCGTCGGAGCCGGAGGTGCGGGACTCCACCCAGCGCTTCAGATCGGTGAAGAACTGCTCCCCGAAGCTCTGGGCCGACTGCGCGAAAGCGGGCGACTGCGCCTTGAGACGGCGCTGCAGCGGCATGCGGTCCCGCAGACTCTCGCAGAACCCGGTCATGATCGCGGTGAGCGAGTCCCAGAGCGGCTCCTCCGCGGGACGCTCTTCCATCAGCGCCTGCCAGTTGCGCCGCTCCTCGGGGTCCTGGTCCAGCACCGCGGCGTCCTTGCTGGCGAAGTAATTGAAGAAGGTGGCGCGGGAGACATCCGCTGCCGTCGCGATCTGCTCGACCGTCGTGGCCTCGTAGCCCTGCTCGGCGAAGAGCCGCAGAGCGGCGGAGTGGATGGCGCGCCAGGTTGCCAGCTTCTTGCGCTCCCGCAGGTTCATGGTTCCTCCCATGATCCCATCGTACGGCCCAATTCCTGGATGGGTATATTTTTGGATTGGTCTAACTTCTGTGGTTACAGTGAAGTCATCCCCGGGAGGCCGATCCGGGAGGCCACCCCCCAAGGAGGAGCCATGAGCAAGGTCTGGTTCATCACCGGCACGTCCCGCGGCATCGGCCGCGCGTTCGCCGAGTCCGCGCTGGAGCGCGGGGACAAGGTTGCCGCGACCGCCAGGAACGTGGCCGCCCTCGACGATCTGGTCGCCGAGTACGGCGACGACGCGGTGCTGCCCGTCGCGCTGGACGTCACCGACAAGGCGGCCGTCGCTGCCGCGGTGGCCGCCGCGCACGAGAAGTTCGGACGTCTTGACGTTGTGGTCAACAACGCCGGCTACGGGCTGTTCGGCATGGTCGAGGAAGTCACCGAGCAGCAGGTCCGCGACCAGATGGAGACGAATTTCTTCGGCGCGTTCTGGGTCACTCAGGCTGTGCTGCCGATTCTGCGCGCGCAGGGCAGTGGCCACATCGTGCAGGTCTCGTCCGTCGGCGGGGTCGCCGCGTTCCCGTCGCTGGGCGCGTATCACGGGTCCAAGTGGGCGCTGGAGGGTTTCAGCGACTCCTTGGCGCAGGAAGTCGCCGGCATGGGGATCAAGGTCACCATCGTCGAGCCGGGCGGCTTCACCACGGACTGGGCCGGTTCCTCCGCCGCGCACGCCGAGCTGAACCCCGCCTACGACCAGGTTCGCGTGGCCATGGGCGAGCGCATGGGTGACGCCCGTTACAGCGATCCCGCCAACGCCGGCGCGGCGCTGCTCCAGATCGTCGACGCCGAGAACCCGCCGCTGCGGGTGTTCTTCGGTACCGAGCCCATGGAGATCGTCGAGCCCGTCTACGCCCAGCGTCTTCAGACGTGGGCCGACTGGGCGCACGTCTCCAAGGTCGCGCAGGGCTGACCGGCCGCGGCCCACCACCCGAGTGAGCCCTTCCGCGTCCGGAGAGCCGACCGTCCCCCTCGGGGGCACTGAGGTGCAGGCCGTATCGGCGACACCCAGGGCTCCCGAGGCCATCCAGCAACCAAGCAGGAGTGCACCATGACCAAAGCACGGGTCCCACTGGGCCGGAGCGGCATCAGCGTCAGGCCGATCGGCCTCGGCTGTATGGGGATGTCCCAGTTCTACGGCCCCGCCGACCCTGCCGAGTCGATCGCCACCATCCACACGGCGATCGACGTCGGTATCGACTTCTTCGACACCAGCGACATCTACGGCGCTGCCGGCGCCGTCATCGGGCAGGCCACGAACGGCTTCGGGCACAACGAGGAACTGCTCGGCCGCGCCCTGCGCGGTCGACGCGACGAGGTCGTCCTCGCCACGAAGTTCGGAACGCGCCTCGGCGACACGGGCGGTGTGGTCATGGACGGTCGTCCGGAGTACGTGGCCGAGGCATGCGAGGCGAGTCTCGTACGACTCGGCACCGACCACATCGATCTCTACTACATTCACCGCCTCGACCCTGCGGTTCCGGTCGAGGAGACCGTCGGCGCGATGGCGGAGCTGGTCGCAGCGGGGAAGATCCGCGCCATCGGACTCAGCGCGGTCGACAGCGACACCCTGCGCCGGGCCAGCGCCGTCGCCCCCATCTCCGCTCTCCAGAGCGAGTACTCGCTGTGGGAACGAACCCTCGAGGACGATGTCCTGCCGACGTGCCGCCGGCTCGGCATCACGGTCGTCCCTTACAGCCCGCTCGGCCGGGCGGCGCTGACCGGCAGTCTGACCTCCGGCGCGTCCTTCGGCGCCGAGGACTTCCGCGCCACGCTGCCGAAGTTCCAGAGCGAGAACTACGCCGGCAACGCGCGTCTGGTCGATGAGCTCCGCGAGTTCAGCGCGGCGCGCGGTCATACGCCGGGACAGGTCGCGCTCGCGTGGCTCCTCGCTCAGCCACACGACATCGCCCCCATTCCCGGGACGAAGCGCGTGAAGTACGTCCGTGAGAACGCCGAGGCGACCGCGGTGCCGCTCAGCGCGGACGACGTCGCCGCACTCGCAGCGATCTTCGCCCCCGACAGGGTGCACGGGGGACAGTACGGCAGCCTCGACATGCGCGGCCGTCAGGAGACTTCTCTGTGAAGTCATGGGCTCTCCGAGCCACGGCACGGTGCGGGGACGGGCGAAAGGTCTGATCGGTCTCTTCCGGCGACAGCCCTGCCGGCATCCGTCCCCCGCGGATGCGCGTTGGGCAGCGTGCGCAGAACGTCCACGATCCGCGCGGTGACGGACTCCGCGGCGCCCTTTCCGTAGCGTGCCCCGGCACACTCACGGGCCTGCACCGCTTCCGGCACGAGCAGACCGGCGGCATGATCGGTTCCCTCTCAGAATGCATCGACGGCACATTCCCGAGGGATCGACATGAACAAGCAAACGAAGCGCCTTGTCTGCCTGGTTCTCGTGCCCTTCCTGGGTATCTGCCTCCTCGCAGGATGCGGCGGCGGTTCGCGAGCCGACGGCGGCCACACACATGGTCAGTCGCCGCAGAAGCAGGAAGAGCGCGCCCGCCAAGTGGCGGATGCCTGGCGGGGGTCCGGGTCTGCCGCCGCATGGCGCCGGGGGTACTACCCCATGGCCGACGCGGTACAGGTTCCGGAGTCCGGTTGGCACAGTCAGGCGGACAAGCGGGCCTACGAGACCCAGAACTTCGCGCTGAAGGGGAGTTTGCCGGTCGCGACCACGGAGCGGGGGAAGATCGACTGGACCGATGGGAAAGCTCTGACTCGTCCGCTGGTGGGGGCGGAGAAGGCGTACCAGTCGTTCGCCCTCAACCGCAGTGCGGGCCCCCGGCTGACGGTGACGGGAGCGGAGCTCGGTCAGACGACGATCGTCACGAGCCGGGGAACAGCCACTGTTCCCGCGTGGCTGTTCACACTGGAGGGCTACGACACCCCGCTCAAGCGTGTGGCCGTCACCCCGTCAAAGCTTCCGCAGCAACCGATCTCACAAGCCCGGCAAGGGTCTGCCGGCGGCCTCAGGAGTGTCCCCGGGCTTGCCGGTACAGCGACGGACGGGCGATCCGTCACGGTGAAGGCCGCTCACGGAGCGTGCGACGACGGCCCCGTCGTCAAGGCACTGGAAACGGACGAGAACGTCGTGCTGTACGCCTCCGTCAAGGGAGCACAGACCGGTCCCTGCAGCGCCGACCTGATCGAACAGAACGTCAAAGTAGAGCTGCGGAAACCGCTCGGGGACCGCATCCTCCTCGACGCCTTCACCGGTCGGCCAGTCTCATACGGAGAGCCCGACGGGCGGTCGCCGAGCTGGACGTAGGCCATGTGGCGACACAGCCCTCGCTGTCGGCCGGCCGATCGCCGGCGGCACCGTCGAGGGCGCCGCACGCCATCTGATCGCCGACCGCCTCGACATCACCGGCGCCCGCCGGGGCCTGCACGGCGCCGGAGCCGTCCGCAGACTCCGCGCCGAGCCGCACGCAAGGCGAAAAAAGGGTGACCGGGCCGACATGCCCGGCCTCGTGGACCTCACACCAGCCGAGATCCGTCGTCTGCTGACGGTTCAACCTCGCCGCGCTCCAGCACGCCGCGGCCATGCGGTGACCTGGTCCCGGTGGCGGCGCCGGTTCCAGGCCCGTGCTCGGCGCTGTCATTGCCTGCGGCGTGGGCACCCGTTGGCGGGACGGCCTGTCCAAGACCGTCCTGTGCATGCGCAAACCGCCCTACACGCCCCACTTCCAAGCCATTGACCAGGAGAAATTCAGGACGTCAGGTTGGAGTGCCAAGGATCCGGCCCGTTCAGGCCGGATGCGGGTATTCGTGAGAGTTCCGTAGGAGGTCATGGGCGGCAGACGCGTTCCACGAGGTTCTGCCAGGCGAGTCCGATGCGTGCCCCGACCTCGTCGACGGCGTCGGAGAGTTCGTCGGATGAGAGGTACAGCAGAATGGGTCCGTCCAGGGCGCCGGTGAGTTGGACAGCGAGCATGTCGAGGTCGGCACCGTCGAGTTCGAGCTGTCCGAGCAGCATGCGGATATGAACCCGGGACATCGGCGTCCGTGAGCCGATCGGTATGGGTTTGCTGCCGTCCAGGGCGGCACGGGCAATGTCGCGATGCGCGACCAGAAATTCGGCTCGGGCGCGTCCATAGGCGATCAGTCGGTCCAGCGGCGCAGCACCGGGACCCAGGGGAGGCGGGCCGGAGAGCACCTGCACCTGGAAGGCGTGCTCGTCGTCGTCCAGCAGGGACTGGAAGATGCCGGCCCGGGTGCCGAACCGGCGGAAGACAGTGCCCTTGCCCAGACCTGCCTGCTCCGCCAGTGAGTCCATAGTGAGGCGGTCCGTGCCCTGCTCGGCGAGCATTCTGCGGGCCGTAGTCAGAAGGTGGCGCCGGTTGCGGACCGCGTCGGCGCGCTCGCCGGACGGCGGCCCCCAGGCAACGGATCCGGTCACGACTTCACCCTACCAACGACCTAACCGGGGTATAGTCCGTTTATGATCCGTGGCCGACGGCGGCAACTGGCTGCCGCCGTCGGCCCATCGTCGATTGGAATGGGGCAGACATGCCGCTCACCGGGGAATACGAGCCGAGCGCGTTCGACTTCGCCCGTGATCAAGTCGACCTGTACGAGCGCTCCGGTGGTACCGAGGGCACGGACAACCAGGGGGGCAAGCCGGTCATCGTGCTGACGATGGTGGGGGCGAAAAGCGGGAAATTGCGCAAGACGCCGCTGATGCGTGTCGAGCACGACGGCGAGTACGCCGTCGTCGCGTCGCTGGGCGGAGCGCCCAAGCACCCCGTCTGGTACTACAACCTGACCACGAACCCGCACGTGGAGCTCCAGGACGGCCCGGTCAAGAAGGACTACCGGGCCAGGGAGGTCGACGGCGAGGAGTACGACGTATGGTTCGAGCGGGCTGTGGCGGCCTGGCCGGACTACGCCGAGTATCAGAAAAAGACCACCAGGAAGATGCCCATCTTCGTTCTCACGCCTTTCGACGCGTAGCCGCAGACGCCTTGGAGATTCCGCGGGTAGAGGACAAGGCGTCATGGCCGCCGGGCTGGCCGTGTGTCCCAGCGTTGGCTGGTCCAGGCTTCGCGGATGAGGCGTCGGCCTCACGATGATCGCGGTCATCAACGCGAACAGTGCGTTGATGACGACCGCTCGACGTTCCGTGCAGGACAGGGTGAAGTTGAAGCCGCGGCTGTACCAGGAGTTGGTGCGCTCGACGACCCAGCGGCGAGTGTGGTTGATCGGGGTCACGACGGCCGTGGGCTGGATCCGCCACTCGCCGCCGAGCTCGGTCAGCAGTTTGCGGGTGACCGTGGAATCGTAGCCCGCGTCAAGGTGCGCCGTGATCTGCTCAGGCAACGCGAGCTCGAAACGCCCGAGCTTCTCCCAGCGTCGAGCGCAGGAACGGGGAGTCGTGCCGGTTCGCCCGTCGGTCATCCGCGACCACTTGATCCCGAGCTTTCCCCGGTCAATCGGTGATTTCCCGGCGACCTCGCCACCGCAGGGCGCTTTGGTGATCTGCCCGTCGACGGTGCTGTCGGCCGGGCCGCGGTGGCGGGCATCCTGCTCACCGCACTGGCGGGCAGCGCGCAGATCACGCAGTTGCGCGCGACCGCCCGCAAGCACCGCCGGGCCCACCACAGGGTTGCGAAGGCCGAGGCCAAGGACTCATCGAAGGCCCGGCGGTAGCCCGGACTACCGGGAGCCCGCCACAGGCTGCCGCTTGTAGAAGGACTCCTCCAGGTAGGCGGCCTCGTGCGGCTGGTAGGGCTCCTCCAAGTAGGCGGCCTCGTCCTCGTCGAGTTCGACGTCCACCGCGGCGACCGCGTCGGCCAGCTGGGCCGGCTTGGTGACCCCGACGATGGGCGAGGTCACCGCCGGGTTGCGCATGACCCAGGCCAGGGCGACCTGGGCCGGGGACAGACCCCGCTTGCCCGCGATCTCGTGGACGCGCTCGGCCACTGCCTGGTCCTCGTCGCGGTAGAGGATCTTGCCGCCCGCGTCGGTCTCGGCACGCGCCGTGGCGGTGTCCCTGGCCCGCGTCAGCCTGCCCCGCGCCAGCGGGCTCCACGGGATCACGCCGATGCCCTGGTCGGCGCAGAGCGGGATCATCTCCCGCTCTGCTTCCCGGTGGATGAGGTTGTAGTGGTCCTGCATCGACACGAACCGGGTCCAGCCGTTCAGGTCAGCCAGGTACAGGGCCTTGGCGAACTGCCAGGCGTACATGGAAGAGGCTCCGATGTAGCGGACCTTCCCGGACCTGACCGCGTCGTGCAGCGCCTCGAGGGTTTCCTCGATCGGGGTGTCGTAGTCCCAGCGGTGGATCTGGTACAGGTCGATGTAGTCGGTCCCCAGTCGCTTCAGGGAGGCGTCGAGCTCGGCGAAGATCGCCTTGCGGGACAGCCCGGCGCCGTTCGGGCCGGGGCGCATCCGCATCCAGACCTTGGTGGAGAGAACGACCTCCTCGCGCCGGGTGAAGTCCTTGACCGCCTGGCCGACGATCTCCTCGCTGCTTCCGGCGCTGTACCCATTGGCCGTGTCGAGGAAGTTGACGCCGCCCTCGAGGGCCTGCTTGATGATGTCCCGGCTGGCGTCCGCGCCCAGCGACCAGGGCTCGCCGCCTCGGTCCGGCTCGCCGAAGCTCATGCAGCCGAGGGTGATGGCGGAGACTTCCAGTCCGGTCGTTCCGAGCTTGATGTATCGCATGCCTCCGAACGTAGGAGTTGGAGTGCGTTCTAACGCAAATACGTCTCGGTCCGGAATTCGGAGGCGTGGGGCATGTGTGCCCTGGCAGGTTTCGACCGTTTCGGCCAGACGTACCGGAGAACCCAGTGGTAGCGAGTAACTGACTGTCAATTCTCGGCCGAGAGCGTGGGGCACTACTCAGCCCCCCGACGGCAAACCGCCCCCGCGGGCCCGTCGCCACGACCGATCATCGCTCGATCACTAACGACTCCTGACAAAAGGCGGCTTGTGGATCTCCGGGAATGACGGCGTGTCAGTTTTCGTTGATGCTGACCGAAGGGGGTGCTGCGCACCGCACTTTGCCGGGAGTGAGGGCAGGCGATGTGCTTGAGGAGATGGCCTGCTCGATGCGTCAGAACGCACTCGTAGCAGTCGAGCCCGCACAGCCTCACAGCCGGGATTTCGGTACGTCGACCTCACATCGTCCGCCGGGCCCGCTAGCACGCCGCGTCGCGGCCCAGTTCGTACTCGAAGCGTGCCGGCTCGGTGTTTCGAGTCAGCGGTGGTCGACGTAGGAGACGAGCCCGCCGATGTTCAGGCCCAGCGCGCATCCGCGGCGGAAGGACTCGTGGCGCATGCCCGGGGTGTGCTGCGCGTCGGTCATCGCGTACACCCCGCGGATCCCCAGTTCCACGCCGCACAGGCACACGACGTAGCCGTGACGCCGGGCGGCGGCCGCCCACTCGGGGTCGTGCGGGACCCAGGTCCGGGAGTAGATCTCACCGTCGGGCGTCCGCAGTTCCAGCCGGGAGGAGGTGTATCCGTAGCTCTGCGCCAGCTTTGGCTGTTCATCGGGTATCTCGTGCAGCTCCCATCCGAGGATCCAGGGCAGGTCGCAGTAGACGTCGGGCGGTAGGCGCCTCATGCCGAACAGGATGGCGCCTTCGAGCTGCGGTTCCTCGGGTATCTCGTCGAGCGAGGCTCCCTTCGGCACGACGTACCCGAAGTGGCCCACGCCCACGGCATGCCTGAACTCGAAGAGGGCAGTGGGCATGCGGGGTGTCTGTGCGGGATCGATGGTGATTGTGCCTTCCACGGTCTCCAGGCCTCCCAGCACGCACTCGAGCTGCAGCGCGGGGTCGTCGCAGAACAGGATCCGCCCGAGGTCGTCGACCTGTTCGAACTGATGCCGGCTCATTTCCTTCAGCCCTCCGGTTGGTTGCCGTTCCGCGTCCGCGAAGCAGACGACTCAATGTTGAACCATCCTATTGAAGGATCGTTGAACAATCCATACGTTGAACGCGTGCACCATCAGGCCGGCGGTTTCGTCGAGAGCAGGGGTGAGGGTGAGCGCGGAGGAAGCAGGCACAGGGCGGACAGGCGTGGCTTGGCGGGTGCTGGTGGGCGCCGCAAGCACCGGCACAGCGTTGGCGCTGTGGGCGATCGTGCACACAGCCGTCTTCGCGCACGCCCGGTGGATCGACGTGCTGTGCGCGCTGGTGATCCTCCTCGCCTGCGTGTTCCTGGGCACGTGCTGGTGGTTGGACATCAGGTGGCTGCTGGGTGCGGTATGCCTTTTCGGGTTGCTGTTCCTGCAGAACAAGGAGCTGGATCAGCAGGTACTGCACCAGCACGGGCGTACCGAACACGTCAGGGTCCGACAGATTCAGTGGTCCGCCGGCGACGGCATGGGTGACAGCGCCCACCTCTACACGGTCACCGTCCTCGACGGCCCACCGCTGGCTCCGATCGAGGAGAACGGGCTCATGGGCTGGAAGTGGGTGGTAGGCGGCACTTACACGGTGACCGTCGATCCGCAGGGCCGGGCCCCGCTCAGGCGGGGGGACAAGCCCGGGCCCCCGGTGATCCAGCAGTTCCTGCAGATCCCGCTCGGCCTCGGCCTGGCCTTCGCTCTGTGGCGGCCCGCAGGGCTGCTCCTGCGCCGACAACGCGTCCCGTCAGCCGTTGAGTGAGGTTGTTGCGCGGCAAGTCGATCACGCCACGGCGAGCCCGCGTGCAGAGGCTGTCCCCGACCCCTTCCAAGTTCGGGGGGAGTGCACATGGCCGAGGATCAGACCCTGGGGCATCGCCTCAACCATGCGTCCGGGACGATCGAGATCGCCGGAGAGACCGTCCACAGGCTTGGTTTCGGGGCCATGCGCCTGGTCGGTCCCGGCGTCCGGGGGCCCTGCCAGCCGTGACGCCTCGGTGCGTCTCCTGCGGCCGCGCCGTAGGCTGCACGCGCGGCGCCGAAACACCGTCGAGGGCTGGTCTGAGCTGGTGCGGGCATGCCGCGGCGGTAGAGGTTGCCCCTGCGTCTCCGGGGCACTCGGGGCGGATGACTGCACCGAGTACAGAAATGACCGCGTCGAGCGGGCCGGCACTGGGGATCCTGCCACTGGCCGCCGGCTTGGTCCTTGTCGTCGCGTTGATCTGGGCCGTACGGCTCGGTATCAGGGTCCGACGTCGGGAGTCTGCGTCGCCGCGCCCGGAAGAGCAGCCCCGGCTGCCGGAAACCGGGCCGACTCGTGAGGTTCAGGAGATGCGCGAGCCCGAGGAGATGCCGCAGGCGAAGGACGAGCGCGAGCGGCTCACCCCACACCAACTGTCCGGAGGCGGGTCGAGTGGTAAGCGCAACGAGGACCAGAGGCGTCGGCGGTGGGATTCGCATTCGGGGTGACCACGGGTTTCGTGTGAGAAGCCGCTGAACGTGCGAGGTCTCCACGTGTGCCGTGCGCGGTCTCCACGTGTACTGGGCGCGGTCTCCCCGTGTACTGGGCCGGCTCCTCCGTCGCCCATCGCGTCAGTCCATGCGGCGGTGATCCTCCGTGCTCCAGGCGCGGGTGTCACGGGGCGGGAGATACGGCTCTTCGCCCTTCGGCAGTCCGCCGACGACGGCACGCTGGCGGGCCAGTTCCGCGTCGAATTCCAGGCCGAGCAGGATCGCGATGTTGCTGATCCACAGCCACATCAGGAAGACGATCACCCCGGCGAGCGTGCCGTACGTCTTGTTGTACGACGCGAAGTGCGCCGCGTAGAACGCGAAGGCCGCCGAGGCGGTCATCCAGACCAGCAAGGCCAGCACAGTGCCCGGAGTGACCCAACGAAAGCCGCGGCCCTTCACGTTCGGCGCCGCCCAATACAGGATCGCGACCATGACTGTGACCAGGATGACGAGGGCCGGCCACTTCGCGATCGACCACGCCTTCAGCGCGGCGTCCCCGATTCCGAGTGCCGAACCGACCACACGGGCCAGGCCGCCGGTGAACACCACGATCAGGGCGCTGATCAGCGTGAGGACCAGCAGCACCACCGTGACGCCCACCCGGATCGGCAGCACCTTCCACACGGGGCGGCCCTCGGGCATGTCGTACACGACGTTGGCACTGCGTATGAACGCCGCGATGTAGCCGGACGCCGACCATACCGCCAGCACGATGCCGACCACGGCGACGATCGAGCCGATTCCGCCGGACGCCTGAAGCTGCCTTACCGCGTCGCTGATGATGTCCCGGGCCGAACTCGGCGCCAGCTTCTCGACGTTGTCCAGGACGTGTTGTGTCGCCGACCTGCCGGCGATACCGAGCAGCGAGACCAGGACCAGCAGCGCCGGGAAGAGCGACAGGACCCCGTAGTACGTCAACGCCGCGGCCCGGTCGGCGAGTTCGTCGTTCTGGAATTCTCTGACCGTGCCCTTCAGCACCGCCCACCAGGCCCGTTTCGGCAGTTTGCTGGGCTTGTCCGGCGTGCGAGGCTCGCCGTGCTGTCCTGGTCCTGGTGTCCGTGGCATGCCATTGGGGTATCCCCGCCCGGCTCGACCATGTGTCGGGATCAGCGCCCTGTCGGTGTGCGGCTGCGGTCCGTGTCGCCGGGCGCTCGGAGCAGTGACGCATGGGCCGGGTGTGCCCTGCGAGGCTCTCCCGTGAGGCGCATCCTCGCACGGAGCCACCCGCCGGGTGCGTCCGGTGACAGGCTTCCGTGCGCCGCTCCCTCACGGCGTTCCCGCTTCCTCGCACAGGCACTCCCGTCGGCGCTCTCGTCACTCAGGGTGGCTATCCGATCAGAGCCACCACCATCGCGATGAGACCGATCGCCACCAGCAGCACCACCCCCATGATCAGAACGAGCGGTATGGCCGCCCATCCCTTCCGCGACTCGGGCGGATCCGGATGCGAGATGCCGGAAATGCTCCCCTCGGCGGGCGGAGTTTCACCAGGTGACGTCCCGCCGCCTGGTGCGAGGCCCGGGGCTCGGCCCGGCTCAGAAGTCGTCATCGCACGGGCTCCTCTCGATTCTCGATCGGCTGCGGCCCGTCGGTCTCGGTTTTCGTGGTCGGCGTTTTCGCAGTCAGCTGGGTTACTCCCACGTTTCCCGCACGCATGCGGCCAAACGGCAGGGTGCCTGCCCGGCGCGGCCGGCCGGCCCCTCCTACGGTCGGCGATGACCTCCTCCAGCCGCTCGATCATCGCGTCGAAGGCCAGATCACGACGCGTTCTCGACTCGGCAGAGGCCGGCTGATTGCGGCACCGTGAAGCGGCTACTCGGAGCACATGAGACTCAGCACCCTCCCCCACCGCCTTCCCCCGACGGCCAGACGGCTCCTGCCCGATGCAGGAGGCCCTGGCCATGTCCTGAAAGCGGCCGACCGCTTGGAACGCTTCTCCGGCGCCGACAAGTTGCTCGAGCTCATGCAGCGGATGGTGCGGGCCGTGCCACTCGGCCGGGCCAGAGACGGTCTGCACGGGCGGTGGCTGGGTCACCCGGTACATCCGCTGCTGGTCCAGATACCCCTCGGCAGCTGGCTGTCGGCTGCAGTGCTCGACGCAGTGCCCGGCCAGCGCCGCGCGGCGCGCTTCTTGATCGCCACCGGCCTGCTCGCCGCAGCCCCGGCCGCGGCGTCAGGCTGGGTGGACTGGGCGGAACTGAACCGTCGGCAGATGCGCGTCGGCATCGTCCATGCCGCAGCGAACATCACCGGTGTCGCCCTGTATGTCACATCCCTGACCGCTCGTCTGCGCGGGCACGAAATCTCCGGCAGGATGTACGGCTGGGCGGGGCTCGGTGTCGTCGGTATCGGTGGCGCGCTCGGCGGCCACCTCGCCTACCGTCTGGCAGCGGGCGCCAACCACGCCGAAGCCGTCGCGCAGCTGGTGGAGCCAGGCTGGCACTACGTCGCCGACCTGTCCGACCTTCCGCAAGGCCGGCCGACGCGCCGTGACCTCGACGGCGTGGCCGTGGTCGCCGTCCGCCGGCCGGACGACAGGGTGCACGTGCTGGCCGAACACTGCAGCCACCTGGCGGGCCCCCTGTCGGAAGGCACTCTGGAGGACGGCTGCCTGCGCTGCCCCTGGCACGGCAGCACCTTCCGACTGACCGACGGCTGGAACGTCACCGGCCCGGCCACCGCGCCCCAGCCCGCCTTCGACACCCGCGTAACCGACGGCCGGGTGGAAGCACGGCTGCGCACCTGAAGCCGCCCCGACGGGCAGCGCCCCCCACCGACACCGCCAACGGCAGCGCAGTCACGACCACAGCACCGATTCAGTTCCCGGACCGCGGCCTGGGACGACGCCCGGTCCGCCAACCGACCGAGGGCGGCTGGAAGCGCACCGCTCCGAAGAGGGGGCGCGCGACGAACCTGTCGCACCAAACAGAAAGAGAAGTGCTTGGCGGCTGGTCCGGCGCCGGTGCGCCTCACGGCCTGCGCGAGGCGCCGTGAATCCGCTGACGAGGTGCGTCTTCGGTAAGAATCGACCCACCCGAATGCCCTCGCATCTCACCCAGGCCGGCTGGGGGTGCGAGGCGGCGGCCGCCGGGGGCCGCGCTCCGTTCGGTGGCGCGTGCACCCTGCTGCTGATTGGCTTGGAAAGACGCCGGACTCCCCGACCGGAGGTTGATCATGAGTATCGAGAACCAGCCGAGCAAGCGGGCCCAGGAGATGCGTGCCAAGGCCGAAGAGCTGGAGCAGGCGGCTCAGCACGCCGCCGATCCCGCCGAACGCCAGCGACTGACGAACAAGGCCATACATATTCGGGAAAAGAGCGAACAGGAAAACGGCAGGGGCAGCGGAACCATGGACCCGATGTAGACACCCTGCGGACGATCCGGGCTCGCTCCCGGTCAGCTCGGGCCCACCATGTCGAGATCAGCGCCCTGTACCAACCGTCCGAGAACGGCAACGTGATCGGCGGAGACTGGTACGACGCCTATCACCTGCCGTCCGCCGCCCCATCCGGCCAACCGGCCTCCCTCATCAGGTAGGGGTTTCGGTCCTGACGGTTCCTGCGCACGGCGGCAGCCGGTCGTCCGCCACGCCCGAGTCGGGGCAGCCTCGGCTTCATCGTCGAGGACGGCGTAGCCGCTCTCGGGTTCACCGCGCCGCAGCGCGGGCGCCATGCCCCGCTACCCATGCCGGACCTGCCCACCGAGCCACGGCTACGCCACCGGAGACGACGGATACGTCCTCGCCTACCGTGACACGGTCCACCAGATCCTCGCGGCCGGCACGCTCGCCCTGATCGGTACCCTCGGATGCGCAACCGTCGCCCTTTCCCCCGGCTTTCTCCGTGACGGAGGGGTGACGGACCGTCGGGCAAGCTGAGCCGGACCGACGACACCTGGGGCGAACCGGCTTGACGCGACTCGACGGAGGCGGACGTGGGCAGTGAGCATTCCCCTGAGCCTGGGTCGGAGAAGGCCCGGGGCCGGGCCGGCGACGCCGGGAGCGGGCTTCGCACCGCACCTCCGGCGGGCGGGACGGGACGGACGATCCCACTGTGGGCCGTGCCTGACGGCGCGGGCGATACCGGCGAGGCGCGGGGCACTCGTACGGCCCCGGTCCAGGCCGTCGCGGACGTCGTCGCCCGGCAGCCGGGGCAGCCGCTCGCCCCTGTGGTCCGGGCGCGGCTGGAGGCGGTCTTCGACCGGGATCTGGGTGACGTACGCGTGCATACGGGCGCCGAGGCGGCACAGTCCGCCCGGTCCGTCGACGCGAACGCGTGGACGGTGGGGAACCACATGGCCTTCGCCCCGGGCCAGTACGCGCCGGACACCGAAACGGGATTGCGGCTGCTCCGGCACGAGGTGAGCCATGTCGTCCAGCAGGGCGGGCGGACACCGACGGTGCCGACCAGGCTCAGCTCCCCCGGTGACGCCGCCGAACGGGCCGCCGACGCCGTCGCGGCGGGGGCCGCGCCCGGGGCCGCGCTCGTGGCGACGGGAGAGGCCGGCGTCGTCCACCGGCAGGTCGCCGGGGCGGAGAACCGTGCGACGCACGGGGATCCGCGTGATCCACACAATCCGGACAACACGCTCACCGACCGCGAGATGTACGAGCTCTGGAAGGGTTACTGGCAGCGGCGGCTCGGCAGAGCCCTCGATCGGGAGCGTGCCGTCAGGAAGCGGATCTGGCGCGAGGACCCCGTCGGGTACGCGGATGACACGAACAAGTTCGAGCAGGGCCTCCGCTCCGCGCTCGGTCCCGAATACGAGGCAGCCGCCGACGAGTTGGCGTTCTGCCAAGCGATCACGGCCGAGACGGAGAACATCCTCAACTGGCTCGAGGGCAAGGAGACGCAGCGGGCGACCGTGACCTTGGACGAGGTGGATGCCCGGGCTCTGGCAGAGGCACGCAGCCGACACTGGTCCGAGATGTTCGTATTACCCCTCTTCATGCTCTTCCTCGCGGAAGGACCCCGCCTGCGAGGCGGATCGGCCCCCCACATCCCCGGGGCGCCCGTCGAGGCGCCTCCGCCGGCCCGTCCTGCCGGCGGAACGGGTTTCCGCGGGGCCCTCCGGAAGGTCACGGCCGCCGGGATGATCGGCTTGTCCGAGGCGGAGCCCGTGACCCAGGGACCGGCGGCCGGGGGTCCCCCGCGGGCCGCCGTCACCGAACCGCCGCGGCCAGTGGCGCAAAGCCCGTCGCCGGCGGGCGGACGGGCGGCGGTCACCGAAAGGCCGACCGCGACCGTACGACCGCAGCAGAGCACCGTCGCACCGTCCACTGCCGATACGAGACCCGCCCCCGAGACGACCACGCGCACCGCCCCGCCACCCAAGGCCCCCGCCAAAGCCTCCCCGGCCACGTCGGCGACGGCCCCGAAGGCGCCCGCAGCCGGTTTCGACGCCGCGGGCCGGCAGCGGGCCGCCGAGAAGTTGGCGGGCAAGGAGCAGGCGGTCGCCGCCGCCGACGTGTCGGTTCCGTCGCACGAGGCGGACCAGCGGAGCGCCCAGGGCGGACTGCTCAAGCAGGCGGGAGAGCGCCCGGTGAAGCCCGCCTCGCTGAAGGCCCGCCTCGGTCCGATCAACGGGCTGCCGACCTACGACGACAAGGTCGAGGCGGTCCGGAAACTGCGCCTGGAGGCCGGGCTGACGGCCGCGGAGAAGGCGTACCTGGACTGGCTGAGCCGCAACTACGCCCTGATGCACGATTTCCAGGACTCCGGAGGCGCGGCCAAGACGGTCACGGACGTTCAGTTGCCCGCCGTGACCCAGGAGCGGGACGCGGCGCAGAAGGCCCTGAACCAGGCGCGCAAGAGCCTGAACGAGCTCATGCGGAGCAACGGCCCGAACTACAAGGCCGCCGGCAGGATCCAGGTCGACCAGGTGATGTCCCTCGCCGCGTGGAACGCCCAGGTCACCAAGCCGAAGCTCGCCACGGATCACCTCGTGTCGCTGGACCGCATCACCGAACTGCGGGAACTCCGCCGACTGCTGGCGTTCTACGCGCAGGCGCCCGCAGAGGTGCAGGAGCTGCTCAGGAACGAGCTGGCCGCTCTCGGCGACCTGCCGGACAACCTCGTACGCATGCGGGCGGACGCCAACGGCAGCAGCCTCAAATCCAACAAGAGCTGGGCGGACATCCCGTACGCGAAGGCGGCGAAGTTCGGGTACAGCGTGGCCGACGTCGACGCCATACGGGCACGCGAGGCGCAGACGTATGCCGACATCCTCCGGAGGATCGAGGAGCTGACCGCCAAGTACACCAAGCGGGGAGCGGGACAGCGGTGACGGCCGGGCCGTCCGTCCGGGGTGCCGGACGGACGGCCCGGCCGCTCAGGTCCGCGGGGCGCGGTAGAAGTCGAGGTCCGGACCGAGCAGTGCCCGGACCTCGGTCATCGTCGCGGGCGAGGCATAAACGTTGCGGCTCGACTTCGCGACCGTGTTGGCAGGGTGTACCAGGGCCACGAGGGCGTCGCCGGGTGTGGTCCGGGTGGGGGTCCGGTTGATCAGGCGGCGGACGAACACCGCGTCCTCCGCCACGGCCTGGTCCGGGAAGGGGGAGCGGACCCAGAGGTCGCGGCGGAAGCAGAGGCTCTGGCCCGCGAGCCAGCGGGGCAGCCGGGACGGCCAGGTGAAGCGCCAGGCCGCGTCGGCGGCGGGGTCGTAGTAGAGCAGGCTTGTCATGCCGCACAGGTCGGCCCCTCCCGATGTCAGCTGCCGCACCTGCCGGCTCAGCCGGTCGGGGGCCTGCCAGTCGTCGTCGTCCCAGTGCGCGATGACGCTGCCCGTGGCCGCCTCGCAGGCGAGATTGCGCGCGGCGCCCACCGTGACGCGCCGGGTGAGCCGGTGGTAGCGGACGGTGGGCAGCTCCGGCACCAGGTCCTCGACGGGGTCCGTTCCGTCGTCGACGATCACCAGTTCCTTGCGGGGATAGTCCTGGCGCTGGAAGTAGGCGATCGCACGCGGTACGAACCGTCGCCGGTCACGCGTCGGCATGACGCAGGTCACGAGCGGAAGCGTGTGCACGCTCGGGAGCGTGCTCATGTACGGTCCGGGAGCGGGCAGGAGGCCCCGGTGCGGCGGTACTCCCGCCGTACCGCCGCGATGAGGTCCTCGTCGCCGACGGGTGTTCCGCTCTCCAGGCCGCGGAGGACCGCGTGCAGCGCGGCGTTACGGATCTGGCCGCCGGTCAGGTCGCACCGGCGGGCGGTGTCGGCCAGCACCTCGGGGCTGACCCGGTGGTCGTCGGGGAGGTGGGCGGACCACAGCCGGCGGCGCAGACCGGCGTCGGGCGGCACGAAGTCGACGGTCACGTCCATCCGGCGCAGGAAGGCGGGATCGATGCGGTTGCCCGCGTTCGTGGTGACCACGACGATGCCCTCGAAGGTCTCCAGCCGTTGCAGCAGGAAGTTGGTCTCCAGGTTCGCGTACCGGTCGTTGGCGTTCGCGACGTCGGTGCGCCGGGTCATCAGCGCGTCCCCCTCGTCGAGCAGCAGCATGACGTCCAACTCCTCAGCACGGCTCAGGAGTTGGTCGAGGTTGCGTTCGGTCTCCCCGATGTACTTGTTGACGACCGCGGCGAGGTCCACCCGGAACACGTCAAGACCGAGCATCGCGGCGAGGTGCCGCGCCGCCAGGGTCTTGCCGGTGCCGCTCGGCCCGCCGAACAGGGCGCGTACGCCGCGGTTGAGGCCACCGCGTCCGCCCCCGGTGGCCGTCGTCAGGCGCTCCCGGTGGCGGCACCGCATGGCCAGGGTGCGCAGTTCCGCCGCGGCTGCGGGGGTGAGCACCGGCGGGTCACCGACCGGCAAGGGGTCCAGGGGGCGGGCCAGCACCTCCAGGCTCTGCCGGTCGAGCGTCCGGGTCGCGGCGGCGACATCGGCCGGCGTGACCGCCGTGCGACCCGCCGTACGTGCTCCCGCGACGGCCAGCGGAGCCGCCCGGTGGATGCTGCCGGGGGTCAGCAGGAACCGGTTCACGATGGTGTCGAGGTCGGCCGCGTCACCCGTCACACCGAGGGCGGTCCAGAGTCCGCGGCGGTCCGCCGGGCCGCACGCGCCGAGGGTCACGGTCAGCGCCGGGTCCACGGCCTCGCCGGTCACCCCGCCGGTGCGGCCGATCACGACGCCGAGCGGCTGGTCGACGCCGGGCGGGCGGGGCAGCGCCAGGGTCTCGCCCGGCCCGAGTGCGCACCGGACGACGGGGAACACGTCGCCGATCGAGGCGAGGGCGCCGAACAGCCGCCAGGCGTCGTCGCCGGGCTGCCCCTCGTACACCAGCAGATCCCGGTCCAGCGCGGCGGCCAGCGAGCCGAGCAGGGTGGTGCGGCCGGAGCCTGCCATCCCGCGGACGACCAGGGCGGCGACGGACCCGTCCCGCAGCAGCGCGGGCAGCCTCGGGACCACCGCGGCCGCGTCGGCGCAGAGCACGACCGCTTCCGGCGGCGGAAACTCCGCCCGCGGCCGGTGGGTCAGCCCGGCCGGCAGCGCGTCGGGGCCGATCCGGCCGGTCCGCAGCAGATCCCACACCGGCACGGGCACACGCACCACCCACTCCGAGCGCGGGTCGGCCGGATTGTCGACCTCCAGCAACCCGCGGCGTACGAGGCTCTGCACCCGGCCGGTGAGGCCGTACGCGGTGAGGGAGGCGTCGGCGAGCAGCCAGCCGAGCAGGCCGACGCAGGGCCGGCGCGACGGGAGGGGAGCCTGGAGATGAGCGAAGAGCGCGCCGAACCGGACGTCTTCCTCGATCAGCCCGGCCGCCATGAGGAGCAGCCTGTCGGGGGCGTCGAGCCGGTGCGGCGACGGCGGCTGTACGTGCGCCGTCGTGAAGGCGTCGGAGTGTGCCGCGGCGCGGTACTCGTCGAGCCACGGCGGGTTCGCCAGGGGGTCGGACGCCGTGTGCGGCGCCTCGGCCAGCCTGCGCAGGATCCGGTCGAGCAGATCACGGCCGGAAAGGTCGGTCGTCGCAGTGATGGTCGGCATCTCAGTTCCCGCCGTCGAAGCCGTCGTGGTCGAAGCCGTCGTGGTCGAAACAGGCCTGGTCGAAACAGGCCTGGTCGAAACAGGCCTGGTCGAAACCTTCGTAGTGGAAGGCGATGATCCGGCCGAGGGCCGGGACCCAGCCCGGGTCCTGGTCCAGGCCGCTGGACCGGGCGGCGAGGTCGATCTGGTGCAGGCCGAGGACCACGTCGACATGGGTCCGGCCGATCACGAGGGTTCCGGGCCGCGCGAACGCCTCCGGGGTGAGCCGGTGCCGGTCCAGGAGGTCCCGCAGCCGGCCGGTGATCCCGTCGAGCCGCAGCGGTGTGGGGGCGGGCGGGTCCCGGCCGTCGAGTTCGGCAAGGATCCGCCAGATCGGGTCCCGGTCTTCTCTGTCTCGGGTCTGGGGTCCGGTGGCGAACGCGTCGGGCAGCAGCCAGGCGCCGAGCGCTTCGAGGGTCGCCCAGCCGGACGCGGGCCCGAAGTCCGGCCCGTGGGCATCGGCGCGTGGCAGGTCCAGCCAGGTCATGAGGTTGACCGCGTAGAAGAGGGTGGCGAAGCGGCTCTCGACGACGGTGCCCCCTCGGGCGGCCTTCCCGACGGCCGGGCTCTCGCCGCTGGTGCGGGCTTGAGCGCGTCGCCGGGCGGGGGTCGGCGTTCCGATCGCATCGGGTGGGCGGGGAGTCCCGGCCGGACAAGAGTCCGGCCGGTCATCGGCGGGCACCTCCGCCGGTCGCCGCGCGCTGCCGGTCGTGCCGGCTGTGGGACGCGGTCCGGCCGGGTCCGGACGAGGTACGGCACGGGCCGCCGACCGGGCGCTCGGCGGCCGGTCGGACGCGGCGGGCCCGAAGTCGGGCGGCGCGTCCGCCCGTTGACGGGCGATGGGGCTCGTCGCAGGGGCTCCGGTCCGGTCCGGCGCGGCGTGCACGTACGGTCCGGCGGGGTCCGGGGCCGCCGGGTCCGTAAGCCGCAGCAGGTCGTCGACCTCCCTGGCGAGGCGGCCGTCGCGGGCGGCCCACGGCGTGTCCGCGAGGGTCAGTCCGAGGGCCAGCAGCGCCCGTCCGGCGGGCCGGAGCGCGGCGTCAGGCTGCGGTCGGTACGGCGCGAGAGCGGACAGCCGCTCCGGTGCAGGGGCGAGCAGCCGCTCCGCCGCATTCACAGTTCCGGCCGAGACCGCCCCCGCCCCGGTCGACACCGGCCCCGCCCCGACCTCGATGCCGGCCGACTCCGCCGTGGCTCCGATGCGCGCCCCTGTAGCCCCGGTTCGCGTCTCCGGCGCGTGAAATGCCGTCAGGACCGCGTCGATCACGGCCCGCGCCTGGGCGTCCGACAGCAGGCTTATCGCGCGTTCGGCGCCTCCCGGGAAACCCGGGGAGGACCGCACCAGTTGGGCCAGCGTCGCGGGTACCCAGGCCGGCCGGTCCAGCCAGATCCGGGCCAGTGTGGTGCCGGTGCCCGCCGAGCGGACCCCCCTGCGGATCTCCGCCGGCCAGTACCAGCGGTCCGCGGCACGGCCCGCGCCCAGATCGGCCGTCAGGCAGGTCATGGCCTCGACCTCGTCGCTGAACACCACCGCCGTGCAGTCGGGCGCCGTCGGGCCCAGCGCGGGCCGGGCCGCGCTCCCGCGCAGGGCGGCGACCCGGTCCCGTACCGTGCGGGGCTGTGCGGCGGGCACGCTCAGCCGCCGGATCACCAGCACGGACCGGTCCGGCACCGACGGGGCGAGGCCGAGCGCGCGGACGGCGGCGTACGCGTCGGGCGTGCCGTGCCGGGGCCGGTGCAGGCGCATCCTGGCGATGCGTACGGTGTCGCTCACGCGGCGGTGTCCTTGGGCGTGTCCGCGGCCTCGGGGGCCTTGGTGACCGTCCCGCCGTAGCTCTGCTGCCAGGGCAGGTCGGTCATGAACACCACGTAGGTCGGGATGGTTTCGGGGGCGTCGAGGTTCTCCCGGACCCAGTAGAACGTCAGCCGGATTCCCCGCTCGTCGGAGTTGAACGAGGTGAGTTCCGGCGGCAGTTGCCAGGACTGGCGCAGCGCGAAGTCGGCCACCGACCAGTCGACGACACCGCCGAAGTTCGCCGCACCGCCGAAGAAGGTCCACGGGTCGAACAAGGACCCCGTGAAAGCGGCCGACGGCTTCCGGCCCGCCGACGCGGCCGAGGCGCCGTCCTTGCTCGCGGCGATGGTCCCGTTCTGGAAGGCGGCGGGCAGGAACCCCACCGGGGGCAGCAGCCCGAAGTGCTGCGTGGCCTCCATGTAGCGGGCGTTCCCGCCGGCGGCGATCAGGTCGATCTGCTCCTGGAACTGCAGGAACCGCGCCTGGCCGTCGGCGTCGCGCCGGTCGGCCACCGTTGCCGACCAGGCCGAGGGGACCGGATCGGGGGTGGTGATCCGGCGCCGGGCCGACCAGTTGTCGAGGTCGACCACGCGCTGGCCGTCCCAGCGGAAGACCGCCAGGGGCAGGTCCAGGTCGGTGAGGTCCGCCGGGGCCAGCCGGTCGAATCCCGAGTACGCCGGATCGAAGGTGAAGGGGTAGACGGGCAGGTTCACCAGCTGTTCGGCTCCGAAGCACCAATGGGCCGTCAGATTGCGCAGGTTGTCCGTGGTGGTGCCGACTCCGAAGACCGTGGTGAGGGCGGGCAGGGCGATCGCCCGGATCTCCACCCCTTCCGCGGTCCAGCGGGCCGCGCACCCCGGTGACAGGGTGCTGTCCGGCGACGTGGCCAGCGGCACCTGTCCCTGTCGTTGCTGGACGGGGCGGGCCGTGAGCAGGTACGCGCCCGCGGCGACGCCGGAGCCGGTGCCGCCGCCCGAGCAACGCGAGAAGACCGCGGTGTTGACGGCGGTGGTGGTCGAGAGGGCCAGCGGCAGCGTGATCGTCCGCGCGGCGACGACCGGCTGCCCGGACGGGGTGATGCCGGTGCCCGCGGCCACCGTGAGGGTGGTGGCGCCCGAGGTGACCCAGAGTCCCTGGACGACTCCGGTACCGGCCGCCCGGCCGATGCGGGTGTCCCGGGCGAGCAGGCTCGCCTGGCCGGTCGCCAGGTCCTCGGCGGCGAGCAGCCGCCCGTTGACGTAGTTCGGCAGCAGCGCGCCGCCGGTGAAGTCCGACCCGATCGTCTGGCTGCTCATCGCTTCTGTCCCCGCCCGCCGGTCGTCTTCGGCGCGGCGGTCCTGGCCCGGCTGGTCCCGCGGCCGGCCGGGGCGGGATCCGGCTTCTCCGCCTCGGGCGCCGGGACCCGGTGGAAGACCACGATGCTCGCCTCGCGCCGGTCCCAGCCGGTGAACGCGACGGCACCGCTGTCGATCCAGCTCGCCAGCGCGGTGCTGCCGGAGTCGGCACCGGTGAGGGTGAAGTCCTCGGCGGGGAAGACGAAGCGCACGTAGGCCGGGAACGGGCTCTTGCCGGCAGGCGCGTTCGTCGTGACGTGCCAGACGTTGCCGTGCCGCGGGTCCTGGGTCGGGCCGGTGACCGTCAGCGGATCGCCGGTGGTCTCGTCGTACGCCCGGACCTGCGGGGTCTGGACGACCATGTCGTGCCGGGTGCCCCGGGGTTCGGGGTGGAACCACAGCTCGAAGTCCAGCTGTTCCGCCGTCGCACCGGTGTCGGTGATCGTCACGAAGGGAGTGGGGGTGGGGTTGGCGGCGGCCGGCGGGGCGACCTCGGCCGCGACGGTCGGCGGGTCCTGCGCGGTCTGCTCGTTCTGCGCGTCTTCGGGCAGCAGGGTGCTCGTGGTCCCGTTCGCCGTCGTGTAGGCCAGGACGGCTCCCCCGCTCGCGGCCGTGTTGAGGAAGCGGACGCCCCGCTGGTCGCGCCATTGGTTCAGCGTCCAGCCGCCCCCGACGACCACCGCGTCGGGCTCGAACCGCGCGCTCAGTTGCTGACCGGCGGTGGGCTTGAACCCGGACGGTGGGGTCAGCGTCCATACGTTCGCGTAGGTCGGGGATTCCGACCCGCCCGACGGCTTGCCGGCCGCCGTGAACGCGTAGGTGGCGCCGGACTCCGTGGTGACCTGGATCGGACCGTGCAGGGTGACCGCGTAGTCCACCAGATGAAACCAGGCGTCGATGGTGAAGGCACCGGCCGTGGGCGGGGAGGGGACCAGCGTCACCAGCTCGACTGGTTCTCTGTCGATCCGCTCCGGCGGGGGCAGTTCCTGGATCAGCTGGGTGTTCAGGAGGCTGGGCCGGCCGGCGACTTCGACATGCATGTTGTAGATGCTGTTGACGTCTGTGCTGAGCCCGTACATCTGGAGGGCCCCGAGGAGGATCGCGGGGTCCGAGGTCTGCGACGGGGTGATCAGGTCCGGTTCGAGCCGGGGCCTGACCTCGCTGACCCAGATGGCGAAGATCTCGTCCCGGATGCGTGCCGCCTGCCATCTGGCGATCTCGTAGGCCACGAGCGGCGTGCCGAACTCGTCTATGTCACCGGGGCCGTTCGGCGCGATGTCGGCCAGGGCACGGACCGCGGCGAGCAGCGCGTCCTCGTCCGGGAAAGTCCCCTGCGGCTGCTCGACGACCGCGACCGAGGCGAGGAGCCGTCCCAGCCGTCGGTCGCTGTCCCAGCGCGGCATCTCCGGTGGGTCCCAGCGCAGTTCGACGGTCCAGGAGTCGCGGACGCGGGACGCCACCTGGGTCTGGTCGCCGGTGCCGCACGGCCGGCCGGGCAGCGGCACCAGGCCGTCCAGGCACTCGGCATAGCTCGCGACGACATAGATCGTCGCGGCCCCGGAGCCCTCGGTGTGCTCCTCGACGATGCCCGGATGTGCCTGTTCCTGGGCCGTCAGCCAGTCCTGGAGCCGGAGGCACTGGGACTCGGGGACGGTGAACTCCCGCCCCCACTGGTCGATACCCGATCCGCGGCCGACGGCGACGACGTAGTCCCCGCTGCTGTCGGGGGCCGGGTCGACGGACACCCGCAGGCCGTAACTGGTGCCGTACCCGTGCAGCAGGCGCCGGTGCCGGTAGGTCTTCTCCTGGTGGTACAGCTGTTCCTGGACGAACTCGTCGAGGCCGAGCACCATCCCGTACGAATAGTTGACCCGCAGGTCGGGGCTCAGCGTTCCCGTGGACAGGGAGACGCAGGGCCCGGTGGTGGGCTCCGTGGTGGTCATCGCGGACTTCTCCTGATCTCAAGAAGGCATCGTGCGGGGTCTACAGGGCGTGCAGGGCGCCGAGCCGGTCGCGGTCGCTCACGACGCGGTCGGTGATGTCGAAGGGGTGGGCGTAGCCGAGATAGCCGGCGGCGAGCACGCCGCCGGTCACGATCGGAGTGAACGACGGGCCGGCCACGACCTGGGTGTCGATGCCGAGCCGGGCCCGGCCGATCACGAACAGGTCCTGGAAGCGGCTGACCTCGAACGCGGTGTGGCCCGGTTTCGCCGCGGCCACGATGCGGGTCACCATGGCGGCGGCGTCCGCCGACAGGTCACCCGGGACCAGCACGTCGAACCGGTGGGCGAAGCGGCGGACCCGGGTCCGCGGGTCGTCGTCGGCGGTGCCCGGCGCCGGGGCGGCGGCGTCCCTGGTCAGGAACCGCTCCACGACCCGGATCCCCGTCGTGGCCGCCGCCCCGCCGCACTCCCCCACCGGGTCGAAGATCCGTTCGTCCACGACCGGGTCGAGGAACACCCGCAGTGTCGCGACGAGACCGGGGACCGTGCCCCTGCGGCGGTAGAACGTGTCGACGTGCCGGATCAGGAAGCGCCGCCGTTCGGTGTCCCACAGCGGGTCGAGGGCGAGCCCGAACCAGGCCGCCAGCCACGGCAGATCGGCGGTCGGCGCGGTACGGGCGTCGAGCAGCAGGTGCGTGTGCTCGATGCGTTCCTCGATCGCGGTGTAGAGGCCCTCGGGGTTGGCGAGGAACCGCTCCAGGAAGCGGTCGGGGCCCTGGGTGCCCGTGTAGACCTCGGGCAGGTAGTGCTCGGGGTAGGAGAACCGCGGGTACCAGGCGCGCAGCGAGCGCAGCAGCGGCGAGGAGCGGCCGGTGCCGGTGAGGGTGATCTCCAGTTGGACGTAGCGGCCGGTGACCCCCTGGAACAGCAGCTCCCAGGTGCCGGTGGCGTCGGGAAGGGTGCCGTCGGGCTGCCGGCGGTCGGCCCAGACGTCGGTCCACGGCAGTTCGGGGCCGCCGGAGCGCAGGTACGGGACCGGCTGGTCGAGCCATGGCCGCAGCGACAGCAGGGCGGGGTCGTCGTCGGCGCGCGCCCGGACGGTCACGCCGGTGCCGGTCGGCACCTGGGCGTCCAGGAAGAGCCGGTGCCAGACGCATCCCGGCAGCCTGCTGTCGAAGGTGTCGCCCGGGACCGTCCCGGCGGTGTCGACGGCGGTGACGAGAGTCGCCGTGGTGGCGAACCGGCACTCGTTGAACACCTCAAGGGAGATCCAGCGTTCCCCGAAGTCGTACCAGACGCCCGCTCCGGAGCGGACCAGCGCCCGCCCGGCCCACCGGCGCATCGGCAGGAAGTCGTCGTGCGCCCGCACCGCGCCGGTGTCGGGGTCCAGGTCGAAGGCGATCACCTGGGCGCCCTCGGCGTCGGCCACGTACAACACCGGTGGTGCCAGCGGGCCCGTCGCGGGCGGCCCCGCCAGGTAGCAGAAGTCGTGGCCGAGCAGCGAGTACAGGGTCGGGGTGTTCGTCGGGTCACGGGGGTCGACGACCTCGACGACGTTCCGGAGTGGTGTCGTCCAGCGCAGTTGTCCCCCGTCGAAGCGGTAGAGCGTGGAGTGGCCGCGGCCGGGGTCGGCGTCCAGGACCAGCACGCTGCCGTCGGGCCCCGGTTCGATGGCGACGGCGTGCAGGGGGTTGCCGTCCGCGTCGGCCAGCGGCCAGGGCTCGGGCACGGCGGGACCGGTCGGCGTCGGCGCCGGGGTTCCGTCGACGGGCCCGAACTGCGCGGCTCGAGCGGCCTGTTGAGCCTGTCGGCCGCGGAGCCGGAAGTGCTCGTCGAGCCGCCAGTACGCGGAGTGCGTGGCGTCGAGGACGAGAACGCCGCCGTCGGCGGTGTCGGCGAGGTCCCACGGGTCGAACGCGTCGCCGTCCGGCCACGGCAGCCGCAGGGGCGCGCCGCCGCCACGCAGGTCGAACACGAGCAGCCCGGCCTCGCACGGCGTCTGCCGGCCGCGGTAGCCGACGAGCAGGTACTGGTGGGTGGTGACCGCGAGCCCCTGGAGCAGGATGTCCACCGGCGGACAGGCCCCGGTGTGCGTGAACGTGCCCGGTTCGGCGCTCCGGCAGGCGCAGGTGTCCGTCAGGTCGTCGACGGACCACCAGGTGGACGCCGCCCGGGCGGACCCGGTACGGCCGCGAAGGGTGCGCCGGTCGGCGTCGATCCAGTACCAGTTGCCGTAGGTGTCGCGGCCGGAGCCGCGGCGGATGTCCGGGGCGAGGGGCGGGGTGCGGGCCGCCCGGCGGAACAGCGGAGTGTCCCGGCGCAGCCGGAGCAGGCCGAGGTCCGGGTCGTACTCCCAGGCGGTGCCGTCGGTCGTGGGTGCGGTGTCGGACCACGCGTCGGAGAGGGCGCGTCCCGAGGCCGCGTCGGTGCAACGGCCCCAGTCGTCCATCCCGTTGACGACGTGGTACTGGGAACCCTGTACATCCATCGTTCACAGCTCCTTGGCGTGGTGATCCCCGGTGCGGCGGTCGCCGGTCAGCAGGTGTCGGGTACGACCGGGACCGGCACCTGGGTCGGCGGTGCGGGCCGGCTGCCGCCGGTCAGGGCGGCCGGGTCGGGCGCGGGCCCGGAGACGACGGTCACGGTCGCTGCCGGCAGGCGCAGGCCGCTGATCGGTACCGCGTCCACCGGTGAGACCACGCTGCCGTCGGCGTCGGTCATGGCGATCAGGACGGAGTCGACGTAGCGCACCCCCGGGACGCGGGTGGCGATCGCCTCGATGTCCTGGGGCCGGACGTCGACGCCCAGGGGCCAGCCGGTACCGGTGGCCGCGGCGCCGATCAGGCCGTCGTCGTCGGCCGCGGTGGCGGGGAGTCCGCCGGTCAGCGGGGAGAGGTACGTCTCCACGGCCCGGGTGACGGCCTGTTCGACGATCGACGGCACCTGGCCGGGCAGCGCGACGATCCCGACGGAGACCCGGATCGGCTGGTACTCCGGTCCGCGCACGTGCAGTTCGGTGGTGATCAGCCGGCGTGGGTCCAGCCAGCCGCAGACCGCGCCCAGGAACTGCCGGTCCGGCAGCGGGGCCGTGGGGCGCAGCGGGTCGGAGCGGGGAACGACCAGGACGGTCACCATCCCGGCCCAGTCCTGCGGTTCGCCGGGCCGGTCGGGGTTGAACAGGGGCAGCACCTCGACCCGGCCCAGGTCGACGCCCGGGGTGCGCCGGGTGAGGTCGCGGAAGTCGTCGGCGGTGACGAGCCGGTCGCGGTGGCGCAGCCAGCGGGTCACGGCGCTCTCGCCGTCGGCGGTGGACTCCCCGTCGCCCGCGCCCCATGTCGGCACCGGGTTGGTGAGGCTGAAGCCGCCGGGCAGGGCGGCGCTGCGGTTGATCCCGCCGATCGCGACCTGTCCCTGGAGTCCGCCGCCGGAGGAGTACGAGGCGCGGATCGCGGCCCCGCGCGGGGGGCGGCGCCCGGACAGGCCGTTGCCGAACAGGAGCTTGCCGGTGGCGCGTTCGAGGGTGAAGACGGTGTCGTCGGGGCCCGCGGCGTAGATGTCGTCGATCTCGGACCAGGCGTGCCAGGTGTCGTCGGTGTCCTGGACCTCGACAGTGAGGCCGCCCGGCGCATCGTCGCCCAGGACCGGGGTGCGGGCCAGGGTGAAGGCCTGGAAGGGGGTGCCGGTGCCGGTTCCGACGCGCTCGGCCGGGACGGTCACGGACTGCACCGCGCGGGTGGCGTTGACTCCGGCCCAGGTGATCCGGCCGGTGGGCCCGCCGGTCGCGGCCGACAGTGCCGCCAAAGTGGTAGTGGACGAGGTCGTAGTGGCTGAGGTCGTGGTGGCAGAGGTCGTGGTGGCAGAGGTCGTGGTGGAGGAGCCGGTGGCCGAACTCCCGCAACCGCAACCGCAGTCCGAGCCGGTACCCGTGCCGGTGCCGGTGGCCGTGCCGGCCGCCGTGGGCTCGTACCGCAGTCGGATCCAGGTCACCAGGCGGGCGGTGACCGCCGCGTCATCGACGCGGGGCGGGAAGTCGCCGGTGCCCTCCTCCTCGGGGTCGAAGTCCCACAGCAGCAGGTTTTCGTAGGGCGGCAGGGTGACCTGGACCAGGCCGGGTCGGTCGAGGACCGGCTCGGCGTAGGTCACCGGCAGCCGGGTGTAGCGGGCCGGGCCGACCCCGAAGCCGGGGCCGGACCGGCCGGACGGGTCGGGTTCCGGTGCGGCGATCTCGAACACCAGCCCTGGGTCGACGGCTTGAGTGCCGGTCTGCCGCGGCGGCAGCACCTGGCCGGCGACCCGGGTCGCCGGGTAGACGCCGATCGACAGGCTCTGGCCGGCGATCGCCCGCCGTACCGCGTCGAGGTCGGCGTTCTTCGGCGCGAGCAGCGCGACCCAGAGCGAGCGGTCGACGGTGCCGTTCACCGGGTCGCCGAGGTCGACGACCGGATCCGGCTTGCCGGTGGCCGGCGGGTCGAGTGCCACCGGCTTGTAGAAGGTGAGGACGTCGGAGTCGGTCTCCAGGAACGTCTGGTAGATGAGCTGGTAGCGGCTGCGGGTGGCGGCGTCCAGGGCGGTCTGCGGCTGCTTGTAGTACAGCGCCGACGTCACGGGCAGTACGGCCAGCGGGGTGCTCGTGGTGAACGGGACCTGCCCGGCCCGCAGTTCGGTGCCGGCCGGAAGTGGCAGCGGTGGGGCGAGCGGCCCCTTGTCGTTGCCGACCGTGACCAGGCCGGTGCCGGGGCTCGGCGGCTGGAGGGCGATGCCCAGCATGCTGAGGAACTTGAGCCGGTTGGCCTCGGGGATCCGGTTGCCGCGGTAGAGCAGGTTGTCGGTGAGGAACGCGAACAGTTCGAGGAGGGTGACACCGGGGTCGGACTCGTTGAGGTTGGACCACTCCGGTGTGTGCACCGGGACGCGGGCCAGCGCCTCCTGGACGAGCTGGTCGAAGGAGCGGTCGTCGAGGACCGGAATGGGCAGGGTCACGGCTGGTCCTGGCCTTCCGCGCCGAGGGTCATCCGCAGTCGTTCGCGGATCCCGGTGGCGATCAGGGTGTAGACGAGGGTGAGGTCCACGTCGCGCGGGTCGGTGGCGTTGACGTCGGCGGTGACGTCGTCCAGCCTGATGCGCGGCTCCCACCGGGTCACCGCGCGCTGTACGTCCTCGACGATCAGCCGGAGCGTGGCCACGGTGTTCGGTTCGAACAGGTACCGGTCGAGGCCGCAGCCGAAGGCCGGGCGTTCGACCCGTTCCCCGGGGCGGGTGCGCAGGATCGTGACGACGGACTCGCGGACGTTGGTCTCGCCCGCGGACCGGACGATGCCGCCGTCGGGGCCGACGCGGGGCGGGAACGAGATGCCCTGCCCGTAGAGCGCTGCCGGCGTTGTCATGGTGTCGGTCCTTTCGGGGAGCCCGTTGGGAGGAGGCCGGTGCGCAGGCCGATGGGGGGCGGGAGCGGACCGGCGAAGGTGAAGGGGTGGCTCGGTGCGCCGAGCACCGGCGGGCAGGGGTCGCGGGCGAGGACGGTGCGGATGACGTGGGCGGTGGGGTCGCGGACGTCGGGGTCGCCGTCGGACACCGGGACGAACCCGTAGAAGAGGGTGCGGGTCGACCGGCTGTCCGCCGCCATGCCGAGCGTGGCGGCCGTGGATCCGGGCGGTGCGAAGGCGGCGACCGGGGTGGCGTGCAGCGGCAGTTGCCGTTCGCCGGGCAGCAGCGCGTCGTCGGGTCCGGCCGCCGCGGCCGGGCGGATGACGAAGAACGGCCGTTCGCCGAGCGCTGGTTGTACGGCGTGGTCGGGGATCCCCGGCCGGCGGCAGACGAGGCTCGCCGCGACGAGGTAGTACCGGTGGGCCGTCGGCCAGTACAACGGGTATGTGCCGTCGGGGGTCTGGTCCGGCGGGAGGCCGGCGAGGTCCGTGGGCGCCCGGCCGCCGGTGCCGCCGACCATCGCCAGGAACACGTCGAGGAAGGCGTCGGTGTCCAGTTCGGCGATCAGCGGGCGCAGGAACGCCGGGCTCGCGGTGCCGACGGTGTCCGCGGTCCACAGCGGTGCGGGGGCGGTCCACCGGAGCCGCTCGGGTCCGGCGCTCACTGGAGGTTCCCGGGGCCGCCGGTGTAGATCTTGCCCACCACGTTGTTGGCGATGAGCGTGTCGCACTGGAGCGCTCCGTCGTGGGCCCACATCGCCGGGCTCGACTTGGCCGAACCCGCGTCGATCTGGAGGGCCTGGGCCTTGATGGAGAGGGTGCTCGCGGCGGTGAGGGTGATGCCGGCCGGTGCCATCTCCAGCGAGTTGCCGCCGGAGTCGGCGAGCCGGATCGTGCTGCCGCCGTCCTCCAGGGTCAGCTGCTGGCCGCCCGGGGTGCGCAGCGACAGCGTGACGGCGCCGTCGGTGTCGTCGAGGGTGATGCGGATCCCGGTCCGGGAGACGATCGACCTGAGGTTGTTGCCGTCGTCCATCGACTCCGGCGGCTCGTCCTGCCCGTTCCACAACGCGCCGATCACATAGGGCCAGTTGGGGTCTCCGCCGCCGAAGCCGACCAGCACCTCGTCACCGGTCTCCGGCACGAACCAGGTGCCCCGGCCGCCGCCGGCCATCGTGGTCGCCAGGCGGGCCCATACGGCGTACTCGTCGCCGCCGGAGTCGGGCGACCAGGGCAGCCGTACCTTGACCCGGCCCTGTCGTTCGGGGTCCTGGTTGTCGCAGACCACCGCGGGATACATCCCGAAGTACTGTGCGCGCGGCGTGGTCATCGGGCACTCTCCAGTCCGGGCCGCTCGACGTCGAACTCGGTGCGGTAGCCCTGTGCGAGGTCGTAGCTGTGCCGGACCCGGCAGACGTAGTACGCGCCGTCGAAGACGGTGCCGAGGCCGGTGAGGCGCACCCGGATGCCGACGCGCAGGGCGGGGTTGCCCGCCGTGACGCCCGTCCCGGACACGAAGCGGCGGGCCCGCTCCAGGTAGGCGGCCCTGGCCAGGGCCCGCGCGTCGTCGCCGGAGAGCGGGGTGGACCGGACGATCCGTTCCCGGCGGTCGGCGAACGCGGCCGCCAGGACCGACGATCCGCCGCGCTGACCGGGTGCCAGCTCGGCGGCCAGGTCGGCGGCGTCCGCGGTCTCCAGGACGGCCGCCTTGTCCGCGACCGACCAGCCGGTCACCGCGAGCTCCGTGACCTGGTGCGCCAGGTCCGCGCGGACGGAGAACGACAGCAGGTCGCCGCCGTAGTCCAGGCTCAGCGTGTCCCCGTCCCGGTCGGGGCGGCGCCGGACGCGCAGGGTGTCGCCGTCGAGCTGGACCTCGCCGTCGTCGCCGCGGGCGAGGCCGCGCAGGAAGGCGAGGTCGCTCTGGTTGAGCTGGGCGGTGACCTTGCGGGCCGGGCCGTCGAGGCTCACGTCCGCGGTCAGGCCGTGGTCCCGGGCGAGCCGGTCGGCGATGTCGGCGGTGGTGGCGTCGTCGAAGGTGCGGGTCCGCCGGGTGAGCCGGAGGTCCTGGAGCCGGTCCTCGGCGAACACCAGCGCCCGCGCCGGACGGTCGGCGGGGTAGTCGGCCTGGAGGGCGCTGATCTTTCCGTCGAAGACCGGCCTGTCCGTGCCGTCGGGCGCGAAGGACACGCTCAGCCGGGTGCCGAGGTCGATCGGGTCGCCGCTGAGGTAGCGGTAGCCGGGGACCGCGTCGCGGGCTCCCCAGTTGCTGAAGGTGGCCTCGCACCAGGACAGGCCGACGGTCGTCTCCTCGACCGTCAGCGCCATCAGGTCGCCGGCCGCGCCGCGGTCGACCGTCCCGTTCAGGGCGATGGCCGGGGTGGACAGGTAGGCCGCGAGCAGGGGACTCATGGCTCAGTCCGCCAGCAGCCGCTGTTCGCGGGCGCGGGTCTCGCGCTCCCAGCGGCGCAGTTGCTCGCCCAGGTCCGTGGCCGGCCGGCGCGGCCGGCTCCCGTCCGCGGCGGTGTCCGCGTCCGGTCCCGCCGGGGTGTCCGGTTCGAGGATCTCCAGCTCGTTGATGTCGATGCGCACGGGTGGTTCAGTCCTTCCGGGTCACGAGATACGGGCACTGGGGTCGAGGACGGTGCCCGGTGGCAGCAGCCTCGGGTTGTCGATGCCGTTCGCGGCGGCGATGGTCTTCCACGAGACCCCGGCGCCGGACCGTGCCGCGATCGACTGCACGGTGTCCCCGGACTGGCTGAGTGTCAGCGGTGTGGTCCCGACCGGGGCGGCGGGGCCGGTGACCGCTCCGGTTCCCGCGCCGAAGCTCACGGGCGGGGCGGCCGGCGGCGGGGCCGCGCTCTGGTCGGGCGGCTGCACGCCGGTGAGTGTCATCTCCACGGTGGCCCGCAGCGGGATCCCGGTGTCGGAGAAGAAGTCGATTGTCTGGCCGAGGCTCTGCACCACTCCGTCGAACAGGAACGAGCCCCAGGCGAACCGCATCCCGCGCCGTGCCGGGGCGCTGGGGTTGGAGGTGTCCGGCTCGGTGAACCGGACGATCTTCTCGGTCTTCGCCTGGACGGTGGTGTTCTCGGCCGTGGTGTCGAAGAGCAGTTCGATGCTCAGCGTGGTCGACTGGCCGGTCTGCTGGGACGCGAACTTGCTCAGGGCACCCGACTTGGTGGCCGCGTCGGCGCCGGTGACGCCCGTAGGGCTGTAGGCGAGCCGCAGGCTCTTCGGGTCGAAGTCGACGACGAGGTGGACGCCCGGGTCGACCGGGACGTGCTTGACCAGGTCCCATTCGGTGATGGTCGCCGTGCCCATCAGCGGGACCCTCCGCCCAGTGAGGCCGTGGCCGGGGCGCCGGGTGCGGCGGAGGGCGTGGTGTCGTCGGGCAGGGCGATGTCGAGGTGTTCGTAGACGAGCCCGAGTTCCTCGACGGCGATCAGTCCGTCGCGGGCGTGGAGGGCCGGCGCGCGCATCCGTACCGGCAGACAGCGGGTCAGGGTGAACCGCAGCGTGGGGGGGCCGTCGGCCGCCCGCAGGGTGATCGTGCCGTGCGCCGTACGGACACTGCCGGGCCGGGTCCCCCGGGTGAACCACTGCCAGAGCTGGAGGTTGCCGGTCATGCCGCGCCGCAGGGTGAGCTGTCCGTGGCTGACGGGTCCGACGAGGTGGACCTGGCCGTCGTTGAGGCCGCCGACCTCGACCGTCCTGGGCTGCATCGTCATCTCCAGGCCCTCGCACTCGGCGAAGGCCGCGTCGCACAGCGGGCCGGTGAAACCGGGGGTGGCGATGTCCAGGTCGAGGGTCACGTCGAACCGGAAAGCGGTGAAGGGTGGATCGTTTGCCGTCATCGTCAGCCCTCCCGTACGTCGAGCAGGCCCTCGCCGGAGCGGACCAGGCTGATGGTGATGAACTCGACCGGACCGGTCGGGGCGATCTGGAGCGTGATGATCACGGTGCCGTCGTCCCCCTCGGCGGTGGTCACCCGGTAGTCCGCGAACGCGCCCTGGGCGGCCAGCGCGGCGAGGACCCGCTCGAACCGTGCCCGCACCAGCTGCCGGAACCGGTCGTTGTCGGTCTCGAAGGTGTAGCGGGCGCCCTGTGCCGACGCGGTCCTGCGCAGCAGGATCAGCAGTCGCCGTACGGAGAGCTGCAGCAGCGCCGGATCGGCCGACAGGGTGTGTGCGCTGAGTGCGGTGATGGCGCCGGGCCGTTGGCGCAGCAGGTTGGCGTGCGCGTCGAACAGCTTGGCGGTCTCGCTGTCGGTCAGTGCCGGGGCCAGTTGTACGGGGCCGCGCAGCGGCAGGTTCGCCGGGGCGATCCAGGCCCCGCGGGCCCGTTCGCGGGCGGCGATCGTGCCGGCCACCATGCCGTCGGGCGGTACGGTGCGCAGCGGCGCCGTGGAGCGGGGGTCGTTCTCCAGGACGCGCAGCCAGGGGTGCCAGTAGGCGGCGTAGCTCAGCGGCGACGTGCCGGAGGTGCCGGCGTCGGACAACGGCCCGCGGGTGGTGAGCCGTTGCTGCCAGCCGAGTACCAGGTCGGTGTTGTAGTGCGCCGGGACGCCGAGCAGCGCCACCAGGTCGCCGCGGGCCGCGCACATCGTCACCAGCGCGCTCTGCACGTCGATCAGTGCGGCCTCGTCGTAGCCGGCCGGGTCGTCGAGGGCGGGCGGGCCGGGAGCCGTGTCCGGGGCCGCGGGCGCCGGGGACCAGCCGAGGTGAGTGGCGTCGGGTACGGCCACCAGGGCGACCTCGTCGACGTCCAGCAGGGCGTGGATCCCGGTGAGCCGGGCCGGCCCGGTCAGTTGGGCCGCGTCCTCGGTCAGGGTGTACACGGTCGCCGTGGCCAGCGCCGGGTCGGTGAAGGACCGTACGGGGAAGGTGTCGAGGTCGTCGGAGCCGGTGACGTCGGGGTCGGCGGCGTCGGTGACGGCGCCGGGCGGGCTCATGCCGACCGGCACCACTAGGCCGGTCGTCGCGGCCGACAGGGAGTCGGGGTCCGCGCGCAGCACCATCGACCGGCCGCCGTCGGGCACCTGGTCGTCGGCGGGTTGCAGGACCTCCGTCCAGACCGGCCGGACCGTCGGGACCGGCCGGGCCGTCGCCGGACCGGCCGGGGACACGGCGGCGTTGAAGGCGAGGTCCGTCTGCCGGTCGAGCAACCGCGAACCATCGGGCCCGAGTTGCCGGACCACCAGATCCATCCGCAGCAACTCAACTGAGATCACCGGGAGTTCGGCGGGGAGACCGGAGAGCGCGCCCGGGTCGGGGCGGTCCTCGGCCGCCGTGTCCGACGCGGCGGTGTACGGCATCTCGGTGTCCATGGCGACGGCGGCGGTGCCCGGCAGGAGGCCCCGCACCCGGGTGTACAGGGCGGGGCGGTCCGGTCCGAAGGTGAACCGCAGCAGGTCGCCCGGCTGGACCGGGACCGGGGCGCCCCGCGCGGGCAGGAACTGTCCCGGAGCCGTCGCCGTGGACCGCCGGTAGCTGCCCGCGAGCGCCAGCGGCCGGGACAGCAGCTGGGTGGCGAGCTGGATGCCCGTGGACCAGGCACCCGGCCAGGCCGCCTCGACGACGGCCCCGGTCACGGTGCCGTCCGGCTGCCAGATCCGCAGCCCCGGCACCGTCCACCGGGCCGGGCGGGCGCCGGGACCGGCCACCCGCACCACGTGGCAGCGCCGCCCGCCGTTGTCGAAGAACGCCCTGACCGCCCCGGCCAGGCGCGCGTACACCGGCACGCCGGCGTCGGTGGCCAGCACCAGTTCGCCCCCGAAGACGGCGGCGAACTGGTTGACGTCCTCGACCGCGACCGGCAGGTCGAGCGGGCCGAGCGGGGCGAATCCCACGAAGGCCGCGACGTCCAGCCGTAGCGGCGGGTCGGCCGCGGGCGGTGCGGCGGCGACGTCGACGCCCGGCAGGCGTCCCGAGAACGTGAGGGTCGAGGCGGTCATGGGGGCTACTCCACGCTCATGTCTTCGACGGACAGGACGAGTTCCTCGATCGCGACCTCGGATCCCGCCTTGGCGTTGAGCGACGGCGCGGTGTAGCGCAGCGGCCGTGCGTTCAGCAGGGTCCAGGTCATCACGGGGCCGTTGTGCGCCTCGTCCTGCAACGACACGTGCACGGTGCGCAGCGCGGACTGGTCGCCGGTGCGGATCGCGTCCACCCACTGGAACAGGTCCAGCGCGCCGATCAGGCCGCGTTTGAAGGTCACGTCGCCGATCTTGTAGACGCCGTTCACCTTGATCGGATGGTTGACCGGCGAGTTCCCGGCGCGGTAGTCCGCCGAGGTCACCTCGATGTTCATGCCGCTGACCTCCTGGAAACCGCCGCGCACCGTGCTCGCGTCGCCGGTCGCGAAGTCGACCAGGAAGTTGAAACCGCCGTAGGGGTTGTCACGTTGGGTTGCCATTGCCGCTCCTCATCGGTTGGCCGCTGTCAGCCGTAGGTGTCGCCGTCTCTCAGGCCGTCTGCGTGGCCGTCCACTGGCTGATCCGGAAGACGACGAACTCGGCGGGCTTGGCCGCCGCGACGCCGACGACGCAGATCAGCCGGCCGTTGTCGAGGTCGTCGGCGTTCATCGTGGAGGCGTCGCAGCGCACGAAGTACGCCTGCTCGGGCTTGGCGCCCAGCAGGGCACCGCTCTTCCACTGGTTGAACAGGAACCCCTCGACCGTGTGCCGTACGGCGTCCCACAGGGCGGGCCCGTTGACCTCGAAGACGACCCACTGGGTGCCCTGGTCGATCGACTTCTCCAGGAAGTTGAAGTACCGGCGGATGCTGAGGTACTTCCACTCCGGGTCGTCGGAGATCGTGCGGGCGCCCCACACGAGGAACCCGGGACCGGGGAAGAAGCGCAGGCAGTTGACGCCCTGCGGGTTGAGCAGTTCCTGCTGGGACTTGTTCAGCCGGGTCTCGAAGTCGAGCGCGGAGCGGACCACCTCGTTGGCCGGTGCCTTGATCACGCCGCGGGCGGTGTCGCTGCGCGCCCAGATCCCGGCCATGTAGGCGGCGGGGGGGACGTCGACCCGGGTCCCGTCGAGGGGGCTGCTGACGGTGATCCACGGGTAGTACAGCGCGGCGTGTGTCGAGGACCGCTGGTTGCGGTAGTCCAGCGCCTCGTCGGGCAGGAAGCCCGGCGGCGTGTCCAGCGCGGCCACCCGGTAGACCATCCGCTCGCTGTGGTTGATCACCGCGTTGGCGATCGCCCGCGCCTTGCCCTGGGCGGCGGTCGTACGGTCCCAGCCGGTGGAGGAGCCGGGCGCGGCGACGATCGAGATGTCGTCGACCGACTCGAAGGCGGGCAGCCCGTTGAACGGCAGCGCGGTGGGGTTGTTCTGGTAGTCGGCGAAGCCGGTCGGGTCGCCCTCGTACTCGGTGACGTCCGGGGCGTTGCCGTCCGAGCCGCCGCTGAGGGTGATGACGCGCTGCCGCTGCTGCAACGGGGTTGTCGCCACGGGGCTGGTCCCCAGGATGGTGGCGTCGAAGAGCGCGGCGGCGATCATCCGCGGCAGGTCGTCGGGCGACGCCTGGCCCAGCCCGTCCACGCCCTCCACCGCGATCGGAACACTGAGCGCGGCACGGCGGGTGGGCGGGTTCGCGGTGAGGACGGTGGTGATGCCGGTGCCGACCGCCCGGGGGTCGAACCCGAACTCGCCGACCGCCTGGGGCGGGCCGAAGGCGGGCAGGCCCTGGGCGTCGACGGTCGGGTGCTGCACCTCGACCAGGGCGGTGATGGGGTAGACGCCACTGGCCTCGTCCAGCGCCAGGCCGAACGCGCCCCCGGTGAGGGTCCAGGCCCCGGTGGTGGTGTCCCGGCGCACGGTGAACACCCCCTTGTCGTCGGAGGCGGTCCTGGTCGCCCAGACGGTGTCGAACTCCCGTACCCGGGTCAGGTCCCCGGCGGCGGTGAGCGCGTTGGTGCCCGCGCGGAGCGTGAGGGTGACGCGCAGGTTCCCGGCCTGTCCGGGGAAGCGTGCCCGCAGGCTCAGCCGGGCCGCGTCGGTGTCGCGGGGCACGGAACCGAGACCGTGGTCGTCCTCGGGGGCGTCCGCGTCGGTGCGGGCGAACGTGCGCATCACGTACAGGCTGCTGCCGCCCTCGTCGAAGAAGCCCTTGACGCCGAGCGCGAGGTAGTTGGGGAAGCGGCCGGCGTCGTCGAATTCGAGATCGACCGCATCGCCGTAGAGACGGGTGAAGTCGGCGTAGGAGGTGAGCAGTTCGGGTCGGCCGCTGGTGGGGCCGGAACGGGTGGGCCCGATGAAGGCCGCCGTGCTGGTGCTGACTCCCTGGATCGTTCGGGGGCCAGCGACCTCTTCGACATAGACACCGGGTGCTAGGTATTGGGGCATCGTCGGGTCGCCTCCGCGGCTCGTTCGACTGGGCTGGGGCTGGGCTTCGTTGGGTTGGGCCGGGGCTCGGGAAGTGAGCCGGGGTTCACGAGGGCACCACCGTGAGCGGCAGTACCAGGGCGGTACCGAAGGTGAGCGTCTCGGTGACGGCCGGCCGGGGTCCGCCGCCGAGGTCGATCGGCGCGGGCGCCTGCCCGAGGATCGAGTCCAGGTACGGCGGGTCCTGCGCGGCCGAGTCCACCGGTCGGCGCAGAGCACCGGGCTCGCAGCGGACCGCGACGGTGACCGGCCAGGTGAGGGAGGCGAGGCCCCCGAATCCGGGTGCGGGGCCTGCCTCCGATACGCCGGGCAGCTCCGGCAGGGCCTCGGGGTAGGGAAGACAGAGCAGGAAGCGGCCGTCGGCGTCGCTCACGGTGGTGTAGCGGCCGGCGTCGGTCGACACCTCGACCACCCCCCACCCGAGGGGTCTCCCGTCCGGGGCGCCGTGGAGCTCTCCCCGGACGACCGCCCAGCCGGACGGCGCCTGCCGCCCGGGGGCCGGGTACAGCGGTACGGCGACAGGCGTACTGACCGGCACCTCGGCCAGGAGCGTCGTCGGCAGATACCGGCGAGCGCGGTCGGTCACCCGGACCACGAACGGCTCGGGAGCCGCCGGGACCGGCCAGTTCAGCGGCTCGCCGCCGGTGGAACGGGCCCGCTGGTAGGCGTGTCGGCCCGGCAGGCTGCCGAAGCCCAGCAGGTCCGAGAACGGTGAGGGGGTCGCGCGGACCGTCGTCGCCGGATCCTTCTCGGGCCAGGCGACGGCGCTCAGGCCGTCCCGGGCGAACGCGGCACCGGCCGCGTCGAAGCAGCGCACCGCCAGTGGCGCCCGGTACCCGATCCGCTCGCGCTCTTCGGGGACGCCCATCAGCCGGCCGCCGTTCCCACGGCCAGTTCGCGCACCTGGACGGGCGCGCCCTGCGGCACGGTGAGGTCGGACTCGACGCGTACGACGCGGGCGATGTACGGCACCGACAGCTGGAGGCTGCCCGGGAGTACCTGCCACAGCTGGAAGACGTCGTTGTCGCTCATTTCCATGGGCACCAGCTCGACGGTCTCCTCGGGCCGGAACACCCCCGGTACGGCGGCGTTGAGGAAGCCGGAGGACAGCACCGGGCTGTCGGCGATCGTGCGCATCGCCCAGCCGAGCAGGTCGTGCTCGGTGGACGCGTCCTGCCCCCAGGCCGTGAGGAGGAACGAGATCCGCACCGGCAGCGGGCGACGGTGGTCGGACGCCGCCGGTGGCAGGGTGCGCTGTACCTGGTCGACGGTCACCTGGTAGACGAAGACCGAGACGCCCTGGGCCATCGGGGTGGAGAAGTCCTTGCCCTGGTACACGTCGAACTGCGGCTCGATCCCGCCGAGCAGCGCCGGCTGCCACGCCTGCCGAAACAGCCGGGCAACGGCCTCGGCCACCGATCCGATCGACTGGTAGTTCGCCACCGCGTTGTCCCTCCGTTCTGTCGTCCCACGGACCATGGCAGGCCCCCCGTGACCGCGCCGTCACGAGCGCGTCACCGTCAACTGGCAGTCGTTTTGCGGGGGTTGTGCATCGGCGTTGTGCATCCCTGGAGACGCCGTCAGCCTGCGCCGGCCCGGCTCGACGGACCGGCCGCTGTGGCGGGAGTCCCACATCGTGACGGCTCCCCCGCCTTCGGTCCGGCTCGGGGCATCCGTGGACGCGCGGTCCCTCACGAGGACCCGCCAGGAGCCGCCCTCGCCCTGGGCTCCGGGCCCGGGCCGGTACCGACTCCGGTGGTTCTGCGGCGTGACGGCCGGGTCGTGGCCGCAGGCTCGTGGGAACGATCAGGTCTCATGGCCACCGCCCGAGTCGGTGCGTCCTCGTCTGCGAGGGGGGCGACATCCGCGCAGCGTGGCGAACCGTCCGTCACGAGCACGTCACCGATACGCGCGGAGGGAGCCGGTCCCGTACCCGGCCGACGATGCGCCGGTCCGCCGAGCGGAACGGGGCGAGACACGCGGTGGTCGCGGACTCACACGGCCAACCGGCAGTCGGCAGACCGAGGGACCTGCTTCGCGGCGCCACGAAAGGCGACCGGCTCGCCGACCTGGAACTGTGTCACCGTCGACGGGCGCGCTGCGAGGACCGCATCCGAAACACCCGCGGCACCGGCCCGCGCAACCCGCCCCCGCATGACACCGCGCAGAACCAGTTCTGGCCGGAGATCGTCTCCCTCGCCCTGCCCTGCGGCACCCGCCGCCGGGAACCCAGGAAGCTCCGCCTGCCCGCCCGACGCCCCTGGACCGGCGCCCTCATCCACACCCTGCCCCAGCCTCGGCCGCGTGCCCGCCGGGACGGCGTGTCAGATCATGGCGAGTCGGTCCACCAGCAGCTCCACCCTCCGCTCGGCGTCCCCCGGTGGCAGCCGTCCCGCCCGGGTCAGGGTGGCCAGCCCGTGCAGGGCCGCCCAGAACACCTCGGTGAACAGGCCCGGGTGGACGCCGTCCCCGGCAACCTCGCCGAGGCTCTCCAGCAGGGCGGCGAAGGCGTCCTTCAGCGGCTCCGGGGTGTCCTCGTTCGCGAACACCAGGCCGCCGTCGAGCTGGAACATGGCGTCGTAGACCGCCGGGTTGCGCTCGGCGAAGTCGAGGTAGGCGCGGGCGAGGGCGGTGACCCGGCTGCGAGGGCCGTCCGCGGCGGGGGTCGCGGCCCGCAGCGCCGCGGCCATCTCGGCGGCACCCTCGAGAGCGACGGCGCCGATGATCTCGCGCTTGCCTCGGAAATGGCTGTAGAGGACGGGCTGGCTGTATTCGATGCGCTCGGCGAGCCGACGGGTGGTGACCGCGTCCCAGCCCTGCTGCTCGGCGAGTTCGCGGGCCGTCGCCACGATGAGGCGCTCGCGGTCCGCCCGTTCGCGCTGCTTGCGTTCCTGTACCGACACGATTCGATCCTAGCACTGCTAGACAAGCAAGCGGCAGCAGGGCTAGCGTTGCCTCATCGGCTAGCAACACTAGATTCCGGGAAGGTCGCCATGCTCAACGCACTCGAGGTCTTCACCACCGTGGTCGTCGGCCTGATGGTGGGGGTGGAATTCTCGGTCGCCTTCGTCATCAACCCGATCCTCGACGCCCTCCCCGAGGACAGCGGCCAACTCGGCCGTGCCCACGGCGGCCGGATGCTCGGCGCCCTGATGCCGTTCTGGTACATCGGCTCGCTCGTCCTGAGCGCGGTCTGGGCCATCGCCGGATGGCATCACCACGGCGCCGTCCTCGTCGTCATCGCCGCCGCGCTGCTGATCCTGAGCGTGATCATGTCGCTCCTGCTGCTCGTCCCGATCAACAACCGGGGCAAGACGTGGACCCCCGAGAACCGGCCCGAGGACTGGAAAGAGCAGATGAACCGCTGGGACCGCTTCCACTACGTCCGCGTCGCCGTCATCATCGCCGCCTTCGCCCTGCTGGCCGCCGCCCTCACCTGAGCCCGCGCACCGAGACCGCGCCGGTGGCGCGCGATCCGGCCGCCGGCTCCTCGTCGGTGGTGGGATCAGACCTGGCGCGGCGCACCACCGTCGACGTCCCACGACGTCCCCCGACGTCCCACCCTGCGGCGGTGATTTGACCCGACAGGGGTGAGACGAGGTACCCGATGGCCTGCGCGAGGTCCTCGGGCGTGGCCCACCGGCCCGCGAGCACCGGCACGAGGCCCGGGCCGCAGCTGTCAGGGGAGCTGGGCAAGCAGTTCCTGACGGTGTGCGGTGGCCCACGCGGCGAAGTGGATGGGCTCGCGGCCGAGCAGGTCCTGGACCGTGCCGGTGGTGACCTGGGAGTAGTCCAGCCGGCCCTCGTAGGTCTGCCGCACCCACACCAGCGTGCTGGCCGCGTACGCGTCGTCCATGGTGTCGGGTGCGGTGTCCAGCCCGCCCTCGATCATGCGCGTCAGATCGTCCGGGGTGATGACCACCGCGGGGATCTCCTGCCCGAGAGCGGCGGAGAGGACCTCGGCCACCTCGGCGCCGTTGAGGACGTCGGTGGACAGGTAGTAGTCCTTGCCCGCATGCGTGTCAGGACCTTCGGCGAGGACCTTGGCCACAACCGCCGCGATGTCGTCGTTGGCGATCCAGCCGACCTGCTTGTCGCCCATCGGCCACACCAGCCGGCCGTCGCGCAGCCGGTTGATGCCCAGCAGGTTCTCCATGAACACGTGCGGATGCACATTCGCCCAGGCCAGCTCGGAGCCGGCGATGTAGCGCTCCACCAGCTCGTGCCAGGCGAAGTGCGCATCGGTGGAGCGCTTGTCGCTGAACACGCCCAGGTGCACCAGGAAACTGACGCCTGCGTCCTCGGCGGCGTCCACCAGGGTCTTGGTCTGGTGGTTCATCGCCGAGGTGTAGCCGGTCATCAGGAAGACCCGGTCGATGCCCGCCAGCGCGTCGGAGAAGGTGTCGGGGTCGTCGAGATCGATACGGACCGCGTCCTTCCCCTCCTTGATCCACTGCTCGACGGTCGACTTGCTGCGTGAAGCGCGCACCGGGACCGCCTGGCCCGGCGTCGCTTCCAACGCCTTCACGACCGCCGCTCCGGTACGGCCGGTGGCCCCGAGAACCAGCACCCGGGGGGTGTCCGTCTGCTGCATCTGCCTCTCCCTTGACTCATACGAAAGCAATCACTTTCGTGAGACTCGATAGTGGTTGCTGTCGTATGCTGTGTCAAGTCGACGCGAGACCGGAGGAAGACCGTGCGTACCTGGGCAGCGAACGACCCCAAAGCGCGCCTGATGGCACGCAAGCGCGAGGCGATCATCAACGCGGCTCTCGCGGCCTTCCTCGACGAGGGGTACGGCGGAAGCTCGGTCAACCGCATCGCCGCGAGCGCGGGCGTGTCCATCACCACCCTGTACCGGCACTTCGAGAGCAAGGACGATCTCTTCGTCGCCGTCATCCAGGAGGCCTGCGACACCTCCGCACAGACCGCGAACCCGAAATGGCTGGACCTGCCGCCGCTGGAAGGCCTGACGGAAGCAGGCTGCGAACTCCTCCAACACATCCTGTCCGAGCAGCAGTTGGCGCTGTTCAGAGTGGTCGCCCGGGATGCGCAGCGATTCCCGGAACTCGGCCGCCGCTACCAGCAGGAGATTCTCGGAGACCGCGTAGCCCTGTTCACCCGGCATCTGTCCCACTGGCCGGAGGAACTGCGTACCAAGGTCAGCGACCCGACACGGGCCGCGCACGTCTTCTCCGCCCTCCTCCAGGCGGAGATCGTGGACACCGCTCTGCTCGGCGGACCGGTCCCCGACCCGGCCGCCCTGCGCATCCGCTCCCAGGAAGCCGCGAACGACCTGCTCGCCCTCGCCCGGACCGGGCGGCTCTGAGCGGGCGAAAAAGTGCTGCCCATCAGGCGGAGTTGGTCGCACGCCTGCGGGCGCCCGGCGCGACGCCCGCCGACGTGGGCCAGGGCGACGTGCCCTGGACGGTCCTCGCCGACCCGGAGGGCCACGAGTTCTGCGTCCTCGCCCGCCCCTGACACGAAGCCTCGACGACAGGTCGGCACGTGCGCCCCGACTTCTTCCCGTCGCGGGGAGGACTCGTCACACCGAGGGACAGCGGAGAAGCGGTCCACCTCCCCCGGCCGCGCGCCGCATCGCCGGCCGCGCGGCAGACCGAAAGGCCCGATGAGGCTCGACAGCCTCCCGGGGAGTCACCTTGCAGCGCTCGGTGGCGGTGCGCAGCGGGCCACGATCTGCTGCGCGTGGTGATCGTCCGGGCCGAGGTCCTTGACAGCGCGATCGGCTTCTCGGACCCGGCCCGTCTCGCACAGCAGCTGAACCATGACGTACAGGGCGTCGCGGTCGCCGTCTTCGGCACGGTCACGCAGCGCCGCCTCCATCCCTCGCTCGCGAAGCGACCTGTTGAGCCTCCGGCGTGCGTGGACATCGGTGCGGGCGAGTTCCGTGAGCTCGGTGAGCCGTTCCGCGCGGGCGAGCAGGTCCAGATGCCACAGATGGTTGTCGTGAGCGGACGGATCGGCGGAGTGACACCCGGCGCGGACGCTCACCAGCGCGATGGCCGTCTCCCAATCACAGACCTGCTCCGCTGCCCGGGCCTGCTCGAACCACTCCACGGGACAAGTATCGCCTGGGCTCCGGGCCCGGTCAGAGGGTGGACCCTTCATACGCCGACTGCCCTAGGGATATGGCGAGTTCGGCCGCGCCCCGCCGGGTGCCCGGTCGGTCGTCGACGCAGATCGCCGTCAGCGCCTGCGGGCACGCGCGTACTCCCCCGCGCGGTGAGTCGGCTGTCCATCAACGGACCGCCGCACGCGGCGCGAACCGGCGCACGATTCTGCTGGTTGCCGCGCTGGCGTGCGCGACTCTGCTGATCGGCGTCGGCCTGCTGCTGACGTGAGCCTCGGCGGGCCCTCGGACGCTGCCGGTGCGGTGGCGTCCGAGGGACTGCCCTGCCGGGTGCCCGGCGTCAGGTGCTGCGGCGGCGGGCCGGAGCACGTGACGCGGGCTTGGGTTCCCGGGGTGGGGCGTTCGTCTGTACGGCGTCATCGGTGACGTCTGTGACTTCTGTGACGTCAGCGGCTTCGGTGACGTCGATGACGTCGGTGTCGAGCACCGCATCGCCGTACAGGTCCTGCAGCCAGTTGGTCTGGTAGATGGTGTCGAGGTAGCGCTCGCCCAGGTCCGGTGCGATGGCCACCGTGGTGAGGTCACGGGCGTCGTGCCGGGACAGCCAGTCCGTCGCGCCGCTCACCACGGTGCCGGTGGACCCGCCGAACAGGAAGCCGTTTCTGGCCATGCGGTGACACATCCGGATGGTGTCCGGCTCGTCCACCCGGATCACCTCGTCGACGAGGGACTCGTCGAGCAGCGGCGGCCGCATGCTCATGCCGAGGCCCGGGATCATCCGGCGGCCCGGCTCACCGCCGAACGCCACCGAGCCGGCCGCGTCCACGGCGACGATCCGCACCGGCCGGGGCAACTCGCGGAAGTAGCGCGCACAGCCCATCAGGGTTCCGGTGGTACCGGCCCCGACGAACAGCACATCCAGCTCCGGGAACCGGCGGGCGATCTCCGGGGCCGTCGTACGGTAGTGCGCCAGCCAGTTGCCGGCGTTGGTGTACTGGCTGAGCCAGACGTATCGGTCGTCGGAGGCGCACAGCGAGCGGACGTAGTCGATCCGCTTGCCCAGGAACCCACCGTTGGAGTCCTGGTCGGCCACGATGTGCACCTCGCTGCCGAGTGCCTCCATGAGGAGTCTGGTCGACAGGTTGCACCGGGAGTCCGTCACACACAGAAACCGGTAGCCCTTGCTTGCGGCGATCATGCTGAGCGCGACGCCGAGGTTTCCGGAGGAGGACTCCACGAGAACGGAATCCGCTGTCAGGATTCCGTCCCGCTCGGCGCTCTCCACCATCTCGTTCGCGGCCTTCAACTTGATGGAACCTGCGAAGTTGAAGGCCTCGCACTTCAGGTAGAGCGGGTATCCGCAGATCGATGCGAGATCGACGAAGAGGTCGCCCTCGTTGAAGGCGTGGGGAGCGGATATGACGGGCACGGCGGGCCTCCTGGTGCCGGGCCGAGGACCACGGCCTCAGCCGTACCGACGCAGTTCGTGGAAGAAGTCATCGATGAGACGCAGCTCCCCCGCCCGGGACACCTCGTCGTAGACGTGCTTGCCGACGGCGAGATCGAGGACACCGAGTCCGAAGGGCGAGAAGATCACCGGTCGGTCGGCCGGCGGCGCGGCCCGTCCGGCCATCACGTCGCCGAGGGTTCCGTTCAGGAAGTCACGGTTGCCGCTGAGCTGTTCGGCAAGGTGGGGCGACGTGTCGGCCTTGAGGCAGTGCTCGACGTCGTCGACGAAGTTGGCCGAGCCCAGCAGGATCTCCGGGGCGAGGTCGCGCAGGGAGACGTGCAGGACCAGCGGGTTGTGGGCGAACAGCGCCTGGTCGGTCACGTGCGGCCGGCCGGCGATGGTGGCGAAGACCACGAGGTCGCTGGAGCGGACCAGGTCCTCGGCGGTGTCGTGGACGGTGATGTGCGCGGTGCTGCCGGTCTCCCGCAGGTAGCCGCGGAACCCGGCGGAGCTGTCGGCGGACACGTCGTGCACGCCGATCTCGTCGAAGTCCCAGCCCGTGCCGGCCAGGAAGGTGTGGATGTAACGGGCGATCAGACCCGTACCGAAGAATCCGACCCGGGTGGGGCGGGTCCGGTTGCGGCTGAGCCAGTCGGCGGCCGACGCCGCGGAGGCCGCCGTCCTGGTGGCGCTGATGATCGAGCTCTCCAGGCAGGCGAACGGGTAGCCGGTGTCGTGGTCGTTGAGGATGAGCACCGCGGACGCCCGCGGCAGCCCGGCACTCACGTTCTCCGGGAAGCTGGAGACCCACTTCAGGCCGTCCACCTGGACCGGCCCGCCGAGGGAGGCCGGCAGCGCGATGATCCGCGAGGTGGGGCGGTCGGCGAAGCGCAGGAAGTACGACGGCGGGTTGACCGAGTCTCCCGCGTCGTGCAGCCGGTAGACGGACTCGACCAGCTCCACGAGCTGTTTCTCGCGCCCGCTCAGCGCCTGCTGCACCTGCTCACCGGTGATCACCGCGAAGGTCGGCACGGCGGGCCCGTCGGGCACCGCGGACCGGGTGGTGGTCGAAAGAGTGTCGGTCATCGCTCGCTCGCCTCCAGGGCCGGGCAGTCGTCCGCAGGCCGCAGGGGCTCGCCCAGGCCGACCAGCACCTGGCGCTCTCCGGTGAACGCCTCTCTGCTGTGCGCGCTGCTGATGTTGTCCACGAGCAGCAGGTCACCGGCCTGCCAGGGTTCGCGCCTGGTGTGCGCCTCGTAGGTGCTGTTGACGATCCGGACCACGTCCTCGCCGATCGGGGTGCCGTCGCCGTGGCGGGTGTTGAACGGGAGCCCGTCCGGGCCGTAGACGTCGAGCAGGTACTCGCGTACCTCCGGGTCCAGCGTCCACTCGTTGAGGAAGGCGATCTGGTTGAACCAGCAGCGCCGGCCGGTGACCGGGTGCCGGACGACGGCGGGGCGGCGCTGCTCGGTGCGCAGTGTCCCGTCGGGCTGCCAGGTGCAACTGATGGCGTTCGTCCGGCAGTAGTGCTCGATCTCGGCGCGGTCGGCGGTGCCGAACGACTCCGCGAGGCTCGCCCCGATCTCGTCGTTGTAGCTGCGGGTCAGGATCCAGCCCTCCCGCTCGAACCGTTCGGTGAGCCCGGTGGGCAGCGCCCGCAGCACCTCTTCGGCGTCGGCCACCGCCGTGGCTCCGCCCTGCTGGGGCGCGGTGAGGCAGGCGAACAGCAGCAGGCCGGGCACCTCCTGCTGGTAACTGAGCTCGTGGTGCATGCACATCGGCTGGTTGTCCGGCCAGGGCGTGGAGGAGTAGAGCCCCCGGCCGTGGGCCTCGCGGGGGGCGAAGGCCTCCCGCTCCGTCATGAGGTCTCCGGCCAGCCGGGCGAAGACGGCACCGGCCTGGCCCGCGTCGCGCAGTCCGAGGCCGCGGACGACCAGCGCCCCGTGCTCGGTGACCTGTGCGCGCAGCGCCTCGCGGTGCTCGGCCGTCCACCTCGGGGCGTCGTCGGGGGGATCGACGCACAGCAGTGCCGGTTTGTCCGGCCGCAGCTCCACGTCGAGTGGTGATGCCAGGGATGAGAACGGCATCTCGGTTTCCTTTCGGTCGACCGCCTGGGGTGTGACGGAGGTCAGGAGGAGGCGAGGGGGAGGACGGTGTTCAGAACGGCCTGTGCCGTCTCGGCCGGACGGGTGCGCAGGAAGTGGTGGCCCCCGTCCGCGAGTTCGTGGAGGTCGACATGGTCGGCCAGGAGCAGCCAGTCCCGGTGACGCTGGGCGTGGCCGGCGGTGTGCGGGTCGTCGGCGGCTACGACCACCGAGACCGGCGCGGTCAGTTTCACCGGCGGCGGGGCTTCGAGGGCCTGGTGGAAGTAGCGGTGCGCGGCGACGCAGTCGTGCCGGTAGGCGGCGGCGAGGTGTTCGGCGTGCGGCGGGTTGAGTTCCACGAGTTCCGCGTAGCCGCCGTCCGCGGTCAGCCGCTCGGCGATCTCGGCGTCGCCGGCGGCGGTCAGTTCGACGATCGCGGCGAACCGGTCCGTGGCGGTGCCGAGGAGTTGCGCGCCGAGGAAGACCCGGGCCACGTCCACGCCCCGCTGCTGGAGCCTTCGGGCGGTCTCGACGGCCGCCGCGGTCCCCGAGGAGTGGCCCCAGAGCACGACCCGGGTCAGACCGCGGGCTGTGATCTCGGCGACGGCCTGCTCGGCCACCTGCTCGATCGTCGCGAACGGCTCGGGGGGCGCGGCCAGGTTGTGGCCGGGCAGGTCCACGGCGAGGACCGGCAGGCCGCTGCCCGCCAGCGCGCTCGCCATCGGCTGGTAGTTGACGGCGTTGCCGCCCGCGTACGGGAAGCAGACCAGGGCACATTCCGAGGCGCGGCTCCCGCCCGACAGGGGCAGCAGCAGCTCCGGGCGCTGCCGGGCCGTGCCGTCGAGGAGGGCCGCCAGGTCGGCCAGGACCGGGTGCCGGGTGATGTCCTTCAGGGACACCGCGCGGTCCAGGGCGAGGCTGAGCTTGACCGCGGTGAGGGAGGTGCCGCCGGCGTCGAAGAAGTGGTCCGTGCGGCCGATCCGCCGCTCGGGCACCCCCAGCAGTTCGGCCCAGGCCGCGGCCAGCCGCCGTTCGGTCGGGCTGAGCGGGGCGTCGTCGTCCGCGGTCTCCCTGTCCGGTGCCGACTGTTCGGCCAGGGCGGTCAGGGCCTTTCGGTCGATCTTGCCGTTGGCGGTCAGCGGCAGGCTGTCCTGCCAGTGGAAGGCCGAGGGCACCATGTAGCCGGGCAGGGCCGCGCCGAGTGCCTTGCGCAGGGTCTCCGGCTCCTGCTCGTCGCCGGAGTAGAAGGCGATCAACTGTTTGCCGCCGCCGGTCCGTTCGGCGACGACCACCGCGCCGTCCCGTACCCCGTCCACCCGCAGCAGGGAGTTCTCGATCTCGCCGATCTCGATGCGGAAGCCACGGATCTTGACCTGGTTGTCCCGGCGGCCGAGGAACTCCAGCTTGCCGCCGGGGTGCCAGCGGCCCCAGTCCCCGCCCAGGTAGAGCCGTTCACCGGGCCGGTACGGGTCCGTCCGGTACGCCTCCCGGGTGCGTTCGGGATCGTTGACGTACCCACGGCCCACGCAGACACCGGAGAAGGCGATCAGTCCGGGGGCGCCCAGCGGCACCAACGACAGGTGCTCGTCGACGACATGGACGCGTACGTTGTTGACGGGCCGCCCCAGCAGCACCCGTTCGGGTACCTCCCGGAGCACCTCGTGGTTGGTGTCGTCCGACGTCTCCGTCAGCCCGTAGGCGTTGAGCAGCTCGATGCCCGGCTGGACCGCGAACCAGCGCTGGACCAGCTCCCGTTTGAGCGCCTCGCCGGTCACCGACACACAGCGCAGGTCCGGGAGCATCCGCGGGTGCCGCTCCAGATAGGAGACGACGACCTCCAGATAGGACGGCACGAGCTGCGCCACGCCGACCCGGCCGCGTTCCAGGGTGCCGACGAACCGCTCCACGTCGGTGATCACGTCCTGCTCGACGAACAGGGTCCGGCCGCCCACCAGGAGCGGGGCCATGAGCTGCCACAGGGAGATGTCGAAGCACTGCGGGGCGGTCTGCGCCACCACGGTTCCCTCGCCGATCGACAGGTCGTCGATCTTGGCGTGCAGATGGTTGAGCATGCCCGCGTGCTCGCACATCGCGCCCTTGGGCTCACCGGTGGAGCCGGACGTGAAGTAGATGTAGGCGAGTTGACCGGGGTCGACCCTGATGCCGGGGTCGTCGTCGGCGTGCGATTCGGCATACGCCGTCTCCACCAGGAGCTTCTCGACGCCCTCCAGGGTGGCCAGCGCCTCGTCCAGGGTGTGGGTGCTGCCGGACTCGGTCAGGACCAGCCGGCATTCCGCCCGGGACAGCGTCGCCGCGATCCGGCCGGCCGGGAAGTGCGGTTCGATCGGCAGATAGGCGCCGCCCGCCTTGAACACCGCCAGCACGGCGGCGAGCCAGTCGAGGTTGCGCTCGGTGACGACGGCGACGACGTCCTCCCGGCCCAGGCCCCTGGTCAGCAGTGCGCGCGCCAGCCGGTTGGCCCGCCGGTCGAGTTCGCCGTACGTCCACTGCTGCTCGCCGTGGACGGCGGCCACCGCCTGCGGATGGGTCCGGGCGCGCTGCTCGAACAGTTCGTGTGCGCGCGCGTCCGGCAGCGGGCGGTCGGGCCCGGCCATGCCTTCCAGCTGCTCGCGTTGCTCCTCGGACGACAGCAGGCTCTGCCGGGTGTGGTCGGCGTCCGGCTCCGCGGTCATCAGCCGCAGCGCCGTCAGGTGGTAGCCGCCGACGCGGGCCGCGGCCCGGGCGTCGAGTACGTCCGTGCGGTACCGCAGGCGCAGGGTCAGCCGTCCGTCCCGGTCGGACCAGCGCACGTGCAGGACACCGTTGTCGGCATGGGTCCCGTCGGCTTCCGCCGGCCCGAAGACGACCTCGTACGGCGGCTCCGCCGGCCCGAGTTCCCGCCGCAGCTCGGCCACCGGGAAGCCGCGGCGGGCCAGCACCTCCGCCTCGGCGGCGCGAGCGGCCGTGAGCAGGCCGGCCCAGGGTCCGGCGGGGACGGAGGCCCGGCACGGCAGCGGCTCGCCCTCCGCGCCGGTGGCGTACCCCGTGACCACCTCCGGCTCGCCGGAGAGCACGGCCAGCACCTTGAGGTGCGCGGCCAGCATCAGCGCGCCGACCGGCAGGCGCCGTTGCCCGGCCAGGTCCCGTATCGCCCGCGCCGTGTCGTCCGGCACGGGTATCTCGTGCTCGGCCGCACCCTGAACCGGTTGCTGAGCCCACCGCGGCACGGCGGTGGCACCGCCGGCGGTCAGTACCCGGCTCCAGAACTCCCGGTCCGATTCCACACGCGTTCCCATCGAATGGCCTTCCTCAACTCACGGTCGCAGTGGTGGCGTCGGCTGCTGACGCGGTCCCGCCGGTGACACCGGGCAGGTTGCCGCTCCCCGGCATGTCCACCGCGGGATTGCCGCCCCACTGCGCGTTCGGGGGGACTTCCTCGCCCTTCATGAGGAAGGCGTCGGGCGCCAGTACCGAGCCGTCGCCCATGGTCACGCCGTAGTGCACATGGGCGGCGATGCCGAGGGTGCAGCCGGCGCCGAGGGTGGTGACGTCGGACTTGAAGGTGCCGTCCTCCTGCGAGTGGCACTGGATCTTGCTGGCGGCGTTGAGGGTGCAGTCGTCGCCGATGGTGCTGAGCGTCCGCTCGGTCATGTAGACACCGTCGTCGAACACCCTGCGGCCGATGCGCACGCCCAGCAGCCGCCAGACCAGGGTCTTGAACGGGGTGCCGTTGAAGATGTTGAGATAGTGGTCCGGGACCTTCCACAGCCGCTCGTGCCACCAGAAGTACGGGTCGTAGATGGAGCACAACCGGGGGCGCAGCGCCCGGAAGGATGCGATGCAGCGCTCCACCAGGACGAAGTACGCGGTGGAGAAGGCCAGCGTGAAGGCCAGGTATCCGCCGATCACCACGTCTCCGACCACGCCGTACAGGTCCACGGAGGCGAGTCCGAACAGGGTGAGCGCGAAGGTGTGCAGCCATCGCACGAGCAGCATGCCCACCATGGAGCGGAGGTTGTAGCGGTTCTTCGCGGCGAGCCGGCGGCGCAGTGTGTCGCCGGTTCTGAGGTGGTCGAACCGGGTGTCGCGGTCCACCGTGCGGGGGATCTCGAAGCACGGTGAGCCGAGGAGGCCCACGCCCTGCCGGATCTCGCCGTCGAGGGGAACCATCACCTTCGTCGCCAGCAGGCAGTTGTCACCCGTCCTGCCGCCCGCCGGATAGGCGATGTTGTTGCCCAGGAAGTTGTGCGGCCCGATCGTCACCCTGGACAACCGGAAGGACGTGCTGGAGAAGTCCGCGTTGAGGACGGAGAGGCCGTCCGCGACCATCGTTCCGCTGCCGACGGTGACCAGCAGGGGCGACTCGTGCTGCACTTCGGTGCCGAAGTTCGAGCCGGTCTGCTCGACGCGTGACAGGTCGTATCCGATACCGCGGAGGTAGTGGACGATGTACGAGCTGTCACCGAAGAGCCAGGCGAAGAACTTGATGTTCGTCATCCGGGCCGTGGTCCGTTGCAGCACGTAGTGGAATCCGTAGAGCGGGTAGACCTTGTCGGGCCTGAGGACCAGGCCCACCAGACGCGGCACGGTGCACAGGGTCAGCAGACCCAGGACCACGAACCCGAAGAACAGGACGAGGGAGAGCACGAGCGCGTCGGGGAGCAGTTCCGAGGGGTTGAGGGCGGCCGACTGCGGGTCGAGCCGCTTGCCGATCGTCGGTACCTCGGTGAAGAGCATGTACGCACCGCCGACGAACAGCGGGATGTACAGGAGGAACATCTGCGTCAGGGTGCCGAGGCCGAACCAGGCCCGGCGCAGGGTGCCGCAGCGGGCGGGGGCGACCCTGGCGTAGTCGACCTGGGTGGGTTCCGCCGGGGATCCGTGCCAGTGCTCACCGGCCGGGACCGTCTGGCCGCGGTACAGGGCGGACGAGTGGCCGAGCTGGGCACCGTCGCCCATGGCGGTGTCGATGTCCAGGACGGTCTTCTCGCCGACGAAGACGTCCGCGCCGAGGGTGACCCGGCCGGTCTGGATGTGTCCCGCGTGGGCCCGGTAGCAGAGGAGGAACGCGTCCTTGCGGACCACGGTGCCCGCGCCGATCGTCAGAAGGTCGGTGCAGACCGGGACGGAGTGGGAGAAGATCGTGACGCCCTTGCCGATCCGTGCGCCGAGGGCCCGCAGGTACAGCACGTACAGCGGGGTTCCGGCGAGGAAGACCATCGGATTCGCGTGGAGCAGCACCTTGACGAGCCAGAAGCGCAGGTACGCCAGGCCCCAGACGGGGAACTCACCGGGCCGCCAGCGGCCGACCAGCAGCCATTTGGCGACGATCGGGAAGGTGCACAGCGCCACGAACGCGATGCCTCCGAAGAGCACCGACCGCAGATAGATGCCGGCCAGGCCCGAGCCCGCGGCGATCCACTCGTAACCCGCGGCGGTGACGAATCCGGAGACCAGCGAGTAGCCCAGGAAGACCAGTAGCTGGACGGTTCCGCAGAGCAGATGGGTGCGCCGTTTCCCGCGCGTCACCGGGGCCGGCGGCGGGGGCGTCGCCGGGGACGGGACGTCCGCCGGACCGGCGGGGGCGGGCGTGGCATCCCCGAGCGCCGTGGCCAGGCTCTGGATCGTGGGATGTCGGTAGATGTCCTTCATGGACGGGGAGGGCAGATCCGCGGTCTTGCGTATTCGTGCGCAGAACTGCGCCATGACCAGGGAGTTGGCGCCGAGATCGGTGAAGAAGTGGCCGTCGAGCGGAACGCTCTCGGCGCCCAGGAGGTCGGCCAGTGCCCGCGCGAGCCGCCGCTCGGTCTCCGCCCCCCTGCGGCCGGTGTCGCTCAACGCGACGACGGATTCATCCGGTTCCGAAACGACCTCGGAGGACTGTTCCACCATGCGATCTCCTGGAGAACGTGGATGTTCCTGATCACGAACCGGCGGATTCAGTTTGTCCAGAGAGATCTACGTCTGCCACTTTTGCCACGGATTTAACTGCTTGGAAAGCATGATTCGCCGGGCCGGATCCCCGGGGATTCAGGCCCAGACGGGTGCGACCCGGTTCACCCACATGGCGGCCCCCCAAGCGGATGCGCGCACCCCTCGGGCGGGGACCGCATGGGGAAAACGGGCACCCCGGAGCCACGGCGACGCGGTGGCCGATCCGCTCGCGCGTCGGGGCGGGCCGAACGCCTCACCGGCCGTCCGGCCCCCGGTCACCGCGGCCGTGCGGTCACATCGGCACGCCGGGGCCAAGGCTCCGCTCAGGCCCCGGCTCTGCGCAGGCCCCCGCTCTGCGCAGGCCCCGGCTCCGGCTCCGCGCGGGCCGTTCCGCCGCAGCAGGCCGCTTCCCGGCGGCAGGCCGCGCCCCGGATCAGCCGGCGGCCGTCCAGGCCTTCGGTCCGATGCCCCGCCACTCGATCAGGTCCGGGTCGTCGACCGTCGTATTGGCCTCGGGCAGCCCGGCCCGGCGCAGGAACTCGACGACGTCGAGCAGGTGATACGCGGTGCCGACATACTCTCCGCGGATGGTCACCCGCCTGCCGCCGTCGGGGCCCGGCGGCTGCACCACCACAGGCGCGTCCTTCATGATTGCCAAATGCCCCGTACCGGGCCGGGTCATGCGGGCGCGGCGCATGCGTGTACACCTTGTTTGGACATCGTTCCGGCCGGTCGCGACGGTCGACGCGCTCGGGTCCGGCTCTCCGCGCCGGACCTCCGGGCGGCGCACCGCCGGTGCGGGGGCGGGCGGGGCCGGAAATCGGCGGATGGCCGAGATTCCCCGGGAGGCGGAGGGGCGGGAGGGACGTTCGGTGCGGCCGGTACACGCCAATAACAACCGCCCCAGGGGCGCGGGCGATGCTCGGCGCCGGGCCGGGCGGCCGCTCAGGCGCGCGCCGGTCACGTGCCCGTTTGACCCGGCGATGACGCCTTCACGCACCGGTCACATGTTCTTCACAGTGCGCACGCTTTCAGTCACTTAGCGTGCTTGTTCGATCGCCGGCGGGAGACGTCCCGCGTTCCGGCTGCCTAGCCTCCCGGCCATGCGATCACCACTGATGAGACGCTTCGGCCTCGGTGCCGTTCTCGCCCTCGCCCTCGCCGTCTTCGGGCTGGCCCCCAGCGCGAGCGCCGACCCGGCACCGGCCGAGCTCACCTTCGCCACGAACGCCGCGACCACCACGCCCGGCGGCACGGTGAACCTGTCGATGACGATCACCAACAACAAGACGTACGACATCTGGTTCGTGTACCAGACGATCGACCCGACCTATCTGACCACGCAGCGCCCCGACCTGAAGTACAGCTTCACCGGCTGCAGCCTGGCCGCGGCCGACGGCACCAGCACCGCCTGCTCCGGCACCGGGCCCGCCAACCTCGGCGCCGACTACGGCGCCACCGTCCCGCCCGGGCAGAGCCGCACCGTCACGCTGACGCTGAGCGTCGCCGCCGACTCCGGTTGCAACGGCAACATCGGCTTCTACTCGTACTTCTACGCCGAGTTCAGCGACTCCACGAACACGAGCGGCGGCCCGGTCTACACACCCGAGACGCGCGTCCTGTGCGCCTGACGGTCTGTCGGGGTTGACCTGAAAAGGTCGGCGATCGGTCAATGGTCCGGGGCCGGGTACTCTCTCCCCCAGAGAGGTCCCGGCCTGCACCGCGGACGGAAAATCGGGCAACTCGGTTCCATCGATGGCCTGTTGGTCGCCTGCTCTTTTCCGTCATGTTTCGCAACACGACCACGGAAGCTACACACAGGCATCACTATGTGACGCGACGGATGCGTCGACGAACTGGCCTCTCAGGGGGAAGCCGGCGTCGGCGTAGGGGGTGCGTCCGCTCTACGGAGCCGTACTCACCCGTGCCCGGGGAGGGGACTTCACCGCATGAAGCGGACCATACGCACGGCCGCGCTCACGGCCGGTGCGCTCATAGCCACGCTGGGCCTGCCGGCCGGCGCGGCCCATGCCGACGACGCACCCAGAATCGACCTGCGGGTGTTGGTGGTCAGTGACGGGGGGCCGTCGACCGACGCCATCGCAGCCGAACTGACCGACGCCGGCACGCCGTTCACCGAAATCGATCTGACCCAGTCGACACGGCAGAGCATCGACGCGGCCTTCCTGGCGGACACCGTCGACGGGCGGCCGCGCGCCAGGTTCCAGGCCGTGGTGCTGCCCAACGACAACCCGTTCGCGGCCGGTTCGAGCGAGATGGCCGCACTCACAGCCTACGAACAGACTTACCAGATCCCCCAGGTCGATGCCTATACCTACGCGCGTCCAGAAGCCGGTTTGCAGTACCCGGTCGGCAGCGCCGGCTACTCCGGCAGCCTCGACGGCGCGCAGGCCGACGTGACCGACGCAGGCAAGGCGGGCCCCTTCGGCTACCTCGACGGCACCGTACCCTTCGAGGACAACGACCCGTCCGTGGGCGAGAGTTACGCCTATCTCGCGCAGCCGGCGGCCGGCGCCGACTTCACTCCCTACGTCGAGGCCGCGATCCCTGGACAGTCCACGAAGGGCTCCCTGGTCGGCGAGTACCGGCACTCCGGCCGGCGCGAGCTCGTCGTCACCTTCGTCTACAACCAGTACCAGGAGCAGTTCCGGCTGCTGGCCCGCGGCATCGTCGAGTGGATGACCGGCGGAGTGCACCTCGGCGCCTCCCGCAACTACTTCGCGGTGCACGTGGACGACCTGTTCGCGGCCGACGACCGCTGGAACACCGAGCTCAACTGCACGCCCGGCGACGTCGACTGCACCGACCCGAACGCCACGCCCGACCCGATCCGCATGACGTCCGCCGACGTCGACCACGCCGTGGCCTGGGAGCAGAGCAAGGACTTCACCCTCGACCTCGCCTTCAACGGCTCCGGCAGCGTGGACCAGCGCGAGGACAACGACGGCGTCGACCAGCTGGCCGACAAGCTGATCGCGGACAAGAACGACTTCCGCTGGATCAACCACACCTACACGCACGCCTTCCTCGGCTGCGTGCAGGACACCACCGTGGTGCCGTGGGTCTGCGAGACCAACGCCGACGGCAACACCAAGTGGGTCAGCGAGAACGACATCTCCGACGAGATCGCCACCAACCGCGTCTGGGCCCAGACCAACGGACTCCCCCTGGAGAACGACGAGTTGGTCACCGGTGAGCACTCCGGTATGCGGGTGCTGCCGCAGCAGCCCGACGACAACCCGAACCTGGCGCCCGCCCTCGCCGCCAACGGCATCGACTGGCTGGGCTCCGACAACTCCCGTGATCCGCAGCAGCGTCAGATCGGCGCGGCCGAGACCGTCCCCCGCTACCCGATGAACGTCTTCTACAACGCGGGCAAGGCCTCCGAGGAGGTCGACGAGTACAACTGGCTCTACACCAGCCGCGCCCAGGGCGGCAGCGGCATCTGCGAGGACAACCCGGCGACCACCACCTGTCTGTCGCAGCCGCTGGACACCAGCACCGGCTACACCGGCCAGATCGTGCCGCTGGAGACCCGGATCGCCCTCGGACACGTGCTGTCCAACGACCCCCGGCCGCACTACATCCACCAGTCGAACCTGGCCGAGGACCGCATCGCCTACCCGGTGCTGGACGGCGTACTCGACGGCTACCGTGCCCTGTTCGCGGACAACACCCCGGTGGTGAACCTGCGGTTGAAGGACATCGGGACCGAGCTGAAGCGCCGGGCGGACTGGCAGGCCGCGCTCCAGGCCGGCCAGGTCACCGCCTACCGCATCGGCGACGCCGTGACCGTCGACGCGCCGGCCGGCCTGGAGGTCACCGCGAGCCTGCCGACCGGGACCACCCTGGCCGGCACCGCGTTCGGCTCCGCGTACGCGGGCGCCGTCTCCGGCTGGACCCCCTCGGCCGGCGACCCGATCGGCCTCACCCTGCCGGCCACCACCGCCGCCCCGGCGGTCACGGCGGCCGACTCCACCGCCCCGGCCACAGATCCCGCACCCGACACCCGGGTCCCGGCGGGTGTGACCGAGTCGGTTCCCGCCACCGTCGGCGACTGAACAGCGCTCCGCAGCACCAGCGACCGAAGCGAGAACAGACCCGCGGTCCCGGCCGCCCGCACAGCGGCCGGGACCGGCACGACCACCCCACACCTCGGCCGTGGAGCACACCGATGCCCCTTCCCTACGGCGCGCCAGGCACCCGCACTACGCGCGTCACCCTGCTCACCGAAGGCACCTACCCGCACAGTCACGGCGGCGTCAGCGTCTGGTGCGACCAACTGGTGCAGGGCATGCCCGACATCGACTTCGACATAGTCGCCGTCACCGGCACCGGACGCGAACCCGTCGTCTGGGACCTGCCCGCGCACGTCTCCCACGTGTGGTCCGTGCCGATGTGGGGGGACCCGCCGCAGGGCCGTGCGCCCCGGGGCCGGGCCCGCCGCCAACTCGCCGACACCTATGGCCGGTTCCTCGCCGCGCTGCTCGATCCCCGGGAGGAGGACGGCTTCCCGGCCGCCCTGTACGCCATGGCCCGGGCCGCGGCCGACGGCACGCTCAGCCCGTTCCTGCGCGCCGACACCGCGATCACCGTGCTGACCTCGCTGTGGAACCGGCCGGGGCTGGCCGTGCGCGAGGCCCGGCCCACCCTGCACGACGCGCTCACCGCGACCGCCCTCCTGGAGCACGCCCTGCGCCCGTTGACCGCTCCGCTGCCCGAGAGCGGGGTCGCGCACGCGGTGAGCGGTGGCGTCGCCGCGCTGCCGGGCCTGGCCGCCCTGGAACAGCACGGCGTCCCGCTGCTGCTCACCGAGCACGGCGTCTACCTGCGGGAACGGTACCTCGGCTACCGGACCGCGCCCTACCGCTGGCCGGTGAAGGCGGTCGTGCTCGGGTTCTTCCGGCTGCTGGCCCGCGAGTCCTACCGCAAGGCGGCCCTGATCACCCCGGGCAACCGCTACAACCGGCTCTGGGAGGAGGAGGGCGGCGCCGATCCGGAGGCCATCCGTACCGTCTACAACGGCGTGGACCCGGCCGCGTTCCCGGCGGCCGGACCGGAGCCGGAGGTGCCCACCCTCAGCTGGGCGGGCCGGGTCGACCCCATCAAGGACCTGGAGACCCTGATCCGGGCCTTCGCCCTGGTCCGGGCCCGGGTCCCCGAGGCGCGGCTGCGCCTGTTCGGCGGGACGCCCCGGGGCGGCGAGGCCTACCGGGAGCGCTGCGAGGCCCTGGCCGCCGAACTGGGCCATGGCGACGCCGTGACCTTCGAGGGCCGGGTCGACGACATCAAGGACGCGTACGCGGCCGGCAACGTGGTGATGCTCTCCAGCATCAGCGAGGGCTTCCCGTTCACGCTGATCGAGGCCATGTCCTGCGGGCGCGCCACCGTCTCGACGGACGTCGGCGGGGTCCGGGAGGCGGTCGGCGACACCGGGCTGGTCGTCGCGCCCCGCGACCCGGCGGCCATGGCCGCGGCCGCGCTCGAACTGCTGGGCGACCCGGCGCGCCGCCGGGCGATGGGCGAGGCAGCCCGGCTGCGGGTGATCGAGCAGTTCACACTCCGGCAGACCATCGACACCTTCCGCGCCATCTACCTCGAACTGCCCGACCGCGCACGGGAGTCGGCGGTCGAACCGGCGGCCCCGGCCGAGCTGTCCGCCGCGTCCGTCCCCGGGGGCGTGGCCCTGTGAGCGGACCGATATCCCTCGAACCCGGCGGCTCCGAACAGGACACGCTGGCCCTGCGGCTGGCCGAGCCCCGGCCGGCGCCCCGCCGCCGGCCGCGCTGGGCGCTCGACGACACCACGCTGACCATCCGGCTCCCGCGGCGCGGCCCGGACGAGGACGCGGTCAGCGAGCTCGCCGCCGAGCTCGCCGACCGGATAGGCCCCGCCGTCCATCCCTACGAAGTGGCCGCGCTACTGGAGTCGGAGGGCCTGTCCGCCGCCCTGATCAACGAGCGGTACGGCCATCCGAACCTGTTCTCGCTCGCCTCGGCGCTCTACGAACGGGTGCCCAGGACGTTCCCGGAACCCGCGCCCGCGGCCGACCCGTGGCGGCCTGACACCGTGCGCTGTCTGCTGCGGGGCGTGCTGTTCGCCCTGCCCGGACTGGCGTATCTGCTCACCGCTCCGCTGTGGAACGCGGCCGGGCACGCGCCCGCGCTGATCGTGGCCGGGCTGGTCTCCTGGGCGTGGGGGCAGGCCCTCGGCCACCGCGCCCATCTGCGGATGGCGACCGGACGGCACGAGGCGGCCCGTACCCTCCTCGTCGGCGCACCGGTCGGGGCGGTGCTGGCCACGGGTGCCGCCGCCCTGGCCTCCGGGGGCGGCCGGGTCGTCCTGGCCGCCGCGGCCCAGTCGCTGTACCTGGCGGCGGCGGGCGTCCTGCTGGTGCTGGCCCGGGAACGGCTGCTGCTGGCCGCCCTCAGCCCGCTGATCGCCGGTGCGGCCGTGCTGCCCTGGTGGGAGCCGGGCCGTCCGCTGCGGGCCGGGCTGCCGCTGCTGGCGCTCGCCGCGACGCTCGCGGTCACCGGGTGGGTCCTGTGGCGGACCCTTTCGGTCCCGGCCGTCGCCGGCGGCCACCGGCCCAAGGTGCTGTGGTCCCTGCCGTACGGCCTGTTCGGGCTGGCCGCCGGGGTGCTGGTGCTCCTCGAGGGGCGCGAGGAGCCGTACGCGGTGATCGTGCTCACCGTGAGCATGGGGCCCGCGGAGTGGCTGCTGTACCGCTACCGGGGGCTGTCGGTCGGCGCGCTGCGCGCCACCGCCACGCCCGCCGCGTTCCTGCTGCGGTCCGCCGGCATCCTCGCCCTCTGTCTGCTGCTCTACCTGGCGCCGCTGCTGCCCGCCGCCCTGCTCACGGGCGCCGCTCCGGCCGCCCTGCTGCTGCTCGCGGCCACGCTGTGGACCGCGCTGCTGCTCCAGGCGTTCGGCGCGGCCTGGCCGTCGGCCGCGCTCTGTCTCACCGCCGCCACCGTCGCCGGCGCGTTCTCCCTGTTCCACCTCCCCGGGGCCGATCTCGCGCTGCCGCTGTGCTGCGGCACCGCCGCGCTGTGTCTCGCGGCCGGCGCGCTGGTGCTGCTCGGCCGTCCCGCCCCGCACGGATGAGTCACACCCCCCATGATCCACATGCCCAACCGACCGGAAGGAAACGACAGTTGACCTCCGCACCGCTCGCCGCCGTCACCGGGGCCGAGGGTTTCATCGGCTCGCACCTCACCGAGGCGCTGGTCGCCTCCGGTCACCGGGTGCGGGCCATGGCCCAGTACAACTCCTTCTCCTCCTACGGCTGGCTGGAGACCCTGTCCCAGGACGTCCTGGACCAGGTGGAGATCGTCCTCGGTGACGTCCGGGACCCGGGCTCGGTCCGCGGCCTCCTGGAAGGCGCCGACACCGCCTACCACCTGGCCGCGCTGATCGCGATCCCGTACTCCTACCAGGCCCCGCACAGCTACGTGGACACCAACGTCACCGGCACGCTCAACGTGCTGGAGGCGGTCCGCGCGCTCGGCACGCCCCGGCTGGTACACACCTCGACCAGCGAGACGTACGGCACCGCCCGGACCGTGCCGATCACCGAGGACCATCCGATCAACACCCAGTCCCCGTACGCCGCTTCGAAGGCCGGCGGCGACCGGCTCGCCGACAGCTACCACGCCAGCTTCGACACCCCGGTGGTGACGCTGCGGCCGTTCAACACCTTCGGGCCGCGCCAGTCGATGCGGGCGGTGATCCCCACCGTGATCGGCCAGCTGGCGGCCGGGGAGCGCACCATCACGCTCGGCGATCTGCGTCCCACCCGGGACTTCATGTTCGTCAAGGACACCGCCCAGGCGTTCCTGACGGTCGGCACCGCGCCCGCCGAGCAGGTGGTGGGCCGTACCTTCAACGCCGGTACCGGCGGGGAGATCTCGGTCGGCGACCTGGTCGCGCTGATCGGCAAGGTGATGGACACCGCCGTCGACGTCCGCGCGGACGAGGCCCGGATCCGGCCCGCCAACTCCGAGGTGATGCGGCTGGTCGCCGACGCGAGCCGGCTCACCGCGGCGACCGGCTGGCGGCCCGGCCACTCCCTGGAGGAGGGCCTCACGCACACCGTGGAGTTCTTCCGCGACCCGGCCAACCTCGCCCGGTACAAGACCGGCATCTACAACATCTGACCTCGTCCGGAACGTCTGCGCACGTACACGAAGGAGGAGCCCCATGCACGCAGTGATCCTGGCCGGAGGCAAGGGCGTCCGGCTGCGGCCCTACACGACCGCGCTGCCCAAGCCGCTGGTCCCCATCGGCGACCAGCACGCGATCCTGGAGATCGTGCTGCGCCAGCTCGCCACCGCCGGCTTCACCAGCGTCACCCTGGCCATCGGCCACCTCGGCGAGATCATCCGCGCCTATGTCGGCGACGGCACCCAGTGGGGGCTGACTGTCGACTACGCCACCGAGGAGAGCCCGCTGGGCACCATGGGTCCGCTGCTCAACCTGCGTCACCGGCTGCCCGAGACGTTCCTGGTGATGAACGGCGACATCCTCACCGACCTCGACTACGCCGACGTCCTGGACCGGCACAGAGGCTCCGGCGCGCCGCTGACCATCGCCACCTACGCCCGCAAGGTGCACATCGACTTCGGGGTGCTGACCACCGACGACAGCAAGGTCGTGGCGTTCACCGAGAAGCCGAGCATGGACTACCAGGTCTCCATGGGCGTGTACGGGCTCTCCCGTGCGACGCTGGAGGAGTACACGCCCGGACTCCCTCTCGGCTTCGACGAGTTGGTGCTGGATCTGCTCAAGGCGGAGACTCCCCCGCACGCCTACGAGTTCGAGGGGTACTGGCTGGACATCGGGCGTCCGGACGACTACGACCGGGCCAACGCCGAGTTCACCACCCGCAAGTCGCTTCTGCTCAAGGGAGCCTGAGCTCGTCATGCGCATTCTCGTCCTGGGCCACTCCGGCTATCTGGGCACCCATGTCACCGCGGGACTGCGGGCCGTGCCCGGGGCGCAGGTCCTCGGCGGCGGTCGCTCGGCCGGCGCGGACCACCGCGTCGACCTCGCCTCCGTCCGCCCGGAGCAGCTGGCCAAGACCCTGGCGGCGGTCGCGCCCGACACGGTGGTCAACTGTGCGGGCGCGACCGGGGGCGACGCGGTGGGGCTCGCCGAGGTCAACGCCCGCGGCCCGGCGGTGCTGTGCGCCGCGCTGCGCGACGCGGCCCCGGCGGCCCGTCTGGTACACCTCGGTTCGGCCGCCGAGTACGGCCCCGGCACCCCTGACGCCCCGGTCACCGAGTCGGCACCGACCTGCCCGGCCGCCCCGTACGGCGCGACCAAGCTGGCGGGCACGGTCGCGGTGACCGCGTCCGGCCTGGACGCGGTGGTGCTGCGGGTGGGCAACCCGGTGGGGCCCGGGGCGCCGGCCGCCTCGCTGCCCGGCCGGATCACCGCGCTGCTGCGCGAGGCGGGTCCGGACCCGGAGGCGGTGCTGCGGCTGGGCGACCTGTCGGCGTACCGCGACTTCGTGGACGTCCGGGACGTGGCCCGCGCGGTGGTCCTCGCGGCCACCGCAGCCGGACCGCCGCCGCCCGTCCTCAACGTCGGCGGCGGCCGGGCCGTCCCGGTGCGTGAGCTGGTGCACGCGCTGGCCGCCCGGGCCGGCTTCCGCGGCCGTATCGAGGAGAGTACGGGCGGCTCGGTACGGTCGGCGCGGGTGTCGTGGCAGTGCTCCGACATCTCCGCCGCCGAGCGGGCCCTGGGCTGGCGCCCGGCGCACACTCTGGAGGACGCGCTCGCCGCGCTGTGGGAGAGCGACGGTACGCGGTGAGCCTGCTGATTCCGCTGTATGTGCATCCGGCCGAGGACCCGGGTGCCTGGCACCGCCTGATCACCGCCGCGAAGGGCACCTACGGTGTGGTCCTCAACCCGGCGAACGGCCCCGGCGACCGCCCCGACCCGGCGTTCACCGCCGCGGCCGACGCCCTGCGGTCGGCCGGGGCGCTCCTCCTCGGGTACGTCGACACCGACTACGGGATGCGCGGAGCGGCCGAGGTCACCGAGGACGTGCGCCGGCACGAGGAGTGGTACGCGGCCGACGGCTGCTTTCTCGACCGGGTGACGGCGACTCCTCAGGCGCTGCCCGCCTGCCGCCGACTGGTGCGTGCCGTACGGAAGTCGGGCGCGGGGACGGTCGTGCTCAACCCGGGCGTCCATCCGGCGCCGGGCTATGTCCGCCTCGCCGACCTGACCGTCACCTTCGAGGGACACTGGTCGACGTACGTCTCGGCGTTCAGCAGACCGGCGTGGGCCGCCCGGCAGCCGCCCGAGCGGCTGTGCCACCTGGTCTACGGTGTGCCCGAGGCCCTCGTCCCGCTCGCGGTACGGACCGCGCACGAGCGGGGCGCGGCGGTGTGCGGCCCGGTGACGGGCGAACCGCCCAATCCCTGGGCCCAGTTGACTCCGGCGTTGACGGGGGCGCAGCTATGAGGGGACGGGTGGTTCTGACCGCGGCCGTCCTGGCGGGGCTCCTGGCGGGCTGCTCCGCACACCGGGACTCGCCCTCCGCGCACTCGAAGGCTCCCTCCAGGCCCGCGGACTCCTCGACCGCGCGCGGGAACTCCCCCACCACGCCGGCCGGGACCCCCACCGCCGAGCCGTCCGGGTCCGCCCCCACCCGCCCGGCCTCACCCACCGCCGGACCGACGGACTCCGCCGGGGCCCGGCCCGCCAAGTCCCTCTGGAGACCCAGGCCCGGTCTGGCCTGGCAGTGGCAACTGGACGGAGAGGTCAAGCCGACGGTGGACGTACCCGTCTACGACATCGACGGCTTCGAGAACTCCAGGGCGGACGTGGCCCGGCTGCACGCCGCCGGCCGGAAGGTCATCTGCTATGTCAACGTCGGCGCCTGGGAGAACTTCCGGCCCGACAAGGACGACTTCCCGCGCTCGGTGCTCGGCAGCACCAACGGCTGGGCCGGCGAACGCTGGCTCGACATCCGCAAGTTGTCCGTGCTGCGCCCGATCATGGAGCGCCGCTTCGACATGTGCCGTGACAAGGGCTTCGACGCGGTCGAGCCCGATCTGGTGGAGGGGTACGGCAACGACACCGGGTTCCACCTCACCGCCGCCGACCAGCTCCGTTACAACCGCATGATCGCGGACATCGCGCATGCGCGCGGAATGTCGGTGGGCCTGAAGAACGACCTCCCGCAGATCCCGCAACTGCTCGCGGACTTCGACTTCGCGGTCAACGAGGAGTGCGCCCAGTACGACGAGTGCGCGCGCCTCGCCCCGTTCGTCGAGGCGGACAAGGCCGTGTTCCACGTCGAGTACGAGGAACCGCCCAGTGCCTTCTGCGCCGAGTCCCGGCGGCTGGGTCTGTCGTCGATGCAGAAGAAGCTGGAACTGGGGGTGTGGCGCAAGCCCTGCTGACCGCGGCCCGAGCCGGACCGCGGCCGGCCGCTTCCGGAGCCCGGCGGATGTGGAAGTGCCCCGGTGAGCACGGTCACCCTCCCCCAAGGGGGTATCCGTGCTCACCGGGGCCGGCGCCGGCTCTGCCGGTTCTCCGCAGAGTCGGATCGGGCGAGTCCCCCACTCGCCCGCCCGGCACCCCCCATCCCCCCTGGGTGCCCGGCGCCTGTGTCAGGGCGTCAGTGTGGCCCACACGGCGTGGCCGCTGGTGAGCCGGGACCGGTCGACGCCCCAGGAGTCGGCGAGTTCCTCGACGAGCAGCAGTCCCCGGCCGCCCTCGTCGTCGGGGCCCGGCTCGCGCCGGAGCAGACCTCGCCGCGAGTAGTCGTGGTCGTGCACCTCCAGTCGCAGACACCCGTCGGTGATCATGCCCATGCCACACAGAATGCGGACGCTGAACGTGTGCCGGATGGCGTTGGTGACCAGCTCGGACACGAGCAGCACCGCGTCCTCGCACAGCTCGCCTGGCATCCCCCACGCGCTCAGGCGCTCTCTCATGGAGCGGCGGGCGACTCTGACGCTGGAGCGGTGCGAGGGCAGCTCGATCCAGTGCGCCTGGTCGGGGTCGACGACGTCTAACAGGTCGAGTGGGGAGGTCGCGTGGGGGGACACCTGGTTGCCTTCCGTGAGGCGGCTGCGGCGGGGAGCAGGCAGAGCTGAGCAACGTCCGCACGGGAGACGTACGTTGCCCGTGAGCGTGACCGCGATTTACTCAAGTAACTATGCTCGCAGTCGGGTTCACCCTGCAACCGACTCCCTGATAATTTCAGAATGCCGGTGTCGGTGTGGTCGCTTCATCAAGTGCCTGTCAGACTCGTACCGGTGACGTTCCCTCAGGAGGTAGGGCGTGAGCGAAGGCCGGTCGAACGCGAGCAGCGCCAGTGCGCCCACCGTGCTGCGCATGATCCTGGGCCGCAGGCTCCAGGAGCGGCGCCAGGAAGCGGGCGTGTCACTGGACGAGGCGGCGCGGGCGCTGCGGGTCGCTCCCCTGACCATCCGCCGCCTGGAGAAGGCGGAGGTGGCGCTCAAGCCTCTCTACGTCGAGAAACTCCTTGAGACCTACGGCGCCGACCGGCAGGAGACCGACGAGTTCGTCGCCTTCGCCGAGCGCGCCAACGAGCCCGGCTGGTGGCACACCTACCGTGACGTGCTGCCCACCTGGTTCAGCGCCTACGTGAGCCTGGAGACCGGCGCGAAGACCCTGCGCACCTACGAGCCGCACTACGCCACGGGGCTGCTGCAGACCCCCGAGTACGCGCGTTCGGTACTGAGCGGCGGCTTCCCGAACGACCGCGACGAGGACCTGGAACGGCGCGTGAACCTCCGGCTGCGCCGGCAGGCCCTGCTGGAGCGGGCCGACGCGCCCACCCTGTGGGTGGTCATGGAGGAGGCCGTCCTGCACCGGGTGGTCGGCGGCCCCCAGGTGATGCGGACGCAGATCGAACGGCTCCTGGAGGTCTCGGAGCTGGAGCACGTCAGCGTCGACGTCGTGCCGTTCACCGCCGGCGCCCATGTGGGCGCGTGCGCCCCGTTCACCTACTTCCGTTTCGAGGAGCCCGAGCTTCCCGACGTCGTCTACAGCGAGATCCTCTCCGGCGCGATGTACCTGGACCAGCGCTCCGACGTCGTCGCCCATCTGGAGGCGCACAACCGCATGTCCCTGCTGACCTCCGACGCGCAGAGCAGGGCGCTCCTGAACCGCATGCGCAAGGAGTACGCATGACCATCATCGACGGCAGTGCCCACGACGTGTACAACGGCATGCCCGCCTCGGACCTCGGTGAGCAGGGCTGGGAGTCGCCCTGGAGCGGTCCCAACGGAGGTCAGTGCGTGCAGACGAAGCAACTCGCCGACGGCCGGGTGGCGCTGCGCCAGTCGACCGACCCCGCCGGCCCCGCGCTGATCTACACCCCCGAAGAGATCACGGCGTTCGTCGCCGGGGTCAAGCGGGGCCTCGCCGACCATCTGACCACCGGCTGACCTCCCCCCTCCCCCCAGGCACCCCCTCCGAAAGGTTCAGGATGACCAACTCGCAAGCGGCGCGGGACATCGACACCAGCAGGCCCCACTCCGCCCGCATGTACGACTACTACCTCGGCGGCAAGGACCACTTCGAGGTCGACAAGCACGCGGCCGAGACCGTGGCCTCCGCCTACCCCGGCATCTTCGTCTGCGCCCGCGAGAACCGCGCCTTCATGCACCGCGCCACCCGCGTCCTCGCCCGGGAGCACGGCATCCGGCAGTGGCTGGACATCGGCACCGGCATCCCCACCGAGCCGAACCTGCACCAGGTGGCCCAGTCCGTGGTCCCCGAGGCACGGGTGGTGTACGCCGACAACGACCCGCTCGTGCTCAAGTACGCCGAGCGTCTGATGCGCAGCACGACGGAGGGCCGCACCACCTACATCGAGGCCGATGTCAACGACCCGCAGACGCTGCTCGACGCCCCCGAGCTGTCCGACATCCTGGACCTGGACCAGCCGGTGGCACTGTCCCTGAACGCCCTGATGCACTTCGTCACGGACGCCCAGGACCCGTACGGCATCGTCAGCCGCCTGCTGGCCGTGCTCCCCTCGGGCAGCGCACTCGCCCTGAGCCACTGCACGCCCGACTTCGACCCGGCCACCTGGCAGAAGGTCACGGACATCTACAACGGCGCCGGCACTCCGGTGCAGTTCCGCTCGCGCGAGGACGTGGCTCGCTTCTTCGACGGGCTCGAACTGCTCGACCCCGGCGTCTCGGTCGGCCACCGCTGGCGCCCGGACGGCGAATCGACCGCCACCGACGCGGAGGTCAGCCTGTGGACCGGGGTGGGCATCAAGCCGTAGCACGGACGGGCTGTCGTACCGCACGGTGACACGGCGGTACGACAGCCCGGAACAGCCCCGGGTACAGGTCAGCCGATGTGGTAGCTGTCCCCGTACACCTTCCAGTCCAGCGGGGTGTTCAGGCACAGGTTGCCCTTGTTCAGGAAGACCCGCTGCTCGGTGTCGACCCGGGTGGTGTCGCTGTGGGCCTCCTCCTGCTTCATGGCCCAGACCCGCGCGTCGAGGAAGGCGTTGAGGTACGTCGCCTCGTTGCCGCCCTGCGCCGGCGGCTTCGCTTGGCCGAGGGCGCGCTTGCGTATGTTGCGGAAGCTGGTGGGGTCGTCGCCGTCGCCGTGCATGACGATGGCGTCGTAGTAGGCGAACTGCCCCAGCGTGCCGAGCCCGTCCGTCCTGCCCTGCTGTACGGCCGGGTTGAAGTACACCCGGTCGCGCTCGTCGTTCTGCGCCTGCTGGAAGGCGGTGTCCTGGGCGGCCTTGCGCCAGTCCGCGGGGAAGTTCGGGTCGAGGCCGGAGTGCGAGTCGGTTCCGTTGACCCGGCGCAGCGCCGGGAGGTACTTGGCGAGGACGTTGCCGGGCTTGCGGTCGGTGTAGAGCTGCACGAGGTCGAGCATGTCGCCGGTGCCGGAGCAGAATCCGATGATCCCGGCGGTGTAGCCGCGGCCGTCGCCGATGTCCTCGATGTACTTGTACTGCGCCTTCCAGTCGAGCGAGGAGTTCTCCGCGCTCGACACCAGCTTCATGGCGATCTCCTTCTTCGCCGGGTCGTCGAGGCCCACACAGCTCGCGGCCGCCGAGGCGGCGGAGGCGTGCGCGGGACGCAGCAGGACGGCACCGGCCGCGGACGCGCCCAGCAGGGCGAGCAGGGCGCGCCGGGAGGTCAGGGCAGGGGGCGTCGTGGGGTTGTTCGGATGCCTCACGTGGGCTCCAGAAGGTGGTGGGGGGTGGACTGGGATCCACTATTAGGAAGGTTTCCTATCAGAGCTAACCGGTGATGTGTACCCGTCACACTGAAAGTTCGTAGAGTCGAACAAGACAGGTACGGACCACGACGTGGCGGCCGGATCCGCGTCGAGCGAGTGGTGGAATATTCAACTACCTCGCTCCGTTGACGTCCCCGAAGGAGGTCACGAGTGGACACCACGTACTACGACCAGGGAACTCTCGCCGAACGCTGGGACCGCGCCCAGCTGTTCTTCGACGCCAAGGACTACGCGGGCGCCGCGCGGGTGCTCGCCGGGCTGGTCGAGGAGGTGCCGGAGCAGACCGGACCGCGGCTGCTGCTGGCGCGCGCCTACTACCACTCGGCCCAACTGGGCCGGGCCGAGGCCGAGTTGCGCGAGATCGTGGAGCGCGACCCGGTGGAGCACTACGCCCGGCTGATGCTGGGCCGCACGCTCGAGCGGCAGGCCCGGCACGACGAGGCGGAACCGCATCTGCGTCTGGCCTCGGCGCTGGCGGGCGACTTCCCGCAGGAGTGAGGAAACGGAACGTCAGGGCCCCGGGTCTTCCCGGGGCCCTTCTCGGTGTCCGGACGCCGTCGGTGCCGGCGACCGGGCCGGCAGGTCGTCGCCGCCGGCCACGCCGGTGAGCCGCCCGCCGGCGGTCGCGGACGACGGCGGGCGATCCACCGCGCAGCCGACGCCGCTTCCGGTCGTGCACGCAGGCGCGGAGTGCCCGTCCGGAAGCAGGCGTGGCCCGGTCCGTGCCGTCAGAGCGGGGTGGCCGCGCGCAGGATCAGGAAGAGGGTGACCGCCGAGTTCGCCGAGGACATCGCCGACACGACGGCGCCCGCGGCCGCGCCCCAGACGGCGAGACCGGCCCCGGTGAACGCCGGCGGCCAGCCGCCGGACGACGGGGCGGGACCGAGGAGCGCGGCGACCCGGCGCGGCACCGGTCCGGCGGCGGCCAGCGCGGCCAGGGTGGGGGCCGGGGTGCCCCGCGACAGCAGTGCCGCCCTGCCGATGGCCCGGGCGACCGTGCGCCGGTCCCCCACCGAGCGGGCCGCCGCCTCGTCCGCCCACCGCTCGGCGGTGTAGGCGACCGCGGTGCGCAGGGGCCGCAGGAAGGGGTTGGCGTGTGCCGCCAGGTGGACGGCGAGCAGGTAGCGGTGGTGCCGGGCGGCGACATGGGCGCGTTCGTGGGCGAACAGGGCCCGGCGCTCACCTGGAGCGAGACCGTCGAGGAGCGCGGTGGTGACGACGATCCGGTCGGGCAGCGCGTAGGCGTAGGGGGTGCGGTCGGGCAGGACCGCCACCTCACGGCCGGGCAGTCCGGTCAGCGCCCGCCGGGCCAGCCGGGTGACCCTGCGGTGCCGGTGGAGGGTGCGACCGCACAGGACGGCGACCACGCCGAGGGCGGGGATGGCGGCGCGGCCCGCGATGTCGTCGCGCGGGACCGCGGCCCGTACCTCCGGGTCGGACCAGCCGTCCGGAAGGGGGTTGCCGGGGAGCTGGGCGGTGCCGGCCACCATCAGCAGGGCCAGGCAGAGCGTGCTGCACACGGCCATCACCGCGGCCACCGCGGTGAGCAGCCGGGTGGCGGTGCGCGGATGCAGCCGCCCCTCGGCCAGCCGGGCGACCGGCCAGGCGGTCAGCGGCAGGACCAGCGGCAGGAAGACGAAGACCCCCATGGGCGGTCAGTCTTCCGTACCGCCGTGGTCGGTGTGCGCGGTGTTCCGACTGTTCACCCGGCCCGGCCCGGCGGTCTCCAGGAGCGCCCGCAGCACCTGCTCGTCACCGGGCGGCAGCGCGGTGACGAAGCTCGCCAGGACGGCCTCGCGGTCCCGTTCGCCGTCGAGGAGCCGGCGCATCCGCAGCGCGGCGAGCCGGGCCACGTCCGCGGTCGGCGTCCACAGGAAGGCGCGCCCCTGCCGTTCCCGGGCGACGACGTCCTTGGCCAGCAGCCGGGTCAGGATGGTCACCACGGTCGTGTAGGCGAGGTCGCCGCCGAGCCGCTCCTGCACCCAGGCGGCGGTGACGGGACCGCCCGCTTCACGCAGCGCGCCCAGCACCTGGCCCTCCAGCTCCCCCTGCCCGCGCCGGGCCCGCACCATAGTCCCGTCTCCCTCCGGCGTCGGCGTGTCTGTCCACGCTACTTCACGCCGCCCCTGCTCCCGTACGTCCGCCGTCCGCGGCGGTGCGCGACCTCGCCGAGCGCGATGTCCACGGCGATGAACGCGGCGAGCGGGATGCCGAGCAGGGGCACGAAGTAGCCGACCACCGCGATCACCGCCATCGCCGGGACGAGCAGGTACGGCGGGACCTCCGCCCAGGCTCCGCGCGGGATCGGCCGCCCGAAGGAGGAGCCGCGGCCGCGCTGCCACCACATGCGGTAGCCCCACAGGATCAGCAGGATCAGGGAGAGCGCGAGCAGCGCCAGGGCCAACTGGTTGACGATGCCGAAGAGGATGCCGGTGTGCAGGTCGATGCCCCAGCGGGTGAGTTTCGCGAGCACCGGATAGTCGGCGAACCGCAGGACGTCGGTCACCTCACCGGTGGCCGGGTCGACGGCGACGGAGTCCTGCTTCTCGGGCCAGCTGCGCTGCACCTGCCGGACGACGTAGGCGCTGTTCGCGTCGGCGGGCGGGACGATCTCGACGGGGTTGCCGAGGCCCTCGGCGCGGGCGGCCGCGAGCACCTTGTCCAGGCCCACCCCGTGGTCGGCGGCGCCGCCGGTCATGGACGCCATGTCGTGCCCGGCGTGTTCGCCGCCGCTCGCGGCCGCCGAGACGGACGGGGTGGCCTGGCCGAGCGAGGTGCGCAGCTCGTCGATGTTGGCACCGGCGTAGGTGGACCAGGTCAGGCCGGTCGCCGACAGGAAGACGAAACCGGCGGCCGCCCAGACGCCGACAGTGCCGTGCAGGCCGAGGGTGCGCCGCCGCCCGCTGGTGCCGCGCACCTTGCGCAGCGCCCGCCGCCGGGAGAACCACAGCACCAGTCCGCCGCCCGCGATCACCCACAGCCAGCTCGCCGCGAACTCGCTGTAGAGCCGCCCGGTGTCGCCCAGGTGCAGATCGCGGTGGAGTTCGTCGATCCAGGTGCGCAGCGGCAGCGCGCCGGTCGAGCCGTACTGTTCGAGCGCGCCGCGCACCTTCCCGGTGTACGGGTCGACGAACACGGCGAGGGTGTGGTCCGCGCCGACGCCCTTCACCCCCGACAGCAGCACCCTGGTGGTCGCGTCCGCCTCGGGGGCCGGCCGTATCGCGGAGACGGTCCCCTCGGGGTGGGCCTTGCGGGCCGCGGCGACCTGCTCGGAGATCGGCAGCTCGGTGCCGCCCACCGGGACGGTCAGCTCATGGGCGTACACCAGCTTCTCGGCCTGGAAGGAACAGGCGTACAGCAGGCCGGTGGTGGCGGCGACGAGCAGGAAGGGGGCGACCAGGACACCGGCGTAGAAGTGCAGGCGCAGGACGAGGGGGCGCAACGGGGCCCAACGGCTCGGGGACGCGGCCGGGACGGCCGGTTGCGGGGCCTCGTCCGATGGGGGTCCCCCCGATCGAGCGGAGCCGAGATGGGGGGAGGTCGAGGGGACGCTGGACATCGGGGCTTCTCCGGGGACTCGTGCGAGAGCGGTGACGGTCCAGTAGTCGGGGGGTGAAGAGGCCGAGTTCCCGGAGGGTAAAGTGACCCGCGTCACATTCGCTGTCATGGCATGCTGGCTCGATGGCATCTCCCAGTGATCGCGCACCTCTTGCCGAGCGGGTCGAGGAACTCCTCGCCGCCGGCGGCCCGTTGCCCATCGTCGCGGTCGGCGACCCGGTCCTGCGGCGCGGGACCGAACCGTACGACGGCCAGTTGGGCCCCGAGCTGCTGGCCCGGTTCGTCGGGGCGCTGCGCGACACCATGCACGCGGCACCGGGTGTGGGCCTGGCCGCTCCGCAGGTCGGCGTCCCGCTGCGGCTCGCGGTGATCGAGGACCCGGCGCCGGTGCCCGAGGAGGTCGCCGTCGCCCGCGGCCGAGTCCCGCAGCCGTTCCGCGTCCTGGTCAACCCGGTCTACGAGCCCGTCGGCGGCGCCCGCGCCGCCTTCTTCGAGGGCTGCCTGAGCGTGCCGGGCTATCAGGCGGTGGTGGCCCGGCACGCCGAGGTACGACTGCTCGGCCAGGACGAGCACGGCCGCGCGGTCGACGAGGTGTTCTCGGGGTGGCCGGCCCGGATCGTCCAGCACGAGACCGACCACCTCGACGGCACGCTCTACCTGGACCGCGCGGAGCTGCGCTCGCTGTCGTCGACCGAGGCGATGGCGGAACGCTGGGCCGAGCCGACCCCGACGACGGCTGCGGCGGAGCTGGGCTTCAAGTTGCCCTGACCGACCGGCGCCCCGTCCTGTGTCCTGGGGGGTGCGGGGCCGCGTCCCTGTACGGCTGCCGCCGCGCGGGCGCGACCAGCCACGACGGCGCCGCGGACGAGCCGCGCCCCACGCCCCCCGTCGGCCCTCACCCCCGATACGCCTCCAGCAACCGCAGCCACACCTCGCTCAGCGTCGGATACGACGGCACCGCATGCCACAGCCGGCTGATCGGCACCTGCCCGGCCACGGCGATCGTCGCCGAGTGGATCAGCTCGCCCACACCCGGCCCCACGAAGGTGACCCCGCGCAGGATCTCCGCCTCCAGGTCGACGACCATGCGGGCGCGGCCCTTGTAGCCGTCGGCGTACAGTCCCGCACCGGCGACCGAGGAGAACTCGACGTCGACGGCGCGCACCCGGTACCCGGCCTCCTCCGCCTCCGCGAGGGAGAGGCCGACCGCCGCCGCCTCCGGGTCGGTGAAGACGACCTGCGGTACGGCGTGGTGGTCGGCGGTGGCCGCATGGGCACCCCAGGGGCCGTCCGGGAGGGGCGTGTCCGAGGCCCGGGCGGCGATGGTGTCGCCCGCGATCCGGGCCTGGTACTTGCCCTGGTGGGTGAGGAGAGCCCGGTGGTTGACGTCCCCGACGGCGTAGAGCCAGTCGGTGCCCTCGACCAGGAGGGTGTCGTCGACGGTGAGCCAGGAGCCCGGTTCCAGGCCGACGGTGTCCAGGCCGATGTCGTCGGTGTGCGGGACGCGCCCGGTGGCGAAGAGGATCTCGTCGGCCTCGATGCGGTCGCCGGCGTCGGTCACGGCCACGACCGTGCCGTTCTCGCGGGTCACCGACGCCACGGAGGTGCCGGTGCGGACGTCGACGCCGGCCTCCTTGAGTGCCTCGGCGACGAGTTCGCCGGCGAACGGCTCCATGCGGTTGAGCAGCCCCTTGCCGCGGACCAGCAGGGTGACCCGGGAGCCGAGGGCCTGCCAGGCGGTGGCCATCTCGGTGGCGACGACACCGCCGCCGACGACGATCAGCCGGCCGGGCGCCTCCTGGGCGCTGGTGGCCTCGCGGCTGGTCCAGGGCTTGACCTCGGCGAGTCCGGGCAGGTGGGGCAGCTGGGCGCGGGTGCCGGTGGCGACGGCGACCGCGTGCCGGGCGGTGAGGGTGGTGAGGGTGCCGTCCGGGCCGGTCACGGTGACCGTGCGGGGCCCGGCGAGGCGGCCGTGGCCGCGGTACAGGTCGGCGCTGATGCCGTCGAGCCAGCCGACCTGGCCGTCGTCCTTCCAGTTCGAGGTGAAGTAGTCGCGGCGGGCGAGGACCGCGGGGGTGTCGAGGGGGCCCTGGACCGCCTGGGCGAGGCCGGGCAGGCGGCGGGCGTCCGCCTGGGCGATGACCGGGCGCAGGAGGGCCTTGCTGGGCATGCACGCCCAGTACGAGCATTCGCCGCCGACGAGCTCGCTCTCCACGATCGCGGTGGAGAGGCCGGCCGCACGGGTGCGGCCGGCGACGTTCTCCCCCACGGGCCCGGCACCGAGCACCACGACGTCGTAAGCGATGGATTCCGTTTCCGTCATGTGGTCAGTCTTGCGGGTGGGGTGCGCCGAGGCCACACGGGTAGGCGGCCGGAATACCCACCCGGCCGGACGTGTTGTGCGGACGGTTCGTCCCGGAGCGGGGCGCCCCCCACATCAGGAAGAGGGAAACACGCATGAGCAGCACCGTGGAACTCACCAAGGAGAACTTCGACCAGACGGTCACCGAGAACGAGTTCGTTCTCATCGACTTCTGGGCGTCCTGGTGTGGCCCGTGCCGTATGTTCGCGCCGGTCTACGAGAAGGCCGCGCAGGACAACCCGGACCTGGTCTTCGCGAAGGTCGACACCGAGGCGCAGCCGGAGCTGGCCGCGGCCTTCGACATCCAGTCGATCCCGACACTGATGATCGTCCGCGACCAGGTCGCCGTCTTCGCCCAGCCGGGTGCCCTCCCGGAGGCCGCCCTGACGGACGTCATCGGGCAGGCCCGCAAGCTGGACATGGACGAGGTACGCAAGAGCATCGCCGCGCAGCAGGGCAGCGCGCAGGGCGAGTGACGACCTACCGCCGGGGTGACAAGCTACCGCCTGAGCAACACCGCATAGCCGCAGTTAGGCCCCCTAACTGCGGCTATATCTCTGAGCGGGGCTCCCACAGCTCCCCCAGCTCCCCCAGGCAACGACCCGCTATGCGCCGGCCCGCTGCGGCGAGGTGAGGCGTGCCATCTCCTCCTCCGTCAGTCGCAGCGCGCCGGCCGCCATGTTCTGCGCGAGGTGGTCCGGATCACCGGTCCCCGGGATCGCCAGCACGTGCGGCCCCTGCTGCAAGGTCCAGGCCAGCCTGACCTGCGCCGTGGACACACCGTGGGCGCGGGCGACGGCGCACACCGCCTCGCTGTCACCGGCGACCGGACCCGCCTCGCGCCCGGTACCGGCGATCGCGAAGAACGGGACGAAGGCGAGGCCGAGTTCACCGCAGAGCCGCAGGAGTGCCCGTTCCTCGCTCGCCGCACCGACCCCGTACGGGTTCTGCACGCAGACGACGGGGGCGATGGCCTGGGCCTCGGCCAGTTGCTCGGAGGTGACGTTGGAGAGGCCCAGGTGGCGGATCAGCCCGGCATCGCGCAGCTCGGACAGCACGCCGAAGTGCTCGCCGATCGAGCCGGTGCGCCCGCTCGGTGGCACGCGCAGGTTCACCACGTCCAGGTGATCGCGGCCGAGTTGGCGCAGGTTCTCCTCGACCTGGCCGCGCAGTTGGGCCGGTGCGGCCCACCACCACGCGCCCGAGGGATCGCGGCCCGGCCACACCTTGGTGGCGATGACCAGTTCCTCCGGGTACGGCGCCAGCGCCCGGTTGATCAGCTCGTTGGCGGAGCGCGTCGCCGAGAAGTAGAACGCGGCGGTGTCGATGTGGTTCACGCCGAGCTCGACCGCCCGCCGGAGCACGCCGATCGACCGGTCGCGGTCCCGCGGCACGCCGTGGTCGAAGGGCGCGGTACCCGTCAGGCGCATCGCCCCGAACCCGACGCGGTTGACGGTCAGGTCACCGAGTCGCCAAGTACCCGCGGGCGCCGCGGTGTTCGTGCGTGGGCTCATGACATGGATCTCCTCTTGCGGAAGGGGAACGGGGACCCGAGCGCGGGCGCGACGCGTTCGGGCCGCTCGGCGGGGCGGGCACGTCGACACGGGCCGCTCGGCGGGGCGGGCACGTCGACACAGGCCGCTCGGCGGCGCGGGCACGTCGACACGGGTCGGCCGGCGCGGGGGCCGGCGGCATGACAAAAGCCTCCCTGGGGGATCGGGATCCGCACCAGGAAGGCTCACGTGATGATCACCATTCTAGCAGCAGGGCACGAGGCCGTGGGGCCGGTGGCAGCCCCACGGATGACGGTCCTCACGCGCGGGCTCCAGGGCGAAGCACGCCCTGGCCCGGTCTGCCCGGTCGGCTCGGTCGGCGCTGCTCAGAAGGGGTACGGCGCCACGTCCCCGCGCACGGTCGTCCACCGCACGTCCGTGAACGCCTCCAGGTTGGACTCGCCGCCGAACCGTGCCCCGGTACCGGAGGCGGCGACTCCGCCGAAGGGGGCCACGGCCTCGTCGTTCACGGTCTGGTCGTTGATGTGGACGATGCCGGTCGGGATGCGTTCGGCGAGGTCCAGGCCGCGCGCCGCGTCCCGGGTCACGATGCCGAGGGAGAGGCCGTAGGCGCTGTCGGCCGCGAGGGCGGCGGCCTCGTCGGCGTCGGCGAAGGAGCGGACGGGCGCGACCGGCCCGAACACCTCCTCGGCGTAGGCGGGGGTTCGGTCGTCGACGCCGGTGATGACCGTGGGCCGGTAGAAGAGGTTTTCGTGGGTGCCGCCGGCGACGAGCCTCGCACCCCCGGCGGTGCTCGCCTCCACCAGGCCGTGGATCTTGGCGAGTTGACCGTCGTCGATGACCGGACCGAGGTGGACCTGCTCGCGGTGCGGGTCGCCGACGGCGAGGGAGTCGGCCTTGGCGGCGAGCCTTTCGACGTACTCCTCGACCAGGGAGCTGTGGACCAGGTGCCGTCCGGTGGTCATGCAGATCTGGCCCTGGTGGAAGAAGGATCCCCACGCGGCGGTGGAGATCACCGCGTCGAGGTCGGCGTCCTCCAGGACGATCAGGGCGGAGTTGCCGCCGAGCTCGAGGTGGGCGCGCTTCAGAAGGCGGCCCGCGGCCTCGCCCACCGCGCGGCCGGCGGCCGTCGATCCGGTGAAGGAGATGACCGGCACCCGCGGGTCCTCGACCAGCGCCGCACCGACGTCGGCCGCGCCGGGCAGCACCTGCAACAGTCCCTCCGGCAGCCCGGCCTCGGCGAAGACCGCGGCGAGGGAGAGCCCGCCGCAGACGGCGGTGCGCGGATCCGGCTTCAGGACCACTCCGTTGCCCAGCGCGAGGGCGGGCGCCACCGACCGGATGGACAGGATCAGCGGCGCGTTGAACGGCGCGATCACCCCGACCGCGCCGACCGGGACCCGGCGGGTGTACGACAGCCGGGGCGCCTCGCTGGGCAGCACCTGGCCCGCCGGGCGGGAGGCCAGGGCGGCGGCCTCGTAGCACTCCTGGGCGGCGACGTGCAGCTCGAAGTCCGCCTTGCCGGGTATGGAGCCGGACTCGCGGACGATCCACTCGCGCAGCTCGTCGGCGTGCTCCGTGAACAAGTCGCCCGCGCGGCGCAGGACTTGGGCACGCACGAAGTGCGGTGCGCGGGCCCAGTCGCGTTGCGCGGCGCGGGCTGCCGTGGCGGCCGGGGAGACGTCCGCGGGGGCGGCCAGGGCGACCGTGCCGAGCGTGTCGCCGGTGGCGGGCTCGGTGACGGCGTACTGCGGGCCGGACAGGGCGCTCGCCTGCCAGGTCTTCGGGTCGAGCAGCGGCATGACGGCTCTCCGATCGATCACCGGGGTGGCCCGGCCCACGGCGCCCGTGAGCCGTTTTGTTGAGCCCGCAACATCCTAGGGCCTGTCTGACAATTCCCGTCTGCCTCACGACGCCATGCACGAACTCTCGCCGCACCGGGCGCAGACCCGAGTACGTCCAGTACGAGGGCCTACGCCCGGCCCGCCGAGAGCACGCACCTGACGCCGCGAGGCCGCCCTCCGGGCGACGACGGGAATGGTCAGACAGGCCCTAGTCAGGGGGCCCGGAAAAGCACCGCCCCGACCAGGGTGGCCCCTCAGCTGGACTCGCGCCGTATCACCGTGGCGCCGAGCACCTTGTGCGTCTCCGGCGCGCCGCCCGGGTCGCGCACCACGCGGTCGACCAGTTCGGCGAGGTCACGGCCGGAGGGCAGTTCGATACGGATCGTGGAGAGTCTGGGCCGCAGCAGCCGGCCGAGCATCAGGTCGTCGGCGCCGACCACGGCGGTGTCCTCGGGAACGCGTACGCCCTCGTCCTGGAGGGCGCGCATTAACAGCATCGCGTACTCGTCGTTGTACGCGAACACCGAGTCGATCTCCAACTCCCGCCAGCATGCCGCGAGTCGGGCGGCCGACTCCTCCGTGTAGCCGAGGGACAGCTCGGTCACCGTGGCGTCGGTGCCGTACAGGGCCCGGCGGACGCCTTCGAGGCGGGGCCCGGAGTAGGTCTCCAGGCCGGTCTCCTCGGGGACGACCACGCCGATACGGCGCCGGCCGCGGGCGTACAGATGCGCACCGGCACAGCGGCCGACGGTGTCATGGTCCATCAGCAGGGCGTGCGCGCCGTCCACCCGCTCGGGGCCCAGGGTGACCACGGCGCGGGCGCCGGCCCGTTTGAGGACGGTGACGCCCTCGGTACCGAGTCCGGCACCCGGGACCAGCACGGCGACCGGCCTCAACTCGGCCCAGGCGCGCGCGGCTTCGTCACCGCGCAGGCCCGCCGTGCCGTACTGGACGACCGTGTAGTCGAGGCGGCTGAGGGCCCACTGGAGGTCGGTGATGAACTGGCCGTACAGGGGGCCCATCGGGATGGCCGGGGCGGGCATCAGGACCATCCGGCTGTGGCCGGCGCGCAGGCTGCGGGCGGCCGCGTGGGGCACGTACCCGAGTTCCTTCGCGGCCGCGTGGACCCGGCGGCGGGTGGGCTCGCTGATCCGTACGGCACTGGTGTTGTTGAGGACGTAGGAGACGGTCGCGCGGGAGACGCCGGCCAGACGGGCCACATCGGCGCTCGTGGGGACCGAGCGCGGAGTCGGCGACGCTGCCGAGGGCGTTTTCGGTATCTGCACCATGACGTACGGCATCTTGGCAGAAGGCCGGGGAGGGGGGCCCGGCGGGGCAAGGTGGTTCACCGTTGGACGAATTGGGGCCGCCACACCACACCCACGACACCCGCCGCGCCACGTCCACGGCACCCACCGCACCACGCCCACGGCACTCGCCACGCCACGCCACGCCCACGGCACTCGCCACGCCACGCCACGGCACTCGCCGCGCCACCCCACACCCACGGCACTCGCCGCGCCTCTTCCTCGCACTACGCCCCACCTTCGGGCGAACATGTTCGTCACGTACTTGTTCGCAACGAACATGTTCGTTACAGTCGAGACATGCCAGCAACCCCCCGCTCCCGCCGGGAGCGTCCCGCCAAGCCCGCCCTGACCAGGGAGGGCATCGTCAGCGCCGCCGTGGACATCCTGCGCACCGAGGGGCTGCAGAAGGTCACCATGCGGCGTCTGGCCCAGGAGCTCGACACCGGCCCGGCCTCGTTGTACGTCTACGTCCGCAACACCGCCGAGCTGCACGCGGCGGTCCTGGACGAGCTGCTCGGCACCGTGGGCCCGGCCCCGGCCGAGGGCGACTGGCGGGAGCGGCTGGAGCGGGTGCTCGTCGCCTACACCGAGATGCTCCTGGAGCATCCGAGCCTGGCCCGCTCCGCACTGACCGCGCGGCCGCACGGCCCGCACTACCTGAACCTGATCGAGACCCTGCTGGGCCTGCTCGCCGAGGGCGGGGTACCGCGCGAGCGGGCCGCCTGGGGCGTCGACCTGCTGCTCCAGCACGCCACCTCGACCGCCGCCGAGCATGCGGGCGTGGAGTCCCAGGAGGAGTGGGACGCCCTCGCACGGACCCTGCGCGAGGCGTCGGACCACACCCACCCGCACATCGCCGCCGCCTCCGGCGAGCTCTTGTCGGGCGCCCCGGAAGCTCGCGTCTCCTGGGCGTTCCAGGCGCTCGTCAACGGCATCCAGCACACCGCCGTACCCGACTGACCTCCACCACCGCCGTACCCGGCCGACTTCCACAGGAGACCACCATGTCCACCCCCCACCACCCCATCGCGATCATCGGCGCCGGTCTGGGCGGGCTCACGCTCGCCCGGGTGCTCCGGCTGCACGGCATCGAGGCGGCCGTGTTCGACCTCGACGCCTCCGCCACCGCCCGCACCCAGGGCGGCATGCTCGACATCCACGACGACTCCGGACAGGTGGCGCTGCGCGCGGCCGGGCTGTACGACGGGTTCCTGGCCCATGTCCACACGGGCGGCCAGGCGACGCGGGTGCTGGACCGGGACGCGCGGGTCCGCCTCGAAACGCCCGACGACGCCGACGGCGGCCGGCCGGAGATCGACCGGGGCGATCTGCGCCGGCTCCTGCTCGGCTCGCTGGCCGAGGGCGTGATCCGCTGGGGCGCGAAGGTCACCGGCGCCCGTCCGCTCGGCGACGGCCGGCACGAGGTGACCCTCGATGACGGCGCCTCCTTCACGACCGATCTGCTGGTCGGCGCGGACGGCGCCTGGTCACGGGTGCGCCCGCTGCTCTCGGACGCGTCGCCCGCGTACACCGGGATCTCGTTCGTGGAGGCGGACCTGCCGGACGCGGACGTACGGCATCCGGTGAGCGCCGAGGTCGTCGGCGGGGGCTCGCTGTTCGCGCTCGGCGCGGGCCGGGGCTTCCTCGCCCACCGGGAGAGCGACGGCAGCCTGCATGTGTACACGGCGGTGGAAGCGCCCGAGGAGTGGCTGGACGGGATCGACTTCGCCGACGCCGACGCCGCCAAACAGACCGTCCTCCAGCACTTCGACGGGTGGGACAAGAGCCTGCGGGCGCTGGTCGCGGACGCCGAGGGCGCCCTGGTGCCCCGGCGGATCCACGCCCTGCCGGTCGGGCACCGCTGGGACCGGGTACCCGGTGTCACCCTGCTCGGTGACGCGGCCCATCTGATGTCGCCGTTCGCCGGCGAGGGCGCCAACCTGGCGTTGATCGACGGCGCCGACCTGGGTCTCGCGCTGGTCGCACACCCCGGCGACACCGAGGCCGCCCTGGCCGCCTACGAGGAGCGGATGTTCGCGCGCGCCGAGCGGTCCGCGGCGGAGTCCGCCCGGAGTGGCGCCCTGCTGTTCCGCGCCGACGCGCCGCAGGGCCTGGTCGACATGTTCGCCGCCCACGGGGCGGACGTCAGCGGGGCGGCTCCGTCCGCGTGACCCGGGCCACCAGGTCGACCCAGCCCGCCTCCAGGCGCTCCATCGGCATCCCGCACTGCCTGGTCAGATGGTGGACCAGGGCCGGGTCGAGGTACGCCAGCAGCGTCTGGGCGAGCAGTTCGCAGTCGGCCTCCGGCTCGATCCGCCGCAGCAGCATCGTGACATGCGTGCGCAGCGCCTGCACCGGCGGATTGCTGTGGCGCCGGGTGGGCTCGGGCTGGGCGGCCAGCTGGAGGTCGAGCTGCTCGGTCGCGCGGTACAGCACCGCGATGCCGAACGCGCGCAGCCGCTCGACCGGCGGGGCGCCGGGGCCCAGCGGCGGCGGTCCCCCCAGGAAGTCGGCCTGGAGCCGACGCGAGGAGTGGTCGAGCAGCGCCATCAGCAGTCCGGTGCGGTCGCCGAAGCGGCGGAAGACCGTGCCCTTGCCCACCTCGGCCGCCGCGGCCACCGCCTCCATGGTGACGCCGGCCACGCCGTGTTCGGCGATCAGCCGGGCGGCGGCCTCCAGCAGCCGGGCACGGTTGCGGGCCGCGTCGGCGCGCAGGCACGGTTCTTCGGGGGCGGGCCCCACCTCGAGCAACTGGGGTGTGTCGAAGGGCTCCTGGGGCTGCGGGAAGGGCGGCAGGACGCTGGACATGAAGACAGCGTAAAGCATCGGGAACAGAACTGGACCGCGGTCCGTTTGAGGTGTTAGAAATTAACCGGACCCCGGTCCGGATTCGTAACAGCAGTGTTTCAGCCCCCCTTGGAGTTCCCCCATGTCTGTCCGCATCCTTGCGCTCGTCGGCAGCCTTCGCGCCGGTTCGCACAACCGCCAGCTCGCCGAGGCGGCCGTCAAGCTCGCCCCCGAGGGTGCCGAGGTCGAGGTCTTCGAGGGCCTGGCCGACATCCCCTTCTACAACGAGGACATCGACGTCGAGGGCAGCGTCCCGGCCGCCGCCGCGAAGCTGCGCGAGGCCGCCCAGGCCGCCGACGCGTTCCTGTTCTTCTCCCCCGAGTACAACGGCACGATCCCGGCCGTCCTGAAGAACGCCATCGACTGGCTGTCCCGCCCCTACGGCGCCAGCGGCTTCGGCGGCAAGCCGGTCGCCGTCATCGGCACCGCCTTCGGCCAGTACGGCGGCGTGTGGGCGCAGGACGAGGCCCGCAAGGCCGTGGGCATCGCCGGCGGCAAGGTGATCGAGGACATCAAGCTGTCGATCCCCGGCTCGGTGACCCGCTTCGCCGAGACCCACCCGGCCGACGACTCCGAGGTCGCCGCCCAGCTGACCGAGGTCGTCGCGCGTCTGCACGGCAACGTGGGCATCGCCGCCTGAGGCACCGCCTGACGAAGGGGCCGGGGCTCGATGAGCCCCGGCCCCTTCACGTCTCAGCCGATCACGTCTTCACGTCTGGACCGATCACGTCTCGACCGATCGCATCTCGGCCGATCGGGTCCCAGTCGATCGCATCTCGGCCGATCGGGTCTCAGACGATCACATCTCGGCCGATCGGGTCCCAGTCGATCGCATCTCGGCCGATCGGGTCTCAGTCGATCGCGCCGAGCCGTTCGACGGCGGGGGCCACGAAGCTCTCCATCCACCCCGAGGTCTCCCCCAGGCGCGGGCCCACGATGACGGTGTCGACGCCGAGCTTGGCGTACCCCTCGATGTCCCGGGTGAAGGCGTCCAGGTCTCCGTCGGTGGCCGCGTCCCCGGTGTACGCGATGGTCTTGCGGATGGTGTCGTAGTCGCGCCCGACGGTGTCGCAGTGCCCGCGCAGCACCTCCAGCTTGTGCCGCAGCTCCTCCGCCGAGGAGGGAATCAGATTGCAGGCGTCCGCGTACTGGGCGACCAGCCGCAGGGTCTTCTTCTCTCCCCCGCCGCCGATCATGATCTCCGGATGCGGCGAGCTGACCGGCGCCGGATTGCAGAGCGTCTCCGCGAGCCGGTAGTGCTTGCCCTCGAAGGGGCCGTTGTTCTCCGGATCCCACATCTGCAGGCAGATCCGCAGGGTCTCCTCCAGCCGCTCGAAGCGCTCCGCGAGCGGCGGGTACGGCACGCCGAGACCGTGGTGCTCACGGTCGTACCAGGCGGCCCCGATACCCAGCGTGGCCCGCCCGCCCGAGACCACGTCGAGGGTGGTGGCGATCTTGGCGAGAAGTCCGGGGTGCCGGTAGGTCACCCCGGTCACCAGGGCGCCGAGCTGGACGGTGGTGGTGCGGCCGGCGAGGTAGCCGAGGGTGGTGTAGGCCTCCAGCATGGGGTCCTCGGCGCCGCCGTTGAACTCCATCTGGAAGTAGTGGTCCATCACCGAGACCCAGCTGACGCCCGCCGCCTCGGCCGCGGCACCGGCGGCGGCGAGTTCGGCACCCAGTGCGGGGCCGCCGCCAGGATGGTTGAACCGGTTGATGTGCACGCCCACGCGCATGGCCGTTCTCCGTTCCACCCGGATCGTGTTCTGTCCGTCCGACGCTAGAACTTCGAGCGCTCTCGAAGTCAAGGTTCAGATGTCGCCGCACGGCCGTGTCCTCGGCGCGTACGGGCCGGCGACGATGGTGACCGCGCGGACGAGCACGAGGAGGCCGAGGATGACCGACAGCCCGTAGGACAGGCCCACCAGCCGCTTGAGCGGGCCGCCGATGAGGAAGTCCACGGCGACCAGCAGGCTCAGGCCGACTACGGCCGGCGGCCAGGCGACGACACGGCTGGACAAAGGGGCATGAAAGGGTGGGGAAGTCGGATCGATACGGTGGACCACCCGCCGGATGGCGGGGAGCTTCCGCCGTCCGGCGGCCCCGGCTGCCGGCGGGGCGCGCGGACCATGGCCGTACGAGCCGCAGTGCACCACCGCCGCGAGGAGCCGCCATGACCTCCGTACCGCCCCCGTTCGACCCCGAACTCGCCGCCGCCCTGGAGCTGATCCGGGAGATGGTCTCCCCGGGGTTCACGCTGGACGAGATACCCGCGGTCCGGCAGAACGAGGGGATACAACTGCTCGCCGACATCGACCTCACCCTGGACGGGGCGTTCGAGGTGGCGGACCGCACGGTGCCCGGCCCGGTGGGCGCCCCCGAGATCTCCCTGCTGATCTGCCGGCCCACCGCCCCTGCCCGCCCCACCCCGCTGCCGGTGATCTACCACGTGCACGGCGGGGGCATGGTGATCGGCAACAACCGGGTGGGGGTGGACCTCCCGCTGGCCTGGGCGCGGGAACTGGGCGCGGTGGTGGTGTCGGTGGAGTACCGGCTGGCGCCCGAGCATCCGCATCCGGCGCCGGTCGAGGACGTGTACGCCGGGCTGCTGTGGACGGCGGAGCACGCGAAGGAGTTCGGCGCCGACGCCGAGCGGATCGTGATCGCCGGGGCGAGTGCGGGCGGCGGCCTCACCGCGGCCCTGGCCCTCCTTCTGAGGGACCGTCAGGGACCCTCGGTCGTCGGCCAGATGCTGATGTGCCCGATGCTCGACGACCGCAACGACACCCCGTCCAGCCACCAGATGAAGGGCCTCGGCGTCTGGGACCGCACGGCCAACGAGACCGGCTGGACCGCCCTCCTCGGCGAGGCCCGCGGCGGCCCCGACGTCTCCCCCTACGCGGCCCCGGCCCGCGCCACCGACCTCACGAACCTCCCTCCGGCCTTCCTCGACGTCGGCTCCGCCGAGACCTTCCGCGACGAGACGGTCGACTACGCCTCCCGCATCTGGCAGTCGGGCGGCATCGCAGAACTCCACGTCTGGCCCGGCGGCTTCCACGGCTTCGACGGCTTCGCCCCCCAGGCCGCCCTGTCCCAGTCGGCGAGGGCGGCCCACCTGGAGTGGCTTCGACGACTCCTGGCGGACTGAGAATCGGCGAGGGGCGGACAGTCAGCGCAGCCCCAGTGTCCGGCGGTACGGCGGCCTTGGGCCCGCGTTGGCTGTGATGGTGGCGCAGGTGGGGAGGGATGCGCAGGGGTGGGTCGGGGTGAGGAGGGTGTTGTGGATGAAGTGGAGGTGCTGGGGGTCGCCGCAGTCGGGGGCGGGGGGCCAGGCGCCGGGGTAGGGGCGGCGGGCGAGCCAGCTGGGGACCTTGTCGTCCCAGTAGTTGTTCACGTAGCGGATGTTGCGGACCGGGCGGTTGCCCCAGTTCTCGCTGCAGCCGCCGATCGAGGCCACGTAGTCGTGGACGACGTTGTCGCGGACGGTGATGCGGTTGCTGGAGTCGTCGGTGTAGATGCCGACGTTCCAGACGCCGTGGGCGCTGTCGGTGACGGAGTTGCGGGCCACCAGGGCGCCGTCCGGGTAGGAGGGGCCCTGTTCGCCGCGCAGGTAGATGCCGCCGCCGTCGGCCAGCAGGCGGTTCGTGGCGAAGACCCGGTTGCCGAGGACGCGGTTGCGGCGGGTCAGGCCGCGCAGGTCCTCGCTGGGACCGGAGAGGATGCCGGTGTACGGGACGTGGTCGACCTGGTTGTGGGCGATGAGGGTGTCCTGGGTGGCGCTGTTCCAGATGCCGGAGGCCGCACGGTACTCGGCGCCGACGTGGTGGATCCAGTTGTCCGTGACACGGTTGCCCGTGTTCGTGCCACGGGTCGCCGGGGGCAGGACGCCCAGGGCGATGCCGCCGTCGGAGATGTCCGTGAAGACATTGCCGCTGACCGTGTTGTGCGAGCTGTCGGCGGCGAAGTCGACGCCCTGGGCGCCCAGATGGGTGAAGCGGTTGCCGGTGAGGGTGATGTGCTCGGCGTGCCGGAAGGTGACGTTGCCGGGCACTGTGAGGGCCGTGATGTCACCCCCCTTGCCGGGGCGCATGTACATGCTCCAGGCGGCGGCGAAACCGGCCGGCTCGTTCGGCGCCAGCCAGGTGGCGTGGGCGAAGGTCAGGCCGCGGAGGGTGAGGTCGCGCACGGGGTGCGCGGCGGAGCTGCCGGTCCCGCTGAGCAGGGTCTGGAGGGTGGGGGCCGTGACCTCGGTTCGGGTCATGTCCTCGCCCGGGCGGGGGCGGTAGAGCAGGGTGTGGTGGGCGGGGCGGGATCGGTCCAGGTACCAACTTCCGCTCCCGCCGAGGAAGTTCGGGGCGTTCTCCACGTCATGGGTCTGTGTCAGGGCGTCCGCTCCGTACAGGGCGCGGGCCATCCTCCAGCACGGCTGGTCCATGGTGATCGTGGTCCTGCCGGTGGCGGTCGCGGAGATCCCGGCCACACCGCACCGGCCCTCCACGTAGTCGTAGCGGTAGACGACTTCGAGGTCGGCCGGGTGGCGCCAGGTGAGCGGGGTCCTGCTGGTGGTGGTGTAGCCGGTGGCCGTCAGTTTCAGCTTCCCGGGCAGGGGTGCGCCCCGGGCCGCGCGCGGGGCCCGGCGGCCGTTGACATACAGCTGACGGATCTCCAGGGATCCGACGTCGGCCCGCCGGACGCCGGGCTGCCCGGGGGCCGGGCGCCAGCCGGTGACCGGGCGGCCGCCGCTGAGGGTGACCTGCTCCTGGTGCGCGGTGCCGTAGCCGTACGCCTGGTAGACGACCCGGTGGCCGTACCGGCCCGAGTCGGCCGGGGTCAGGCGCAGGGGGGCGGTCAGGCGGTAGGTGCCGCCGCGCAGGCTGACCGTGATGTCCGCGGTCATGCGCGGGGCCAGGGCCCTTACCGCCCGCTGGGCGCGGGCCGGGGTGGCGAAGGGGTGGTCGAGGGTGCCGGGCCCCTGGTCGTCGCCCCAGGGAGCCACGTAGAGCCGGGTGGTGGATGGATGGTGCGGGACCGGTGCGCCGGCCGTCGATGCCAGTACGGCCGCCACGGCCAGGGCGGCGACCGCACTCCCCCGTGCTGTCCTCACGTGATGCCTCCCGCTCGTCGGATGGATCCATCGTGGAGCGGGGGCGGTCGCCGGGGCGTCGGCCGATCGTCTACGCGTAGGTCTCTTTGGTCGCCGCTCGGGCGACCGGAGGAGGAGTGGCGGTACGACGGCCGGTGCCGGCCGTCGTCTCCCGGCGTGGTCCTCGGCCTCGGTCGGCGCGCTCTCAGCCCCCGTTCGCCGACGCCCTCTTGATCGCCTCCCTGATCCTGGAGTAGGTGCCGCAGCGGCAGACGTTCTCGATGCGGTCGATGTCGGCGTCCGTCGGGTGCGGGGTGCGTTTCAGGAGGGCGGCGGCCGCCATGATCTGGCCGGGCTGGCAGAAGCCGCACTGGGCCACGTCGCAGTCCAGCCAGGCCTGTTGGACGGGGTGCAGGGTGTCACCGTCGGCGAGGCCCTCGATGGTGGTGACCTCGCGGTCCGCGCAGTCGGCGACCGGGACCGTGCACGGCTGGATCTCCGCGCCGTCGAGGTGGCTGGTGCAGGCGCGGCAGACGCCCACTCCGCAGCCGTACTTGGGGCCGGTGACGCCGAGCAGGTCGCGCAGCACCCAGAGCAGGGGCATGTCGGCGGGTGCCTCGACGGTGACCGGTTCGCCGTTGAGGACGAAGGAGTACGAACGCATCGGTGCCTTCTGGGAGTTGGGAGACGGCTGGTCAGAAGTCGAGGGGGAAGCTGCGGGGTTTCGTGCCGGTGGCGCGGGCGTAGGCGTTGGCGACCGCCCCCGCCGCCGCGGGGACGCCGAGTTCGCCTGCGCCGCCCGGTTCCCCGCCCGAGGGCAGGACGTGCGCCTCGAACGCGAGGGGGGCGTGTCGCTGGCGGGCGTAGTGGAAGTCGGCGAAGCTGCCCTCGCGCACCGCACCCCGGTCGATGTGCAGGCCGGCCCGCAGCACCGTGGAGATGCCGTCGACGGCGGTGCCCATCAGCTGTGCCTCCAGGCCGCGCGGGTTGACGGCCGTACCGACGTCGGCGGCCATCACCACCTTGGTGACGCGGGGGTTCTTCGGGTCGGTGGCGTCGATCTCGGCCAGGCAGGCGACGGCGGATCCGTACTCCTCGTGGACGGCGACGCCCTGTGCGGTGCCGGCGGGCATCGCGCGGCCCCAGTGGCCGGCGGCCGCCGCCTTGGCGAGGACGGCTTTCACCGTCTTGCTCCGCAGGGTGGTGCGGCGGAAGGCGACCGGGTCCCGGCCCAGCGCACGGGCGACGTCGTCGACGACGATCTCCTCGGCCGTGCGCATCGTCCCGGAGTCCACCGAGCGCCAGGCGCCCAGCGGCATCGGCAGCTCGATGCCGCCCGAATCGCCGCCCACGCGGCCGAAGTTGTAGAGCCCGCTGTCGCTGGGCAGCGGTCGCACCCCGGCGGCCTGTGCGGTCAGGCCGGTCTCGTCGGAGGACTCCCCCACCGAGGCCGTCAGATGCTGGAAGGCCACCACCCGGCCGCCGGCGACACTGGCCCGGATCCGGTGGTGGCTCGCGGGGCGCATCCTGCCGTGCCGGGTGTCGTCGTTGCGGCTCCACATCAGCTTCACGGGCCTGCGGGCCGCCTTGGAGATGAGCGCGGCCTCGATGGCCGCGTCGAAGTTGAGCCGCCGCCCGAACGAGCCGCCGCCGCGCACCACATGGACCCGTACGGCCGAGGCCGCCAGCCCCAGCAGGTCCGCGACGGTGTCGCGGGCGTCCGTCGGGGTCTGGGAGGAGAACCACAGCTCGGCCCGGTCGCCGCGGACGTCGGCGACCGCGGTGAGCACCTCCATCGGGGCGTGGCTGACGAAGGCGAACGCGAACTCGCCCTCGATCTGCGTCGATCCGCGCGGCGGAGTGCCGGGCCGGGGCACCGCGGCCCGCAGCCGGGCCCGGATCTCCTTGTCCGACAGGGGCGCGAGCGGGCCGGCGGCCCAGGTGATCCGCAGCGCGTCCCGGCCCTGGAAGGCGTGGTGGAAGGTGTCCGCCACCACGGCGACACCGCCGGGGATCCGCACCACCGCGTGGACGCCGGGCAGGGCGCGGGCCGCCGTGTCGTCCAGGGAGAGCAGCTTGCCGCGCAGGGTCGGCGGCCGGGCCACCACCGTCGGTTTCGCCCCGGCGACCGCCAGGTCCCCCGCGTACTTCGCGGCACCGGTGACGATGTCCCGGGCGTCGATCCTGGTCGTCGGTTTCCCGATCACCCGGTGCCGGGAGGCCGGCTTGGGCTTGCTGGACACCTCCGGGACGTGGATCCGGGCGGCGCTCGCGGTGAGGGAGCCGAAGGTGGCCGTCCGGCCGTCGGGGGCGACGACCCGGGTGTTCCAGGTGCGCAGGGTGTGGGCGGGAAGCCGCCAGCGGCGGGCGGCCGCGGTCACCAGCCGGGCGCGCGCGGTGGCCGCCAGCCGCCGGGCCGGGCCGTACAGCGAGCTGACCGAACTGGACCCGCCGGTGTACTGGTTGCCCTTGCTACGGGCGTCGGCGAGCGGGATCCGCACGTCGGCGAGGCGGGCGTCGAGCTCCTCGGCGATCATCATCGCGACGGCGGTGGTGATGCCCTGGCCGACCTCGACCCGGGGCAGCCGTACGACGACCTGGTTGGCGGCGGTGACCTCCAGGACGAGCATCTCCTCGTCGGTGCCGGTCACCACGACGTCGGAGGCCGGGGTTGCGCCGTCGGCCCGTGGGGCGTCGCAGCCGAGCGGGGCGGCGACCGTGAGGGTTCCCGCGGCCACCGTGTAGACCATGAATCTTCGGCGGGACGGTCCGGCGGCGGCCCGCGCGGGCTCGTTGCGGTCCAAGCGAGGGCTCCTGTCGGTCGGTGCCTGTGTCGACGCTGTGTCTCGACAGCTAGGAGGGACGGGCGTCCGTAACGGTTGCCTGCCGCGCCCGGCTCTCCTCGCCGTACCGCCGGATGGCGCATCATGGCGGTATGAAGGAGCTGGCGGGGCGACTGGCCGCGGTCGACCCGGATGCCGGGGCCGCCGTCGCGGTGATCGCCTACTTCGACCGGCTGGCCGAGACCCGGGCCGGTCTGGAGGCGCTGGTGCGCGGAGCCGCCGTGCTCGCCGGCTGTCCGGCGCGGCTGGTCGACGAGGAGCGACGGGTCCGGCTGCGGGTGGAGCCGGACGGACGGCGGAAGGACAGCGCCGGCGCGCCCGATCCCGGCTGGCCGGGTGCGCCGCTGGCGCCGGGCGGCCCGCCGGCGCTCTGGCTGGAGCGGGCCGGCTCCGAGGGGCCGAGCGTCGTCGACGCGGTGATCCTGGAGCGGGCCTCGGCGGCCGTACGGTCCGTGCTCGACCGCACCCGGGGCCGGGCACCGGCGGCGCCGGTGGACGATCCGGCGCTGGTCGAGACGGTCCTGGACGCCGGCGCTCCACTGCCGGCCCGGCTGCACGCGGCTCGGCGGCTCGGTCTGGACACCGGCGGCCCGTCCGTGCGGGCGGTGGCGGTGGCCGGCGGTCCGCCGCGGATCGTGGCGGACGGGCAGCAGGTGCCGTCGGCGGGGCGCGCCGGCGTGGGTCCGGCGGTGGCCGTGGCGGATCTCCCCCGCTCCTGGGCGGCGGCCCGCACCGCGCTGCGGTTCGCCTCCGACGGACGCGCGCAGGAGCCGGGGCCGGCCGTCGTGCACGCCGACGAGCTGGGCGGTGTCGCGCTGCTCGCCGGTCTCGCCGTACCCGGCGCCGAATCCACGCCGGACGTCCGGGCCGTGGAGGCCGCGGCCGCGGACGCGCCCTGGATGCTGCGCACGCTGCACGCCATCGCGTCGACGACGAGCCTGCGGGCGGCGGCCGCCGAGGTCAGCGTCCATCACTCCACGCTCCAGGACCGGTTGACGCACGCGGAGCATCTGCTGGGCTGGTCGGTGCGTACCCCGCAGGGCCTGTTCCGGCTGCAACTGGCGCTCACCATGCGGCAGCTGATGCGGAATCAGTAGACGTCCCGGACGTAACGCCGCTCCGCGGCCAGCTGTTTGACGTACGCGGCCGCCTCGTCCTCGGTCAGTCCGCCGTGCACGGTGGCGATGTCCTTCAGGGCGCGGTCGACGTCCCTTGCCATCCGGGAGGCGTCGCCGCAGACGTAGAAGTGGGCGCCGTCCCGGAGCCAGGACCACAGCAGCGGGCCGTGTTCGCGCATCCGGTCCTGGACGTAGACCTTGGCCCGCTGGTCGCGGGAGAAGGCGGTGTCGAGGCGGCTCAGGGTGCCCTCGGCGAGCAGGGCGGTGAGCTCCTGCTCGTAGTAGAAGTCGGTGGCCCGGTGCTGTTCGCCGAAGAACAGCCAGTTCGGGGCGCGGTGGCCACGGGCGCGGCGCTCCTGGAGGAAGCCGACGAACGGCGCCACGCCGGTGCCGGGGCCGACCATCACCATGGGCGTCGCCGGGTCGGCGGGCGGGCGGAAGTGCGGGGAGCGCTGGACGTGCACCGGGACCGGGGTGCCGGGCTCGGCGTCGGCGAGGAACGGCGAGCAGACGCCCTGCCGGGGCCTGCCGTGCAGGTTCTCGTAGCGGACGACGGAAACGGTGGTCGAGACCAGGTGGGGGTCGGTGAGCGGGCTGGACGAGATCGAGTACAGACGCGGTTGCAGCCTGCCGAGGACACCCGCCCACTCCCCGGCGTCGGCGCGGATCCCGAACTCGGCGGCGACGTCGACGGCCTGCCGCCCCCAGGACCACTTGGCCAGCTCGTCCTTGTTGTCGGGGCGCAGCAGTTTGCGCAGCTCGCGCGGGTCCCGGACGCGATCGGCGGCGAAGCGGAGCAGGTCGGGGGTGATCCGGGTGATGTCGAGGTGCCGCGACAGGGCCTCGGAGAGCGGGACTTCACCGACTCCGTCGACACTCACGCCGGTCGCGCCGTCGAGGCCGGTGACGGTCAGCCACTCCGCCACCAGCTCCGGGGAGTTGCGAGGGCGGACCGCGAGCGCGTCGCCCGCCTCGTAGACCAGCGGGGTCTCGCTGTCGCGGGTGTCGAAGGTGAAGCGGCGCACCTCCTTGCCGGCGCCGGGCAGGCTGAGCAGCCGGTTGCCGACGAGCCGGGCGGTGGTGGGGGCGGGGCGCCGGGGCCGGGCGGGCGCCAGGGCGGAGACGGGCGCCGGGGTGGAGACGGGGGCCGGGGTGGAGACGGGGGCCGGGGCGGAGGCGGGGGCCGCCGCGGCGGCGCCGTCCTTGAGGGCGGCCAGCACCTGGTCCAGCCAGGACTCCGCCTGTGTCTCGTAGTCGGGTTCGCAGTCGGCGCGCGGGGCGAGCCGGACCGCGCCGAGTTCGTCCATACGACGGTCCAGGCGCCGTCCGTGCCCGCAGAAGTCGTCGTAGGAGGAGTCGCCGAAGGCCAGGACGGCGTACCGGCGCCCGGCCAGGCGCCCGGCGTCCAGGGCGGCGAGGCCGTCCCAGAAGCCGGCGCCGTTGTCGGGGGCGTCGCCGTCGCCGAAGGTGCTGGTGATCAGCAGCAGGTCGGCGCCCGTGGGCAGGGCGGCCGGATCGGCCTCGTCCATGGCGACCAGGGAGGCCGGGTGGCCGCCGGCGGTGAGGCGCTCTGCGGTGGTGGCGGCGAAGTCCTCGGCGTTGCCGGTCTGCGAGGCCCAGAGGATCACCACCTGGCGGGTGGCCGGCGCCGCCTGCGTGGCCTCCGGCGCCGGTGAACGGGAGTACAGGCCGGCGAGGGTGCCGTTGACCCACCGGGCGTGTTCGGGGCTGAACGGCGCGTCCGGGGGCAGCACAGGGACGCCGGGTGCGCCGGCCGGGATGCCGGCGAGGAAACCGACCAGGTACTGCCGTTCGGGTTCGGTGAGGACCGGCGGCGGGGCGGGGTCGAGTCCGAAGACGGAGGCGGCAGCGGCGGAGGCGGGGGCGGCTGTGGACAGCGCGGCCGGGGTCTCCTCGATACCCGGCACCTGCACGCTCACCGGTGTGGACACCTTGGTCAGCGACACCGCGCACACCTTCAGCTCGGGCTGGAAGGACAGCGGGTCGATCGCGTCGCTGGTCACGGCGTTGACGCTGAGGTACTCGCCGAACAGGTCGTTCCAGTGGAAGGGTGCGAAGCAGGAGCCGGGCAGCACCCGGTCGGTGACGACGGCCGGCAACACGGCCCGGCCGCGCCGCGAGGCGACCTCGACGGAGTCGCCGTCGGTGAGGCCGAGCGCGGCCGCGTCCTCGGGGTGGACCTCGACGAACGGGCCCGGGTTGAGCTTGTTGAGCTTGGCGACCTTCGCGGTCTTGGTGAGGGTGTGCCACTGGTGCTGGAGGCGGCCGGTGTTCAGGACGAACGGGTAGTCGCCGTCGGGCATCTCGGCGGGGTCCAGGTGCGGGCGGGGGTGGAAGACGGCGCGGCCGGAGGCAGTGGCGAAGGTGAGGGTGCCGTCGGGGTTGACGTACCGGATCGGGTTGCGGTCGGGTCCCCCGGCGGTGGCCGCGGGCCACTGCACCGGGGTGCTACGCAGCCGGTCGTAGCTGACCCCGCGCAGGTCGTAGCCGGTCCCCGGGTTGTGGAAGCGCTTGATCTCCTCGAAGATCTGCTCGGCGCTGTCGTAGCAGAAGCCGTCCTCGAAGCCCATCGCGCGGGCGACGGCGGCGATCAGCCGCCAGTCGGCGGTGGCCTCGCCGGGCGGGTCGACGGCGGGGCGGGCGAGGGTGAGGTTGCGCTCGCTGTTGACGAGGACACCCTCGGACTCGGTCCACAGGGCGGCGGGCAGCACGATGTCGGCGTAGGCGTTGGTCTCGGTGTCGGTGAAGACGTCCTGGGTGACGACGAGCTCGGCGGCCTCCAGGCCCTCGATGACGGTCCGCCGGTTGCCGACGGAGGCGACCGGGTTGGTGCAGATGATCCAGCAGGCCTTGATCTCGCCGTCGGCCATCTTCCGGAACATCTCGACGGTGCCCTTGCCGACGCCGTCGGCGCGGACGGTGCCGGGGTCCAGCCCCCACACGTCCTCGGCGAAGGCCCGGTCGGCGTCGACCAGGACCGACCGCTGGCCGGGCAGGCCAGGGCCCATGTACCCCATCTCCCGGCCGCCCATGGCGTTGGGCTGGCCGGTGAGGGAGAAGGGCCCGCTCCCGGGGCGGCAGATCCTGCCGGTGGCGAGGTGCAGGTTGACCAGCGCGTTGGTGTTCCAGGTGCCGTGGGTGGACTGGTTGAGGCCCATGGTCCAGCAGCTGGTCCACTCCCCCGCCTCGCCGATCAGCCGCGCGGCCGCGCGCAGGTCGGCCTCGGGGATGCCGGTGATCGCGGCGACGGCGGCGGGCGGGTAGTCGGCGAGGAACTCCGGCATCTCCTCCCAGCCCTCGGTGTAGGCGGCGATGAACTCGGGATCGGTGTGCCCGTTCTCGTGCAGGAGGTGGAGCAGGCCGTTGAGGAGGGCGAGGTCGGTGCCGGGTTCGACCTGGAGGAACAGGTCGGCCTTCGCGGCGGTGGCGGTGCGGCGCGGGTCGACGACGATCAGTTTCGCGCCTGCCTTCACCCGGTCCATCAGGCGCAGGAAGAGGATGGGGTGGCAGTCGGCCATGTTGGCGCCGATGACCAGGAAGACGTCCGCCTTGTCGAGGTCCTCGTAGGAGCCGGGCGGGCCGTCGGCGCCGAGGGAGAGCTTGTAGCCGGTGCCGGCGCTGGCCATGCACAGCCGGGAGTTCGACTCGATGTTGTTGGTGCGCAGGTAGCCCTTGGTGAGCTTGTTCGCGAGGTACTGGGCCTCCAGGCTCATCTGGCCGGAGACATAGAGGGCGACCGCGTCCGGTCCGTGCTCGTCGACGATCGCACGCAGCCGTCGCGCGGTCTCGGCGACCGCCGTGTCCACGGCCGTGGGGACGGCTTCCTCGCCCCGCTCGGGCCGCAGCAGGGCGGTGGTCAGCCGGCCGGGCGCGGCGAGCAGGTCGGCGGTGGTGGCGCCCTTGGTGCACAGCCGGCCGAAGTTCGCCGGGTGCTCCTTGTCGCCGGAGGCCTTGAGGACGGTACGGCGGCCGTCCGGGCCGCCGGCGATGTCCAGGACGATGCCGCAGCCGACCCCGCAGTAGGAGCAGACCGTCCGCACCCTGCCGGTGTCGGTGCTGCGCGAGTCCGGCGCGGCCACGGGCGCCCCCTGTTCCTGCTGGTCAGCCTCTGCTCTTGGGCTCCGACCGTATGCACCGGTGATTACACCCGCGTCACCGCTCCTGATCAACGGGGGTTAAGGCCACCGCACAGACCGGCACCCGGCGATGTGAGCGGGCGCGTACGGGCTGCCCCGGGATGCGCGGCACCGGGACCTGGTGGAGGATGAGGGCGGCCGTGGGCGGGGGCAGGCGAGGAGGACCGGGTGGACAGGGACACCTCCTCGCGACGACCGGCCTCCTCGGGCGCACCGCCCCTCGACATCGGCTACATCGACCTGCTGCGCGGCATCGTCGAGGACGCGGCCGTCGGTTTCGCGGTCCTCGACACCGATCTGCGCTATCTGTACGTCAATCCGCACATGGCCCGGATGACCGGCCTGCCCGCCGCCGCGTACCTCGGGCACACCCTCCACGAGGTGCTGCCGCACATCCAGCGGTCGGAGCAGCTGCTGCGGGACATCCTGCACGACGGACGGCCCCGGGAGACCATCGTCACCGGGCGGACCTGGGTGGACTCGCCGTACCAGGTGCGGGAGTGGCGGTGTGTGTACCACCGGCTGGTGGACAGCACGGGCAAGGTGGTGGGCGTCGCGGGGGTGGGCCTGGAGATCAGTGAGCCGCAGCAGTACGTGTACGAGCTGGAGCGCGCCCATCGGCGCCTCGCGCTGCTGGACGCGGCCGCGTCCCGGATCGGCACCGGCACCGATGTCGCCGGGACCTGCCGGGAGCTGGCGGAGTTCGTCGTCCCGGAGCTGGCGGACGCGGCCGGGGTGGAGCTCAATCCGCCGGACACGGCGTCGGGGCGGCGGGTGCCCACCCGGCTCGCCGCGTACGCGACCCGGCCGGGTCTGGTCACCGGGCTCGCGGCGCTGGACGCGCGCGGCGAACTGGTCGGCTGGCCGCGCGGCGCCGGGACCCGGCGGAACCTGGCGGCGGGCCGGGTCCTGCGGCGCAACGCGATCACCTCCGCACAGTGGCGGGCGCTGGTCCCCAGCTGGCCGCCGGCCCGCGCGTGTCTGACCGCAGGTGTCCACTCGGTGCTCCTGGCGCCGTTGGTCTCGGACGGCCGGTACCTCGGCAGCCTGCAGCTGGCCCGGGCCGGGGACTCCGGGCCGTTCTCGAACGAGGACGCCACGGTCGCCCGCGAACTCGCCGCCCGCGCCGCGCGCGCCCTGGAGCGGGCGGTCCGCTTCCAGCGTGAGCACACCATGGCCCTGGAGTTGCAGCGGGCGCTGTTGTCCGAGCCCGGCCAGTTGCAGCAGCACGCCGGTGTGGAGACCACCGGGCGCTACCGGCCCGCCGACGACGGTTCGCTGATCGGCGGCGACTGGTACGACGTCCTGGCCCTGCCCGACGGCCGTACGATGCTGGTCATCGGGGATGTGATGGGCCACGGCGTGGACGCGGCGGTGGCCATGAGCCACTACCGTTCGACGCTTCGGGCGCTGGCCCGCGCGGGGCTCTCCCCGCGCCGGATTCTGGAGCACGCGGACCGGATGGTCTCGGACTCCGGTTTCGAGCGGGTGGCTACCTGCTTCCTCGCGCTCGGTGACGCGGACGTCGCCACGCTCACCTATGCCAGCGCCGGGCACCTGCCGCCGGTCTGGCTGTCCCCCGAGGGCGGGATGGAGCTGGTTCCGGTGCCGGTCGGGCCGCCGCTGGGCAGCGGGCTCGGCCGGTACGAGCAGCGCGTCACCCCGGAACGCGGCGGTGTGCTGCTGCTGTACACCGACGGACTGGTGGAGCGGCGCGGTGAGGACATCGACCGGGGCCTGGCCCGTCTGACGGGTCTGTCCCTGTCGCCGGCCGATCCGCTGGACAAGATCGTCGACACCGTCCTCGACCGCCTCGCCATCGGCTCCGAGGACGACATCGCGGTGCTCGCGGCCCGTGCCGTACGGCGTTGATCCGGTGGGTCAGTCGTAGGTCAGCACCATGCGGAAGCGCGCGGCCCCGTCCATCATCTTCTGGTAGGCCGCGCCCGCCTCCTCCAGCGGTACGGTCTCGATCGTCGGGCGGATCCCGTGCAGGGCGCTGAACTCCATGGTGTCCTGCACGTCCTGGGCGGTGCCGGACGGATGGCCGCGGATCTCCCGGGCGTTCGTGAGCAACTGGAGCGGGCTGAACCCGAGGGGCTCGGGGTCGATGCCGATCACCACCAGCTCGCCCCGGGGTCCCAGACCGTCCACGGCCGCCGAGATCGCCGGGGAGTTGCCCGCGGTGGCGAGTACGACCTTGGCGCCGCCGAGCGACTGGAGGGCCTCCGCGACGGGTGTCGATGTCGTGGAGTCGATGTAGTGGTGGGCGCCGAGCTGTTTGGCGAAGTCGGCCTTCTCGGCGCCGCGGGCGATGGCCACCGTCTCGAAGCCCATGGCCACCGCGTACTTCACGCCGAGGTGACCGAGCCCGCCGAGGCCGACGACGGCGACCAGGTCACCGGGCTCGGCCGGGCTGCGCCTGAGCCCGTTGAAGGTGGTCACGCCCGCGCAGCCCAGGGGTGCGGCGTCGGCCGAGGTCAGCCCGTCGGGGATGCGGGCCAGGGCGTCGACCGGCGCGATCACCTGCGCGCCGAAGCCGCCGTCGTAGGTCCAGCCGGGCGTCCTGCCGTTCTCGCAGACGATGAAGTCGCCCTGCCGGCACGGCTTGCAGTGGCCGCAGCTGCCGCCGAACCAGCCGACCCCGACCCGGTCGCCGATCGCCCAGCCCCAGTCCTCGATGCCCTCCCCGATCTCCTCGATCCGCCCGGCGATCTCGTGTCCGGGCACCACGGGGAACGTGATGCCCGGCAGTCCGGCGGTCACGAAGAAGCTGTCGCTGTGGCAGATTCCGCAGGCCTCCACGGCGATCCGCACGTGCCGGGGACCCGGTCGGGGCACCTCCCGCTCGACGATCTCGAAGGGCGCGCCCATGGCGGGCACCTGCGCGACTCGGTAGGTACTCATACGTCTCTCCCGGAACGGGTACGACGGAAACGGTCGAAACCCCCTCCCTCAGCACACCAGCTCCGGGCCGATCGCGCGCGTCGAGCCCCGCTCAGCGCCTCGCCCGGGCGGTGTCCGCGTGCGCGGTCCGCAGGGCGGTCAGGAAGGTGCCGGCCGGCTGGGCCCCGGAGGGGCCGTAGGCGCGGTCGAGCACGAAGAACGGCACGCCGGTGGCGCCGTAGCGGTGTGCCTCGCGGATGTCGGCCGTGACGGCACCGGGGTACGCGTCGCCGTCGGGCATCCGCCGTACCTCGTCCTCCGGTACACCGACCTCGGCACCGAGCCGTACCAGGGTACCGGGGTCGTCGACGGCTTCGCCTTCGCCGAGGTGGGCGCGGAGCAGCCGCTCGAACATCTCGGCGCCCCGGCCGTGGGCGGCGGCCAGGTGAGTCAGCCGGGGGGCGTCGACGGTGTTGGCGGAGAGGCGCGTTCGAGGAGGCACACCGGATGCGGGCCGACCACCGCCGTTGTCCCTGGAGCAGGCGTACCGGTTGATGGAGAACCTCACCGGTACGCCCTGACCGCTCACCACGGAGCGACGCGGCCGCTCCTCACGAAGTGATGCCGTTGTACTGGTCCCAGGTGTAGGCGAGGTCGGGCGAGGAGGGCTTGCCGGACCAGTTGAAGTAGTCCCAGACGAGTTCGGCGGGGTTGGTGGCGAGGTAGCCCCGGCCGGGCAGGTCGTTGCCGTCGTCCCAGGCCCAGGGCGGGTTGGCCGCGTCGGTGTCGCAGGCGCCGTTGGCCGGGCCGAGGACCCCGCCGGCGCCGCACTTGGCACCGTAGGGGTTGGAGCCGTCGTCGCCGGCGAAGTTGTTCGACGTCGCGAAGAGCGTGGTCAGGGTGCGGTTCGCCCACATGCCGTTCGAGGCGAAGACGTCGGTCAGCGTGTACTGCACGTCACGGTCGTTGGAACCGGACGGCACCTCGGCGGTGGAGCCGGGGTAGTAGACGATGCCGTCGCCGCTCGCGTACTGGCTGCGCTCCTGCGACAGGTAGCCCTCGGCCCACGCGGCATGGGTGTTGGGCTGCTGGGTCGTGAACGGGCGGCCGTGGCCGTCGTCGTGCGGGTCGCCCTGGAGCTTCAGGGTGCCGTCGACGCTCTCCTGCCCGCTGGTGAAGTCGCTGCCCGCGGGCACCCAGGAGTAGAAGTTGCTGTGCGCGACGGTGATGGCGGCCTTCAACTGTCCGTACGCGGAACCGTCGTTGGCCACGACGACGAGGACGCCCTCGGCGTCGTTCTCGTGCTCGGTCAGGTCCTCCTGGTAGTTGTCGAGGACGCCGTCCGACCAGTCGCGCGGATGGAAGTACGTGTACAGCAGGTACGAGAAGGACGGGGTCTGGACGACCGAGTAGTAGACATGCGCCGCGAGCGCGGACTGGCTGGTGTTCTCCCAGTTGTCGCGGCCGTTGAAGTCGCCGTCGTAGTCGTAGGACGTGATGTAGTCCGACCTGCCGCCGAGCGCGGTCTCGCCGGTGGAGTCGACGTCCTGGAAGTTGACGGGGGCCCACCACTGGGCGAGGGCGGCGCGGTCGGCGGCGGAGTCGGCGCTGGCCGGGGTGGGCTGGGTGAGGGTGACACAGCAGACGGCGGCGAGGGCGGCCGTCAGGGCGAGGGATCTGCGTCGGGTCAGAGGCTCACGAGAACGGCGGGGGCGGCTGGTGGCCACGGTTCCTCCGGGGGGGGCGGCGAAAGGAACCGGCACGTCGGTGAAGTCGACGCGCCGGTAAGGGAGTTGGCGTTGTGTTGCGGGTGGTGCGTGAGGTGCCGCGCGTACGATACAGCGGGGTACCGGCGCGCCGGCAGGGTCAGCAGGTGATCGTGGACCGGCGCAGGGCGTGGCCGCTGTCGTTGCTGTCGTCGGACCAGTACACGGGCTTGGTGCCGCTGCTGCACGCGTCCGAGCCGGAGACGGCGAAGCCCTCGTTGTTGAGGTTGTCCATGCCGGACGGGCGGTTGTAGATCGCCGTGGTGGCGAAGACACCGGACGCGTTGATCTTCATGGTCCGGTGCTGGCCGTCACAGGTGTCGTCGCAGACCGCCCAGAGGCGGGAGGCCTGCGGCTCCCACTGGAGTTCCATCACGCCGGCCATGCCGCTGCTGAGGGAGGCGACGCGGGTGAAGGTGCCGCCGTCCTTGAGGACGTAGCCGTAGATCATGCCGGTGCCCTCGACGCCGACGAAGAACACGCCGCCGGTGTGCGAGCCGTAGTTCGCCGGGTTGTAGGCCGCGCCGGTGGAGGCGTCCTTGAGACCGGCGGCGGTCAGGGTGGCGTCCGGAACCCAGGTGATGGCCTCCAGGCCGAGGTTGGAGCCCACGGACGGCAGGTCCGAGGTCAGGTTCCACTCGGTGGCGGCGGTGAGCGTGGTGGCGGTGCCGCTCACGTCGTACTTCAGGACGGACAGGCGGCTGGTGCCGGACGAGTCCGCGTTGCGCTCACTCGCCACGTAGACGCCGCCGGCGGCTCCGGAGCCGGTCAGCGTGACGCCCTCGTCGTCGGGCGTGCCGGAGCCGCCGGGGAACCTGAGGGTCTTGCCGGAGGTCCAGCCGTTGCTGGTGTCGGCCTTCCAGGCGGTGGCGCCGTTCGGGACCAGACGCCAGAGCTTGCCGCTGTTCTGAGCCGCCCACATCACGCTCCCCTCCTGGTAGAGGCCGCTCAGGTCGGAGCCGAAGGCGTTCTTGGTGTCGGCGGCCGTGACCGAGCTGCCGCCCGGCCAGGCCGTCGCCGAAACGCCGCCGGAGCCACAGTCGTTGGCGGCGCCGAGCGTCACGGCGGCCGAACCGAAGGCGCCGGTGCCGTCGGGGCAGCGCGACCACGACGGGTTGGAGTGCTCGCTCCAGCTGAAGCTGTCCACGAGGGTGGTGCCGTCGGCGAGGTAGAGGCGCGCCTCGTCGTCGGAGCCCAGACCGAAGGCGTTGTGCACGTCGAAGGCCACGAAGCCACCGGGGGCGAGCGTGGTCCCGGAGGCTATCGCGTACTTGGAGCTGTTGTTGTCGTCCTTGAGGATCCAGCCGGAGAGATCCACCGTGGCGGTGCCCTTGTTGTACAGCTCCACCGAGTCGTTGACGTCCCCGGTGGTCACCACCTCGTTGATGCGGATGTCGTCGGCCGCCGCCGCGTGGGCGGGGGACGCGGTCAGGGCGCCGACGGCGAGCGTCGGGCCGGCGACGGCGACGAGCAGAACACGGAGGCTGCGACGCCACCGCCGAACGCGTGCTTCGGTCACGAAATCCGTCCTGGGGTTCCGATGTGACAGGCCGCCAGGACCTTTCCGACCTGACCCGAACGGCCGCCTTCGCCTGGGTGAGGCCGTTATGAACGGTGAGCGAACCACCAAGATCGCCCCGGGCGTCCGCGCCGGTCGTCACCGCTCGACAGGGCCCACGGATACGGAAAGCAGGACTTTTGCCGGCCAATCCACTTTGCCGGCCAATCAATCCCTTTAGGATAAGAGGCTCGACACGTATTTCCCGAGGGCAGCGCAAGGAGAACAACAACCATGCCGGCGTCCGAAGCGGTCCAGGGCAACGACGACACGGTCCCGGCCGTCGCCGACGCCCCGATGAGCGGGGCCCTCTTCCGTGCCGCCCGGGTGCACCGGATCACGGCGGGCCACCTGCTGCGCGAGACCGGCCTGTATCCCGGGCAGGAGCTCCTGATGATGCGGCTCTGGGAACAGGGCGAGCAGCGTCAGGCCGACCTCGTCAAGACGCTGGGGCTCGATCCGTCCACCGTCACCAAGATGCTGCAACGCCTGGAGCAGTCCGGGTTCGTCAGCCGCAGCCCCTCCCCCGACGACCGGCGGGCCGTCCTCGTGGACACCACCCGCGCCGGCCGGGCCCTGCGCGACCGGGTGCTGCGGGCCTGGCGCGACCTGGAGGCGGTCACCGCCGCGGGATTCACGGACGAGGAGTACCGGCAGGCGATGCGGGTCCTGACGCGTATCGAGGAGAACCTCACCGGCACGCACGCCGACACCGGTGACTCCTCGTCCGCCGGCTGACAGCCGGCTCCGGAGGCCGCACTCACCCGGGTGACGGGCGCCACGCGGATGGTCAAGACTGCGTCATCTCGTGTCGGCGGCTGAGCGGGCGGTGGTCCGTCGACGTACTGAGGGAGCAAGTAGAAGCGACTCCTGACGAAGGGTAACTCGTTGTTCCTGCGACGCATCGTCCTGAGCCTCGCCGTAGGGCTCGCCTCCCCCCTCCTGCTGGGGGCATGCGGCTCCTCGAACGGCACCGGCTCCGACAGCGCCGCCCCGGTGGCCCCGGCCGCGTCGGATCCCGGGGCCTCCGCAACGCCGGCCACCTCGGCGGCGGGCGACAGCGGCAGCGCCGGGACCGGGCAGCCTGCCACGACCACCGGCGTGACGGCCGAAGCCTTGAACGGCATCGGCAGCGTGGTCGCCGACGACCGGGGACTGACCCTCTACCGCTACGACAAGGACCAGTCGAATCCCTCCAGATGGACGTGCTCCGGTGCGTGCACGAAGACATGGGTGCCGGTCATCGTGGGGGACTCCGTACAGACGACGGGGGTCGACAAGAGCCTCCTCGGCACGGTTCACCGCAACGGCCTGAAGCAACTCACCCTCGCCGGCTGGCCGCTCTACCGGTACAGCGGCGACACGGCGGCCGAACAGGCGAACGGCCAGGGCAAGGACGCGGAGTGGTACGCCGTAGCCCCGTCCGGGCAGAAGGCCGCCGAGACCGGCTGACGCCCGCGGCTGCCGCGCTGCCGGCCTCACACGGGCGGGACGAGAAAGACGCGGGCCCTGCGCTGAACCTCTGAGCCGGATGCCACGTACCAAGTCCCTGTGGCGGCACTGTGCCGCCCGGCGCGCCGCCAGGGCATCGGCCCGGCGGCAAACGCGCCGCCAGGAGAAGGGGTTGAACCATTTCCGCCGACTTGGGCCGTCCGGCCAGCAGCACTCTCGACCTGGCCGCCCCAGCCCCGGCGGCACAGGCGGAGACAGGGAGCAAAGCACGCGCCCAGTCGCAGGTGGGGGGCCTGGACGGCCTCCGGGGCCTGGCGGCGTTGTATGTGGTGCTGTTCCACTGCTGGCTGTACACCTTCCCCGGCTATCCCGACAGTTCGGCGCCTGCGTGGCTGAAGGGGCTGATGTTCGGGCGCCTCGCCGTCGTCTTCTTCCTGGTGCTCTCCGGCTTCTCCCTGGCCCTCTCCCCGGCCCGCCACGGCTGGCGGTCGGTCGGCGTCGCGCAGTTCCTGCGCCGGCGCGCCTGGCGGATCCTGCCCCCGTACTGGGCGGCGCTGGCCATGAGCGTGATCATCTCCCTGTTCGTGGTGCCGGCCTCGCACTTCGGGCCACCTACCGGCAAGTCCGTCCTGGTGTACGGTCTCGTCGCCCAGGACATGATCACCGCGCCCACGCCGAACGGCGCGTTCTGGTCGATCGGTGTGGAGGCCGAGCTCTATCTCCTCTTTCCTCTTCTTCTTTTTGTCAGGCGGCGGTCGAACGCGGTGGTCCTGGCCGCGTGCGTGACCCTTCCGGTGATCGCCCTCGGCCTGACAGCAGCCGGTGCGAATCCGGTGGAGGGCGACAACTGGCTTGCCCCCCACCTCGCGCCCGTGTTCGTCGCGGGTGTGATCGGTGCGGGAGTCGTCGCCGCGCGGGACCGGATTCGGCGCCTGCCCTGGGGATGGTTCGCCGCCCTGGCCGCCCTGCCCGTCCTGGCCATCGGCGTCGTCAAGGGTTCCGTGTGGACGGTGAACCACTACTTCTGGATCGACCTCGCCATCGCTCCCGCCATGACGATGCTGCTCGCCGCGGTGGCCACCGGCAGGCCCGCCCTGCTGCTACGGCTCCTGACCACGCGACCGATCCGAAGGCTCGGCGACTTCTCCTACAGCCTGTACCTGATTCATCTGCCGATCGTCATAGTCGTCATACGCCGGGTAGCCCCGCATTTCGTCTCGCGCGGCCTGCCGACGTTCTGGTTCACGCTTGCCACAGCCCTGCCGGTCTCGGTGCTCGGGGCATGGCTGTTCTCGCGGATGTTCGAGATGCCCTTCAAGCGGAACAGGTCCTGGAAATCCCTGATCGCACTGGGCCGCGCCCAAGTTGTTCGGTTTAATCGGCTTCGCTAGCTTCAGCCCATGTTGCGCACGAGATTCACCGAAATGTTCGGCATCACTCACCCGGTGATGGCGGCGCCCATGAGCCTGCACAGCGGCGGCACACTCGCCGCCGCTGTCTCCGCCGCCGGCGGCCTCGGCTCCTTCGGGGGCACACATCCCTGGAAAGGGCCGGACTGGATCCGCGCGGAGATCGCAACGATCCGGGCCACGACGGACCGGCCGTTCGGAGTCGGCTTCATCACGCCGCTCCTCCCCTGCACCGAGCCGCTTTTCGACGCCGCGCTGGAGGAACGGCCGGAGGTCATCGCGCTGTCGTTCGCCGACCCCCGGCCGTGGCTCGCTCGTGCCAAGGACGCGGGAGCCCGGGTGATGTGCCAGGTCCAGAACCACGACGACGCGGCGACGGCCGTGGCCGCCGGTGCCGACGTCCTCGTGGCGCAGGGCACCGAGGCCGGTGGCCACACCGGAACGATGGGCCTGCTGCCCCTCCTGGCCGGGATCGTGCGGCGATATCCCGATGTGCCGGTACTGGCAGCAGGGGGCATCGGCGACGGCCGGACCCTCGCGGCGGTCCTCACCGCCGGTGCGGACGGCGCCTGGCTCGGCACGGCGTTCCTCGCCACGCCCGAGGCGGTCGAGGTACACGATCTCCACAAGCGCCTGATCGTCGAGAGCGACGGCGGCGACACCGTGTGGACGCGGGCCTACGACATCGTGTCGGGGCTGCCCTGGCCCACGGCCATTGGTACCCGCGTCCGCCGTAACCGCTTCACCGACGAGTGGTCGGGGCGTGAGGCGACGCTGCGGGACCGCAAGGAGGAGTTCCAGCCCGCGGCGGACAGCAACCCCTTCGAGGCCACGCCCGACCCCGACACGAGCGAGATCCTCTACGGGCAGTCGGCGTTCTTCGTCGACGCCGTCCGTCCCGCCGCTGACGTGGTCCGGACCATCAGCGACGAGGCCGAGGCGATCCTGTCCGCACGGCCTCGATCCCTGCTGCGCTGACCGCGCCGGCCATGCCACGGCGTCGGCATCGGTTGGATTCCGGCAACCCGCCCGCCCGCCGTTCCGGGCCGCCAAAAGTGGCGGGGTGTGAGGCGCGGGCGTGGAATGGAGGAGCGGGGGTGGGTGAAGACGTGGAGGCGTCGTGGGTGTGACACCGCTGACCGAGATCCTCGCCAGGCCTTTCGCGGAGCGCTACGCCGTACCGGCCATCAACGTGTTCAACGACCTCACGCTGGAGGCCGTGCTGGCGGCCGCGGTGGAGAACGCGTCGCCGCTCATCGTGCAGACCTCGGTGAAGACGGTCAGGGCCATCGGCAGCGACGTGCTCTTCGCCATGTGGACCGCGATGACCGCGGGCATCGAGGTACCCGTCACCCTGCACCTGGATCACTGTCCGGAGCGCGAGGTCATCACCGAGTGCCTGCGGCGGGGGTGGAACTCGGTGCTCTTCGACGCCTCCAAGCTGCCGGTCGAGGAGAACATGCGGCAGACCGTCGAGGTCGTCGCGGAGGCCCGTCCGTTCGGCGCCGCGGTCGAGGGCGAGATCGAGTCGATCACCGGTGTGGAGGACGGGGTCGGCAGCGACGTCGCCGCCGAGCGGCAGTCCCTGGAAGTCGCGCTGGAGTTCCTGCGGACCACGCGGGTCGATGTCTTCGCACCGGCGATCGGGAACGCGCACGGGTCGTACAAGCAGGCGCCGGTGCTCGACGCGCAGCGCGTGTCCGACATCGTGGCGGCCCATCCCGTGCCCATCGCGCTGCACGGCGGCAGCGGGCTCTCCGACGAGCAGTTCCGCGACCTGATCTCCCGGGGGTGCGCGAAGGTCAACATCTCCACGGCCCTCAAGGAGACGTACATGAAGTCGAACCTGGCCTTCCTGCGGACGGCGGAGGAGCGGCAGAAGTGGGACCCGCCGTCGCTCTTCCGGGACGTCCGCCAGGACGTCATCGACATGGCCGGTTCACTGATGAGGCTCTTCGGCAGCGCCGGGCAGGCGAGGTAGCCGTGCCCGCGCTCGTCTTCGACTGCGACGGCGTGCTCGCCGACACCGAACGCGACGGTCATCTGCCCGCCTTCAACAGGACGTTCGAGGAGTTCGGCCTGCCGGTGCGGTGGAGCGACGAGGAGTACGCGGAGAAGGTGAAGATCGGCGGCGGCAAGGAGCGGATGCGTACGCTGCTGACCCCGGAGTTCATCGCCGCCGCCGGCCTGCCCTCCGACCCGGCCGCTCTCGACGAGCAGGTCGCGGCCTGGCACCGGCGCAAGACCGAGATCTACACGGCCATCATCGGCAGCGGAAGCATTCCTCCCCGGCCCGGCGTGCGGCGGGTGGCCACGGCGGCACATGAGGCCGGGTGGACGCTCGCGGTCGCCTCCACCTCCGCGGAGGCGTCCGTCCGCAGCGTGCTCGAACTCGCCATGGGCCCGGAACTGGCCTCTCACTTCAGCGTTTTCGCCGGGGACGTGGTCCAGCGCAAGAAGCCGGCCCCGGACATCTACGCCTTCGCCCTGCACCGGCTCGGTCTGGATCCCGGGCAAGCCGTCGTGATCGAGGACAGCCGCAACGGCCTGCTGTCCGCGCTCGGCGCCGGGCTCGCCTGCGCGGTCACGACGAGCGCCTACACGGGCCAGGAGGACTTCACCGGGGCCTCCTTGGTCGTCACCTCGCTGGGCGATCCGCCGCCGGAGGAGACCGTCGCCCGGGTGCTGAGCGATCCGCTCGGTACCGACCCGGGGCCGTACGTCGAACTCGCGGACCTCGCCGGCCTGCTCCCCGCCGCCGGCGGCGACACGGACCCCGCCCCATCCGATCCCCGACCCCACTGACGCCGCGGCAGTCAGGAGAGACATGTCAGCGCCATCGTCATCGTCATCGCCGTCGTCGTCGGCGCCCGGCGGCGACCTCACGTTCGTCGTACGGACGATCGCCCGGACCGCGGTGGACAACGAACGGGCCTTCAGCGACCTCGACGCCGTCGCCGGGGACGGGGACTTCGGGTACTCGCTCGCCCGCGGCTTCGAGATCGTGCTCGCCGACTGGGACGACCTCGCCCCGGAGGCACCGTCCGAATTCCTGAAGAAGGTCGCCATGGTGATCTCCAAGCGGGTCGGCGGCACGTCGGGTCCGCTGTGGGGTACCGCCTTCCTGCGGGCCGCCGGTGCCGTCAAGGACCGGCCGGAACCGGACGCCGGGGACGCGGTCGCCATGCTGCGGGCCGCCGCGGAGGGGATCAAGGCGCGAGGAAAGTCCGACGTCGGTGACAAGACCCTGCTGGACGCCCTGATCCCGATGACCGACGCCCTGGAACGGCGGCTGGCACAGGACGGACCGGCGGCCGACGGCGCGGAACTGGCCGCCCTGGCCGCCACGACCGCCCGTGCCGCGGCCGACGCGACAGCCCCCATGCAGGCCCGGCGGGGACGCCAGAGCTACACCGGTGAGCGCAGCATCGGCTCGCCGGACCCGGGCGCGGTGGCGGTCGCGGTCATGGCGGAGCGCATCGCCGCCGAGTGGGCCGCACGCGACTGACGCCACCGGCAGGACCAGGAGGAGTCACGGCATGAAGAAGTTCGTCAACGACCCGAAGGACTACGTCGCGGAGATGCTGGAGGGACTGGCCCTGGCCAACCCCGGCACGCTGAAGTACGTGCCCGAGTACAACCTGATCATGCGTGCCGACACCCCGCGGGAGGACAAGGTCTCGATCGTGCAGGGCTCCGGGTCGGGTCACGAGCCGGCGCACGTGATGACCGTCGGCAGGGGGATGCTCGACGCGGCCTGTCCGGGCGACGTGTTCGCCGCGCCGCCCGCCGACTACGTCTACGAGACGGTCAAGCTGGTCGCCTCCCCGAAGGGTGTGCTGCTGCTGGTCAACAACTACACCGGGGACCGCATGGCGTTCGAGATGGCCGAGGAACTCTCCCAGGCCGACGGCGTGACCGTCCGTACGCTGTTCATCGACGACGACGTGGCCGTACAGGACTCGACGTACACCGTCGGCCGGCGAGGGGTGGCCGGCAACTTCTTCGTGATGAAGGCCGTCGGCGCGGCCGCCGAGCGGGGTGCGGACCTCGACGAGGTGTACCGGATCGGGGAGAAGGTCAACTCCGTCACCCGCTCCATGGGCATGGCGCTCACCGCCTGCACACCGCCGGCGAAGGGTTCGCCGCTGTTCGAACTGCCCGACGACGCCGTCGAGATGGGCGTGGGCATCCACGGCGAACCGGGCCGCAAGCGCGAGAAGCTGCAGTCTGCGGACGTGATGGTGCGGGAACTGGTCAGCGCGGTCGTGGACGACCTGCCGTTCTCCTCCGGTGACCGCGTCGCGCTGATGGTCAACGGCCTCGGCGGCACACCGATCGGCGAGCTGTACCTGGTGTACGGCCTCGCCCACAAACAACTGGCCGAGCGCGGCATCGAGGTCGGGCGCAGCTACGTGGGCGAGTACTGCACCTCGCTCGACATGGCCGGCGCCTCCGTCACCCTGGTCCGCCTGGACGACGAGATCCTCGACCTGCTCACCGCCCCCGCCGAGATCCCGATCCGGGTCTTCTGAGAGACCGGGGATTCGCACACGTCTGGACCTTTTTGGAGATTCAGTGACTCAAGTGCCCTGTCGGCGACAGGGCACTTGCCCGGTGCCCGCAGGCGACTCGTTCCCGGTCCACGCCTCGCGCGTCGGATCCCCCACCGGGGGGGCAACCGATCGTCCGAAGTCCGCTTCACACGCCTTTAACCCCAGGGACACGAGAGGGAATCGGGAGCCACTGAGCATGTTTTTGGATCCAATCCAGCGCAGATTTAATCCATTCTCAGGATCGGTGCCCAAGGAGGCCCCATGCCGGATCACACCTCTGGATCGCCCTCGACCGCCGCCGCCACCCCGTCGTCGGTGCCGGCGACCGGGTCGCGGGACGTCTCGCGCCGGACGATGCTCCGGGGGGCCGGACTGCTCGGCGTGGGCGTCGGGTTCGGGCTGCCCGCCCTGCTCACCGCGTGCGGTGCCGCGGCCCAGGACGGCGGCGGCAGCGGCAAGGGCGGCACGCTCACCCTGGCCATCGACGCCACCAGCGCCGTCAACGACCCCGCCTTCTACACGTCCCTGGGCGACTGGATGGCCGTCGACTGCGTCTGCCGCGGCCTGACCTTCATCTCCTTCGAGACGAACGAGCCCACACCGGACCTGGCGAAGAAGTGGACCATATCCGATGACAGGCTCACCTACACCTTCACCCTGCGCGAGGGCGTGAAGTTCCACGACGGGACCACGCTCACCTCCGCCGACGTGCTCGCCAGCCTCGGCCGCCAGTTCGACCCCGACGACAAGACGCTTCCCAAGGGCGCGACCCGGCCGCTGGCGAGCATGGGCGCCAACGTCGCCTCACTCACCGCGCCCGACGACACGACCGTGAAGATGGTCCTGAAGAAGCCCGACCGGACCGTACTCGGCAAGCTCTCCGACATCGGTGGCCGGATCATCTCCAAGGCCGCGCTGGACAAGTACGGCGCGGACATCGGCAAGCACCTCGTGGGCACCGGGCCGTTCGCCTTCTCCACCGCCACCGCGGGGCAGTCCATCACGCTGGAGGCCTTCGACGGCTTCCGGCTGGGCAAGCCCCCCATCGACCGGCTGGTGCTGCGCCAGGTCCAGGACCCGTCGACCATCGTCAGCTCGCTGCTCAGCGGCGACGTGTCCGCGACCCAGTTCGCCCCGTACTCCGCCGTCTCGCAGCTGCGCAAGGACAGCGCGGTGAAGGTGTACGACACCCCGCAGAACGCCGACGCCATCATGATGATCGACGCCCGCCGGGTCCCCGAGCTGAAGGTGCGCAAGGCCATCAACCTGGCCATCAACCGCAAGGCCATCCTCCAGCAGGCGTTCTACGGCGTCGGCGCCGAACCCAGGGGCTACGCCATCCCGCCGGCCCAGAGCGGTTACGACACCGCGCTCGCCGACCTCAGCACCCAGGACACCGCCCAGGCCAAGCGGCTGGTCGAGGAGGCCGGGGCGAAGGGGCGCACCATCCGGCTCATGGCCGCCAGCGACTCCTGGCACCCCAAGGCGGCCCAGATCATCGCCCAGAACCTCACCGACGTCGGCTTCAAGGTGGCCACCACCTCGGTGGACCCCGCGACCTACTTCAGCCGGCTCCTGGACGGGGAGGACGACTACCACGACCTGATGATCTGGGAGCGCAACACCTACGTACCCGACCCCGACGACATGGTCGGCGCGATGGCGAGCCCCACCAGCATCTACGGCTCCAAGCTCTCCGGCATGGACACCCTCAAGGGCGCCGCCTCCCTCGCCGACGACCTCTACGCGGCCAAGAACCTCACCGACACCAAGAAGCGCACCGCCGCCTACACGAGGATCCAGCGCCGGTGGGCCGAGGAGTACATGGTCCTGTCGATGCTGGCGTGCTTCAGCAACCTGGTCGTCAGCGGAGCGGACGTGAAGGGCATGAACACCGACGCGCTGGCCAACCACCGCTGTTACATGGAGAAGGCCAGTGTCTGAGACCGGCGCCGCGGTCGACGCCGTGGCGGTGGAGGCGGCGCCCCTCGCAGCCACGGCCCCCGCCGCCGCGGCCGCCGCGGCCTCCCGGCCCCGAACGGCACGACGGATTCTAAGCGCGCTGCGCCGGCGCAGGGTGGCCCGCTCCTGGCCCGCGCTGCTCGCCTGGCTGCTGCTCGCCGCTACGGTCCTGATCGCCCTGCTCGGACCGCTGGTCGTGGCCGCCGACCCGCTGCGCCAGACCTCCTCGGCGCTGCTGGCACCCGGGGCGCCGGGGCATCCGCTGGGCACCGACGACCTGGGCCGGGACGAGCTGGCCCGGCTGGTGCACGGCGCCCGTCCGCTGCTGCTGGTGTCCTTCGCGGCGACCGCGCTCGCGGCCGGGATCGGCACCCTGGTCGGGCTGGTCGCCGGATACGCGGGCGGCGTGGTGGAGCAGGCGCTGATGCGGCTGGTCGACCTGGCGCTGGCCTTCCCGTCGATCCTGCTGGTGATCCTGCTGGTGGCGGCCGCCGGACCGGGCAAGGTCAGTCTGGTCCTCGGCATCGGCGTCTCACTGGCGCCGGGTCTCGCCCGGCTGGCCCGCACCCTGACCGCCCGCGAGGCCGCCAAGGACTACGTCGTGGCCTGCCGGCTCGGCGGCACCGGGGCGCCCCGCATCCTGCTCCGCGAGGTACTCCCCAACATCGGCGGCCCGTTGCTCGCCCAGGTCGTCATGACGCTGTCGATCGCGGCCGGGTTCGCGGCCGGTCTCTCCTACCTCGGCCTGGGCATCCAGCCGCCGCAACCGGACTGGGGCTACATGGTGCAGGCCGGGCAGGAGTTCCTGTACACCGCTCCCCGGCTGGTGGTGCTGCCCGCCGCCCTCACCCTGCTGTTCGTCGTGGCGTGCAACTTCGCCGGCGACGACCTGCGGGACGCCCTCGACCCGAGAGGGACGGCGTGAGCGCGGGCACCGGGGTGCTGCCCCGGGTACGCCTGCCCCGGCAGGCGGGAGCGGCCTGGGTGTTCGTGCGGCGGCTCGCCGTGATCCCCGTCGTGCTGTTCGCGCTGTCCTCGCTGGTGTTCGTGGCGATACGGCTGCTGCCGGGCTCCCCGGCGACCTCGCTCGCGGCGGGCGGCGGCAACACCTCCGCCGCGCAGGTCGACGCCAACGAGGAACGGGTCACCAAGGCCCTCGGCCTGGACCAGCCGCTCCTCACCCAGTACGGCCACTTCCTCGACGACCTGGTCCATCTGCGGCTCGGCACCTCGTTCTACGGCTCCAACAGCGTCCTCGGCCTGCTCGGTGACGCGCTGCCCGCGACCGTGGAGCTCACCCTCGCGGCCATGACGGTCGCGGTGCTGCTCGGCGTGGTCACCGGAGTCGTCGCGGCACTGCGCCGGGGCAGCTGGATCGACACCTCGACCCGGGCGGTGGCGACCGTCAGCTTCTCGCTGCCCTGGTTCGCGCTCGGCGTACTCGCCATCGTGGTGTTCGGCGTGTGGCTGCGCTGGCTGCCGGTCCTCGGCCGGCTGCCCAGCACCCTCGACTACCGGCCCACCACCGGCTTCGTCCTGCTCGACGCGATCCTCCAGGACCGGCCCGAACTGGTGTGGCCGTGGTTCCAGCACCTGATCCTGCCGGCTGTGACGCTCGCGCTGTCGATGGCCGGCTTCATCACCCGGATCGTGCGCGCCTCCGTCCTGGAGGTGCTCGGCGACGACTTCGTGCGCACCGCCCGGATGAAGGGCCTCGGCGAGGCCGCGGTGGTGCGCCGGCACGTGCTGCGCAACGCCTGGCTGCCCATCGTCACCGTCCTCGGGCTCCAGTTCGGATCCCTGCTGGGCGGTTCGGTGGTCACCGAGACCGTCTTCTCCTACCCGGGCGTCGGACGCCTCCTCGTGCAGGGCGTCCTGCAGCGCGACTACCCGGTCGTCCAGGGCGCGGCCCTCGCGATCGCCCTGCTGTTCACCCTCGTCAACCACGCGGTCGACCTGCTCTACACGGTCCTCGACCCGCGCCTACGCAAAGGATGATCCCGATGGACATCGTGCTGGTCCACGGCGCCGGCGGACGGCCCACCACCTGGTCGGCGGTCCAGCCGCTACTCACCGCCCACGGCCACCGGCTGGTCACGGTCACCAATCCGATGACCTCGCTCGCCGACGACATCGCCGAGACCACCGCCGCGCTCGCCGGCACCAGCGGCCCGGTCCTGCTCGCCGGGCACTCCTACGGCGGCGCGGTGATCACGAACGTGGGACGCGACCCGCGCGTCGCGGGGCTGGTCTACATCGCCGCGTTCGGGCCGGACGAAGGCGAGACCGTCAACGAGATCGTCGAGCGCTACGAACCCGCGGAGATCTCCAAGTACATGCGGCGCGGCCCGAACGGCGAGTGGAAGTCCGAGCCGAGCGCGGAGTTCTGGGCGGAGATCGGCCCGGACCTGTCGGACGAGCAGCGGGCGGTCGTCGAGGCGGAGGGACGGAAGGCCGACAACCTGATCTTCACCCAGGCGACCGGTGTCCCGGCCTGGCGGTCGCTGCCCAGCTGGTACCTGGTCGCCGACGACGACCGCACCCTGCGCCCGGAGATCCAGAACTTCATGGCCGAGCGGATGAAGGCGACCGTCGAGCATGTGCCGGGCAGCCACTACACGACCCTGGTGTGGCCCGAGCGCGTCGCCGGGCTGATCCACCGGGCGGCGCTGGCCGTGGGCGGTGCCGTATGACCGCGCCGGAGGGCGTACATGACGTGACCGCGCCGGAGCGCATGCTCGACACGACCGAGTCGGAAGGCGTGCACGGCGTGACCGCGCCGAAGCGCGCGCACGACACGACCGAGTCGGAAGGCGTGCACGAAGCGGCCCCTTCGGACCCGGTGCTCGAAGTGCGCGGCCTGAGTGTCGGGTTCGACGTGCCGGCCGGCCGGCTGCCCGCCGTGGACGGGGTGGACCTGACGCTACGCAGGGGCGAGATCCTCGCGCTGGTCGGCGAGTCCGGGTCGGGCAAGTCGGCGCTGTCGATGAGCCTGGTCGGCCTCAACCGCGGCCCCCGCACCCACATCGGCGGATCCGTGTCCTTTCGGGGCCGGGAGCTGGTGGGGGCGTCGGAGCGGGAGCTGCGCCGGGTGCGCGGCAAGGACGTGACGGTGGTCTTCCAGGACGCGCTGGCCGCGCTCAACCCGCTGCACCGGGCGGGCGCGCAGGTGGCGGAGACGATCCGAGCCCATGGCGACGTCCCGCGCGCCACGGCCGCGAGCCGTGCCGTCGAACTGCTCGGCGAGGTCGGTATCGCGGGCCCGGCGCGGGCCGCCCGCGCCTATCCCCACCAGCTCTCCGGTGGCATGCGCCAGCGTGTGATGATCGCGATGGGGCTGGCCAACGACCCGGCGGTGCTGATCGCGGACGAGCCGACCACCGCGCTGGACGTGACCATCCAGGCCCAGGTGCTGGCACTGCTGAAGCGCGTGCAGCGCGACCACGGCACGTCCGTGCTGCTGATCACCCACGACCTGGGGGTGGTCGCGGAGGTCGCGGACCGGGTGGCGGTGATGTACGCGGGCCGGATCGTGGAACAGGGCACTCGTGACCAGGTGCTGTTCGACCCTCAGCATCCCTACACGATGGGCCTGCTCGGCTCGGTGCCCCCGCTGCACGGGCCGGTGCCCGAACGGCTGCCGGCCATCCCGGGCAGCCCGCCCGCCGGTGTCGAGCGGCCGCCCGGCTGCGGCTTCCGGCCGCGCTGCGCGTTCGCCGACGACGGCTGCGACAGCCGCCCGGAGTTGCGGCGGCGCCACGGCGGGCCGGCCCACCTGGACGCCTGTGTGCTCCCCGCGGAGGCCCGGGTGCGGGCTCGGGCGGCCCAGGCTGCGGGAGCCGCCGTATGAGCGGGGTCCTGATGAGCGCCCGCGGGCTGCGGGTCGACTACCCGGGTCGGGCCGGCGGCCGGGTGCGGGCGCTGCGGGACGTCGACCTGGACATCGCCGAGGGCGAGACGCTGGGTCTGGTCGGCGAGTCGGGGTGCGGCAAGTCCACGCTCGGACGGGCGCTGCTGCGCGTGGTGGAACCGTCGGCGGGGCGGATCGACTTCCTCGGCACCGATCTGACCCGGCTGCGCGGGCGGCGCCTGAGGCGGACCCGGGCCGAGCTCCAGATGGTGTTCCAGGACCCGTTCGGCTCGCTGAACCCGCGCCGCACGGTCGCCGACATCGTTGCCGAGCCGCTGCTGCGCTCCCGGGGCGCGAGCCGCGCCGAGGCGGAACGTGTGGTGGCCGAGCTTCTCGACCTGGTCGGTCTGGGGGCCGAGGCAGGCGGGCGCAAGCCGCACGAGTTCTCCGGCGGCCAGCGCCAGCGCATCGGCATCGCCCGGGCTCTGGCCTCCTCGCCGCGGTTCGTGGTGGCCGACGAGGCGGTCTCCGCGCTGGACGTGTCCATCCAGGCCCAGGTGCTGAACCTGCTGTCGGACCTGGTGCGCGACCGGGGTCTGACGATGCTGTTCATCTCCCACGACCTCGGTGTGGTGCGGCACATCGCCGACCGGGTGGCCGTGATGTACCTCGGCGAGATCATCGAGACCGCTCCCCGGGACGGCTTCTTCTCCGGCCCGGCCCATCCGTACAGCAGCGCGCTGCTGGCCAGCGTGCCGGAGCTGCGGCCCGGGCCGCCCGTCGAACGGCAGCCCCTGGAGGGCGAACTGCCCGACCCCGCGGACCCGCCGGAGGGCTGTCTGTTCCGGACCCGCTGTCCGTTCGCCACCGACCTCTGCCGCACCCGGCACCCGGAACTGCGCGAGATATCGCCGGGCCGCCGCGTGCGCTGCCATCTGCCCCTCGGCCCCGTGCCCGTGAGTGAGGACCCGCATTGATCATCGACGCCTACAACACCACGCAGGACGTGCGCGGCCGTTCCGACTACCTGACCGGGGCGCGCAAGGGCGAGGCGCCGCCGCCGTACAAGCCCTTCGAGCCGCGCCGCATCCTCGACCGGATGGACGCCGCCGGGGTGGACCTGGCGATGGTGTGCTCGCTCGCGCAGCGCATCGAGAACGACTTCATCGCCTCGCTGGTGGCCGCGCATCCCGACCGGTTCTTCGGCTTCGGCCAGGTACTCCCGCAGGCGGACGACGCGATCGAGGAGATCGACCGGATCGCCGACGCCGGCCTGGTGGGGTTGAAGCTGCATCCGAGCCTGCACGGCTACCACGTGGCCGACCACGGGCTCCTCGACCCGGTGTTCGAGGCCTGTGCCAGGCGCGGGCTGCTGGTGCTCGTCAACGCGCTGGACGACGCCTTCTGCGCGCCGCTGGCCATCGAGGAGATTGCCCGGGACCACCCCGGGGTGCCGACGATCATCGCGCACATGGGCGCGGTGTGGAACGTGCCGGAGGCGATCATCGTGGCCGAACGGCAGCCGCACGTCTATCTGGAGACGTCCGCGACGCTGATGAGCGACGTGAAGCGGGCCTACGCGCGGCTCGGCCCCCGGCAGATCCTGATGGGCAGCGAGTGGCCCGGCTCGGACTTCGACCTGGAACGTATGAAGATCGCCAAGGCGGTCGAGGACGAGAAGGACCGGGCGTTGGTCGAGGGCGGCAACATGGCCCGTCTGCTGGGGCTCGGCGCATGACCGCCGCGCCCGTGGCCGTCCCGCCGGAGATGACCGAGCAGGACGCCGAACTCCTTTCCGTGGCACAGGCGTTGCTGGACCGGGTGTGGCAGCCGGACCGGCACGAGGTGGCCACCGCCCTGCGCACCGCGGACGGCCGGATCCACACCGGTGTCCATGTCGAGGGCTCCTGCCGGCGCAGTTCGATCTGCGCGGAGGGCGTCGCCCTGGGCACCGCGCGCGGCGCGCTCGCGCCCGGTGCGCCGCTGGCGGTGACCTCGGTGGTGTCGGTGCAGATCAAGCCCGCCGGACGGTTCCGGATCATCGCGCCGTGCGGGGTGTGCCGCGAACTCATCAGCGACTACTGCCCGGACGCGGTCGTGTGGATCACCACGGTCGACGGCGACCGTCCTGTCCCGGCCCGCGCCCTGGACCTGCTGCCGGAGAAGAGCCGGCGCCGCTGGTGACTCCGGACCACAGCCCCGCACCCCGAGGAAGCGACACCCCGGGATCCCCGAGGAATGGAGAGACATGCCGTCCGTCATCACAGGGCCGAACGGCCTGAGCGTCCCCACCGGCCTTGACGTGCCCGCACTCGCCGCGCAACTCGGCGGCACCGGAGCGCCGTTGCCGTGGGAGGAGCTGACCTGGCAGGAGGCCGGGACCACGGTCGCCGGCGGCGACGCGGTGATCATCCCGGTGGGCGCCACCGAACAGCACGGCCCCCATCTGCCGCTGGCCGTGGACACCCGGATCTGCGAGGCGGTCGCCCTGGGCGTGTCCGCGCTGACGGGCGTACCGGTGCTGCCGCCGCTGGCCTTCGGCGTGTCCGCCTCGCACGGCGGCTTCGCCGGGACGGTGGCGCTGCGCCCCGAGACGATGATCGCCGTCGTGGAGGACGTGATCGACTCGCTGTACGCCAGCGGCGTACGGCAGTTCGTCCTGCTCAACGGCCACATCTGGAACAACGGCGCGCTCGACGTGTCCGCCGAGAAACTGAGGGTGCGTCACCGGGACGCCCGGGTGCGGGCGTTGGGGTACGTGACGATGTACCCGGGGCCCGAGGTCGACGGCCATGTCACGTACGGGCGGGCGCTGATGCACGCCAACTACTTCGAGACCTCGGTGATGCTGCACCTGGCGCCCGAGCTGGTGCGGATGGAGCGGGCCACCTCGCACGTCGACGTCGACTCCTTCTGGGACTACCGCATGGACCAGGTCAGCGAGACCGGTGTGTGGGGCAGGGACGTCACCGAGGCGAACGCGGCTCACGGGCGGGCGGAGTTCGACCGCTGTGTGCTCACCACGGCCCGCGCGGTCTCGGCGGCCGTGTGCGAGCCCTGGCCCAGCGCGGCGCACCGGCCCGGCGATCCCGTCCCAGCCGTGCGGCCTCAGCCGTCCGGCCTGAGCCACCCGGCCTGAGCCGCCCGGCCCGAGACCCGCGCCGCCGTTCCACGAACGACAAGGAGAACCCCCTTGGACCCCAGCATCACCCTGCCCGTGCTGCCCGAGTGCGAGCCCATGCTCATCGGCGGCGCCTGGACCACGGGCGCCTCGGCCCGGCGCATCCCGGTCCTCGACCCGGCCACCCGCGAGCCGCTGACCACGATCGCCCAGGCGGACGCCACGGACGTGGCCGCGGCGGTGGCCGCCGCCGCGGCCGCGCACCGCGACGGCCGCTGGCGCGCGCTGCCGCCCCGGGACCGTCGGGACGTCCTGCTGCGCCTCGCCGACCTGGTGGAGCGGGACGCCGAGGCGCTGGCGGTCCTGGACACCCTGGACAACGGCAAGGCGATCGAGCGGGCCCGCGGTGACGTGGAGCTGGGCCTCCAGGCGATCCGGCACTTCGCGGGCACCCCGGCCCGGCTGACCGGCACGGTGCATCCCGCCGGGCCCGGCCGGCATGTGTACAGCGTGCGGGAGCCGGTGGGCGTGGTGGCCGCCGTACTCCCCTGGAACTTCCCCTTCATGATCGCCGCCTGGAAACTCGCGCCGGCCCTGGCGGCCGGCTGCACGGTGGTCGTCAAGCCCGCCGAGCAGACCCCGCTGACCGCGTTGCGGCTGGCCGCGCTGTGTCTTGAGGCCGGTGTGCCGGAGGGCGTCGTGAACGTGGTGACGGGCGACGGACGCACCGGGGCGGAGCTGGTCGCGCATCCCGACGTGGCCAAGGTGTCGTTCACCGGGTCCACCGACGTCGGGCGGCTGATCATGGCCGCGGCGGCGCCGTCCGTGAAGCGGCTCACGCTCGAACTGGGCGGCAAGTCCGCCAACATGGTGTTCGCCGACGCCGACCTGGACGCCGCCGTACCGGCCGCCGTACGGGCCGTGTTCGGGCACTCCGGACAGATGTGCACGGCGGGCAGCCGACTGCTCGTGCAGCGCACGGTGATCGAGGAGTTCCTGGACCGGATGCTGCCGGCCGTCGAGGCGCTGCGGATCGGCCCCGGTCTCTCGGGCGGGATCAACATCGGTCCGCTCGTCTCCCAGGAGCAGTTCGACCGGGTCACGGGCTACCTGGACCTCGGACGCGCCGAGGGCGCCAAGGCCGTCACGGGCGGCGAAGCCCTGCCGGGACCCGGCTGGTTCGTGCGGCCCACGGTGTTCACCGACGTCACACCGGACATGCGGATCGCCCGGGAGGAGATCTTCGGACCGGTCGCCGCGGTGCTGCCCTTCGACACCGAGGAGGAGGCCATCGCGCTGGCCAACGACAGCGACTACGGCCTCGCGGCCGGCGTGTGGACCACCGACCTCGGCCGCGCGCACCGCGCCGCGGCGGCGCTCCAGGCGGGCACCGTGTGGGTGAACACCTACAACGAGTTCGACCCCGCCGTGGCGTTCGGCGGCAGCAAGCAGTCCGGTCTGGGCAGGGATCTCGGCGACGCGGCGGTCGACGGGTTCACCGAGCCCAAGAGCATCACGATGGCGCTGTGAGCGCCCCCGTGACGGCGGTGCCGCCGGCCCCCGCCGGTTTCGACCTGGCCGCCGAGCGGGCCCGTACCCCGGGCTGCGCGACCGGTCACCACTTCAACGCGGCCGGTGCCGCGCTGCTCGCCTCGGACACGGTCGAGGCGGTCATCGCACAGCTGCGCGCCGAGAGTCTGCACGGCGGCTACGAGGCGGCCAAGCTCGCCGCCGACGACCTCGCGGCCGTCTACACCCGCACCGCCGGCCTGCTCGGTGTCGACGCGGACGAGATCGCCCTGGTCGAGAGTGCCACCGCCGGCTGGCAGCGGATCGTGTCGGCGCTCCGGCTGCGGACCGGGGACCGGGTGCTCGCCGCCCGCTCCAGCTATGTGAGCAGCGCCCTGCACCTGCTCGCCGCCGAGCGCGACACGGGAGTACGGGTGGAGGTGCTGCCCAACGGGCCCGACGGCGCGACCGATCTGGAGGCCCTGGAGCGGGCGCTGCGCACCGGTCCCGCCGCGCTGGTGACCGCGGCGCACGTGCCGACCTCGTCGGGGCTGGTCGAACCGGCCGCCGGCATCGGCGCGCTGACCGCCGCGCACGGCGTGCCGTTCCTGCTCGACGCCACCCAGTCGCTGGGCCAGCTGGACGTCGACATGCCCGCCCTCGGCTGCGATCTGCTGATCGGCACCGGCCGCAAGTTCCTGCGCGGTCCGCGCGGCACGGGCCTGCTGGCCGTGCGCCGTCCGCTCCTCGAACGGCTCGCCCCGCAGGCACCGGATGTGCGCGGGGCCCGCTGGACGGCCGAGCGCAGCTGGGAACTGGCCCCCGACGCACGGCGGTTCGAACTGTGGGAGGCCGCCCACGCACTGCGGCTCGGTCTGGGCTCGGCCCTGGCCGACCTGCACGCGCTCGGCCCCGCGACCGTTTTCGGCCGGCTGTCCGCCCTCGCCGCGCGGCTGCGCGAGCGGCTCGGCGCGGTCCCCGGCGTACGGCTCACCGACCCGCCGGCGGCGGGCGGGGCGATCGTCACCTTCGTGGTGGAGGGGCTCGACGCGGGCGAGGTCCAGCGACGGCTGGCGCTGCGGCGGGTGTACCTGATCGCCGTGCCGGCCGATCACGGCCGCTGGGACCTGGAGCCGCGCGGACTGGCCAAGGTGGTGCGGGCGTCGGTGCACGTGTACACCGACGACGGCGACCTGGACGCCCTGGTGGAGGCGGTCGCGGAGATCGCGGCGGACGCGCAGGGCACGGGTCGAGGGCCGGAGGCCGCGGGCCCCGGTGCCATGGCGGCCACGGCGGGCGCGTCCCGGCCCCCGGCACGCCTCCCGCGCACCCGGACCGCCCGGACGTCCGCGACCGCCCGCCGGGACGCCGTGGTGGTCGGGCTCGGCGTGCACGGCGGTGCGGTGCTGCGGCAGCTCGCCGAGCGGGGGCTGGACGTGCTCGGGATCGAGCGGTTCACGGCGGGGCACGACCGCGGGTCCTCGCACGGCGCCACCCGGATGATCCGCCGGGCCTATCCGCACCCCGACTGGGACGGTCTGGTCGACACCGCCTACCGCGCCTGGGCCGAGCTGGAACAGGCCGCGGGGACCCGGCTGGTAGAGGTCACGGGCGGGCTGTACGCGGCGCCCGGGGAGCGGCCCGATCCGCTGCGCGGTCCCGGCTGCCGTACCGTGGACCGCGGGACGGCGGCCCGGATCTTCCCGGGGCTGCGGCTGCCCGAGGGGTTCACCGCGGTGCACGACCCGGCCGCCGGGATCATCGACGCCCGCGCGACCCTGCGCGTCCAACTGGCCCTTGCGGAACGGGCCGGAGCGACCATCGCCGACCGCACACGGGTCACGGGCTGGCGTCCGGAGGGCGACGGGGTCGTCGTCCGGACGGCGGACGGGGAGGTACGCGCCCGCCGGCTGGTGCTGTGCGCCGGGCCGTGGATGCCCAAGCTGGTGCCGTCGCTCACCCCGCACCTGACGGTCACCCGGATCGTGAACGCGTACTTCGCCGCGGATCCGGCGGGGCCGCTCGGGCCCGGCGGGCTGGGCAGCTTCTCGGTCGATCTCCCGGAAGGGCTGCTCTACGGCTTTCCGGCCGCCGACGGCCGGGGGCTGAAGGCCGGCCTCGACTCGGGTCCCGCGTGGGATCCGGAAGCGGCCGGACCCGCCGCGACCGACGCCGAACTCGCCCTGCTGACAAGGGCGGTGAAGCGGGTGCTGCCCGGTGCGGGCCCGGTCACGGAGAGCCTGACGTGTCTGTACACGATGACGCCGGACCGGCGGTTCCTGGTCGGCGAGGTGCCCGGGGTGCCGCAGGCCCTGCTGGCCTCGGCCTGTTCGGGACACGGCTTCAAGTTCGGTCCGGCGATCGGGGCGGCCCTGGCCGACCTGGTGTGCGAACTCCCGCGCCCGGACCTGGACTTCCTCTCCCCCGCGCGGCTGGTTCCCGGCGGTGCCCGGTGACGGCGGTCACCGGGACGGCGGTCACCGGGACGGCCGGGGGCGAGCTGGTCGGGGCGGCCGTCGGCGGGTCAGCCGTGGAACACGGTCTGGGAGCGTCGCTCGTACCAGGCGGTCAGGTGTTCGCCGGCGCTGATGACGTGCTCGCGCATGGCCTCCTGCGCCCGGTCCTCGTCCCGGTCGGTCAAAGCGGCCACGACGGCGTCGTGCTGACGGATGTTCAGCTGGCGGTGGCGTTCGTCACCGGTCAGGGCCAGCGAGGACACGTTGCGCGGGAAACTCTCGTTGATCCGGTCGATCATCCGGCTCAGCCAGGGGTTGTCCGCCGCCTGGCAGACCACGGTGTGGAAGCAGTCGTTGGCCTGGGTGGTGTCCGGGGTGCCCACGGCGGCGGCGCCCGCCGCCGCCGCGCGCAGCACGTCGTTGTGGCGGCGCAGTTCGGCGAGCTGGCTGTCGGTGATCCTGGCCGCCGCGCGTCGGGCGGCCAGGGCCTCCAGCTCCGCGCGCACCTCGTAGGCCTGCCGCACCTCCCAGGGCGCCGGCACCCGCACCACCGCGCCGCGGTGCGGCTGCATCTCGATCAGCCCGCCGTTCTGCAGCTGGCGCAGCGCCTCGCGCACCGGGGTGCGGCTGACCCCGAACTCGGCCGCCAGCGCCGCCTGGCGCAGCGGTTTCCCGATCGGGAGCTCCCCGTCCATGATCCGCGCGCGGATACGGGCAGCGATGTCGTCGACGAGGGCGCCTTCGTCGGTCTGGGGCGTCATCGGAGTGGGTCTCACCCTTCTCGGGGACTGACGGGGGCCGCGCGGTGGTCGAGCAGTCTGCCACGCCGCCGCCATCCACTGTTCATCGACATTGGATCCATTTACAGACTATCCGCATCCAATAGGAGCGTGTCATGCACCTCGATGTGACCAAGGCCATCGACGTCTCCGTGCCGATCCACCCCGGCATGCTGCACTGGGGCCGGCGACCCGAGATGGAGGTCGTCGAGTCGCGGACGGCGGGCGATCCGTCCAACGTCAGCCGCTGGCGCATCGGCGCCCACACCGGCACGCACATCGACGCCCCGGCCCACTTCATCGACGGTGGCAGGACCGTGGACCGGCTGGACCTGTCGGCCCTCAACGGAACGGCACGGGTGCTGGACCTCACCCACGTCGAGGAGCAGATCACCGCCGCCGACCTCGACGCGGCGGGGCTCGGCACCGAGGAACGGGTGCTGCTGCGCACCAGCAACTCGGCGGGGGTGCTGCGCAGTCCGTGGAAGGCCCGGCAGTGGGTCGGCCTGGCCCCGGACGGCGCCGAGCGGCTGATCGAGGCAGGGGTGCGCACGGTGGGCATCGACTACCTCAGCATCGAGGCGGTCGCCTACACCACGCACTGGGAGACGCACCAACTGCTCTGCGGTGCCGACGTGTTGATCCTGGAAGTGGTCGACCTGCTGCACGCCCCCGCCGGGGTCTACGACATGCTGTCGCTGCCCCTGCCTCTCCAGGGCGCCGAGGCGGCCCCCTCCCGCACCCTGCTGCTGCCCCGGGACGCCACGTGAGCGGGACCGGCGAGCTGGCCCTGGCCGCCCCGCACCCGGCGGCGCTCACCGCGGCCCGGCGGGCGGCCGAGCGCGGCGGCAACGCCGTGGACACGGCCTTGGCCGCCGCGGCCGCGCTGACCGTCGTCTACCCGCACCAGTGCTCCCTCGGCGGCGATCTGATCGCCCTGGTCCACGCCCCGGACGGCACCGTGCGCGCGCTGCTGTCCGTCGGGGCGGCCGCGGCGGGCACCGACGTCGAGGCGCTGCGCGCGGCGGACTCCCGGATGCCGGCCCAGGGTCCGGAGACCATCACCGTGCCGGGCGCGGTGGCGGGCTGGGCGGCGCTCGCCGAGGCGTACGGCACGCCGGGCGCGCTCGCCGCCTCGCTGCGGGACGCCGCCGCGCTCGCCCGGTCGGGGGCGACCGTCTCGGCCGGGCTGGCGCGCGCGGTACGGGACAACGAGGCGCGGATCAAAGCCGACCCGGGTCTGTCCGCACTGCTGACCGGCCCGGACGGCCGACCGGTGACGGAGGGCGACCCGCTGCCCCAGCCCCGGTTGGCGACGGTGCTCGACGAACTCGCCGACGCCCCCTGGTCGTTCTACCGGGGCGCCGTCGCCGAGGCTCTCGCCGCCGGCCTGCACGACCTCGGCAGCCCGCTGACCGCGTCCGACCTGGCGGCGCACCGGGCGGAGTTCGCGGAGCCGGTGAGCATCGCGGGGGTGGGCGTCGAGCAGGTGGGCGTCCAGCAGGTGGGCGCGGAAACGGTGAGCGCCGAGGCGGTGGGTGTCGAGCCGTTCGGCGCCGAGGCCGCGGACGTCGAGACCGCGAGCGTCGAGACCGCGAGCGTCCGATGGTGGGCCGCTCCCCCGCCCAGTCAGGGCGCCGTGCTCCCCGCTTTGCTGTCGGCGGCGGCCGGTGTCCCGGGCCGCTCCGCGGCGGAGCGCACCCGGTTGCTGGCCGGCCGCTGCCAGGACGCCTCGGCCGCCCGGGACCGGCTGCTCGGCGATCCGCGCGGGCAGCGGCTCGACCTCGACGGGCTGCTCGATCCGGCGCCGCTGGCCGGCACGCTCCCGCCCGAACCGCCGTTCCGGCCGTCCGGTGACACGGTCGCGGTGACGGCCGTGGACTCCTCCGGACTCGCGGTCTCGCTCATCCAGAGCGTCTACCAGACCTTCGGCTCCGGACTCTGCGACCCGGGCACCGGGATCGTGCTGCACAACCGGGGGTCGGCGTTCAGTCTGATCGCCGGACATCCCGGCCTGCTGCGCCCGGGCGCGCGCCCGCCGCACACGCTGTGTCCGGTGATCGGCCGCTCCCCCGCGCTGCTGCTGGCGGCCGGCTGCCAGGGCGGCCGGGCCCAGCCGCAGATCCTCGCCCAGACCCTGCCCGGGCTGGCGGATCCGGACGCCGACCCGGCGGCCGTACTGGCGGACCCGCGCTGGGTGATCGGTGCCCGGGACATCGGCTTCGAGGAACAGACCCTGCTCGCCGAGCCCGGCTCGGTTCCGGCGGCAACGCCCGCCGTGTCACGGGGACTTCCCGTGGTCACCGCGCCGGGTCCGAGCGATCTGGCAGGCCACGTCCAGGTGGCCCGGCTCACCCGTGCCGGCCGCCTGGACGCCGCCTCCGACCCCCGAGCCGACGGCGGCACGGTCCAGCCGGAGACCGACACCCCCGGCACTACCCGCAGCACCCGCAGCACCCCGGAAGGAACCCCCGCATGAGCACCCTCGCGCCCCGCCCCGCGTCCGTCGCCGCACCCCACCCGCTGGATCCCCTGACCGCGGCCGAACTGTCCGTCGCCGTCAAGGTGTTGAAGGACGACCCACGGGTCACCGAGGACGCCCGGTTCTGGGGCGTGGCCCTGGACGAGCACCACGCGCGCACCGCCCGGCCCGGCGACGCCCGGCGGGCCCGCGCGGTGGTCATCTGTCCCGCGGCGCACGTCGGCTACGAAGTCGACCTGGAACTCGGCGAGAAGCCGCGGTCCATGGCCTGGCGCGAGCTGGACGTGCGCAGCCCCGGCTGTTCGTCGGAGGAGGCCCGGCAGGCAGCCGCCGCGTGCCGGGCGGATGCGCGGTTCCGGGAGGCGCTCGCCCTGCGCGGCATCCACGACGTGTCGCTGGTGATGGTCGACCCGGAGTCGATCGGCGGCTTCGAGCCGCCCGAGTACCCGGGCCGCAGACTGACGTGGGGCAGTGTGTGGCACCGCGAGTCGGAGGACGACAACGGCTATGCGCGGCCCGTGCAGGGCGTGGTGCCGATCATCGACATGGAGTCGATGGAGGTGCTGTACATCGAGGACCACGGGGTGGTGCCGCTGTCGGAGGAGTCCGGGGTGTTCGCCGCCGGGACCGTGCCCGAGCGGGCTGGTCTGAAGGCGCTGGAGGTGGTCCAGCCGGAGGGGCCGAGCTTCACCGTGGCCGGGCAGCGGGTGGACTGGCAGGGCTGGTCGGTGCGGGTCGGCTTCAGCCACCGCGAGGGCCTGGTGCTGCACGATCTGAGCTTCGACGCGGGCGGCAGGGGGCCGCGCCAGGTGATCCGCCGGGCCTCGGTCAACGAGATGTACGTGCCGTACTTCGACACCGCCTCCACCCAGTACCGCAAGAACTTCTTCGACTGGGGCGAGTACGGCGCCGGCCCGCTCACCAACTCCCTGGCCCTGGGCTGCGACTGCCTCGGCGTCATCCACTACTTCGACGCGGCGGTCCTCGGCGGCGACGGCGTGCCCCGGGTCATCCCCAACGCGGTGTGCATGCACGAGGAGGACGACGGGATCCTCTGGAAGCACCACGACGGACGCACCGGCCGCACGGAGGTGCGCCGCTCCCGCCGGCTGATCATCTCGGCGTTCGCCACGGTCGCCAACTACGACTACGGCTTCTACTGGTCCCTGTACCAGGACGGCTCGGTCATGCTGGAGATCAAGATGACCGGCATCCTGTCGGCGACCGGTGTCACCGAGGACGAGGAGACGCCGTACGCCCGGCGGGTCGCCCCGAACGTGGCGGTCACCAACCACCAGCACTTCTTCGCCGTACGACTGGACATGGCGGTGGACGGCACGGCCAACCGGCTGGTCGAGGTGACCGCCGAGCACGAGAGCGACCCGGCGCTCGACCCGTACGGGAACGCGGCACGGACGGTCCTGCGCCCTGTCCTCAGCGAAGCCGAGGGCGGGCGGTCCACGGACGCCTCCCGGGCCCTGCACTGGCGGGTGGAGAGCACCGAGGCGCGCAACCGGATGGGTGAGCCGACCGCGTACCGGGTGCACGTGGAGAACACGGCGGTGCTGCCGGTGCGTCCGGACAGCGTGTGCGCGCGGCGGGCGCCGTTCGTGGCAAAGCAGCTGTGGGCGACGGAGTACGACCCGGCGCGGCGGTTCGTGGCCGGCGAGTACCCCAACCAGGCCGAGCCCGGCGCGGACGGGGTGCACCGCTGGCAGGAGGAGGACCGCTCGCTGGACGGCACGGAGCTGGTGCTGTGGGCGACGGTCGGCTCGCACCACTTCCCGCGTCCCGAGGAGTGGCCGGTGATGCCGGTCGCCCGGGCGAGGCTGCGCCTGGAACCGGACGGCTTCTTCGACCGCAACCCCGCGCTGGACGTCCCGGCGCCGGTCTCCTGCCACCCGCCGGCCACCACGGCGGCCGCGGACGGCGGACACTGCTGCTCCGGATGACCACCACCGACGGGCCGTCCGCAGCACACCGCCGACCCCCCGTGTCCCCGGCCACGGCCCCGGTGCACCAGTCGCTCGCCGCGCTCGCGGTCCTCGTCGTGACGGCCGCCGCCCGGCTCACCGCCCGTGCCCCCTCGGGAGACGACGGGCACGCGGGGCACCCGACGGTGGTGGGCACCGGGTACGGCTCGGTTGACCCGACGGTCGCCGTCGGCCTCGTTTGTGCGGTGCTCGCGGTCACGCTGGCCATGTCGTGGCCCGCGCTCCGGGCCGTCCTGGTGCCGGGAGCACGGCGGCTGACCGGCCGGTGTGTCCTCACCGCCGCGGCGGCCGCGGCCGTGCTCGCCCTCCCGCTGTTGCTGGTGCGGGCACCGGGCGGGGTGGACGCGCACGTGTGGGCGATGGTCCGCTTCGAGTCGGTGGCGGTGCTGGGGCCGGCGCTGCTGGCGCACGCCGTCGGCGCGACCGGGCCGGCCCCCTCACGGGAGCGCGGCGGGGCCTGGCCGGGGGCGGCGGTCTGGGCGGTGTCGGCGTACGCCTGGCATCTGCCGCCCCTGCACGGGCTCGACGGGCCGGGGATCGAGCTCGCCCGCTCGTTCTCCTGGGTGACGGCGGGTGTGCTGCTCTGCCGTCACCCGGTGGTGCCGCGCGGCCCGTTCCTCGCCGCGCACTTGGCCGTGCTGCCGCTGGCCGCGGTGATGGCGGCCACCGGACGAGGCGCGGCGGGCCTGGTGATGGCGGCAGCCGACGCGGCCATGGCGGTGTGCCTACTGGACGTGCGCCGCCGGAAGGGCTGTTACACCAGCCGCGAGACGCCCGTCCTGGCCGGCACCCCGGACCACCGTGGCTCGGTGATCGTCCCGAGGAGCGGGCGGCCGCCACGCCGATGATGATCTGTGTCAGCCACGCCGCCTCGACGGTCCTCGAACTGGACCTCTGAACACCCGACAACGGACGGAGCACCATGACCCGACACGGCGTACGGCGCGTCCTGCCCCTCGTCCTCGGCTGGGAGGACCTGCCCCGATCCGTGTCGGTGCACGGCGCGCCGTACGGGGAACGGGTCCGGGAGCCTGTGCCGGGGGTGCTGCTGGAGACCGACGAGGGGTGGCTGCTGCTGGACACCGGCTTCAACACGGCCCTGCTGCGCGACCCCGCGCTGCGCCGACGGTACTACCCCTCCCCTTCCTACCAGCCTGAACTCCCCGGCCCCGGCGAGCCCTTGGCGGAGGCACTGGCCGCCGTCGGCGTGGCGCTGGAGGAGATCACGGCCGTCGCCGTCAGTCATCTGCACGCCGACCACGCCGGCGGGCTGAAACACTTCGCCGGCCGGGTGCCCGTGCACGTCCAGCGCGCCGAGCTGGAGTACGGGCTGTCGGGACGGCCCGAGGTGGAGCGCGAGACGATCTTCCGGGTGGACTTCGACGACCCTCGCATCGACTGGCGGCTCACCGAGGGCGACCGGGAGATCGCGCCGGGCGTCACGGCCGTCCTGACCGCCGGGCACACCCCGGGCCACCAGAGCTTCGTGGTCGACCTCGCCGAGGGCGGCGGCTATGTGTTCACCTGCGACGCGGCCGACCTGACCGAGAACCTCGACGAGGAGCGCCCCGCCGGGACGTCGATCGGCGTGCCCCCGGAGGCGACCCTGGAGCCGATCCGGCACCTCAAACGACTGGCGGCGGACAGGGGCTACGACCTGGTCCCGGGCCACGATCCGGTCGTCTGGCCCGAGTTGGTCCGGCGGCTGACGGGCGGCCAGGTCTGACCGGCGGAGGCTCCGGGGCGATATCCACACCTCCCGTACGGTCACTCGCCGGGGAGGAAGTACGCGAGGTCACTCGACTCCAGACCGCGCGGGACCGCTGCCGGGGACGGCGTGGCCGTCGCCGCCAGGGATGCGGAGGACCAGGCGCGGCTGGTCCTCCGCCGTGGTGCGGGCCTGGTACGGCGCCGCCTCCGATCGCGCCGTCAGCCCTTGACGGGGCCGCCGTTGATGGCGACGCGCTGGCCGTAGCGGGCGTAGGGGTAGTAGTCGTACGTCGCGTGGTGCTGAACGCACCGGTTGTCCCAGAAGACCAGGGTGCCCGGGGTCCAGCGGACGCGGCAGTGCAGGACCGGCCTGGAGGCGATCATGTCGAAGAGCATGTCGAGCAGGGCCCGGCTCTCCTGGGCGGAGAGCTGCGGGACGCGGCTGGTGTAGGCCCTGTTGACGTAGAGCAGCTTGCGGTCGGTCTCGGGGTGCCGGGCGACGAGCGGGTGCTCGCTCTTGGGGATGACGTAGTCCGCGGGCGGGGTGTAACCCGCCAGGGCTTGGGCGCCGTCGTGTATGGCGGTGAGCGGCTCCAGCAGGGAGCGCATGGCCGGCGAGAGCATGGCGTAGGCGAGGTGCATGTTGGCGAAGAGGGTGTCGCCGCCGCAGCCCGGCTCGGGGATCTCGGTGATGTAGAGCATCGACCCCAGCGAGGGTTCGGCGTCGGCGGTGCCGTCGGCGTGCCAGCCGTTGCCCGCCACGTCCGCCGCGGCCGACGTCGTGCGGATCTCCAGGACGCAGGGGTCGCCCTCGGGTGGCGGCGGGTTGACGGGACGCAGCTCACCGAAGGCGGCGGCGAACCGCTTGTGGTCCTCGGCGGTGATCGTCTGATCGCGGAAGACGAGGACGTGGTGATCGCGGAACGCCGCGCGTATCTCGTCCAGTTGCTCCGCCGGGAGCTCCTTCGACAGGTCGACGCCCGAGACCTCCGCGCCCAGGACGGGGGTGATGCGTTCGACCGTGAGCGTGCGGTGGGCGCGCACGGGACGCGTGGTCACCGCTTCCAGTGCTTCACGTTCGTATGACTCCATGACGTCCTCCAGAGGGGGGTGGGGTTACAGGCCTCGGTCGAGGAGTTCGGCGAGGAGGGTGGGACAGGGGTTCACCGGACGCGCCCCGATTCCTGCTCGCGGCGGGTCGGGGAACCGGCCGCCGGGTCCGCCAGTGTTGCCCTGATGGTCTCGGCCACCCGGTGCACATGAGGTGCCGCGACGATGCCGTAGTGGTCGGTGGGCAGGGACCGCCGTACCGCGGAGGGGGGCAGACAGGCACTCCACTGCCGGTCCGTCTCCCGCGGGTCGCCGGGTGCGGGCAGACCCGCCGTGGGCTGTCCGGCCAGCCACAGGAACGTGGGGACGGAGGCGAGCGGCCGTACCCGGTGCTCGCCCAGGCTGCGCAGGTTCGCCCGGCAGCAGCGGGCCAGCCGCTCCGCGTACGCCTGCGCGTGTTCCGTCGGCATCGATGAGACACCGGTGCCGAGTTCGGCGGCGAACACCTTTTCGAGGTGGGTCTCGTCGTAGGCGGCGACCAGCGCGTCCGCCCGCGGCGGCGGCGGGTCCAGCAGGTGGAGCGCCTCCAACGGCCGGCCGGCCGACTCCGCCAGGCCGGCCATCTCCATGGCCACCCGGGCGCCGTAGGACCATCCGGCCAGGTGGAGCCGGTGGTCGGGGCCGCCGAAGCGGTCGCGAAGTTGTGTGTCGTAGTGACGGGCGCGGTCGGCCAGTGACCACGCGGGCATCGCGGCGTCGCGCAGGGCCGGATCGGCGATGAGACAGACGGTCGGGGCCGGTCCCAGCGCCGCCACCAGGGACCGGTAGGCCTGGATGTCTCCGCCCACGGGGTGCACCAGGCACAGGACGGCCGGGCCGGTTCCCTCCTGCCAGACGTCGAGGACGACCCGGGAGGCCGTGTTCCCGGCCGCACTGGCGGTGGTCCCGGCGGAGGTGAGGGCCGCCTCGATGTGTTTGAGGATCTCGGTGAGGCTGACCCGGTGGCTGAAGGAGGCCAGGTCGAACTCGACTCCGTACTCCTCCTCGATCGTGGCGATCACGCTGATCAGGGTCAGCGAGTCGGCGCCGAGGTCGTACAGGGAGTCGTCCGGGTCCAGTTCGTCCACGCCCAGCAGGTCCTGGATCACGCGGGCCATGGCGTCCGCCCGTTCCCCGGCTCTCTCCGGTTCCGGGGCACCCGCCTCGACGTCCGTGCGGTGGGCCGGGCCGGACCGCGGGGTGAGCGGTTCCGCCGGGTCGACGGCGGAGGGGGCGTAGAACGCGCGGGAGACATCGATGTCGGTGGTGGAGACGAGGAGCTGCGGCAGTTGCAGGGCCAGGGCGTGGGCGAAGACCGCCTTGCCCTCCTCGACGGTCAGACCGACCGTCAGGTGGGCCCGATGACGGCTGTCCGTGTCCAGGACCCGGGTCGCCATTCCGGTCTCGCTCCAGATGTCCCAGTCGATGCCGATCCGGACGGTCGTCTCCGCCTCGTGGGCGCGGTGGTGGGCGAAGCCGTCGAGGAGGCTCGCGCCGGCCGCGTAGTCGCTCTGGCCGACGCCGCCGAGCAGGGCGGACATCGAGGAGCAGTAGACCGCGGTCTCCGGACGGAAGGTCTCGATCAGGTGCTCCATGACGAGTGCGCCCCGCTCCCGGGCCGCGGCGGCGTCGCGCATCGCGGTGGCGTCGCGTCGCACGAGCAGCCCCCCGAATCCGAGGCCGGCCGCGTGGATCACGCCGTCCAGTCGCGGTGTGTGTTCGGCGACGGCCGCCGCCACTTCGTCGGCGGGCAGTGCCGCCAGATCCGCGGGGACGAGGCCGACGCGGTCGGCCCAGCGGGTCAGCTCCGCGGGCAGGCGCGGATTCCTCGACAGCAGCAGGACCCGGCCGCCGGTGTGCTCCAGCAGCCAGGCGGCGATGGCGCGGCCTATGCCGCCCGTGCCGCCCAGAACCAGGTGGACCGTGTCCGCGCCGGACGGTACGAGGGGCTCGGTGCCGGACGGCGCCGATACGGGCGTGGTGCCCGGTCGCCACCAGTAGCCCTGCCGCAACGCGAGTTGCCGGGGCAGAGCCGGGACGCCGGGACGCCCGGCCGGGCGTGCTCCGGCGACGACCGAGGCCACGTGTCCGGCCCAGCGGGTGAGGTCGCCGTCGGGGAGGTCCAGCCAGTGGCCGTCCAGGGCGGCCTCCTGGGGAGCGACCTCGACCGGCCCGGCGAGGAGCGCCAGTTCGGGCCTGTCCACCGACCCGGCCACGGGCCGGGCGCCGTACGACAGCCACCACACGCGCGGGGAGCCGGTCCGCCCGGACAGTGCCCGGGCCAGGGCCGCGGTGGTGTCCAGGCAGGCGTGGCGGCCGTGTTCCAGCGTTTCGGGACCGACCGGCCCCGTCACCTCCAACGGCAGCGCGTGCACCCACTCCGCGTCGGTCAGGGCGTCGTCGGGGCCGGCCCCGGACAGCGCGTCGAACAGCAGGCGCAGGGACGCCGGGTCGGCCGGGTCGGCGTCGAAGACGTCGGGCCCCCTGCGGGCGAAGGCGCCGGCCGGGTGCACCCGTACCACGCGTGACGCCACGGCCTCGAACGGCGCGAACGCTGCCTGCGGCGTGCTCTCGGCGGCCACGACGACCACGAGGGACGCGCGGCCGGCCGGTGCGGTGATGCTCGCGGCGGCGCGGCGCAGCCGGACCCAGTGGGGCTGGTGCAGCCAGTCGGCCTGGGGCAGCCGCCGGGGTTGCTCGGCCGGAGCCTTGGGCGTGCGGTCGAAGTCGTACTCCGCGAGCGCGAAGGACGGGGGCGGGAAGTCCCAGGGCGCCGGGGCGGGGCCCTGCCGCCAGTCGACGGGTCTTCCGGCGGTCCAGTCCTCGGCGAGGTCGTGGGCCGTGCGGCCGACCGCGGAAACCGGCGCGGCGTCCGGGTCCGCGGTACCGTGCGGGACCTCTCCCGCGGCCACCGCACGCAGCCAGTGCTCGGCGGCGGCGGCGTCCGCGGCGGGTGCCGCGGTCCGCAGGCGCCGGGCCGCACGTCCGCTCTGCAGATGGCGCAGCACGGAGTCGTAGAGCTCGGGCCGCAGTCGGAGGTAGTCGGCGATCCGGGCGGCGTCGGCGGCGAGCGCGTCCGTGCTGGAGGCGGACAGCACCAGGCACTTCGGTACCGCGCCGGTCACGGCGGTGCCGGTGTCGGCCCTGGCGGTCCCGGTCCCGGTGTCCTGCTCCACGATGACGTGGGCGTTGGTGCCGCCGATCCCGAAGCTGCTGACCGCCGCCACCCGTTCGCGTCCCCCGGGCCAGGGCGTGGCCCGGGACGGGACGTGGAAGGGGGTGGGGTCGGGGCCGATCTCCGGGTTGAAGGCGCGGAAGTTGATGTGGGGCGGGACGCTCCCGTGGTGCACGGCGAGGACGGCGCGTACGAGGCCCACCACACCGGCGGCAGCGCCCATGTGGCCGAGCTGGCTCTTGACGGAGCCGAGCGCGCACCGGCCGGACTCGCTCACGTCGAACGCCTGGCGGAGCGCGGCCACTTCGATCGGGTCGCCCAGCCGGGTACCGGTTCCGTGCGCCTCCACGTAACCGAGGTCGGCACCCGTGCGTCCGGCGCGGGCCAGGGCGGTCCGGATCACCTCGCGCTGCCCGGCCAGGGACGGCGCGGTGTAACTCATCTTCGCCGCACCGTCGTTGTTGATCGCGGAGCCGGTGAGGAGTGCGTAGACGGTGTCGCCGTCGCGCCGTGCCTGCCGCAGCGGTTTGAGGACCACGACGCCCACGCCGCTCGCGCCGACCGTCCCGGTCGCGTCGTCGCTGAAGGGGCGGCAGTCGCCGTCCGCGGAGAAGATGTGCTGCGGGCGGTAGCGGTAGCCGCCGGTCAGTCCAGGGTCGACGAGCACTCCCCCGGCGAGCATCACCTCCGCCTCGCCCTGCCGGAGCAGGCCGACCGCGAGGTGTACGGCGACCAGGGAACTGGAGCACGCCGTCTGGGCGCTGAAGGCGGGACCGGTCAGCCCGAGGTGGTAGGCCACCTTGGTGGCCAGGAAGTCCTTCTCGTGGTGCAGGGCCAGCTCGAAGCCGTCGGGCAGCCGGCCGGGGTCCGCCTCGCGCAGCAGGGACTGGAAGTAGGTGTTCTCCCCGGCACCGGCCACCAGGCCCACGCGCGCGGCCGACGTGTCAGCGACCCCGGCGTGTGCCAGTGCCTGTACACAGGCCATCAGCAGGTGGCGCTGCTGGGGGTCCATCAGGCGCGCTTCCTGGGGGCTGATGCCGAAGTGGCCCGGGTCGAAGTCGAACATCCCGTCGAGCGTGCTGTGCGCGCCGATGACGCCCTCCGGGGCGTCGATACGGCGGATACCGGTGCCGCCGGAGACCACCAGGTCCCAGAAGGCCGCCAGGTCCGGGGCGCCGGGCACCCGCACCGCCATGCCGACGACCGCGATCGGTTCGCCGGGCTCCGGGGTACCCCCGGCTTTCCCGGCCGGCGCGGCGGGTGTCCGGGGGCCGGGGAGGTGGTCGGCGGCGAGGTGGCGGGCCAGGGAGCGGACCGTGACGTGCTCGAACAGGTCCGCGACACCGAAGCGTAAACCGAGTTGAGTGGTGCAGCGCAGATGGAAGCGCATGAGGGCGAGGCTGGAGGCGCCCGCCTCGAAGAAGGTCTGGTCCGGTTCGATCGTCGCCCCGGTGACCTCCTCGAAGGCGGCGGTGAGCCGCTCCTCCTCGGCCGACAGCCCGGTGCGGGCGCGGACCGAACGGCGTATCTCCTCGCCCGGTGCCCGGAGCGCCGCCTGCCGGTCCAGTTTGCCGCTGGGGGTGCGCGGCAGCGTCCGCAGTCTCCGGAACCGGTCCACACGGACGTAGGAGGGCAGTGATGCGGACAGCTGCGCGCTCAGGTCGTCGGCGGACGGGGACTCGCCGCGGACCTCCAGACAGGCTGTCAGCCGGTCGCCGTCCCGCGCGACGACGGCGTTGACCACCGCCGGATGGCGCAGCAGGGCCGCCTCGACGGAGCCGAGTTCCAGCCGGTGCCCGCTCACCTTGATCTGCTGGTCGTCGCGGCCCGCGTAGTGCAGCAGGCCCTCGCTGTCGAACCACGCCCGGTCGCCGCTGCGGTAGAACAGGCCCGCACCGGGGACCTCGACGAACCGGGCGTCGTCGAGAGCGGGTTCGTCGAGGTAGCAGCGGGTGGTCATGGTGCCGCCGATCAGCAGCTCGCCGGTGCACCGGGCCGGAACCGGGTCGCCCTGGGCGTCCACCACGCGCAGGTCGGCGCCGGCGACCGGGCGTCCGATGGCGGGCCGCTCGGGCCACTGATCCGGGTCGCCCTCCAGGCACAGGGCACTGACCACGTGCGTCTCGGTCGGCCCGTAGTGGTTGAACAGGCGGGCGCCGGGCAGTCCGGCGAACCAGCGGCGGATGGTGTCGGTGCACACCAGCTGCTCGCCCGCGGTGACCACCTCGCGCAGCCGGGAGGGGAACCTGCCCAGACGAACCCCGTACTCGGCGAGCAGTTGCAGGGCCACGTAGGGCATGAAGATCCGCTCGGTGCCCGCGGACTCCAGGCGCTCCAGAAGCGCGGGGACGTCCTGGCGCCACTCGGGGCGTACGAGCTGGAGGCTGCCGCCGGTGCACAGCGTCCCGAAGATCTCCTGGAAGGAGACGTCGAACGCCAGCATCGAGAACTGCTGAGTGGCCGCGGGGGCGGTCAGGCCACCGGGGCCGGACTGCCACCGGATCAGGTCGCACAGCGTGCGGTCGGAGATCTGGACGCCCTTGGGGACGCCGGTGGAGCCGGAGGTGAACAGGGTGTACAGCGGTCGGGTGCCGTCGTGCGTGCTCCCGTCGTACGACGCGCCCGCGCCGTCACCTTCCCCCGGCGCCGGGTCCGCCAGGGCGACGAGGTGGGACACCACGCCGTCCGGGAGCAGCGTCTCCAGCGCCGCCGTGCCCTCGGACGTGACCAGGACGCACAGCGGGTCGACCCGCTCCAGGACGCGGCGCAGCACTTCGACCGGGTACGAGGGGTCGAGGGGGACGGCGGTGACGTTCAGCCGCGCCAGTGCCAGCAGGGCCACCACGTGCTCGGCGGACGGGTTCAGGTACACGGCCGCCCGGCAGGGGCCGCCGTCGGCCGGGATCGGGTAGCGGTCGGCGAGTTCCGCGGCGAGGCGCGCGGCGCGGGCGTCGAGCGCCGCGTAGCTCAGGGTGTTCCCGTCGGCCGTGATCACGGCGGGGGCGTCCGGGGTGCGGGCGACCTGCCGGGCGAAGCCCTCGGCGATCGTGGTGAAGCCCGGTTCCGGGGCGGGCCCGCGCCCGTGTTCCGGCAGGGACCGCCGGTACGGGGCGACCAGTTCCCGCGCGGTGGAGCGGCCACCGGACGCGAGCCCGTCCACGCCCCGCCGGAACAGTTCGGCCATCGCCTCGACGGCCTCGCTCGTGAACCGGTCCTCGGCATACTCCCACAGCAGGTCGAGTCCGTCAGGATGCTCGACCACGGAGACCGTCATCGGGCACTTGGCCTCCGGCGCGGCCCACCACAGGGGGCGCTGGACGCAGCCGGGCAGCCGCAGCGCCCCGAAGTCGGTGTTCTCCAGGACGAACAGGAGATCGAACGGGGTGTCGTCGCCGACGGCGTCCCAGCCGGTCAGGACGTCCGCGAGCGCCACGTCCTGGCGTCGCAGCACCGGCCCCGTGCCGGCCCCTGTGCGGGCGAGGTGCGAGCGCAGGTCCTCACCGGGCACGACGGCCACGGGCAGCAGCACGGTGTTCGCCATCATGCCCACGCTGTCCGCGAACTCGCGTACCGGGCGGTTGGCGACCGGGGCGGCGATACGGGGGCGGACCAGGCCGGTCACGCCGTACAGGCTCCAGGAGAACACGCACAACAGCACCTGGAAGCGGGTCAGCCCGAACTCGGCGCAGAGCCGGTCCACCTGGGCCCGGCGCACCACGTCGAGCGACGTGCGCAGCAGCCGCGCCCGCGGTGCCGGATCCGCGTCGTGGGCGGGCAGCGGTTCCTGGGGCTCCTCCAAGGCCTGGTAGTGGGCCAGGAGTTCGTCGCGCTGTGCCTGGTAGGCCGCACTCGCGAACCAGTCGCTCTGCCAGGCGGCGAAGTCCAGTGGAGTGGGAGCCGGAGCCGTGTTCCGGCTGGTTTCGCCGCCGCCGTCGGCTCCGGCTACGGCTCCGGCTACGGCTCCGGCTTCGGCTTCGGCTTCGACGGTCTCGGCGTAGTCGGCGGACAGGTCCCGCAGCAGGATGCTCAGCGACCAGCCGTCGACGGCGATGTGGTGCAGGTGCAGCAGAAGCGTGCCGCCGCCGGCACGGGGCAGCCAGCAGGCCCGGAGCATGCGGGGGACGGCGAGGTCGAAGGGCTCGGCGAAGAAGGCGTCGGCGAAGCGTTGCGCTTCTTCCTCGCCCCATGTCTGCCGTGTGCCCGGCTCGTACCAGGGGTCGTACGGTTCACCGGCTGTCTGCCAGAGTCCCTGCGGCCCGAGGGCGAAGCCGGTCCGCAGTGCCGCGTGGCGTGCCACCAGGGTCCGCAGTGCCCGCCGGAGGGCAGCGGTGTCGACGGGTCCGTCGACGCGGAAGGCCTGGTTGACGGAGTACGCCCGGGAGCCGGGTGCCCGGCGCTGCAGGAGCCACAGCCGCTGCTGCTCGCTCGTGGCGGGCGCCGAGCGGGCACCGGCGACCACCGGTGCCGGACAGGCGCTTTCCCCGCCGGAGCCGCCCGTGGTGACGGCCTGGGCGATCGCGGTCAGGTCGCCGTGGAGAACGGCCGCCTGTGCCAGGTCTCGGCCCCACCGCTGCCGGACGGCGAAGCAGAACCGCAGCGCCTTCAACGAGTCGCCGCCGGCGGCGATCCACCGGTCACCGAGCCCGAGGCCTGTGGTGCCCAGGATCTCCTCGGCCAGCTCGATGACCTCGCGCTCCGTCTCCGTCGGGGCCGGTCCGTCGGGGGCGGCCGGCCGCCAGGGCCGGTCGGCCTGCCGCAGCAGCGCGGCCTGGTCGACCTTGCCGTTGGCGTTGAGCGGCAGTTCCGCGACGAGATGGATCTGGTGCGGGCGCATGTAGGCGGGCAGGCGGCCCGCGAGGTGGCTGTCGAACTCCCCGTAGGACAGCTCCTGTCGCAGGACGACGAACGCCAGCAGTTCGTTCGGGCCCTCCTGGCCCGCGCGGCGTGTGCACACGTGGGCCCGCCGGACCGCCGGGTGGGCGAGAACGTGCCGTTCCACCTCGCCGGGCTCGATCCGGAAGCCACGGACCTTGACCTGGCGGTCGGTTCGACCGACGTACTCCACCCGGTCCTCGTCGTCGGCCCGTACGAGGTCACCGGTGCGGTAGTACCGCTCCTTGCCGCCGTCGAGCCAGGCGAGCCGCACGAAGCGCCGCTCGGTCTCCTCGGGGAGGTTGCGGTACCCGGCCGCGAGTCCGGCGCCGCTCAGCAGGAGTTCGGCGACCTCACCGGGCGCGGCGACCCTCTCCTGGCCCGGCACCACCAGAACGGCACCGGTCCCCGGCAGGGGCCGGCCGATCGGTACCACGTCACCGTCGAAGTCCCGCGGGATCGGATGGCACAGGGCGAAGGTGGTGGACTCCGTCGGCCCGTAGATGTTGAACAGACGGGTGCCGCTGTCGGCGTTGTCCCGGTACCAGCGGCGCATCACCCGGGGGTTGAGCTGCTCACCGCCCACCAGAACCTCGCCGGCCGCGGCGAAGCAGTCCGGTACGGCCGTGACCGTCGCGTTGAACAGCGCGGTGGTGATGAAGATGGTGTCCACGCGCTCGCGCCGCAGTGCCGCGGCGAGCCGCTCGGGGCTCTGCACGTCCCCGTCGCGCAGGACCACGCAGCAGCCACCGGTCAGCAGGGGTGCCCAGACCTCGAAGCTCAGCGCGTCGAACGCCGGATTCGCCATACACGCATAGCGCAGGCCGGGCTCGGCACGGATGTAGCCGGGCCGTGCCAGCCGGATGACTCCGGCGTCGCGGACCTCGACGCCCTTGGGCCGTCCGGTCGTTCCGGAGGTGTAGAACAGGAAGGACACCTCGCCGGCGGCGGCCGGCGCCCGCACGGCGGCCGCCGCGTACGGAAGTTCGGGCAGCAGCGTGTCCACGGCCAGCGCCTTGATGCCGTGCGGAAGCCCGGTGGCGCTCTCGGGGGCGGCGGCGTGCACCAGGGCGGCCGCTGCGGAATCCCGGAGGATGAAGAGGCGGCGTTCGTCGGGGCTCTGGGTGTCCAGCAGCACCACCTGGGCGCCCAGTCGCAGAATGCCCAGCATCACGCAGACCAGCCGCCACGAGCGCGGCAGCGCCACCGCCACGGCCTGCCCGGGAACCACGCCCTGGCGGCCCAGTTCCTGGGCCACGGCGGCGGCCGCCGCGTTCAGCGTCGCGTAGTCGAGCCGTACGTCGCCGTCGGCGACCGCCTCCGCCTGTGGGGAGCGCAGGGCCTGGCGGTGTATCGCGAGGGCGAGCCCGACCGGCGCGCTCGGGTCCTCGGTCACGTCGGCGGGGGACGTTTCGACGCGCGGTTTCATCATGCCTCCGACGTGCCGGGGAGTGTCGTGCGCTCCGTCCCGGTGCCACCCGGGGCGGTTGCCGGCCGGTCCAGTTCGGCGGCGAGGACGGCGGCGACGCGTGGCAGTTCGTCGCTCTCCAACATGTCCCAGTGACCGCAGGCCACCGGCTCGACCACGAAGTGGCCGCTGATGCGGCGCCGCCAGAACGCGCGCAGGCGGGCGGCCGCACCCTCGCCGTCCCCGCCGTCCCCTCCGACCTCGTCCCCCACGGCCGTCGCCTGCATCAGCACGACGCGGGCCGGCGATTCGGGTACGGCGTAGTCGCGCGCCGTCTCGCGGTGGTGGTTGTAGACGGTCAGGTACCGGGCCACCTGGTCGTCGTCGATGCCCGGGTACATGCCGTTGAAGCGCACCAGCTTCTCCCGGAACTCCGCCATGCCGACCGGCGCGATCGCGGCGCGCTGCTCCGCGTCCTCCGCGCCATGGGTGTCGAGCAGGACGACGCTCACCCGCTCGTGTCCTGCCGTCACCAGGAGGCGGCCCATCTCGTACGCGATCAGGCCGCCGTAGGAGAGCCCGCACAGCACCAGAGCCTCGTCCGGGTGGGGAGCGACGAGCCGCAGGTACTCCTGGGCCATCGCCTCGACCCCGGGCAGGATCGCCTCGCCGGGGTTGATGCCGGGCGCCTGAAGTCCCACCACGCCGACGTCTTCGGGGAGTGCCGTGGACAGCGGCAGGTAGCAGAACGCGGTGCCTCCGGCGGGATGCACGCACACCACGCGCTGTCCCCCGCTGCCGGCGCGGAACTCCACCAGGCTGCTGGGCTCGGCGGACGGCGAGGCCTCGGCGCCGTTGCCGCGCACCCGCTCGGCGAGCGCCTCGATGGTGGGGTGCAGCATGACGTCCCGGACCGGCAGCGGGACGCCGAGTTGCTCCTGAACGGCGGACGCCATCTTGATCGCCGAGATCGACGTGCCGCCGAGCTCGAAGAAGTTGTCACCGATTCCGATGTCCGGGTGCAGCAGCACCCGCCGCCAGATCCGGTACAGCGCCATCTCGACGTGGTCGCGGGGCGCGGCCGTGTTGACCCGCTCCGAGCGGGCTCCTGCCGCGGCGCGCAGCACTGCCGCCCGGTCCACCTTGCCGCTGCGGGTCAACGGCAGCCGCGGGAACTCGGCCACCACGACCGGGATCATGTAGTCCGGCAGGCGGTCGCCGAGAGCCGCGCGCCACTCGTACGCCGTCCGCGTGGCCTCGGCGTCACATCCCACGCCGGCGACCAGGTGGGGGCCGCCCGGTGTGTCGCGGTCGGCCACCGCCACGGCCTCCCGCACCCCGGGCACCGCCAGCAGGGCTGCCTCGACCTCGCCGGGTTCGATGCGGAAGCCGCGCAGCTTGAGCTGGTCGTCCCGGCGGCCGACGTACTCGGCGTTGCCGTCCGGCAGCCAGCGCGCCAGGTCGCCGGTGCGGTAGACGCGTTCGCCGGGCACGAACGGGTCGGGCAGGAAAAGCTCGTCGGTCAGGTCGGGCCGGTTCAGATATCCGCGGGCCAGGCTCGCTCCGCCGAGGTAGACCTCACCGGGAACCCCCACCGGTACCGGACGCATGCGGTCGTCGAGCAGGTACAGGCGTGTGCCGCGCAGCGGCCGCCCGATGGGGCACGACCGCTCGTGGGGCTGCGGGTCGGTGTAGGCGGTGGCGTAGAGCGTCGCCTCGGTCGGCCCGTAGCCGAAGCAGATACGCAGGCCGGGCAGCAGTTCGCGCATGCGGTGCAGGGCGCTCTCGGGCAGGGGCTCCACTCCGGTGAGGAGCTGACGCAGGCTCAGTCCGGCCAGGCGCGTGGCCGGGTCCTCGTCGATCCACAGGACGTAGGAGGGAGGCAGGAACGCCTGGGTGACCCTGCGTTCGCGCAGCCAGCCCATCAGCGCTCCCGGGTCGCCGCGGAGCTCGTCGGGAACCAGGTGGAGCACCGCGCCGGTGGTCAACGGCAGGAGGAGCTCGTGGACCGACGCGTCGAAGCCGATGCTCGACCAGGCCGACGACGCCTCACCGGGGGCGTCTCCCATGAGTTCGCGCCAGTGCTCGAAGAGATTGACCACGCTGCCGTGCGTCACCGCCACGCCCTTGGGGCGGCCGGTCGATCCCGAGGTGTAGATGACGTAGGCGAGCCGGGTGGGGTCCGCGTCGATGCCCGGCGCCTCGTCGTGCGTTCCCTCGGCCTCCACCTTCGCCAGGTTCTCCCACCCCTGCCGATCGTCGCCCTGGTCGGTCAGCACGAGTACCGGTTGGGCGTCGCTCACCATGGCGGTGAGCCGTTCCGGGGGCTGTCCGGGGTCGAGGGGCAGGTAGGCGGCCCCGGCCTTGAGGATGCCGAGCACACCGACGACGAGTTCGGCCGTGCGTCCGGCGTGCAGGCCCACCACGCGGTCGGGCCCGGCACCGCGGGCGATCAGCGCGCCGGCGAGCCGGTTGGCCCGGCGGTCCAGCGTCGCGTAGTCCAGTTCCGTGTCATCGGCCACCACGGCGGGCTGCCGCGGCCGTTCGCGCACGTGCGCCGCGAACCGCTCCAGCAGGCCCGCCGGTGCCGCGCCGGTCACGGCGGGCCCGGTGCTGAAGGTGGTGAGGAGTTCGCGCTGTTCGTCCTCGTCCAGCAACGTCAGGTCGGCGATCTCGGCCTGGGGCCGTTCGGTCATGAGGCGCAGCACGCGGAGGAACTGGCGTATGTACCGTTCGACGGTCGCCCGGTCGAAGAGCGCGACCGCGTAGTCGATCTCCCCGGTGAGGTACCGGCCCTCGTCGGCCAGGGCCAGGACCAGGTCGAACTTCGCGGGGACGTGGGCGGCGTCCTCGCGTAACTCGACCTTCAGGTGCGGGAGTTCGAGCTCCCTACGCATGGAGGGGACCCAGGCGAACATGGTCTGGAACAGTGCCGTGCAGGCAGGGCTCCGCGGCGGGTTGACCAGTTCCACGACCCGCTCGAAGGGCAGGTCCACGTGGGTGAGGGCGTCGCGGATCCGCTGGTTCACGCGCTTCAGGGCGTCGCTGACGCTGGGCGAGCCCGACAGGTCCGCGCGCAGGGCGAGGGTGTTGACGAAGAAGCCGATCAGGCCCTCGACGTCCCCACGACGGCGGTTCGACGTAGGGGCGCCGACCACGATGTCGTCCTGCCCGGAGAGCAGGGACAACAGCACCGACCAGCCGGTCAGAACGGTCGCGTACAGGGAGACATCGTTGTCTGCGGCGAGGTCGCGCAGGGCCTGCGTCAGGTCCTCGTCCACGGTCACGGGCAGCCGGTCTCCGCGGAAGACCTGCTCGGGCGGGCGAGGCCGGTCGGAGGGCAGGGAGAGCACGGCCGGGGCGTCGGCCAACGCGGCGGTCCAGTAGTCGGCGTGCGCGGCGGGCTCCTCCCCCGACATCCAGTCCCACTGCCAGCGGGTGTAATCGCTGTACTGCCACGTCAGTTCCGGCAGCGACGCGTCCCGCCCCTGCTGGAGCGCCGTGTACACCAGGCCCAGCTCGCGCAGCAGCAGGGAGCGGGACCAGCCGTCGAAGACGATGTGATGAGCGGTCAGAAGCAGTGCGTGGTGGTCGGGTTCGAGCGCCACCAGGCAGCCGCGCACCATGGGCTCCTCGCCCAGGCGGAACGGGGCGCCTTCCACCTCCTGCCGGATCCGCGCGAACCGCTCGGCCGCGCCAGGCAGTCCCGTCAGGTCCTCGAAGGTCACCGGAAAGCCGGCCTCCGGGGGATCGACGACCTGGAGCGCGGACCCGCCGGAGGGCACCAGCCGGGTGCGCAGGGCCTCGTGCCGGGCCGCGAGCAGGTGCAGCGCCCGGATGAGCAGGTCCCGGTCCAGCGGCCCCCGGACGTCGAAGGGCATCGGCTCGTTGTAGGCGGCGCTGGCGTCTCCGTCCATGCGCGCCATGACCCACAGGCGCTCCTGCGCCAGCGACAGGGGCGCGAAAGCTGTTCCTTTGTCCGAGTGATGGGTGACTGTGATTCGTGGGGAAGACACGGATTACCCTTCACGAGATGGAGAACGCGGCGGAAATCGGATCCCGCGTTCCCGAAGGATCAATGGTTCACACACATCGTGCGCGGGTATGCCCGGCATGGTCATTTTCGAGCGGTTGGGCCCGACGTCTGGAATGTGCGCTTCGCGGGCAATACGCACAGTAGAAGCCTTCGAGGGGCCGATCGACGAACAGCGCGGCAGGCCAGGCCGGTTCTCGGACCGATATCCTCACGGATTCAGCGGCGCTTCGCGCGAGCTTCTGAGTATCGCCTTTCCTTTGCCAGAACTCCATGAAATTGCGTCAGATGCATACGGAGGAATGGGTGAGGAAGTATCCGTTTTTTCCGGCCACCCCGGCGGTGGCTCATTTCCGCCGATATTAAATGGATACCGATTGGGTGGTCAACAGTGACCCGCGCCACAAAGTCCCGCCCGAAAACAGCCGGCCACAAGACGCTATTGACGGGAAATTTGGGTATCCTCAGTGCCCGATCAGGCGTCGGCCCACGATTTCGCAAACGTTTGTGCGGGAGTGCGGCTTTTCGCTGTCTGATCTGACGCACATGAGGCCCTGCAAGCCTCCTACGGTGCGGCGTATCCGGGCACGGAAGGCCAGCGCAGGGTCAGCACCACGGAGTCGTCCTCGGCGGCCCACGAGTGATCCACTCCCTGGCCCCAGACGACGTAGTCGCCTTGTTCTTCCAGCAGCACGCTGCGACCGGGGAAGTCCATACGGAAGCGGCCTGTGATGAGAACCAGGAGAGCTGTCCGTACCTCGCCCTTCACCCACTGAACTCGCTGTTCACCACGTGGGTGGACACCCCATTTGACCTCAACGGCGTGGCTGTGGCGAGGATCGCCGTGCTCCTTGAAGTGCCCGAGCAGCCATCCCCGGTCCACCGTCGCGTCCTTGCCCGCGTTGCCTACGTACACGCCGTCTTCCATGCGCCCGAACGCTAGCAGCCGCCCACTGCGTCCACGCGGCGCGATCAGCACCTCTGAACAGGCCGATGTTCAGCACCTGGTGAAGCCCCGGCCGGATTCTCCTCGCCCCGACCGAGGCTTCCTCCCGCCGGGCCGGCCTCCCCTACCGGAGCGCTTCGGCCAGCAGGCTCGCGGCCACCTCCGCTCCGTCGGTACGGACCCGGCCTCCCAGCGCCTTTGCCCGGGCCCGGGTCTCGGGTGACAGGGCCGTCTTGAACGCGACGCCCAGGGAGTCGAGGGTCGGAGGCGGACCATCGAGTGCCGCACCGATGTCCAGGTCCGCCACCCGGCCGGCCCAGTACGGGTTGTCCGACAGCTGGAGAGGTATCACCACTTGGGGTGCGCCCGCCCGGGCGGCTGTCAGCGTCGTTCCCGCGCCACCGTGGTGCACCACTGCGGCCACCCTGCCGAACAGGCGTTGATGGTTGGCCTCGCCGACGGCGAAGCAGTCGTCCCGCTCGTCGGCCAGCTCCAGGTCCGCCCAGCCGCGGGACACGAGCACGCGGTACCCCTGTGCGCGGATCGCCTCGACGGCCATGCGGCCGATGTCCGGCGCCGGGCGCATGCTGCCGAAGCCCACGTAGACCGGCGGCGCGCCCGCGTCGAGGAACGTCACCAGGTCGGCCGGGAGCGGGCGTTCGTCCGCCAGGGTCCATGCACCTGTCTGTACGACGTCGAGGCCCGGAGTCTCCCGCCACGGCCCCAGGACCGGGTCCGCCGCCAGCCACGGCCGGTCGGTGAGGACGTGGTCGCGGACGTTGTCCACCGGGGGCAGACCGATCGCCGCCCGGTGGCCGTTGAGCGCCTCGCCGAACTGCGCGTTCACCTGATCGGCGTCCAGCGCCCACAGGGTCCGGTTGTCGTTCGCCTCCGGCTTCGGCCAGCCCGGCCGTGGGGGTGGCGCATGGTACGGCGACGGCAGGTGGACCGCGGCATAGCTCGCGTACACGTAGCGGACGCCCGCGGCCTCGGCCACAGACCGTGCGGCGACCTGCGCCAGGCCGGCCGCCACCAGCGCGTCACATCCGTCGACCGCCGCGGGGAACACGTCGAACTGTGCCTCGACCATCTCCGTCCGGTACCGGGACAGGTCCGCCGCCGACGGCACAGTCGCCCCGCGCATCAACTCCCGCACCGGCGGCCCCACCGGCACCAGTTGCACCCCGATACCCGCGAGCCGCTCGGCGAACTCCTCGTCCGGCGGGGCGCACATCCGCACCCCCACACCGAGCGCCCGTAACCGCGTCGCGAGTGCCACCAGCGGTTCGACATCGCCACGCGTCCCGTATGTGGACAACAGCACCCGCATTCCGCATCCTCCTTCGTCGTGCCTTCCTTGCGTGCAGCCCGTTTCCACCGAGGCTTCGAGCGCTGCCCGTTGACGCGACGCGCCGGTCGGCACGGTGTGCGGCAGCAGTGTAGGTCGCGTGGCGCTGAACACGGCGGCAGCTCAACTCGACCATTCCGACACGGACTTGTGTCTCCGGGGGCAGCGGAGGGCGTCCGCCGGGCCACATCGCGAACGGTCTGGCCGGCCAACGCCGCGTTTCTCTCGTAGGGGCTGTCCTCAGTGACTACGGTGAGCGCCGGAGCGCCTTGGGGGCAGACGGTGCAGCGTCGGTTCGCCGGGGGTTGCCCGTGCCCGGAGAGGTGCGCAAGGTCCCGCTCGTCAACACCACCGGAGAGCTACTCGATGCACAGTTCGTCCGCGCCCGTCCCTGATGTTTCGGTCATCCTGCCCTGTGCTGGATTCGGAACACGTTTCGGGTCGCCCTACCCGAAGGAGCTGCACTGTCTGGCTCCTGGGGTCACCGTGCTGGACCGCAGTCTGGAATCCGTTGTCGAGCTGGCCAAAAGCGGACTCAAGGTGCGTCTGGTCGTCGTGTTCGGGACGCACAAGATGGACACGGTGAGTCATCTCGCGCGCTATGCCGAGACCTTCCAGATGGTCTTCGTCTTCCAGGACGAGTCGTTCGGAGCAGGTCTCGACGGAGCGATCCGGTCTGCCCTGCCGATGACGCACGGGCCGGTGGCCCTCGTCCTTCCTGACATCGTTGTTACGGGCTCGGACACGGCCGGCAAGCTCCTCGCCGCGTTGCGGCACATAGAGGTGACGGGTTGGAGCGTGGTGGCGACCGAAGAGCGGGATCCCGACATGCTGCAGCAGATGGGCGCGCTGGAGGTGGCCGAGGCGGGCGGCGTCCTGATCGTGGGGGCGGCTGCCGACAAGCCGACGGATCCTTCGGGCTTCAACGCGTTCTGGGGCATGGTGGCCGTCAGCGAGGGCGAGGCGCACCGGCTGCCCGACGTCGTGGCGAAGGGGACGGCCAGCCCTCTGACCGGTGCGGTCGCCCTCATGGTGGACGGAATCGTCAACTACAACACCCCCTCGGGCTGACTCCTTGTCCGGGGCGATGGACGACTGCGCCTTCCGCCGGGTCAGTGCCCGCGCCCTCGAAGGGGGCATTTGAGGGGACCGAATCCGTCCGATCGCGGCAGCGCAGCAGGAAAGCTGTGACCACACCGCGCTCTACAGCACGGCGGAAAAGCCCCCTTCCCACCTGCTCACCCCGCGCCCATCGCACATCCGTCGCACGTATTTTCCTGCCCGTGGGCGGGATCTAAGCTGTGGCCTCCGGACATCCGGGACAGGGGTCCACGCGTGCGTCGGGCAGGGGGCAGATCATGCGGTCGACCACAACACGGCCGGTGTTCCGGCGCTTCGTCGGTGCCGTCGCGCTCGGCGTGACCTTGGCCGCGACCTCGGGATGCACGGTTCCCGTCGATGCCGTCGCCGGCATCTCCGTGACCGGCGACGGCCATCTGCTCGGCGTCATGATGGTCTGCGGACATCAGATCGACGGCGCGACCCTCTACGTGGACAGCGCCGACGTCGACAAGACGGTGACGGTCGGTTCATGGACCGCCGACCGGCCCCTCACATCCGGCCTCGCCACCTGGCCCCTCGATTCACCTGCTGTCGGCTGGACCGCAACCAGGTCCCCGGCTCCGCTCACCGCCAGGACCACCTACGCGCTCTACGGCTGGACCAAGGACAACTCGTGGTCATCGAGCAGCGTCTCCTTCACCTTGGCCGACCGGGACCGGCTCCTCCCGGGACAGGTCCGCTACGACAGCGTCTCGGACAACGGCGACGAATCCGCGATCACCCTCTCCATGGCGGAGTTCAAAGCCCGGGCCTGCCAGAACACGTGATGCCACGGCGCCCAGGCCAGGACGGGGCGCTCCCTGGCGACCGCGAGCGCGGTCAGCGGTTCCGCCCTGACGACGTGGTGCTGGACGCCCTGCTGCCCGACCTCGACGGCCCGGCACGTCGGGAGACGCTACGAGCTTTCGGCTCGTTCGACAGGATGAACAGCAGCTTCGGACCTCACGGTCTCGTGCCAGGAGTCTGTCCAGGACAGACCGGGGAAGCCGTGTTCGCGCAGCGGGCCGACCTGCCAACCGCGAGCCTGACAGGCGTCGAGGATGCGGGGAACCGCGCCGAGGGTGGCGCGCCAGGAGCCGGTGGCGGACGTGCAGTCGGAGTCGTGGAGCAGGATGGTGCCGCCGCCGCGCAGGTCCCGCAGGACGGTGTCCTGGACGGACCGCGGGGTGGCCCGCCTGCGCCAGTCCTCGCCCCAGCAGGTCCACAGGACCGGGGTCAGGCCGAGGCGGCGGCAGGCCAGATGGGCGGCCGTGGTCATCACCCCGTACGGCGGCCGGAACAGCGCGGGTGGCCGGCCGGTGGCGTCGGCCACGGCATCGCGGGCGCGGGCGAGGTCGTCGTAGGTGGCACGGGGTCCACGGAGCGGCAGGGGGCGGTGGTGCCAGCCGTGGAGGGCGATCTCGTGCCCTTCGGCAGCCATTGTCTTGGCCAGCCCGGGTGAGCGGACCAGCATCGAGCCGAGCAGGAAGAAGGTGGCCCTCACCCCGCGCGCGTCGAGGAGGCGAAGGAAGTGCGGTGTGGAGAGGTGGTCCGGGCCGTCGTCGAAGGTGAGGGCGACGTGGTCGGGCCGGCCCTGCCCGGCCAGGCGGGGCAGGGCCGTGTTGCGCAGCGGGCCGAACGTGGAGATCCCGGGAGCCGCGTTCAGGGCGGCGAGCGCGGGCAGGGCCACGGCCGAGGCGAGCGCGGTGGCACGGGCCAGGCGGGCCGGGGTCATCGTCCGTCTCCGTCCAGGTAGTGGGCGACGGCGGTGAAGCGGGCGGGCGTCTCGTTGTAGGCGTGGGCGAGCGGGGCGGCGACGCCCAGGGAGACCGTGGCCGTCACGGTGACGGCGGTCAGGGCGATCCGCCGCCGCCCGGGGAAGCGCTTGGGTGAGGTCGGTGTGCCCGGTGTGGGCTGTGGCCCGGTTCTGGCGGTGATGGCGGGCACCGGTCCGAGGACCGAGCGGTGCAGGGCGAGCCCTGCCGCGCGCTGGTCCTCACCGCGCGGGCCGTGCAGGAGTTCGGCCAGCACCGGGCCGAGGACTGCCGGGTCGCGGATCCAGGCCGCCAGCCCTGCTTCTTCGAGGGCGGCGGCGTTGGTGTGGCCGTGACCGGGAATGCAGCGGTAGCTGACCACCGGCAGCCCTGCGGCGAACGCCTCCAGTGAGGTCAGCCCGCCGGCGTTCTGGACCAGGACGTCACAGGCGTGCATCAGCCCCGGCATGTCGTCCACCCATCCGAAGGCGTGCTCGATACCGTCCCGGCGCAACTGCTCGGCGAGGGCCTGGTTGCGTCCGCACACCACCACGGGCACCGCGACGCCGGTCTCCCGTATCTCGGCGGCGGCCCGTCGCACCGGGCCGACCCCCCATGATCCGGCGACCAGCAGGGCCAGGGGCGCGCGCTCGGGCAGGGCGAACCGCTCGCGGGCGGCGGCCCGCTGTCCGGCGGTGGCGGGGGTGAAGCGCCGGTCGGTGACGGGGCCGGCGACGGTGACGGCGGCCGCGCCCCGCGCGTGGGCCTGGGCCGCGGGTACGGGATGCACGGCCAGGTGGGCGTCGATGCCGGGGGCCACCCACAGGGCGTGGACGGAGAAGTCGGTCAGGTAGGTGAAGGCCGGAACCGTCAGCAGGCCGCGCCGGCGCAGCTCGCCGAGGACCTGGCTGGCTCCCGGGTAGGTGGAGACGACCGCGCGGGTGTCCGGCGCGAGCGCCCGCAGTGTGCGCCGCTCGGCGGCACGGAACAGGGCCCGCCACGCCACGCCGGGTCGTGAAGCCCGGTCTGTCGCCGCGTACAGGCGTTGATAGCCCTCCGGCATCCAGGTCAGCATGCGGTGGTAGGTGCCGCACAGCAGTCGGCCGGCTCGGGCGGGCAGCAGGTCGAGGAAGTCGTACCGGTCCACCCGGAATCCGTGCTCGGTGAGCCTCTGGGCGAGCCCCGCGGCCGCGCCGTCGTGTCCCGCGCCGACGCCGGCGGAGATGATCGCGATCCGTCCGTTGCCCGGGTCCTGCGGCGGTACGGCGGGCGGCGAAGGCACCGGCTCCGACGCCGGGTCGTCGCGGTAGGGCACGGTCGATCAGCCTCCTGACGGGATACGGGGCACGGCCGGGCATCCTCCGGGCCGGACGGCACCACGGGCAGGCCAAGGCGGCGCCTGCGCGCGAACCAGGGCCGCGAATGGACCACGGTGGCGCCGAACACCGAAGCTACTACATGATGTAGAACTTAGGGAACGACCACCGACGGCGGGAGGTTCGAGCACCACCGGGTTCACCCCCGGCAGATGCCAGTGAACCTACTACAAGATGTAGGTGATTGGTTGCGCCGGCCCGAGCCACGTTGCCTCGCACTCGTCCTGCCCTCCGTCGGCGTACCCCCCTCCCCCATGGAAGGACGTCTCGCTATGACCGCGGCCGCCACCGCACAACTGGGATTCGACGGATCCGGCATCGACGGCTCGTTGTTCACCTCGGTCACCGACCTCGCCCGCGCCACGCCGTGGCTCAACACCCCTATGGAGGTGTGGACCAACTTCGGACTGGGCGTCTTCGCGATCCTCATGATCACGGGCTGGTGGACCGCTCGGCGCCGTGGCACACAGGCGATGGCCCTCGCGCTGGCCGCGCCGGTGGGCGTCGCGACCGCCTTCGCCGCGGCCGAGATCATCAAAATGATCGTGGCCGAGGTACGGCCCTGCCGATCGATGCCGCACGCCTATCTCGTCGACGCCTGCCCCGCGCCCTCGGACTACGCCTTCCCCAGTGGGCACAGCGCGGTGGCCGCCGCCTCGGTGGCCGCGCTGTTCCTGCTGGACCGCCGACTGTGCGCGATCGCCGCCGGGTTCGCCGTGGTGGAGGGCTTCAGCCGGGTCTACGTCGGCGCCCACTACCCGCACGACGTGCTCGGATCCGCGGTCATCGCGCTGCCCGTCGCCTTCCTGGTCAGCCTGGCGGCACGCCGCTGGACCACCCCGCTGATCGGCTCCCTGAGCCATGGGGCACTGCGCCCGTTCCTGACAGCGGCCATGCCCACCGTGGGCGCACAGACCACTCGGTGACTTCCATGAGCGGCCCGGGGCCGGGTCGTCACCACCCGCTCATCTACTACAAGAAGTAGACACGCGGCCACCCTACACGGCGTAGTGTCAAGGCGAGGACTTCAGCGTTCCAGCCGGTAACCGTGCCCCCGCAGGGTGGTGATCTCCGGCAGGCCGCACGGACCTGGCAGCGCGTCGGCGGCCTGGGCCAGGCGGCGGCGCAGGGCGGCCATGGTGACGTCGAGGGTCTTGGTGGAGCCGAACCAGTTCTCGTCCCAGACCTGTGCCATCAGACTCTCGCGCGACACCGCTTCCCCCGGATGCCGGGCCAGCACGGCGAGCAGGTCGAACTCCTTGGGGCGCAGGCGGACTTCGCTGTCGTGGAGGGTGCAGCGTCGCGCGGTGGTGTCGAGCACGAGGTCCCCGAGGAGGATCGGGCCGGACACGGCCGGCGGTGTTGGGGTGTGGCGGCGCAGGTGGGCGCGCAGGCGGGCCAGCAGGACGGTCAGGGTGAAGGGTTTGACCAGGTAGTCGTCGGCTCCGGCGTCCAGCCCGGCGATGATGTCGATGTCCTCCGTCCGGGCGGTGAGGATCACGATCAGCAGGTCGGGGTAGCGGGCCCGCAGAGCGCGGGCGACGTCGAGGCCGTCGGCGTCGGGCAGGCCGAGATCCAGGAGCACCGCGTCGTACGGGATGCGGGCGGCCTCGGCCAGGGCGCTGGTGCCGGTGCGGCTCCAGGCGGGCAGGTAGCCGTTGCCGCGCAGGCCGGCCTCCAGGTGGCGGCCGATGGTGGCGTCGTCCTCGACGACGAGGACGCGCTGCTGGCTGCGGTCCGGTGTGACAGGCGTCCCCATGGACGACAGCGTAGGAGGGGACGGGGAGACCGGCGCGGGCAGCCGGCGCGGGCTGTTCACAGATCACGCAGCTCCTCGATGGCGGGTCGGCGGGCGCCACGGATCCCGTTGAGGGCGGCGGCCAGTACGGCGGCGACGGCGACCACGGCGGTGAGTGCCAGGTAGGCCCCGGGGACCGCCAGGCTCGCGGGCGGCGGGTCGAAGACGCCGGTCAGTACCTTGACGAGCATCTCGGACAGGCCCCAGCCGATGAGCGCGCCTCCGGCGAGGCCACCGGCCGTGAGCAGGAGGGCCTCGGTGAGCACCATGCCGCGCAGTTGGCGTGTACTGGCGCCGAGGACCGTGGCGATGGCGAAGGTGCGGCGGCGTTCGGCGAGCCCGAGGGCGAGGACGAGTCCACCGGCTCCGGCGGCCAGCAGCACCGCGAAGGCGAGTTCGATGCGGGTCAGTCCGGCCAGGTCGACGGAGGTGAGGCTGGTGCCGACAGTGCCGCGGGTCTGGGTGAGATCGGTGACGGTGGCGCTTGTGCCCATGCGTCCCCGCAGCTGGGCGGCGATCTGCTTCTGGTGGGTGCCGCCGGTGTCGAGGAGGAAGGCGCCGATCGCAGCGCTGCCGGTCGTTCTGGCGATGTAGGAGGCGTTGGCGACGAAGAAGCTGTCCTTGGGGGCGGTGGGGAATTCCTTGACGATGCCGGCGTAGTGGAAGGGCACGGTGCGCAGGGACTTGGTGCGTGCGTCCTGGATGCGCAGGTTGACGGTGTCGCCCGGTGAGAGCTGGAAGTCGCTGACCGTCTCGGCGCTGACGAGCAGGTTGTCCGGGCGCTGGGTGAGGCGCCGCATGAGCTGGTCCGCGGTGCCGCCGGCGAAGTAGGCGTCCTGGAGCGAGGTGGCCCGCGCGATGGTGCCGGGCCGGACGCCGTAGAGGTCCTGGAGGTCGGAGCCGACGTAGGCGAAGCGGTGCTGGAGCGGCTCGACCTGCCGTACGCCGGAGATCTTCAGCGCTGCTCCGGCCGTGGGCGGGACCTGGGCGCCGGGTGGTTCGGTGACGGTGATGTCGGCGCCGTTGGTCAGCCGGGCGTCGACCTCGGCCTGTTGCTGGTAGGTGGCGTTGAAGACGGCGGTGGAGATCGCGAAGGAGACGGCGAGGGCGAGCAGGACCACCGACCGGGCGATCGGGCGGCGGCGCCGGGCCAGGACGGCGGCGGTGGTGCCGGCGAGGGTCGCGGTCAGCGGCCGGACCAGTCGGGCCAGGGCGGGGCGGCCGTGGGTGAGGGCGAGCAGGGTGAGGCGCCACAGCAGCAGGGCCGCGCCGATCCACAGCAGGACGGGGCCGAGGAAGGCCCAGTACGACACGGAGATGCTGGGGACGCCCTCGGGCGCGAGGACGAGTGCGTACTGGTTGCCGGAGGAGGCGCGGAAGACGAGCCAGGAGCCGATCAGGAGGACGAGGTCGAGGCCGTAGCGCATCCACCAGGGCGATCCGGAGCGTCGTACGTCCTCCTGCTTGCGGGTGTCGGCGACGGTGACCGTGCGCAGGTCCCGCAGGGCGGGGACGAGGACGGCGCCCGCGGCCACCGCGGCTCCGAGTACGAAGGCGACGGCGTACCAGGTGGACCAGGTCGCCGCGCTCGCGCCGAAGGAGGCCGTGCCGAAGGCGAGCCGGCCGGTGAGAGCGGCGACGCCGAGCCCGGCCAGACCTCCCGCGAGGCCGATGAGGGCGGCCTCCAGCCCGGCGAGTGCGGTGATCTGACGGGGCCGCAGGCCACGCAGTCGCAGCAGCCCCTGTTCCTGGCGGCGCCGTTCGCCGCCGGCCGAGGCGACCGCCGCTGTCAGCGCGGCGGCCAGCACCGCGCCCGGCATACCGAGGAAGAGGAAGAGGATCTGGGCGTACAGGGCGTCCTGGCGGGCCGAGTCGAGTGCCGCGCCGACGTTGTTGCCGACCAGGGCGGTACCCGAGGAGCGGGCTTCGAGGTTGCGGGCGGCGCCGGTGACGGCGGAGTACGCGGAGGCCGGGTCGGAGGGCAGCCGGGTGTTGTCGCGAGCGGCGTGGATCTGGGTGGTGACACCGGTCGCGCCGCGGGTGAGGGCGGTGAAGCGGGCGGCGGGCAGCAGGACGACGTTGTCCGGGGGCGCGGTCGGCTGGGACTGGCTGGGGGCGCCGACGGTCTGGAAGAGGGAGTCGGCCTGGGGCAGGTCGACCACGCCGTCCACCTTCACCTGGCGCAGGCCGGCACCGGGCAGCCGGATGCCGATGGTGTCGCCGGGGGCCGCGTGCAGGTTGGCGGCGGTCTGCTGGGCCAGCAGGACGCCGGTGGACGAGCCGGAGAGCGTGCGGACGGCGTCGGGGAAGCCGGCGCGGTAGCCGTCGGGCAGGCCGAGGACCATACCGGGGCCGGTGGTCTGGGTGCTTCCCTGCACGCGAGCGGTGAAGCCGCCGGCGTGCGCGAAACCGACGGGCAGGGCGGTGCGGGTGCCCGGGGTCCCGGTCACCAGGGACAGGACCTTCTGCGGGTCGGCGCCGGGCTGTACCTGGACCTGCCAGTCCACGGCGACCGAACGCACGGCGCGCTGGGTCATGGTCGCCTTGGAAGCGGTGAGGAAGGAGCCGAGTGCGGCGACCAGGGCGACCGCGAGCGCGATGCCGGTCAGGGCGGCCAGGAGCCGTCCGGTGCGGTGGCGGGCCAGGCCACGGGCCCAGGTGACGATCATGACATCTCCTCGGAGGCCGGCGGGGTTCCGGTGCGGCGCCGGTGCGGTTCGTGCGCCCGGGCGGTGGTCACGGAACCTCCTCGGGTGCGAGCAGCCGTCCGTCGCGCATGCTGCGGCGGACGGTGAGCCGGGCGGCGACGGCCGGGTCGTGGGTCGTGACGACGAGTGCCGCGCCGGTGTGGCCGGCGGCCGTCAGCAGGGCGTCCAGGACGCGGCTGCCGGTGGCGTGGTCGAGGCGGCCGGTGGGTTCGTCGGCCAGGATCAGCCGTGGCGCCTGGGCCAGGACCCGGGCGGCGGCCACCCGCTGGGCCTGGCCGCCGGAGATCTCCTCGGGGAGCCGGTCGGCCAGGTCGGCGGCGTCCACGAGGGCGAGGGCCGCGAGCGCGCGCAGTCTGGCCTCGCCCTCCGGACGATCGGTGAGGACCAGGGGCAGAGCGGTGTTCTCCGCCACGTCCAGAGCCGGGATCAGGCTGTCGCCCTGGAACACCAGGCCGATGTCGTACGGGCCGAGCGAGGCGCTCCGGGTGATGCTGCCGCTGGTGGGTTGTTCGAGCCCGGCCAGCAGGTGCAGCAGCGAGCTCTTGCCCGACCCCGAGGGGCCGACGACCGCGAGCCGGTCCCCGGCCCGGATCTCCAGGTCGGCCCCGTGCACGGCCACCACCGCCTGAGGTCCCCGGCCGAAGGTCAGGGCCACGTCCACGCAGCTGACAAGCGCCTCGTCAGACGGCATCGTGCGCCTCCTCGCGGTCCTGCCACCGAGTGTCGGTGGCCTTTCCGTCCGTCAGGGTGATCACCCGGTCCGCGATGCGGACGGCTTCCCGGCTGTGCGTGACGATCAGCACCGCGCACCCCTCCGCGGCCCGCTCCCGCAGCATGGACAGGACCAACTGCTCGGTCTCGCCGTCCAGTTCACCGGTCGGTTCGTCGGCGAGCAGGACGGCGGGCGCGTTGGCCAGCGCGACGGCGAGGCCGGCCCGCGCCAGCTCTCCGCCGGACAGCTGCCGCGGCAGGGCGTGCGCCCGGCCGGCCAGCCCGACCTCGGCCAGGAGTTCCTCGGCCGGGACGGGCGCTCTGCGGCCCAGTGCCCGCTGGGGCAGGCGGACGTTGTCCCGCACGCTCAGGTGCGACAGCAGGTTGCGGGTCTGCAGCAGGACGCCGACGTGCCGGGCGCGCAACCGGGCACGCTCGGTCTCGGGCCGGTGGCTGATCCGTACGCCGTCGACGCGGACCTCGCCGCCGGAGGGCTCGTCGAGTCCGGCCAGGCACGCCAGCAGGGTCGACTTGCCGGCCCCGGACGGGCCCACGACCGCGACCGTCTCCCCGCGCCGCACCCTCAGGGACACCCCGCGCAGCGCGAGTGTCTCCTCCTCCCCGGCCCGGTAGAAGCGGTACAGCTCGCGGGCCGTGAGGACGTCGTCGGCGCCGCCGCCCGTGTGTGTGCCGTCGAGCATGGTGCGCTCACCGCCAGCCGAAGGAGTCGCTGACGACGCGCCACGGGTCGACGTTGTCGGCCTTGACCGGACCCGACAGGGTCAGGTCCACCTCGTGCCCCGCACGGTGGAACGCGTACCGCTCGAATGCGTCGCGGACCACCTTGCCGGTGACCGGGTCCTTCGCCGAGTCGCCTTGATAGGTCAGCAGGACCACGCGGCCGGCCTGCCGGTTCACCTCGCTCACCTTGGGCGAGGAGAACTTCGTGACCTGGGAGCGGAGCCGGGGTACGACCTCGTTGGTGACCGAGCCCACCGTGGGCGCGGCGGCCGCGGAAACCGCTGTGACCTGCACGGTGTTGAGCTTGTCGGTGAACGCGGTGGTGCCGCCGTGGCTCGTGCGGGCCCAGCCCTCGGGCACCTTCAGCGTGAAGCCCGTGAAGGAACCGCCGGTCGGCCGGTAGGTGACGTACACCTGGTTGTCGGGGATGTCGCCGGGCGGGTTGGACTCGGTGGGCGCGGGCTTGTTCTGTCCGCTGACGGTGGTCGGAGCGGACGCGGGGCCACCGGAGCCGGCGTGCGACCCGGAACCGGAACAGCCGGCCGTCACCGCCGCCACGAGAGTCACCCCCACGACCGCGTACGTCCCTGTGTGTGCTGCCATGGCCACTGCCCTCCAGAAGAGTCCTCGGACCGGACGGTCATGGCACCGACGCTAGGAAGCGGCCGGTTAACGCCCCGCCCGGCGAGGGTTAGACGACGGCAAAAGACTGTGGCGCTCCGCATCCGCCCAGGTGGGCGACGAGCATGATGAAGGCATGAGACAGCGCGTGGTGCGAGTCGCCCTGACCGCCGCTCTGGTCGCCGTCGTCCTCCTCGCCGTCCCGCTCGCCCTGGCGATCAGGTCGTCCCTGTACGCCGACCAGCGCGACACCCTGGAACGGTCGGCGCTGGCCGGGGCGGTACGCGTGAGCCCGGACTTCGTGACCGGCGACCCGGTGGAACTGCCCGCGCCCCCGCCCGGCGGCCGGCTGGGCCTGTACGACCCTCATATGCGACTGCGCGCGGGCAGCGGCCCACGGCCTGGCGACACCCCGGCCCGCCAGTCCCTGGACGGTGCGGTGGTACGAGGCCGGGCGGGCGCCGACCTGGTGGTGGCCGTGCCCGTCTCCCACGCCGAGAAGGTCATCGGCGTCGTACGGGCTTCATCCCCCGCCGCCGCCGTACGCGACCGGGTCGTCATCGCCTGGACGCTGCTGCTGGGCGTGGCCGCGCTCGCGCTGACCGTCGCCGTTCTCGTCGCCCGCCGTCAGGCGCGGGCGCTGGCCGCGCCGCTGGAGGACCTCTCCCGCCACTGCCGGGCGGTGGCCGAGGGCGACCTGACCGCGCGGGCCGCTCCGAGCAGCGTCGCCGAAATCGACCAGGTCGCCCGCACCCACAACGAAATGCTGCACGCCCTCTCCGAACTCCTGCGCCACGAACGTGACTTCGCCGCCAATGCCTCCCACCAACTGCGCACCCCGCTCACCGGCCTGCAACTCGCCCTGGAGGCGGGCCTCGCCCAGGACGACGACGCCCGGATGCGACCTGTGCTGGCCGAGGCGCTGGCCACCACCCACCGCCTGCACCGCACGGTGGAGGAGGTACTGCGGCTGTCCCGTTCACCGGACCGGGACCGCCGCTCCGCCGGGGGCGTCGGGGTGGCGCGGCTGCTGGAGGAGGCGGAGTCGCGGTGGCACGGTCTGTTCGCCGAGGCGGGCCGGCGGCTGGTGTGCGACACCCGTGACCTGCCCGCGGACGTCCGGGTGCCGGAAGGACCGGTGTCGGAGGTGCTCGGCGTCCTGCTGGACAACGCGCTGGTGCACGGTCGCGGGACCGTACGACTGTCGGTGCGGGACCTCGACGACGCCCTCGCCGTCGATGTGAGCGACGAGGGGGCGGTCAGGGGCGATCCGGCCCGGCTTTTCGAGCGCGGGCACACGGCCGCCGGGTCGGGAACGGGCATCGGGCTCGCACTGGCCCGCGATCTGGCCCTGTCACTCGGCGGCCGGCTCTCCCTGACCAGCCGTGATCCGGCCAGGTTCACCCTGCTGCTCCAGGCCTGCCCCGATGAGCGCCAGGACGGTACTCCGGCGGCCGGGTGAGAGCACCTTCCGGACCGATCAGGAGCGCCGCTCCCCGTGCTCGGCGTGTTCGGGGCCGGCACAACCGGCGCCCTCCGGCCGATGCCCGTGGTCCGTCGACGCCGTGGCGACGCGACCGGTGTGTTCCGTGCACAGCGCCCACTGGGCGCCGTCGAGCATCCGGTCGCTGTCGGACGCGGCATTGGCCAGGCTCGCGCAGCAGACGGCCAGCAACACGGCGCCTGCCAGCAGGGGAAGGCTCCGGCGAGCGGGCGGCGGGGCCAGCAGAGCGCGCACCCGCTGCGGCACCACCCCACCGGTCGCGGCCAGCGCCGCGGGACGGGACGCACCGGCGGAAGCCAGGGCGGCACGCCCGACGGCGTGGGCGACGACCCGGCGGTCACCGACGCGCTCGGCGGCCTCCTCGTCGGCCCAGCGCTCCAGGACGAAATCACCCGCGACGGTCACCGGGCGCAGCAACGGGTTCAGGGCGGCGGTGAGCCGCCACAGAATCTGGAAGACGTGGTGGCGCCCCCGCAGATGCGCCCGCTCGTGGGCGAGCAGTGCCTCACGCTCGTGGGCGTCGAGACAGCACAGCATCCCCCGCGAGACCACGATCCGTCCCGGGGCGCCGGGCAGCGCGAAGGCCAGCGGGACGTCGTCGTCGACCACCGCCAGCTCGGTCCGCCCCGGCAGCTGGGCGCACTCCCGTCGCGTCCGGACCAGGTGGCGCGTCTGTCGTACGGCGGCCACGGCCAGGGAGACGACGCACGTGATCAGGGTCAGGGCGCTGCCGGCCGCTACGACCAGGTACACCGGGTCGTCGGCTTGCAGTGCCGTCACCGACCAGCGGCCCTCCTCCGCGATCTCCGGGATCTGTGCCACGCCGGAGAAGGCCAGCAGAGCGAGCGATCCCGCCCAGCCGACCGCTGTCACCAGTGAGGCACAGGCCAGCGCCCAGGCCGCACGGCGCGGCGGCAGGCGTCGCGCCACGGGGGCGGCGAGGACGGCGAGTGCGGCCGTGACAAGGAACGGGACGTAGACGCTGATCAGCACTGGTTCACCGCTTCCCGCGGGGGCGCTCGCTCTCGTCGGGCGTGTCGCCGTGCCCGGACAGGATCTGGTGCAGCAGGTGTTCGTCCTGCTCGGAGAGTTCCGAGACGAAGCGGGCCAGGACAGCCTCCCGGTCGGAACCGCCCGCCAGCAGGGAGTGCATGCGCTGGGCGGTGTGGGACGCCTCGTCACGGGCCGGTTCGTAGGCGTAGCCACGGCCCTCGCGGTGCCGCACGAGCATGCCCTTGTCGTGCAGCCGGGACAGGATGGTCAGGACGGTCGTGTAGGCGAGGTCGCCCGGCAACCGTTCGCGGACCTCGCGTGCGGTCTGCGGACCGGAGGCGGCCCACAGCGCGGCGAGGACATCGCTCTCCAGCTCGCCTCGCGCCCGCCTTCCGGATGCTTCCTGGGCTTCCTGGTCGTCTCGATCTGTCACCGTCCGCCACTTCCCTCACCGTCGTGGCGTACAGCGTACCCGGACACCCCTACGAGTTGTAGGAGGTGCATTCCGGGCCGCGGACGGCGAACTCCGGCGCCTCAGGGAAATCCGCCGCACGTGCCACACGCGGCAGCGATCCACGTCGTACACCGGAAACGCACCGCCGCTCCGCTCGCGGGTGCCGATGCGCGGCCGTCGGCTCGCGACGCCAGACACGGGCCGAGTCGGCGTTGTCTCCGCGAGCGCCGGAGCCGGTCGATACGGCGCGGGTGCGGGGCCTGCCGCCTTGCCGACGGGCTGCGTCCGGTACGGCTGGCATGCCGGTGCGTCTGTCCTGGGCGAGCGCGGGGCTGGTTCGCGCCCTCACGCGGCATCGGCGCGCCTCAGGCGGCTTGGGCGCCGGATGCGTCCCGCCGGGAGACGGCGAGGTAGCCGACGAAGCAGACGATGGCGACCGTCCAGGCGAGGGTCACCGGTGCCAGTCCGAGCCCGAGGCCGCCGCGGGCGTGGCCGAGCGCCATCCAGTCGGCGAGGGAAGCGCCGAGGGGGCGGGTGATGACATAGGCCGTCCAGAAGGCGGGCACCGCCTGCAAAGCACCGAAGCGGTGGGCGAGCGCGGGAAGACAGATCGCGACAGCGAAGAGGACGACCGAGCCGAGGTAGCCGAATCCGATGGTCGCGGTGAGGTCGCCGGCGGCGGTGCCGAGGGCGAAGGTGGCCAGGACCGCCGCCCAGTAGAAGATCTCACGGCTTCGGGTGTTGATGCCGTGGATGGACAGGGTGCGCTCGACGGCGTACCAGAGGGCGAAGACGGCGGCCAGCGCGACCAGGAAGAGCGGCGTGGAAACGGTGTAGGGCACGCCGAGACCGACGTGCAGCACGTCGGCGGCCATCGTGCCGAAGACGCTGACCATGACGACGGCGGTCCAGTACACCCAGGCGATGTACCGGCGGACCGCGAACTGCACGGCCAGGGAGACCACCAGGGCGAGACCACCGAGCCCCACCGCCGGCACCGGGCCCAGCGTCCGGGCCAGCAGGTCGGATGCCGTCTCGCCCATCCCGGTGGTGAGCACTTTGATGATCCAGAAGTAGACGGTCACTTCCGGCACCTTGTTCGCCATGGTGCGCAGGGGGGCGAGGGGACGGTCGTCGAGGAGACGCTCTGTGGTCATGGTCCGCACGATGACACGATCAACTCCCGGTGCCACAGATGCCTTTGCCATTGTTTTGGGTCTTCTGGTGCATGAGTTTCACAACGGGGCCGCCAGCCTGACAGCAACCTGAACGCCTCGACAAAGTCCCTGGTCAGGGCGATTGAGTGGTGATACGAAGGGATTTTCACACGGCCCGATGGCAGCCGCTCCGATGGCAGCCGCTTCGATGCCCGCCTGCCGACCGGACCGCGGGCACGTCCGCCGGGAACCCGACGCACGGCGGGTGGCGAAGCGCACCACGAGGGTCGCGCCCAGGGGCGGTGAACCGGCGGCGATCACCCCGCGCGACGGCGTCCGGGTACCGGTTCCGGGCCGGTAGGCGTCGGGACCGGCCAAGCGATTACTACATCATGTAGAGGTTGGCGTACGGTGAGAGCGCCACAGGAATCAGAGGCCACCCTCCGGCCCGCGCCGACGGGTCCCACCGTCCACGCCTCGCCGCCCCCTCCGAGGCGACTGCGGGAACGGACACCGCCCGTGAGCGTCTAGAGTTTCAGACGACAGCGTCTACAGGACTGTAGTCATTTGATCGTTTGCACGGAATCGTCCGCTCGAAAGGACCCTGCACATGACCGAACCGATGCCCATGGCGTCCCAGCTGGCTGTGAACGTGCTCGACGCCCATTCGCTGCTGGCGGCCTTCGGCGTGCTGGGCGTCGCGGCGGTGATGTTCGCCGAGACGGGACTGCTGATCGGGTTCTTCCTGCCGGGCGACTCCCTGCTGTTCACCGCCGGCCTGCTGTGCACCGGCTCGGCGGAGGGGAGTCTGCACCTGTCCCTGGGGCCCCTGCTCGTGGCGGCGGCCGCGGGCGCGCTGGCCGGAGCGCAGTGCGGATACCTGCTCGGCCGGAAGGCCGGCGGAGCCCTGTTGGCACGCAGCCGCTCCCGGCGTCTGCACGAAGGAGTGAAACACGCCGAGGAACTCCTTGAGCGGTACGGATACGCGAAGGCCATCGTCCTGGCCCGGTTCGTGCCGGTGGTGCGAACGGTCCTCAATCCGATGGCAGGCGCGCTGGAGGTGCCGGTACGGACCTTCACCCTGTGGCAGGTCGTCGGCGGCCTCCTGTGGAGCGTGGGCCTCACCCTCGCGGGGTACGCGCTCGGCTCCTCGATCCCGAACGTCGACCATTACCTTCTGCCGCTGGTGGCGCTGATCGTGGTGGTCTCCCTGCTCCCCCTTGTCGCCGAGGTGTACCGAGGCCGCCGGGCCGCCAGGTCGGCGGAGGAGCGCGGGTGACGGCACGCCGGCCGCACGCGGAGTCCGTCTCGGGCACGGCCCGTACGGCCGACGACCCTACGGAGGACCATGCGGCACAAGATCCTGGTCGTTGAGGACGATCACGCGCTGCGTGACGTGCTGCGGCGCGGCCTGGCCGACGAGGGTTTCGAGCCCGTGCCGGCCACCGACGGAGCCACCGCTCTGCGACTTGCCGCCGACGGCATCGCCGCGGTCGTCCTGGACGTCGGACTGCCCGACGCGGACGGCCGGGACGTGTGCCAGGCGCTGCGCGGCAACGGCTTCACCGCGCCGGTCATCTTCCTGACGGCTCGGCATCACCTCACCGACCGGCTGTCCGGCTTCTCGGCGGGCGGCGACGACTACCTGCCCAAGCCGTTCCATCTCGCCGAACTGGTCGCCCGGCTACGGGTCGCGCTCAAGCGCTCCGCGCCCGCGCCCGCGGCCGTGGCCACGGCCGGCGACCTGGTCCTGGACGCGACGCGGCACAGCGTGCGGGTCGGCGACGTCCACGTCGAACTGTCCCCGACGGAATTCCGGCTGCTCGCCCCGCTGGTCGCCGCGGGCGGCTCCATCGTGAGCCGCCGCGACCTGGTCAGAGCCGCCTGGCCGGACGGAGCCCAGGTCAGCGACAACACCCTGGACCAGTACCTGAGCCGGCTGCGCCGCAAGCTGCGCGATGCGGGCAGCGACCGGAGCCTGCGTACAGCACGGGGAATCGGGCACCGGCTGTCGTGATCCGTCTTCCGTGCCGCCTGGCGCCCCGCACTCTGCGCGGACGGCTCTCCTTCGTGGCCCTGACCACCGCCGCGCTGCTGATGGCCGTACTGACCGTGGTGTTCAACGTGATGGTGGAACGGCATCTGCAGCACCAGGCGGACGACGAGTTGCGCAACCGTGCGGCCGCCGTCGCCACCACCGTGGACACCAGCCACCAACGGGTACGGGTCGTCGAGACCGTCAACGACGGTCTCCTCGACGCGAACGTCTGGATCTACGCCGGAACACACCTGCTGGAGAAGCCGCCGTCGGCCGCGGCCGACGGCACACTGACCCGGGCCGCCGGCCGGCTCGCCGGGCGAGGAGGACACGCGCTCTGCACGACCGTCGAGGCAGAGAACCCGCACCAGGTCCGCATGTGTTCCCGGCCCGTGTCCGGTCACCCGCGCTCCGCCACCGTGGTCACGGCCGTGGATCTGGCCCCGTACCGCGGTTCGGCGGACACCTTGTTGCTGGGTTCCCTGGCCCTGGACGTGGTCATGCTCGCATGCACGTACGCGTTGACCCGCCTGGCCGTCGGGCGGGCCCTACGCCCGGTCCGTACCATGACCGACCGGGCCACCGAGTGGAGCGCCGCCGGCTCCGACGAACGCTTCGGCGCCACGGACCACCCGGCCGAACTCGCCCGCCTGGGCGCCTCGCTGGACGCGCTCCTCGACCGCATCCGTACCGTGCTGCGGCACGAACGGCAGCTGACCGGGGAACTGTCGCACGAGCTGCGCACCCCGCTCACCCGGATCATCGTCGAGCTCGACTGGTGGCGGACCCGGCCACGCTCCGCCGCCGAGACCCACGCCACCCACGAGGTGATCGCCGAGGCCGCCCAGGCCATGCGCACCATCTGCGACACCCTGCTGAACGACGCCCGCGAGAGTGCGCTGAGCGCCGCCGCGCCCCCCGGCGCGACAGCCGTCGCCCCGGTCCTGAACCGCATGGTCGACAGCCTCGGTGCCCAGGGGCGGGTGAAGGCCGTGGTCGAGGTCACGGATCCGGCGCTGGCGGCAGGTGTCACCCGCGCTCTCCTCGAACGCATCGTCAGCCCGCTGCTGGCCAACGCGGTCCGCTACGCCCGCGCCACGGTGACCGTGACCGCGCGACAGGTGCCGGGGGGCGTACGGATCAGTGTCGCCGACGACGGTCCCGGGGTGCCCGAGGCGTTCGTGGGCGAGCTCTTCCAGCCCGGCCGCCGCGGCGATCCCGACGACGGGCACGACGGCGCGGGCCTCGGGCTGCCGCTCGCGCGGCGCCTGGCCCGTGCCGTCGGCGGTGAGGTGTCCCACGATCCCCTGTACACGTCGGGGGCACGTTTCCTGGCCGACCTGCCCGCGGGGTGACCGGGCGCCGCCCCCGTACGGTGCCGACGACGCGCGCCCGGCCGAGAGCCGGTCGGCCCTGCCGTTTCCGTCGGCTACGCGGTGGCCGCCCTGCGCTCCCGGACCTGCGCCCAGGCCATGAGGCCGAGCAGAACGGCCAGCAGGACGGCCGAGGAGCCGGCGGTACCGAGGTTCAGACCGCCCTTGGCGACCGGCTTGGTCAGGAGGTCGCCCGCGGTCGCGCCGAGCGGGCGGGTGAGGACGAACGCGATCCAGAAGAGGAGGACGTTCGGCACCGCCGGCACCTTCATCAGTACGGCCAGCACGGCGAGCGCCCCGGTCACCAGCAGTGCGCCGCCCGCGTAACCGAGGCCGGAACTGTCGGAGAGGAAGTCGCCCATGGAGGTGCCGAGGGTGTTGGAGACGAGGATCGCCGACCAGAACAGGGCCTCCCCGCGGAAGGTCACGATGTCACGGATCTGGAAGGTCATCCCGCTCAGCCGCCAGACCGCGAAGACGACCAGCAGGATCGAGATGAGGATCGCCGCGCCGGCCGGGTAGCCGAGGCCGAGGCCCTGTGGTCCCCAGCCGAGTGAAGTGGCTCCGCTCGACAGGTACTTGGCGCTGGCGTCGCGGTTCATGAAGTCGGACATGGTGGTACCGGCCATGCTGGTGGTCAGGATGACCGTCCAGTAGAAGAACGGGTTGTATCGGTGGGAGCGGAGCTGGACGACGAGCGTCACCACGAAGATCAGGAACAGCGCGATCGTGGTGAGGAAGTAACCGAGCTTCAGGGTCTGCGCGAAGAGATCCCCGGCGGTCTCGCCCAGCGTCGTCGCCGCGATCTTCATGATCCAGAAGGCGAGGGTGACTTCGGGCAGTTTCTTCATCACCGATGTCGTCGTGCGCGCGGCGTCGAGGTCGGTGAGGGCTTCCGGCTGCTGCAAGGTGGGGGGCTCCTTGTGTGGTCGTACGGCAGGGCGCATGCCCCACGAGGGGATGCGCGCCCTGCCGATGGGCGCCGTGACGGCGCGATCGCCACCGCCGACCCTGGCAGCGCCGGCCTGAACCGTGCCTGAATGCCCGTCACATGCCTGGTCAGACCGCGTGGCGTGCGGTCTGCTGCGGCTGCGCCACGTCCTTCCGGGTCACCACCAGACACACCACGAGACCGAGGATGACCGCGAGGAAGAGTGCGCTGGTCACCACGGTGCCCAGGCCGAGGCCGCCGTCGCCGGTGGGCCGGGAGAGGTAGTCGCCGAGGGATGCGCCGAGCGGGCGGGTGAGGACGCAGGCGATCCAGAAGCTCCACACGGCGTCTAGCCCCAGCGCGAAGTGCGCGAGCGCGAGCGCGACGGCGGCGATGGCCAGGGCGAACAGGACCGCGGCAAGCCAGTAGCCGAGGTTCATCCGCTCGGAGACCAGGTCGCCTGCGGCGGTACCGAGGGCGAAGGTGAACAGCACGGCGAGCCAGTAGGCTTCGCCACCGGGTGGACTCCAGCCCCAAGGATCCGATTCAGGTCAGAGACGCGGTGCGGGATCGCCGACGAAGCGGGCAAGCGCGTCTACGGCGCCGCGTGGCAGGCCGCCGACCGCCGTCTCCGGCAATGTAGTGATGACGGTGCGCAGCCGCGCGCCGAGCTCGGGCAGCAGAGCCCAGGCCGAGGCAGGGGCATTCACAGCGGCGAGCAGCAGGTCACCCTCGTAGAAGTAGGCGTCGAGCAGCGGCTCCTCGATGAGCAGGCGCACGGCGAGTGGAAGGACGTGGGGAAGTGCCACCTGCTGTGAAACGAGGGTGCGCAGATCCGCAGGACCGAGTTCACCCAAGGGCACACACCGCAGCTCATGCACGGTGCGCACCAAACGGGTCGCGTCGGCGGCGGGAGGCATCCAGCGGGGTGGGTCCAGCTCGTCGAGCGTGCGGTCGAGATGCAGCAGGTGGTCCATGCGACTCATTCTCACCAGATCGCTGTGCACTTCCAGACCGGACCAGGTGGACGACCTCGCGTGCCACGTAACGCTTGAGGCAGCGGACGTTTTCCCGGCGCGTCCTGCCTCGCGCCGTGCGCCGTTGTGAGTGGCCCCGAGTGCGGGGGGCGAACCGGAGCCGCGCGTACCCGGCTCCGTGGGAGAACAGCACGGCCGAGCCCGGCGTCGCCCTGCCCTTGACGTACCCGCGCATCTTGATCTGCGCGCCGTCGCCGGGGGCGCATAGCGCCCGCTGGTCGTGACGTCGGCCGGGAACGGTTGGGCCGTTCCCGCGGAGCCGATGACCGGCTCCCACATGGGGCGACGCGCCGCGATATCGCGCACGGCCGGTGGTATCGCGTCCGCCATCGCGCCGGCCGTCGAAGCCGGCGCGATGGCGTTTTCGGGATCCAAGCCGAGTGCCGTGGTCTCTTCCTTTCGGTGGAGGATCGGTGTCAGGCGGCGGGCGGGACGACGATGATCTTGCCGTGCACCGCGCCCTGGGCGGCTCGTGCGTGCAGTGCCGGCAGCTCGGCAAGCGGTACCCGCTCGGCGACGTCGACGCGCAGCTCACCACGGTCGATCGACGCCACGAGCTGCGCCAGTTGGCCGGCGTCGCTCCGGACGAACAGGTCGATGCCCCGCACGCCGCGCTCCTCGTCGCTGGGGGCGGGCATCCACACCGTGGTGTTCACGACGACCCCGCCGGGACGGACCAGGGTGACCAGTGCGGCCAGTTCGGCCGGGTCGACCGGTGCGAGGTTGAGTGCGATGTCGACCGGTTCGGTCACCGCCGCGGTCACGCTGGTGGTGGTGTGGTCGATGACTTCGTCGGCGCCGGCGGACGTGACCGCCTCGCTGCTGCGGTGGCTGGCCGTGGCGATGACGTGGGCACCAGCCTTCTTGGCCAGCTGCACGGCGTAGCCGCCGACCGCTCCGCCGGCGCCGTTGACCAGTACGCGTTGCCCGGCCGTCAGCTTGCCGTGGTCGAACAGTGCCTGGTACGCGGTCAGCCCCACCACCGGCAGCGCGGCGGCGTCGGGCAGCGGGACGCTCTTGGGCGCCGGCGTCAGTACCTCGGCCGGCGCGAGGACGTACTCCGCGGCGGCGCCGTTCCCGTCCATCGGCAGGAAGCCGATGACGTCGTCGCCGACCGCGATGCCGTCCACGCCCTCGCCCAGCGCGTCGACCGTGCCGGCGACATCGATGCCGGGAGTGTGGGGCAGCACCACCGGGATGGGGCCGCGCATGAAGCCGCCGCGGATGTTGCCGTCGACGGAGTTGAACGACGTGGCGGCGACGCGGATCCGGACCTCACCGGCTCCGGGGACGGGCTGCTCCACGTCCTCGAAGCGCAGGACGTCGGGGTCGCCGTACTCGTGGAAACGCACTGCCTTCATCAGAGTCTCGCTTTCACTTCAGGGTGATTGCTTCGAACTCGAAGCAACTAGGAGCACACTACTGCTGCTTCGAATTCGAAGCAAGTGGGGTCGGTCACCGCTGGTCCGCCCTCATCGACCCGACGAGCTCGGCGGTGCCTTGGTCGATGCGTTCACGCAATCCGCGTGCAGGTGTTGACCGCGTGCAGCGCGGACATGCCGGAGAGGATCCCGTCCTGGGCGAGGTAGGGGGATGCTCATGGCCGGCCCTAGGGATCTCTGGGCGGCGGCGCCGTCCTCCTGGCCCTGTGGCGGCTGGCACGGCGGCGGACCACACTCTTCGAATTCGAAGCAGTAGACTTCGGTCATGCCTGATTCGCCGCCTTCGCTCGACCCCGTGCAGCTCGGCGCCTATTTCGACCTCATCGAGGTGACCAGCCTGCTCCGGCACGCGGTCGAACAGCAGCTGCGCGAGGCCGGCGATCTCAGCTACGTGCAGTTCCAGCTGCTGGCCCGCCTCGGCGACTCGCCGACGGGCAGTCACCGCATGACCGACCTGGCGGACGGCGTCGTCTACAGCCGCAGCGGCCTGACCTACCAGGCCGCTTCACTCGAGAAGGCGGGCCTGGTCGTGCGCGCCCCGTCTCCGGACGACGAGCGCAGCATCACGGTCACCATCACCGATGCCGGGCGCGCGCTGCTCGCGCAGGTACTGCCCGGTCACATCGAGGTGGTCGGCGGCCTGCTGTTCGAACCGCTCTCGCGCGACGACGTCGAAACCCTCGCCCGCCTGCTGGCGCCGGTGCGCGACCACATGCGCTCGACGCCACCTCGCTCGGCCGGGCCTCGCCGCCGCAAAGGCTGAGCATAAGGACTGGACTCAGTCCACGCAGAAGGCAGCGACGGAGCGCCCGGCTCGACACGGGAAGCGGCGAGTTACGCCGAGGACAGGGACTGCGGCCGGCACCGGACGACTTCGAGTCGGTGCTGCGTACCTGCGAGCACGCAAGCACCGCCGAACGGCCTCTCCGGAGTCCCGACACTGAGCCCCGGGGAGCGACGGCGGGAGCTACGGGGCTTCGTGGTACAGCGCGTACCACCCAGCGGGGCGGGGTGTGCGGGAGGATGGTGTGCATGGATCAACTCGGTGCGGCGCTGCGGGCGTGGCGGGACCGGCTGGACCCCGCGACGGTGGGCTTCGCACACGGCTCACCCCGTCGGGTCCCCGGTCTGCGACGCGCGGAGCTGGCGACGCTGGCCGGCATCTCGGTCGAGTACGTGGTCCGGCTGGAGCAGGGACGGGTGGCGACGCCCTCGGCGCAGGTCTGCTCGGCCCTGGCTCGCGCCCTGCACCTGTCCGACGACGAGCATGCTCACCTTTTGCGCATGGCCGGTCATGCGGCGGATCCGACCCGGGTTCCGCGAATGATCCCAGGGAGCCTGTACCGGATCGTGGACCAGCTCGCCGGCAACCCCTTGGCGATCTACGACGCCACCTGGCAGTTGCTGCACTGGAATCCGCTGTTCGCGGCCACGTTCGGCGATCCCACGGTCCGCGGTGTGGGAGATCGCAACGTCCTGGTCTGGCAGTTCCTGGGTGAGCTGCCCCGGGTCCGGCAGACGGCGGCCGAGCGGGCGGCGTTCGAGGAGTCCCTCGTCGCCGACCTGCGCGCGACGACGAGCCGGTACCCCGACGATCCCGACCTCGCGGCGTTGGTATCGCGGCTGAACCTCAGCCTACGGTTTGGCGAGTTGTGGAGCCGCCGAGCGGTGGGCGGTCACCAGAGTGCGCACAAAGTCGTCCAGCACCCGGATGTCGGAGACATCGCCATGAACTCCGACATCCTCAACACCCAGGACACGAACCTCCGCCTCGTGGTGTACACGCCGCAGCCAGGCACCGACGCCCGCAGCAAACTCGAATTCCTTGCGGCCATCGGGGTCCAGAGGATGTCTCCGCAGAAATGAAGGCCCGCGTTCCGCCTCGTCCGGTGGACCAGGCTGCTGGGTGGTACGCGCGGTACCAGGAAGTTTCGTAACTCCCGCCAACCCTCCTGGGGACCCAGCATGGAGTGCGTGAACAACGCACGACCGTGCTGTTGGAACCAGGAGGAGCCAGCATGACCACCACATTCATCACCGGGGCCAACAAGTCCCTCGGTTTTGAAACCGCTCGTCGCCTCGTCGAGGCGGGGCACACCGTCCTCCTCGGTGCCCGCCACCGTGAGCGCGGTCGGGCCGCGGCAAAGGCGCTCGGCGCCCGGTTCGTTCAGATCGACGTGACCGACGACGCCTCGGTCCAGGCCGCGGCCGCGGATGTCGCCGCGCATGAGGGAACGATCGACGTCCTGGTCAACAACGCCGGCGTCCTCGGCAAGGTCGGCCCCGTCGAGGAGTACACCGCGGCCGACGTGAGCGCCGTGCTCGACGTGAACGTCGTCGGGATCGTACGCGTCACGCACGCCTTCCTCCCGCTGCTGCGCACGTCGCCGAACCCCGTCATCGTCAACGTGTCCAGCGGGATGGGCTCCTTCGGCATGACCCAGGACCCGGCGCGGATCGAGTCGCGGTATGCCCTGCCCCTCTACAGCGCCTCGAAGGCCGCGGTCACGATGCTCACGACGCAGTACGCCAAGGAACTGAAGGACGTGAAGGTCAACGCCGCGGACCCCGGGCAGACCGCGACCGATTTCACCGGCGGCCTCGGACACAGCGTCGCCGACGGCGCGGAGTCCATCGTGACCCTCGCGACGATCGGTCCGGACGGGCCGACGGGACAGTTCATGGACCGATCCGGGAACCTCCCGTGGTGAACCTGCCCTGAGCTCAGGGTCGGTCGACCCGCCGCCCTGCGTCGCACCTCAAGCTCGTAGTCTCTGCGCTCGGTGATCACGAAGGACGGCCGTGCCCGCGCTGCCGGCTTGCCTGCTCGAACCCCTGTGGGACCAGTTCGGCGCGATCCTCCCCGTCCGGGAGGAGTTCGCCGTAGGCCACCCGCTGGGCTGTCACCGCCGCCGAATCCCAGCCCGCTGGGAGGGCCGCGACGACATCCACCACGCGTTCGTCGCCCTCGGCTGCGCCGTCATCTGCCGGCGACGACTGCGCACCGCACGTTGTCGAGAGCCTGGGCAGGCGATGCGCCCCGGGAGATGGGCTGCTCGTCGCGTCAGAACGCATACGTGGCAGTCGGGCCCGCGCAGCCTCACATCCGGGATCTCAGTACGTCGACCTCACAGCCCGGCGCGAACGGGTCGAAGCCGTGCTCGATCAGCCAGCGGACGATCAGCAGGCTCCGCAACGACCACCACGCGTGGATCACGTCGAGGTCGACGTCGGTGCCATAGCCGGCGATGACGTCGTCGAGGTGCTCCTCGTGTCCGAGCGTGAAGGTGGCGAGGTCGTACAGGGCATCACCCTGGCCCGCCTCGGACCAGTCGATGATGCCCGTGACCTCGTCGCCCTCGACGAAGACGTGCGCGATCTGCAGGTCGCCGTGCGTGAACGCCGGGGTCCAGGGACGGAACGCGGCCTCGGCGACCTGGCGGTTGCGGGCGACCAGGTCAGCGGGCAGGACACCGTTCGCCACGAGCAACTCGCACTCGTCGTCGAGTTCCGCCGCCAGCGCGCCGATGCTCCGGCCGGCCCGGCCCGGCAGGGGCGGCAGGGGCGCTTCGTGCAGCTTCCGGATGGCGGCGCCCGCCGCGGCCCACGCCGCCGGCGACCCGGTCGACGGCCCGCCGAGGCGCCCAAGCGTCGTCCCCGGGAGTGCGGCGATCGCGAGCACGGGCGGCTTGCGCCACAAGACCTCCGGGGTCGGGACCGGCACGAGGGACATCACCTCGACCTCGACGTCGATGCGCGCCTGATCGACGTCCACCTTCAAGAACACGTCACCGACGCGCAGGGTCGCACGCTCGGAATGGGCGACGACGACTTTGACCTCATCCATGGGCGACCAGTATCCCGGGGACGATCGCCGACGTCGCCGGGTTTATCGCGTGCGATTACGCGGCCGACCGCGTCCCGCCACCCGGCGGCCTCATACACGACACCGACCTCTGACCAGGTCAAGCCCACCACTTTTGTGGGGAGTCCTGAGCAACCACGCCGCTTCATCCCGTCGACGGCCTCCCGCCCGGTGAAGCAGGAGTCCCACCGACCGCGGGTCCCGCCCTCGGCCAGGGCCTCTGCTGGTACGGCTCATGCAGTTGTGCCTGCTCGTTCGTGGGTACGGCGTGCACGTGGGTTCGTCGCGAGAACCGATCCCCAGGGTTCCGCCACCACGGGACTGCCCTGGCGTCGCTGAAGCGATCCTTCGCCAGACCGCTTGCGCCCGCGCCCCAGGCCGGCCTCACACCGAGAACTCGCGTACCACCGTGTTGCGGAACACCGCGCTGCCGCCGATCGTGAACAGTGCGAGCCGGGTGTCCAGCAGGTACGGGAACACCTGGCTGGTGTGCACGTAGCGGCCGTCGTCGACGAACATCTCCACCGATGTGCGGTCCACCAGGATGCGCAGCTTCACCGTGCCGGCGGACGGGTTGAACGGGGTGTGGCTTTCCTGCCACTTGCCGGATGTGTCGGCGTTCACCGTGTTGCGTCGGTTGAGGAAGGCGTAGTCGGCGTAGATCCCGGCATCGATGTGCCGGCCGCCGTCGGGTGAGCGCCTCAACTGGAGTCCAGCGCCGGTGAGTTGGGACCAGGTGATCTCGGTCGTCACCTCGTAGGAGATACCGGAGTAGTCGAGCACCTTCGTGCCGTCCACGGTCACGTCGCCCAGGTTCACGGTGCGGGAGACATGCGAGTCGAGGCCGGCGACGGGCCGGGAGGCGAGGTAGTAGGTGTTGTCGGCTGCCTTCTTCAGGGTGATCTCGCGGACGACGGAGTCGGTGCCGTTGAAGCCGTCACAGTCGATGGTGGGGGTGGTGTTGGCGTAGTCCCAGTTGTTCACCCAGCCGATCGCGTACCGGGCTGCCGCGTCCACCGCGCCGCTCGCCTCCCGCTTCTCGAAGGTGACGGCGCCGTACCAGTCCCAGCCGTGGTCGAGCCACTGCGGGTCACTCGCATCGGCGGCGAACGCGCTGCCGTCGAAGGAACCCGTCCAGTAGGCGTACGTGTTGGGCAGCCCCGAGCTCTTCCCGTTGGCGCTCACACCGAGCACCCACTTCACGGTGCCGTCGCCCGCGGTGATGCGGAACAGGTCGGGGCACTCCAGGACGCCGATGCCGTCGTGGACGAAACCGCTCACGTACGTCCAGGACTTGAGGTCGTCGGAGTGGTAGATACCGATCTTGTCGTTCTCGGCGAGGGCCATCACCCAGCGGCCCCGGTCCTCGTCGCGGATCACCTTGGGGTCGCGGAAGTCGGCGACGCCGGGGTTGGGCAGCACGGGGTCGGTCCCGTAGTTGTCGAAGGTGAGACCGCCGTCGGTCGAGTAGTACAGGAACTGCTCCTGGTGGTCGGTGCCGCTCCCGGGGGACATGGTGACGATGACGACGACCGCGCCCGCGCCGAATCCGGCCGTGTTGCCGGTGTCGACCACCGCCGAACCCGACCAGAGATCGCCGTTGGGCGTGGTGTCCTTGGGTACGGCGACCCCGCGGTCGGTGAAGGAGACCAGGTCCTTGGTGGTGGCCAAGCGCCACGCGGTGCCGACGACTCCGGTGAAGTAGTCGGCGTTGTAGAGGTAGTAGTAGTGGTACTCGCCGTCGATCCAGACGGGCCGCTGCGGGTCGTTCTTCCACTGATCGGAGACCGTGAAGTGGTACGCGGCGCGGTAACTCGCCCCGCTAGCCGCGGAGTGGGCGCTGTTCCCGGCCTTGGCCCCGGGCTTGGGCTTCGGGGCGGCCGCGACCGTTCCGGTGGGCAGCAGTGCGGCGGCGGTGCCCGCCGCCGATCCCGCGAACAGTGATCTCCTGGATATCCCCGATGTTCCGGGCATGGCACATCGTTCCTCTCGTGGCGGCTCACGACGCAGAGGGCGTGAAGAAGCGGCTCAGATGAACGAGGACTGTAGACCTAACTCGTTAAAGGTCAAGCGTTCCCGACCCTTGACAGGCCTGCCGCCCGGTTCCCATCATCTGGGGCATCACCCCTGAACTAACACGAGTTAGGCCCGTTGATGACTGACTCGCACCTCCCCCGCCGCACGCTGCTGCGGTACGGCGCGTACGGGGCCGGAGCAGCCGCCCTGGCCGCGACCGCCGCGAGCTGGGACCGGCTCACGGGAGCCGACATCCCCGGCCGTGACGACGGCTCCCTCGTCGTCGCCACCCTCGGCTCCGCCTTCGACCCGGCCACCGTCGACGCCCTCACCAAGGGCTTCCACCGGCTCCACCCCGACATCCCGCTGCGCGTGAACGCGGTGCAGGCCGTCGACTGGTCGGACTTCTTCGCGAAGATCCTCACCCAGATCGCCGCGGGCACCGCCCCCGACCTGGTGTATGTGGCCACCGAGGGCGTGCAGTTGTTCGCCCAGCAGCTCGGCGTGGCCCTGGACCGCTGGGTGCGGCGGGACGCGGCGGAGCTGCGTGAGTACTTCGCCGACGTCCACCCCGCGCTGGTGGAGTCGATGATGTACGAGGGGAACCTCTACCAGCTGCCGATGGAGTTCAACGCCGCCGACATGTACCTCAACAAGCAGGTGCTGAGGCGGGCGGGCGCGGGTTTCCCGGCGGCCGACTGGAGCCGCGACGACTTCACCGCGCTGCTGCGGGAGATGAAGCGTGCCGGCGACGCGCACTTCACTCCGTACTTCTGGACCAACCGGCTGTGGGGCGGCGTGGTGCCCTGGCTCTTCGCGAACGGCACGAACCTGCTGAAGGAGTCGAAGGCGCCCGGCGGTTCCTGGCTGTGGGACACCTTCTACCCGGCCGCTGACCGGCAGGGGCGCGGCGGGGGCTTCCGCTGGACGACCCCGCAGGCCACCGCCGACCGGGTCGAGGAGGCGTACGACTATCTCGCTTCCCTCGTCCAGGAGAACCTGTGCACCCGCCCCGAGGGCGGCAACGGCAGCAATCTGGTCGGCGTGTTCTCCACCGGCCGCGTCGGCGTCACACCGGCGGGCGGATTCTGGGCGGGCGGCCTGCAGCTGGCCGGCATGCGGGCCGCCGACTACGACGTGCAGTACTTCCCCCGCTGGCGTACCCAGCGCCACCAGTTCGGCGCGGCGGGCTACGCGCTGCTGCGCACCTCGAAGAAGCAGGAAGCCGCCTGGGAGTTCATCAAGTACGCGGCCCGCAAGGACACCATGACCCGGCTGTTCCAGAGCAACCAGACCACCCCGGCCCGGCGTTCGATGCTGAACGCCGCACGCTACGCCGCGAGCGGCCCGGCCCACTGGCAGGTCTTCTACGACACCCTCGACCGGTTTCCCGACACCGGCCCGATCCCCGCGCCGCCGCAGGTCGCCGAGGTGACCGACGTCCTGCTCAAGTACACCGGCACCGCGCTGGCCTCACCGCGTGCGGTGGGTCCCGCGCTGCGCCGGATGCAGGGCGACCTGGAGCAGGCCATGGAGCGTGAGATATGACGAACACCCAGGTCCCGAACTCCGAGGTCCCGGCCGTACGTCCGCGGCCCGCCACGCCACCCGCCGTCGCCGTACGGCCGTCTGTCCGCGATCGCGGCGCCCGGCTGCTGGCCGCGCTGTTCCTGGCGCCCACGGTCGTCGGCATCGTCGTCTTCACGGTCGTGCCGATCATCGGGTCCATCGTGCTGAGTCTGTTCCACTGGAACGTGATCGACCCGCCCCGTTTCGCCGGCGGCGCCAACTACCGCACGACTTTCACGGACTCGACCGTCCTGGTCTCCTTCCGCAACACGCTCCTCTTCATGGTCCTCGCGGTCGCGCTGCAACTGCTGATCGCGCTGTCGCTGGCGCTCGCGCTGAACGGGCGGATGCCGGGGTGGCTGCGGTCGGTGTTCCGTTCGGCGTTCTTCTTCCCGCTGGTGCTGTCCGCCGCTTCGATCTCGGTGGTGATGAAGTACCTGTTCAACCAGGACTTCGGGGTGGTGAACTGGCTGATCGGCCTGGTCGGCGTCGCGCCCGTGCCCTGGCTGACCTCGGAGCACGCGGCGATGGCCACGGTGATCCTGGTCTACGTCTGGCAGCAGTTCGGTTTCTCGTTCCTGCTGTTCGTCGGCGGTCTGAACAACATCCCGAAGGAGATCCACGAGGCCGCCGCCCTCGACGGCGCGACCGGCCTGCGCAAGCACCTCGGCATCACGCTGCCGCTGCTGTCGCCGACACTGCTCGTCGCGTCGGTGGTCGGCATCATCAACGCCCTGCAGGTCTTCGAACAGCCCTACGTCCTCACCGACGGCGGACCCGGCGACGCCACCCGCACCGTGGTGATGGTGATCTACGAGAGGGCCTTCGAGCAGCTCGACTTCGGCGAGGCATCCGCGGTGGGCGTGCTGCTCTTCGTACTGATCATGGCGGTCACCGCCGTCCAGTTCCGGCTCAGCCGGCGTTTCGTCCACTACCAGTGAGCCGGTGAGCCGCATGAGCCAAGCAAACCCGACCCTCAGTCGCGCACGTCACTCACTCGCCCCCTGGGCCCGGATCGCCGCACTGACCGTGTGCGCCCTGCTGACGCTGGGCCCGGTCATCTGGACCGTCGCCACCTCACTGCGCACTCCGGCCCAGTCCTTCGACCTGCCCCCGCAGATCATCCCGACGCACCCGACGACCGCGGCCTACCGCGGAGTGTTCCAGCAGATCGACGTGTGGCTGCTCGCCCTGAACTCCACGCTGGTGACGGCACTGGTCGCCGTCGGCCAGATGATCACGGCGGGCCTGGCCGGATACGCCTTCGCGCGCCTGGAGTTCCGTTTCAAGAAGCCGCTCTTCGGCCTGGTCCTGGCGACCATGATGGTGCCGTTGCAGGTCACCATCGTGCCGGTGTTCCTGGTGCTGAAGTCGATGGGCCTCACCGACACGCTCCTCGGCCTGATCATCCCGGCCTTCCCGACGGCCTTCGGTACGTTCCTGATGCGCCAGTACTTCCTCGGTATGCCGAAGGACCTGGGCGAGGCGGCCATGCTGGACGGCGCGGGGCCCTGGCGGATCTTCCGCTCGGTGTACGCGCCGCTGGCCGCGCCCGGCCTGGCGATCGTCGGCGTGCTGGCCTTCAACTACCACTGGAACGAGTTCTTCCGCCCATTGATCCTGGAGACCTCCGGCCAGAACTACACGCTTCCGCTGGGTCTGGTCTCCCTGCAGGGCAACCTCGGCACCGGGTCGATCTCGGTGGTCCTGGCCGGGGTCGTCCTCTCGATGCTCCCCGCCCTCGCCGTGTTCGTCGTCGGCCAGCGCCCTCTGCGCGAGGGCATCACCTCGGCAGGAGTCAACCGTTGAGCAATGACCCCAACGCGCCGCGTTTCAGGGTCCGTCCGCCCGTCGGCTGGATCAACGACCCCAATGGGCCGTTCCGTTGGCGGGACCGCTACCACCTCTTCTACCAGCACAACCCCGACGCACCGGTGCACGCGAACGTCCACTGGGGTCATGCTTCCAGCGCCGACCTCGTGCACTGGGAGCACCACCCGATCGCGCTCACCCCGACGCCGGGCGGCCCCGACGAGGCCGGCTGCTGGTCGGGCTGCGTGACCGACGACGCCGGCACACCGACCGCCGTGTACACGGGAGTCGACCGTGCCCACGCCGGACTCGGCACCATCTGCCTGGCGCGGGCGGCGGACCCGGACGACGAGCGGCTGACCGAGTGGAAGCCGCTGCCGACGCCGGTGGTGACCGGGCCGCCGCCGGGACTGGACGTGGTCATGTTCCGCGACCCGTTCGTCTTCCGCCACGCAGACCGGCGCTGGGCCCTCGTCGGGGCCGGGCACGCCGACGGCACTCCGTCGGTCCTGCTCTACGACTGCGACGACCTGACCGACTGGCGGTTCGCCGGTGTGCTGCTGGACGGCAGGGACCCGGTGGCCGCGGGCGCGTTCGGCGACAAGTCCGTGGGCTGGGAGTGCCCGAACCTGTACCGGACAGCGGGCGGCGACCACGTGCTTGTGGTGTCCCTGTGGGACGGAGATCCCTGCTCCACCGGATACCTGACTGGCCGTCTAGAGGCCGATGACCGACGCGCGTTGAGGTTTGTGCCGCGCGCCGGCGGCCGACTCGACCAGGGGCGGGACTTCTACGCTCCCGCCGTGCTCCAGGAGCCGGACCGCGCACTGCTGTGGGGCTGGTCGTGGGAGGCCCGCCCGCAGGAGGAGTCGCACCGGGCCGGATGGGCGGGCGTACTCACCGCGCCACGGGTCGTCGACATCCACCACGACGGTTCACTGCGGGTGAGTCCGGCCCCGGAACTCGAACTGCTGCGCCCGGCCGAGCCGTTCGTCACCGCGCCGGGCCGGGTTCCGCTTCCCCACACGTACGACCTGACGGTCACCGCACGCGAACCGACCACGGTGAGCCTCCTCCGGGACGCGGCGGGCCGGGAGCTGACCGTCCGGGCGGACCCTGCCTCGGGCACCGTCGTCCTCGACCGCGGCGCCTGGCCCCGGACCGGCAGGGAAGACTCCGCCCCGATCACCGTGCACGTGCCGAAGGGGCCGGAACTCGCGCTCCGGCTGCTCGTCGACGGCTCGCTCCTCGAACTCTTCGTCGCGGAACGGGCCATGGTCACCGAGCGCGTCTACCGGCGCCCCGGCGACATCGCCGAGCTGGTCGTCGACGGGCCGGGTGCCCGGGTCACCGGGTGGGCGCCGGACCCACGGAAGCGCGGCTGACCACAGGGCAGGCCAGACGCCGGACGGTCGCGGGTGGCGTACGGCCGGCTTCGATGGCGTCCAGGAGCAGCCGGGCCGCCGCCTCGCCCATCGCCCGGTGCGGCAGCGCGACCGAGGTGAGCGGCGGTGTGAGGAACGCGGCCATGTGCTCCTGGTCGTCGTAACCGACCACGGACAGATCGGCGGGCACGTCGATCCCGAGCCGGGTCGCGGCGTGCAGGACACCCGCCGCGACCCGGTCGTTGTAGCACAGGACGCCAGTGGGTCGACGGCCCTGCTCGACGCCGTCGAGCAGGCGCAGCGCCCCCGCGTATCCCGCGGAGATCTCCCCGCCGCCGCGCACGATCCACTCCGCGGGCACGGTGACGCCCTCGGCGCGCAGCGCGTCCCGGAAGCCGCGGGTACGTTCCACCGAGGCGATGTCGTCCAGACCGCCGATCACGGCGAGCCGGCGGTGGCCCGCACCGAGCAGCAGCCGGGCCGCGGTACGGCCACCGGCGCGCTCGGCAGGAACCACGGCGGGCAGGGAGTCGTCCTCGGGCAGGCAGTTGGCCAGCACGGAGTGGGTACGGTGCAGGCCCTCGGGGACGCGGACCCGGCGTAGTGACATGGCCGCGTAGATGATGCCGTCCACGCGCCGGTCGAGCAGTTCCGCGACGGCCGCGTCCTCCTTGGCCGGGTCACCGCCGGAGTCGACGGTGAGGACGAGATGGTCGCTGTCCCAGGCGGTCTCCATGGCGCCCCGCAGCAGCCGACCGGCGAACGGCGAGGACGCGATCTCATCGGTGACCAGCCCGATCACGGCCGTACGGCGACGCCGCAGACCGCGGGCCACCGGGTCGGGGCGGTAGCCAAGCCGGGCCGCGGCCTGCCGGATGCGTTCCTGGGTGGCGGGCGAGAGGTTGCCCTCGGCTCGGCCGTTGAACACGAAGGACACCGCGGTGTGCGACACACCGGCGAGCCGGGCGACGTCCCGTGACGTCGGGCGCCCGGTGCCCGTGCTCCCGCTCTCCTCGGCACCGCCCACGCCGTCCGCCGCCCTCACCCAGCCCGTCCCTGTCGATCACCGTCCACCCTATCCGCGGGGAGCGCCGCGGCACACAGGCGGGCGGCAGGGGGCGAGACGCGCTCGGCGCGTGACCCGGCCGCCGGTGTCTCCGCCACCGTCCAGCGCGACCTCGCAGCCGTGCTGCTGCGCTGGGAGCGGGCGCCCGACACCGCCTTCTTCCGCGCCCAGGCGTGGAGCTACCTCGCCGAGCTGCCCGACGCACCCAGACGACCGCCGAGGACGACGCACCCCGCTTCCTCGTCGGGGTGACGGTGCCGCAAGGGGCCCTGTCCGAACCGGGTGCGGGCAGGAGGGGCCCAACGGCACCCTTCTGCCGGCACCTGTCGGCATTCCGGCCGGCGCCGAGCAACCGGCCGACCGACAGCGGGCGTCGGGTGAGAAATGGGCCGGTACTCGGAGGAGTACCGGCGCCCATGGCATGACGCCTCTCACCCACCAGGCGGCTGCGGTGCCGTCAGGCCCAGGCGAGGGCGTCCTCGACGGGCACGCGGGGCAGCCGCGGGAACCACGGGTCGGCACCGGGGTGACCGATGTTGACCACCAGTTGCGAGCGCCAGCTGGTACCGGCGAAGAACTCCTCGTCCACGCCGGCCTTGTCGAAGCCCGCCATGGGACCCGCCGCGAAGCCCGCCGCGCGCACCGCGAGCAGGAAGACTCCGGTCTGCAGCGCGGAGTTGTAGGCGGCAAGGCCCTCGCGCACGTCGGTCTGGTCGGCGAACGCCGCTCGCAGCAGGTCGCCGCGGGCCGGGAAGACGGTCGGCATCTGCTCGTGGAAGTCGAGGTCGTACGCCAGGATCGCGACGGCCGGTGCGCTGAGCGTCTTGGCCCTGTTGCCCTCGTCGAGATGCCGGACGAGTCGCTCCTTGCCCTCGCGGGTGCGTACGAAGAGCGCGCGCAGCGGCTGGCCGTTGGCGGCGCTCGGCGACCAGCGGGCGAGTTCCCAGATCATGGCCAGTTCGTCGTCGGCGACGGCCACCTCGGCGAAGGTGTTCGCGGTGCGGGCCTCGGTGAACAACACCTTTCGTCCGGCGTCGTCGAGGACATCGAGGGCCTGCGGTTCGCGGTCGGTCATGCTCATCATTTCTCTCTTGCTTCGGTTGTGTGTGGTGGGGGGGGGGGGGGGACGCCCCCCCCCCCCCCCCCCCGGGGGGGGGGGGTGGGGGCGGGGGGGGGAACAAGAACAGGGGATGTTCCGGGGGTCTTGGGTTCCCCAGCCGACGGCATGCGTTGTGGGGTGAACGCCTTTT
>NZ_JBVIKO010000009.1:0-362028 GCF_055580905.1 Streptomyces sp. NPDC031497
TTGTTTTTTTTTTTTGGCCTCCCCCCCCCCCCAGGGGGGAGAAAGGCCAGTAGTTGACCCTAGGGGGAACCTTCCCCCCCCCCCCACCCCCCCCGTGGTCCCCCCCCCCCCCCCCCCCCCCCCCCCCCACCCCTGGCCGCGTCTGCGCGCGACTGCCGTGACGAGAGTGGTTTTTCTGTCGATCCGGGGTACAGAAGAAAAACGGCCGGAGATGACCGTGACGCCGGGAACCACGGCCTCCAGCGCGCCGTCTCCGGCCGTCCCGCTTTTCCCGGACGCGAATGTGTGGGCCGCAAAAGCCGGGGAACCCGGCATTCTGAGGGAACGTCACCGATAGATGGCGTCCCGGAAAAACCTGCAGTACAGCTGTGGGAAGTAGTGAGTCTCTACAAGGGAGCCGTGCAATATGAGTGACAGCATCTGGGGCTACCAGCCGACCACCGGCTACACCGCGGGCACCGACCTGACCGGCTACAAGGTCGAGGCCACCGACGGCAGCATCGGCAAGGTCGACAAGCACTCGGACGACGTCAACTCCGCCTACCTGGTCGTCGACACCGGCGTGTGGATCTTCGGCAAGCACGTCCTGCTGCCCGCCGGCACCGTGCGAACGGTCGATCAGGCCGAACGCAAGATCTACGTCGACCTCACCAAGGACCAGATCAAGGACTCCCCGGAGTTCGACAAGGATAAGCACCTCGGCGACGCCGGCTACCACGAGCAGGTCGGCGGCTACTACCAGACCCACCGGGGCATCTGACCTCACGCCGCAGCACAGTTGGGGCCCACCAGAGCGTTCTCTGGTGGGCCCCAACTGTGCTGCTCAGCCCCGACCGCAGACCGTGCCTATCGGGTGCACCGGCCTCGGTCTAACGAGTTGGTGCGTGATAGCGGGTGAGGTGTGCTCGTCCTGCTCACGGCCGTTCTCAGGTCGTGGCGGTGCGGTCGGAGACGAGGTTGGCGATGGCGCGGTAGGTGTCGGGGAGGCGGTCGCGGCTCAGGCCGAGGTAGCCGTCGTCCAGGAGGACCTGGACGTCGGGGAAGTGCTGGAAGCAGACGTCGATGCCTTCGTTGCGGGCGGCCGTGGCATCGTGCATACGACCAGGCCGCAGGGTGTCGGTCCATAAGGTGCGGCCGCGCCAGTCAGCGATGACGGTGGCCTTCATGGTGTTCTGTTTCTTCTTCCCGGAAACGAATGCGCGCCGTCCGCCGCGGCCGATGGTCGGCGGACCTGGCCGCAGCTGGGCCAGTTCCGCGCGTTCGCTGCTGGTCAGGCCGTCACGCTCGCCGGCATCGACCTCGGCCTGCCGAACCAGTCGAGCACCGCGTCGCCGTAAGGTCGAAGTCTTTGGCGACCTGACCAACTGAGCGGTCACCGCGTCGGCACAGCTCGACGATCTCGGCCCTGAAATCCGGCCCAGCCTGCCACCGAAATCTCGTAGGCGCCGCGATGCCTCGCCCGCCGCGGCGAAAAGGCCACATCACCAGGATCGGGCGATGTGCGTTCACCAAGCCGCGCCGGAGGCTGGGGTGTGGCTGAAGGACACGAGGAGGAGCGGTGAGCGTATTGGCGGTCGGCCTGAGTCACAAGAGTGCGTCGATGGCCGTCTTGGAACGGGCCGCGGTCAGCGGGGACACGCTCGGCAAGCTGCTGCATGACGTGGCGCAGGCCGAGCCAGTGGCCGAGGTGTTCGTGGTCTCGACGTGCAACCGGATCGAGGTGTACGCCGACGTCGACCGGTTTCACGCCGGCGTGACGGTGATCTGCGAGCTGCTCGCGCGGCACTCCGGGGTCCCGCTCGATGATCTGACCCCCCACCTGTACGTGCACTACGAGGACCGCGCCGTCAGCCACTTGCTGGCCGTGGCCTGCGGGCTGGATTCGGTGGTGGTGGGCGAGGAGCAGGTGGTCGGCCAGGTGCGCGCGGCGATCAAGCTGGCCGCCCGGCAGGGCACCGTCGGACGGGTCCTGGGCGACCTCGGCCGGGCCGCGCTGCGTGCGGGCAAGCGAACCCGGGCCGAGACCGGGATCGGCCGAGCCGGGGCCGGCCTGCTGGGCTTGGGAGTGGAGCTGGCCGCCCCGAGCCTGGGCGAGCAGGGTCTGGCGGGCCGGGATGTGCTGGTGGTCGGGGCCGGGTCGATGAGCGCGCTGGCCGTGGCGACCGCGGCCAGGAGCGGGGCGGCCGCGATCGTGGTGGCCAACCGGACACGCCGGAAGGCGGAGCGGCTGGCTGCCCGGCCGGGTGCGGCGGTGACCCGGGTCGTCGGCCTGGGGGACCTGCCCGCCGCCATGGCGGAAGCGGACGTCGTGATCTGCTGTACCGGTGCAGCCGGGTACGTGATCACCGCCGACATGGTCCCCGCCTGGCGACGCGGCGGCCTGGTGTTCCTGGACCTGGCGATGCCCCGCGACGTGGAGCCCGCCGTCGCCGAGCTGCCGGGCGTGACGGTGTTCGGCATGGACGCGCTCAGCGAGCACCGGACGGGCGCCGATACCGACGACGTCGCCGCGGTGCGGGCGATCCTGGAGACCGAACTAGCCGCCTACCGGTCGGCGGTCGACGCCGCCCAGGTCGCTCCCGTCGTTGTTGCGCTGCGCGCCAAGGCGGCCTGCGTGGTCGACGCTGAACTGGCCAGACTGGCCGGCCGACTGACCTCCGAGGCGGCGAGCGGCCTTTCCCTCGACGAGTTGGCCCAGGCGATGCGGCGAGTGGTGGACAAGCTCCTGCACGAGCCGACCGTCCGGGTCAAGGAACACGCGGGATCACCGAAGGGCGAGGATTACGCGGCGGCGCTGCGAGTCCTGTTCGATCTCGAGCCACGCGCGGTCCAGGTGGTCACCCGGGCACCCACCCCAGGGCAGGAGGGGCTCCCGTGAACGCGCAGACGCTGCGACTCGGCAGCCGCAGGAGCCCGATGGCCATGGCTCAGTCCGGGCGGGTGGCCGGCGTGATCACCGAGCTGACCGGCCGACTGGTGGAGGTCGTCGAGGTGACGACGCGGGGCGACGTCAGCCGAGCGCAACTGGATCGGATCGGCGGGAACGGAGTGTTCGCCGGCGCGCTGCGCGAGGCGCTGCTCGGTGGTGAGGTTGACGTGGCCGTGCATTCGCTGAAGGACCTGCCGACCGGGCCGGCGGCGGGCATTGCACTCGCGGCGGTGCCGCCCCGCGAGGACCCGCGGGACGCGTTGGTCGCGCGGGACGGTGCCAAGCTCGCCGACCTGCGGCCCGGCGCCACGATCGGCACCGGCTCGCCGAGGCGGGCCGCGCAGGTGCTGCGCCTGCGCGGCGACCTGCGATGCGTGCCGATCCGCGGCAACGCAGGCACCCGGCTGGGCAAGGTGATCTCCGGCGAGCTCGATGCGGTGCTGCTGGCCCGTGCCGGGCTGGCCAGGATCGGCCATGCCGACGCCGTCACCCAGGTCTTCGAGCCGGACGAGATGCTCCCAGCCCCCGGCCAGGGAGCCCTCGCCGTGGAATGCCGTGCCGACGAGCTCGAGCTCGCGGCCCTGCTCGGCGCCCTGACCTGTCCGGCCAGCCTGGCCGCGGTGACCGCCGAGCGCAGCCTGCTCCAGGCGCTCGGGGCCGGGTGCACTGCCTCGGTCGGCGTCTACGCGACGGGCACGCGGCCGCTCCGGATGCGGGCCGCCGTCTTCGGCACTGACGGACGGCAGGTGCTGCGCGCGCACGGTGCCGCCCCGCGCGAGTCCTCGGCCTCCTTCACCGAAGCCCTGCGACTCGGCCGCGAACTGGCCGCGGAGCTGCTCTGCGCCGGGGCGCGCGATCTCATGGAAGTGACCGCTTCGGGGCTCTGAGACACGCTCGCCCTCCGGTGGTGGGATACCCGCTGGAGGGAATTCACCACTGACCTGTGCGATGGTCGGAAGTGCGCACCGTGCCCCTGCCCACTTCACTGTGACCGCCATGAGAAATGCAGGCCGATCCCAGGGCGCCGATGCTCGGACGGCACCTGCTGTCCGGGGTCGGATCGTCTCCCGCCCCGCGCTGTACGCACGGCTTGCCGGGGCCGCACGTGTCACCACGGTGTCGGCGCCGGCCGGCAGCGGGAAGACCTTCCTGCTGCGGTCCTGGGTCCGCGAGACAGGTCTGGCGGAACGTGCCGCGAGTGTCTCGGTGCAGCGCGAGGAGCGCGACCCACAACGGTTCTGGATCAGCGTGTGCGACGCGCTGCGGGCCACGGACCCCGGGTCCGACCTGGTGCAGCCGTTGACGCAGGCGCCGGACCTGGACGGGTGGACCGTCGTGGAGCGGCTGCTCAAGGACCTGGCAACGCTGGAGGAACCGGTCTGGTTGATCATCGACGACCTGCACGAGCTGCGCTCGACGGAGGCGCGACGCCAGCTGGAACTGCTGCTGATGCGCGCGCCGCCGGAGCTGCGGTTCGTGCTCGCCACCCGGCGGGATCTGCGCCTTGGCCTGCACCGGCTGCGACTGGAGGCGGGCCTCACCGAGATCCGTGCGGACGGTCTGCGGTTCAGCCTGGACGAGGCGGAAGCGCTGTTCCACGGTGCCGGGGTGGAGCTGTCCGGGGCCACCCTCGCGCGGCTGCACGAGCGGACCGAGGGATGGGCTGCGGGCCTGCGGCTGGCCGCGCTTTCGTTGGAGGGGCATCCGGACCCGGAGGGATTCGCGGCCGGGTTCGCCGGCAGCGAGCGGACAGTGGCCGATTACCTGCTGGCCGAGGTGATGGAGCGGCAGAGCGAGGAGGTCCGGCGACTGCTGTTGCGGACCAGCGTGCTGGAACGGGTCAATGGCGAGCTCGCCGACCTCCTGACGGGGAGTTCCGGCACGGAACGGGCCTTGCAGGACCTGGAGGAGTCTGGGGCGTTCGTCATCTCGCTGGACGCGCGGCGGTCCTGGTTCCGCTACCACAGGATGTTCGCGGACCTGCTTCAGCTGGAACTGCGGCGCACCGCTCCGGACGAGGTGCCCTCGGTGCATCGGGCCGCGGCCGGCTGGTACGCAGACCACGGGTATCCGGTGGAGGCGATTCGGCACGCCCAGGCGGCGGGGGACTGGGGTCCGGCGGGCCGCCTGCTGTCGGACCACTGGATCGGTGTCGGCCTGGACGGACAGGCCGCCACGGCCCATGCACTGCTGGCCGGATTCCCCGCCGAGATGATCTCGGCCGACGGGGAGCTCACGACACTGGCCGCGTTCGACGAAGCCGCGAACGGATCGCTGGCGGAGGCTGAGCTTCGGCTGGCCCTGGCCACCGGAGGCTCGGCGTCGGTGTCCCCGGAGCGGCGGGAGCATGTCGATCTGATGGTCACCGTGGTGCGGCTCCTGCTGGCTCGCCAGCGCGGCGACCTGCCGGTCGTGGTCGAGGAAGCGCAGCGGCTGCTCGCCTCCGGTGACGCCCTGGACGCGGCGGAGTTCGAACGCGGGGCCGAGCTGCGTGCCCTGGCGCTGATCAGTCTGGGCATCGCCGAGACCTGGTGCCAGCGGTACGAAGACGCCGACCGGCACCTCGAACGGGGCGTCGCGCTGGCCCACCGGATCGGGCGGCCGTATCTGGAGATCCTGGGGCTGGCGCACTGGGCGGTCGTGGCGCTCGGCAGAGAACTCGCTGTGGCCGCCGAGCGCGGGCGGCAGGCCATGGAGCTGGCCCGTCGGCACGGCTGGACCGACGAGCGGATTGTCACGGCCGCTCATGTGGCGCTCGGCCTGCACATGCTCTGGCGGGGACGGCTCGACGAGGCGGAGCCGTGGCTGGAGCGAGCCGAGCGGGCGGTGCGCCAGGAGGCCGATCCGGTGACGGTCCTGATCCTGTACTACGGCCGCGGGCTGCTGGAGCTGGCCCGTGGCCGGGACGAGGACGCGCTGGCCGGTCTCCGCTCGGCCGAGCACGTGAGCGGTCTGGTCGCCGCCCGTCATCCGCTCGCCACGAAGGCACGCGCGTTCCAGCTGCACACGTGGGTGCGGCTCGGTGAAGCACAGCGTGTCGAACAGGCGCTGGCCGAGATGGATCCGGCCGAGCGCGAGAGGGGGGAAACCCGGGCCGCTCTGGCGGCGCTGCGGCTCGCCCAGGACGATCCGCAGGCGGCGACCGCCGTGCTGGCGCCCATCCTCGACGGCTCCGCCCCTCTCATGGAACCCCGTGGCTGGCTGGTGCAAGTCTTCCTGCTCGAGGCGATCGCACGCGACGCGCTCGGTGACCAGGCGGCCGCCGGGCGCGCCCTGGAGCATGCGCTCGATCTCGCAGAACCCGACGCCGTGGTGCTGCCCTTCCTCCTCCACCCCGCGCCGGAGGTGCTGGAGCGCCATGCCCGGGCCGGCACCGCTCATGCCGCCTTGATCTCCGAGATCCTCGATCTCCTGGCCGGGAAGCAGGAAGCGCCGGCGGTCGACGCACCGGCGCGTCTGTGCGAGCCGTTGACCCACAGTGAGATCCGCGTCCTGCGGTACCTGCCGACGAACTTGCCGGCCCCGGAGATCGCCGACGAGCTGTCCCTGTCGGTGAACACCGTGCGGACACACATGCGGCACCTTTACGCGAAACTCGGCACACACAGCCGTAGCCAAGCAGTGGAGCGAGCTCGGGCCCTGAGCCTGCTCGCACCCTCTTCACGAGGATCGTGAGCCGGGTCGCTCGCCGCCGGCCCGACTGCTGGCAGGCTGGCCGCCGCAGCGACGGAGCTCGATCAGCTCCAGGCCGAGCGCCTCGATCTGGCCCAGCACGCCATACAGCGCGGCACGATCGGGCAGCGTCCCGGTGAGCAGGGTTTCGGCTCGCCGGGACTCGGCACGCAGGCCGGGAAACGCGCTGAGGAAAGTCTGGCTCAGGTGCCCACACACACGGATCTCGTAGCACGCGGATGTCGTCGGATCGTTCATGGCGCCAGCGTTCCGCCCAGATTCTGGGCTGTTGAGGGGCCATGGGCCCGGTGCCTGTCGACGCCAGGCCCATGGGTGGTTCGTGTCGCCGGTCAGGACTGCTGCCCGCTGCGGACGGCCTTCTCGACCCTCTCGCCGAAGGTCTGGTCCACGTTCCTCCAGTACTGGAAGGCGCGCTCGAGCACCGGCTCGGACACGCCGCCCAGCAGGTGGCCGGCGATGTTGGACACCAGCCGGTCACGCTCGGCGTCGTCCAGGACCTCGCGGACCATGGTGCGGGCCTGCCCCCAGTCGTCGTCCTCACGGCGCAGCGTGTACGCCTGGCGGACCATGTCGCCGTCGGCGGACCAGTGCACCTCCGCGGCCGCAACCGGGTCGGCCTGCGGGCCGCCGTAGGAGTTCGGCGCGTACACCGGGTCGGAGACGTTGCGGACACGCATCACGCCGTCCTTGGAGTACGAGTGCACCTCGACCTTCGCCGAGTTCACCGGGATCTGCTTGTAGTTGACCCCGAGCCGGGCGCGGTGCGCGTCGGCGTAGGAGAACCCTCGGGCCAGCAGCATCTTGTCCGGCGACAGCCCGGTGCCGGGCACCTGGTTGTTCGGCTCGAACGCGGCCTGCTCCATCTCGGTGTGGAAGTCGTTCACGTTGCGGTCCAGCGTCAGCCGGCCCACCTCGTGCAGTGGGTAGTCGCCGTGCGGCCACACCTTGGTCAGGTCGAACGGGTTGAACCGGTAGGTCTTGGCGTCCTCGAACGGCATGATCTGCACCTTCAGCGTCCAGCTCGGGTACTCCCCGCGCTTGATCGCCTCGAACAGGTCACGCCGGTGGTAGTCGCCGTCCTTGCCGGCCAGGTCGTCGGCCTCGGCCTGGGTGAGGAACTCGATGCCCTGGTCGGTGATGAAGTGGTACTTCACCCAGAACAGCTCACCGTCGGCGTTGAGCCAGGAGTAGGTGTGGCTGGAGTACCCGTTCATGTGCCGCCAGGTCCGCGGGATGCCCCGGTCACCCATCAGCCAGGTCACCATGTGCGCCGACTCCGGGGACAGGGTCCAGAAGTCCCACTGCATGTCGTTGTCCCGCAGCCCGCTGTCGGCGCGGCGCTTCTGGGACCGGATGAAGTGCTGGAACTTCAGCGGGTCGCGGATGAAGAACACCGGGGTGTTGTTGCCCACGAGGTCGAGATTTCCCTCGGAGGTGTACATCTTCAGCGAGAATCCGCGCGGGTCCCGCCAGGTGTCCGGGCTGCCCTGCTCCCCGGCCACGGTGGAGAACCGGATGAGCGTGTCGGTGCGGGTGCCCGGCTGGAACACCGCGGCCTTGGTGTAGGCGCTGACGTCGTTCGTGACTTCGAAGTGTCCGAACGCTCCCGCTCCCTTCGCGTGCGGCTGACGCTCCGGGATCCGCTCCCGGTTGAAGTTGGCCATCTGCTCGATCAGGTAGTGGTCCTGCAGCAGGATCGGGCCGTCGGGGCCGACGGTCAGCGAATGGTCGTCGCTGGCCACCGGGATGCCGGCATCGTTGGTCGTCGGCTTGGGCTGGATGCTGGTCATGGGCCGTTTCTCCTCTGTGGGGGTGGTGGAATGCGGGTGATGGAGAGTGGGGCGCCGGAAAGCGGGGCGGCAACCGACGCGGGGCCGGCCGCTCCGAGGGGTACAAGGCCGGTGACGGCCCGTGCTCGGTCACTTGTCGCCGGGGTTGAGCGCCAGGAACGCCAGCCCCGCCGCGATGCCGGCGGCCAGCTGGACGACGAGGTAGACCCAGATCGTCGACCAGCCGAACAATCCTGCGGTGGCGCCGCCCAGCGCGACGGCCGGGTTGAACACACCGCCGGAGATGCCGCCGACGGCGAACGCGCCGGCCGCGACGGTGAAACCGATCGCGAGCCCGTAGAACCCGTTGCCGGGCTGGTCCTTGCTGGTGGCCACGTTCAGCACGACGTAACACAGCGCGAAGGTGACCAGCAGCTCGACCACGGCGGTGGCCGCCTCGGTGTGCCCGGACAGCGTCAGGGTCCTGACCGTCCCGGGATTGACCACGGCGCGGGCGATGAGCCCGGCGACGATGCCGGCGACCACCTGCGCGACCACGTACGCGGCCGCGTCTCGGACTCCGATCCGGTGGCGGACCAGCGCCGCCAGCGTTACCGCCGGGTTGTAATGGCCGCCGGAGATGTGCCCGCCGGCGTAGATCATGACCATCAGGGTGGCGCCCGCCGCCAGCGGCACGAATGTGCTGCCGCTCAATGCGGCCATCGCGACCGCGAACGTGAGGAAGAACGCGCCGATGAACTCGGTGACGTATTTCCGCGCCGCCACCCCGTACTGCGGGAGAGGGACCGCATAAGCGGTCGCTCCCTCGCGCGTGGTTGTTGCTGCTGCCATGGTGGTGCTCCGTTTCTTGCTGCTCGGCCTGACCGACGCACTCAGCCTCACGTCCGCTCTGGTGAACCGGCATCACATGGTTCTGGTGGTTTTCATCATTAATGTCCGAAATGCGGGCCGAGCTGTCTGCCGCGGAAAGCGACAACGGATGCCCTGACGGCGGGGCTGACAGCTGACTGCCCCTTGGTGAGGCACGCGTCATGCAAACTTGGTGAAACCGGCGGGTGCGGCCAGCAGGGGGGGCGGATCGGCTTCGCGATCTGCTGCGACGCCTGGTTCCCGGCCGCCCGCCACCCGGCGTGGCAGACGCCGAGGCCGCTGGTGGGCCCGGACGACTGTGGAGTCCACTGACACCGTCCAGTCGATGTCGTAGTCGGCGTCTGCAGACGCCAGAACGACGGCGAGGATCATTTCCCAGGTGCCGTCGATGGCCCATGTGATCAGCCGCTTGGGAGCGGTCAGGAATGAGCCGAGTTCCTCGGGAAGGTCCCGCCAAGGCGAGTTGGTGCGGTACTTCCACGCGATGGCTTCCAGGGTGCGGCGGTGGTCGGCCCACCGCCGCCCGCGGACCGGATCCGCTGGCATCAACGGCCTGATCCGGTCCCACATCGCATCGGTGATCACTAATCTGACGGATATATCCGATCAACTGACCAACACATCAAAGAGACACGCGCTAGCGGCCATCGCGGAGGTGTCACTCAGCAGGCGGGCCGTCCTACGGATCTCGTCGACGAGTTCGTTCACCCGTGCGGACGCCGACCGTGAACTGGGCGCTGAGACGGCCAGCGCGTAGGGATCGGCGCCGGCGACGGCGCTGACCGCCGGTTCGCTTTCTCCGAAGTTCGTCGCGTTACCGCGCTTGATCAGCGCTGCCACGGCGGCCAAAGCCCTCGTCGTAGCGGCCGCTGATCACTCGGGAGGTGGCAACTCTCGGAAGCTCGCGGCGAGTTCGCTGCGGGAGCGGATGCCGAGCTTGGAAGAGACGTGGGTCAGGTGGTACTGCACGGTCTTGACCGAGATGAACAGTTCCAGCGCCGTCTGCTGGTTGGTCGCCCCGGAGGCGACCAAGCGGGCCACGGCCTGTTCCTGTGGGGTGAGTTGGGACATGCCGGGGGTGAGCCGGGTGCTGTGCAGACCGCCGGCCTGCAGCTCCCGCTCGCAGCGCTCGACGTACGTGTGGGCGCCGAGGGTGGCGTAGCCGTCACGAGCGTTCTTCAGGAACGGTGTCGGCCTCGCGGCGCTTGCCGGCCCGGCGCATGGTCTGTCCGTTGGCGAAGTTGACCCGCGCACGGTCGTACGGGAGGGGAAGATGTTCCAGGTGCGCGAGGGCCTGCTCGAACTCCATGCGAGCGGCGTCGACGTCACCGCGCGCGGCGGTCAGCCGGCCACGAGCGAGGCCCAGGCGGGCCCGGGCGGACCGGCGTCCGCGACGGACAGCAAGATCCTCACAGGGGGTGAGGAACGCCTCCGCGTCGTGGCGGACCTGGTAGTGGTCGAGGCCGACCTGGCCTTTCGCAGCCTGGAAGGACTCCTCGATGCACCGCCTGGCCCGGCCACTTGACCAGCCCGGACAGCGGGACCCGCCTCGGTGACCAGCACAGGTAGAAGGCGAGTTCGCCGCTGCCCGGGTTGTGGCGGATCAACAGGTGCCGGTGCCGGTCGGCACTGATCTCGATCCAGGCCCAGTCGTAGTAGCGCGGTCCCTTCGCTCCGGCTCCGGCGCTCTGCCGGTGCCAGGCCGAGGCGGGCAGGCGGTCGGCCACGGCGTCCGCGCGAACAGCGGTTCGTCCCTGGTTGATCCGTACTCGCATGCTGCAGGCGACGGCCAGGACGTAGCTGATCCGGCGGGACTCCAACAGGGCACGCAGGCCCGGGTTTTGGCCGTATGCCTCGTCGCCGGTCACCCATGAGGCGTCGATCCCGGCGTCCAGCGCTGCCGCGATCATCTGCCCGGCCAGCGTGGGCTTGGTTGCGAACTGCGTCTGGTCGGGCACCCCGGCACGAGTGCGGCGCTGCGTGTCCTGACACTCTGGTGCTCGCGGCCCGGCTGGGCCTGGCGCGTGCCGGTCTGGTGGGCGAGGGACTCGGAGAGACCTGCCAGCAGCGAACTCGGGATGTGGGGGGACGCTGTGACGGTCCAGGTGGGCCGGTCCGAACCGGGGCCGGCCCAGATGGTCCAGGTGGCCAGGCTCTGATTCGGGTGCTGCGCGGCTAAGGCGCCGTTTCTTATGGCGTGCTCGTTCGTTGGCGCCGGACGAGTTGTGGACTCTGTTTCGGCGAGTGGTTCCGCCGGCGCCGGTCATATGCCCGCAAGGCGGAGGCGACGGCGGGCCGGCGATCGCGAATGCCTGGCAGCGATCATCTTCGTGGCCACCTCGGGCTGCACCTGGCGGCAGCTGCCGCCGGTCTTCGGGCCGGCCTGGCCCACCGTCTACCGGCGCTTCGCGCAGTGGAGCCGGGACCGCGTCTGGGCCAGGCTCCACCGCGTCGTCCTTGACGAACTCGGCGCCCGGGGGGAGCTGGACTGGTCGCGGTGCGTGATCGATTCCGTCAGCGTCCGCGCTGCAAAAGGGGGCCACTGACCGGACCGAATCCGACCGACCGCGGCAAGCCGGGATCGCAAATCCACCTGCTCACGGACAGGAACGGACTGCCCCTGTCTCTGGGCATCTCCGGCGCCAACATGCACGACAGCCTCGGCCTGCAACCACTCGTGCGCGGCATCCCACCCGTCCGCTCCAGACGTGGCCCACGCCGCCGTCGCCCGGTCAAGCTCCACGCCGACAAGGGATACGACTACGACGACCTGCGCCGATGGCTGAGCGAGAGAGGTATCCGCCCTCGCATCGCCCGCAAGGGCATCGAGTCTTCCGCACGGCTGGGCCGCCACCGCTGGGTCGTCGAAAGAACGGTCTCCTGGCTCGCAGGATGCCGCCGCCTGCACCGCCGCTACGAACGCAAGGCCGAACACTTCCTCGCCTTCGTCGGCACAGCCGCAGCCCTCATCGGCTACCGCCGCCTCACCAAGTAAAACGGGGCTTAGCTGCTGTCTGCTTCGTCACCTCGCCATGATCGCCGACTTCCCTTTGTCCGAGCCCACTTGGGCCGGGAGCAGCCGGTGCTAAGGTCCTGTTGATCGAGATACGGGGGGGTATCAGGTGTTCACAGTTGTCACGGCTGCAGTGTTCATCCTGCTGGCGCCGCACGTGGCTTGGTACGTCAACCTTCCTTTCCTCCTCGTCGTGGTCGTCTGCTTCCTCGCGGACACGGCATCGAAGAAGAGGCACGTCCGGTACCTGGCTTTCGGCTACCTCCTCTTCATCGACGTCGCCGCGCCCTACGAGACGAGCCGGAAGGACGGCTGGAACTGGGTCGCATGGGTCGACCTGGTCCTCCTGCTGGCGGCGACCCTGGTGGCGGCGCTCCTCGTCCTGTTCGGTCAGGAGAACGCCGACAGCACCCGCCCGGCACCCCTGTCGGCGGTACGCAACCGGCCGGTTCCGGCGCCGCGCCGACGCCCGGCCCGGGTCGCTGCCCTGCGCCGGCAGGCGGAGCGAGCCGCGTCCCGCCGCCGCTGACCGGGGCGGTCGAACAGGCGGATCTTTTGCTCAGGGAGGACTGGGATCATCCGTGGATACTCCAGGTTCCTCGTTTCTCCGGCGTCTCTTGATCGAGGCGCTGGCGGTGGTAACGGCGCCGGCGTCGGACCAGACGACGTGGCTTGAGGCACACGGTGTCGTGACGGACGAGATCGCCCCGTGATCTGCTCCGCCGACTCCCCAAATGAAACGGCGTCTAAGGCGTCGAAGTGGACGCCCGCAGCGCCGTCGGAGGACGTCCAGCGGATCCATCGCCCGTCCACGGTGTGCTTCCATCCGGCGTCGGAGAGCGGCTGGTTGCTGCGGTGACCATCTTCTCGTCCACCGGGGCGCCGACGTGGGTGTCCCAGCAGTCTCCGTCGGCGAGGTGGGTAAGCAGATCCTGCAGCACCGGAGCGGGGGTGGCGCCGGTCGCGGTGAGGACCCACGTGCGGTCGGAGACGGGTGTCTCGTAGGCGGCCACGGTCCAGGCGGTCTCGTGGGCGCGGGTGTCGTGGACGCGTTCGATGCGCAGGGTCTGCGACTCGTGAATGGCGTGGGTCGTGTCATCCGACCAGGTCCGTTCCCTGTCAAGTTCTGCCTGTTGAACTGCCGTTCGCCAGCGCCACTGGCCCAAGGTCCAGCTCCTCCCCTCCTGTCCACGGTCGCGCAGAGCTACTCGAGAGGCCGAAGACGCGGTCTGTAGCTGGCGGAAGGCGCGCGGATGTACAGCCGCGACGGCGTCGCCAGCGCCTGGAGCGATGGCATTTCGTGGCGGCTTCGGGAGCACCAGCCGGAGTAACGAGTTCTTCCCGTCCGTGGGTGTTGTCGGTGCTCGTGAGGCCGGCCCGATGCCGGCCTCACGAGCAGTGAAGTGGTGCTGCAGCGCTTGGGGATCAGGCTCGGGGCTGCATGTACTCGAAGACAGAGCCGTCCGGGTGGCGGGCGACGATCCTGGTGCCGTTGGGTACTTCGTTGGGTGCTTCGAGGATCTCGGCGCCGGCCTTGCCGAGGGCGTCGAGAACGGGGGTCAGGGATTCGACGATGACGGTCGCGTTCTGCGACACGTACTTCTCCAGCGGGCCGGAGTAGAGCAGGAAAGGTCCTACCAGTGCCAACTCCAGTTCGCGGTAGGGGAATCGGCGGACCTCCACGTCCCCGGCCAGGTCCTGGTAGAGAGGGATCGCGTCTTCGAGGTTCTCGACTTCGACGTTTGCGATCATCGCTCGGATGTTGCTGCTCACGGCGATCTTCCTTGCTCAGTTGGCGGTGAAGGCGGGGTAGTCGGTGTAGCCCTCGGTGTGACCGGCGTAGTAGGTGTCCCGGTTGCCCTCGGCCAGCGGGTGGCCCTGCGCGAAGCGCTCGACCAGGTCGGGGTTGGCGATGAAGGGGGCGCCGAAGGAGACCGCGTTGACGATCCCGTGGTCGAGGATCTCGTTGCCGAGGGCCGGGGTGAAGCCGAGGTTGGCGACGATGTTGCCCAGGTAGTGGGCGCGGTAGCGGGAGAAGAGGGCGATGCGCTCCTCGATGGTGCCGGGGGTGCCCAGGAGGTGCAGGTACGCCAGGTTGCTGTCGTTGAGCTTCTTGAGCAGCTGGTCGTAGTCGGCGAGTGTCTCCTCGTCCGCGGTGAACGCGGTTCCGCTGACCCAGCCCGGGGACAGCTTCACGCTGATGCGGTCGCTCCCCCACACGTCACTGACGGCGTCGAGGATGTCCAGGAGGAACTGGGCCCGCTTCTCGCTGCTGCCTCCGTAGGCATCGGTGCGCTGGTTGAGACGGGGGTTGAGGAACTGCGGGATCAAGTGGGACCCCTGGGCATGGATTTCCACGCCGTCGAAGCCGGCGCGGCGGGCGTTCTCGGCCGCATGGCGGTAGTCGGCGATGGTGTCGGCGATCTCGGCGGCGGTGTAGGCGCGCGGGGTGAGGGTGTCCTTCGGGCCGGAGGGGGTGAAGGATTTCTCGCCGGGGTTGATGGCCGAGGGGCCGGCGGGCAGGCGGCCGCCGAGGTGGTCGGGGTGGGAGGCCGCGCCGACGTGGCCGAACTGGGAGACGATCCGCCCGCCCGCCTCGTGGACCGCTTCGGTGACTTTCGCCCAGCCGGCGGTCTGCGTGTCGGTGTAGATGCCGGGGACGTTGATGAAGCCGATCGCGTCGGGGCTGACCCAGGTTCCCTCGGTGACGATCAGGCCGGCGCCGGCGCGCTGCGCGTAGTAGGTCGCCATCAGGTCGGTGGGGGTCAGCTCGGCGTTCTGAGCGCGGGCGCGGGTCATGGGGGCCATGACGACGCTGTTGGGGAGCTCCAGCGCGCCGAGGCGGACGGGCTGCAGCAGGGGCTGGGTGGTCATGAGCAACTTCCTTGTGCCGAGGGTCGGATGAGGAGGAGAGCGAGGAATGGGCGAGGGCCCGGCTCAGTCCTGTTTGAGGGCGTGGAGGCCGGAAAGTGGGCCGCCGAGCTGCATGAGGCGTCCGCCCTCGCGCAGGGAGCCGAGGTCGACGGGGGCGAAGCCGAAGGCGGCGGTGAGGTCCTTGACGGTCGTCTTGGCGTCGGCGTCGTCACCGGCGAGGAACAACACCTGGCGGCCGGCCTGGTGGCGCGGGTCGGCGGCGATGTACTGGCCGTAGAGGGTGTTGAAGGCCTTGACGACGCGGGCTCCGGGCAGCAGTGAGGCGACGTGTTCGCTGCCGGTCAGCTCGCCCAGGTCGGCGATCTTCGTGTGCGGGGGCGGGGAGGCGAACTGGTTGGTGGCGTCGATGACGATGCGCCCGTCGAAGGGTGGCAGGCCGGCTACCGCGCCCGGGATCTGGGGCCAGCCGACTGCGAGCACGACGAGTTCCGCCGCGGCGGCTTCCTCCGGGGTGCCGGCGTGGGCGAGCGGTCCGAGTTCGTCGGCGAGGCCGGTCAGGGAGGCGGGGCCGCGGCTGTTGCTCAGTACGACCTGGTGGCCGTGGGCCACGGCGTGGCGGGCGATGGCCTGGGCGACGGTTCCGGCGCCGAGGGTTCCGATCTTCATGGCAGTGCCCTTCGTGGAGTTCAGGATGCGGGGCTGGTGAGAAGGACGGTTCCGCCCTTGCCGGGGCGGCGGACATGGTCGATGGCCTTCGGGAAGTCGGCGAGGTCGTAGCCGGCGGCGACCTCGAAGAGTTCCGGAGCGGTCGCGGCCAGACGGGAGGCGAAGGCGACGTCCGCGGCCCGTTCCTCAGGCGCGCGGGCCATCCACTGGCCGATGGACACGCCCCGCACGGTCAGGGCCCGCGGGGTCAGCGCGAGCGACTCCAGCGGCGTGCTGCCAGAACCGAGCTGTCCGTAGGTGATCAGCGTTCCGCCGTCGGCGAGCAGCCCGGCCAGCTCACCGGTCAGGGATCCGCCCACCGCGTCCAGTACCACCTGAGCACCCCGGCCGCCGGTCGCGTCCCGGACCTGAGTGCGCCAGTCCGCGTCGGCCGTCGAGATGGTCGGCAGTCCGGGGAAGCGCTGCCGCAACGCCTGCGCCCCCGTGGCGCTGCGTACCAGATTGACCAGGGGGATGCCGTGCTTGAGCGCTGCGGCGCTGACCAGCTTTCCCACCGACGAACCGGCGGCCGTCTGCACCACCGGACCGGCCTGGCCGTGCTGGGCGTCCTCGACCGCCCGCAGCAAGGTGAGCAGGGTCAGCGGGTTGACCAGCATCAGAGCCGCGGTCTCGTCGCTGAGGTCCTCGGGCACCGGCACCACCAGATCGCTCGGCGCCGTGACGAGTTCGCTCCACGCGCCCGGCACCGGGAAGAACGCCACCCGCTGACCGGGCCGCAGATCCTGCACACCCTCGCCGACGGTCTCGATGACGCCCATCCCCTCCACGCCGGGAATCCGTGGCATCGCGAACCGCTGCCGCGGCCCACCCGGAAGGCCCTCCACTCCCGCCAGGTCGCCGGGGTGGATCGGCCGGGACAGCACCCGCACCTGCACCTGCCCGGCGGCGGGCGCAGCAGGGGGCGGCTGCTCGCTCAGGCGTAGTACCTGCCCGGCTTCTCCGTGCCGGTCGTAGGCGATGGCGCGCATGACGCTCCCCTTCCACGAATTATTGATGATGGGCATCATTGGAACTCCTGTTATGATGAGAGGCATCATTGAAAAGGTCAAATCGAGAGCGACGCGAGAGGACGGCCATGCCGCGGATCACCAAGGAGGACAAGGCCCGCAACCGGCAGAACATCCTCGAAGCGGCGGGCCGCATGTTTCGCTCGCAGGGCATCGACGCGGTCGGCATCGCCGAGTTGATGAAGGAAGCCGGACTCACCCACGGCGGCTTCTACAACCACTTCGCCTCCAAGAACGACCTGGCCGTGGAGGTGTGCGGCGCCTCCTTCGCCGCCTCGCTCGGGGGCCTGGCCCGGACGATCGAGGACGGTCCGGGCCAGGCCGGCTCTCCGCTGGAGCGGGTCGTGGCCGGGTACCTGTCCACCGCGCACCGTGACGCCCCGGACGGTGGCTGCCCCTCCGCCTCCCTGGTCACCGACGCCGGACGGCACAGCGAAGCCGTGCAGAGCGCGTACGCCGAAGGCGTCGAGGGTTACCTCACCGGCTTCGCCGCCGAGTTCCTGCGCGAAGCCGAGGAGAAGGGCCACGAGCTCGACCCGGCCGAGGCCCGCCACAGGGCCATCCGCCTCCTCAGCGAAATGGTCGGCGCGCTGATGCTCGCCCGCGCCGTACGCCACGTCGAGCCCGAGCTCTCCGACGAGATCCTGCAGACCGGCCGCAGCCACGCCCTCGACTGATGCGACTCAGGGCCGCTGCGGGAGGTGGAGCTGAGGCGTTCGAGATAGACGGCCCGGCCGCAGAATCGGATCACCGGGTCGGATCCCGGTTGACTTTTCGCGCTCCGCCAGGTCGGCGGTGGCCGGCCCTTGGGGTCCGGCCACCGGCGTAGGCGGGGCTACCGGGTTGCTCGTGTGGACCGGGCGACGTGCGCGGCCGTGGTGGTCGCCGGGCCGGCGCGGGTCGAGGGCGCCGGTCGCGGTGTCGGGAGCGCTGCGGTGGCGTGCTGTCGGCGGGAGCGAACGGCGCCGATGTCGGCGAGGGCGCGACGTGAGCCGACGACGAGCTGGAAGAGGGTGTTCGCCGGGTCGCCGGCGTACGCCAAGATGTGCCGGCCGGTGTGCTCGGCGGTGGTCGGGAGGGAGCGCTGCAGGATGCGCTCGCCCCAGTGCTCCACGGATCCCGTTGGTTCGGCCAGCATCCGGAGTACCTCACCCGGGCCGCTTCCGTCGAGCAGGCCGCGCTGCTGGGCTTCCTACAGGACCGTGGCGGGGTCGACGGGCTCCCGGCGGCGGGCCAGGGCGCTCAGGCACTGCCACACGCCCGCGTGCAGCGGTACGAAGAGATCGCCGGGGAGCAGCCAGGGGACGGCGTCGATGCCGGCCGGGTAGGCGGTGGCGGTCGCGAGCAGCAGCCGCTCCTCCTCGATGGCCTCCATGCAGTCGCGCGCAGCGGGCGGCGGCGGAGCCGCGGTCCGGGGCAGGACGCCTGCGCGTGGCGGGAAGCGGGCTGCGATGTCGTCCACGACCGTGGCGGGCGCGTCGGCCTCGGTGAGCACCGTCTGGACGGGGTGGGGGAGGGAGGCGTCGTGGACGGTGTGCACGAGGCGTTCCGCGGCTGTCTCAAGGCGCCGGCGGGCATGTTCGGCCTCGACCATCCGCACGTACGCCGGGGCGTGGCTGGGCCAGGGACAGACCTGGACGAGCGCGTGAAGGTCGGAAGCGGTCAGCCCGCGCGCCCGCTCGCGTGCCGTGGTGAGCACGAGGTCGAGCCACGTCGCGTTCTTCGCGTGCTCCGTAGAGTCGGGCGGCGGCAGGGCGCTGATCGCGGCGAACACAGCAGTGTGCGCGGCGGTGGAGAACGAGTCGGCTGCGATGCCGCTCACATCGTCCAGACGGTGCAGGTCGAGCAGGAGGGCTCCGAGGAGGGCCTGCTCGACGTGGAACACCGGCTGCGGCGGTGTGTTGGTGTAGCAGGCCCAGGCGCTTGCCGGCCATGCTCCACGCCTGGCACGGCGGCGAGGCGATCACACCGTGCGTGCGGCCGACGAACTGCCAGGTCGGATACCGTGCCACGTCTGTCCGGACCGTCAACTGCCCCGCCGCAGAACGGGCCTTGCACGCCCACCGGTCCCATTCCAGCCCGACATCGCGCACGCCCAGGACGTGCAGTGCCCTGCTCCAGCCGCCCGGCCCCGCGAAGAGGTCGAGTATCACGTGGCCAGCCCGAAGCCGTCCTGCGCCAGTGCGTCGGCGTCGCCGCGTCAGGCCCAGGGGAGGTCGCCACGGCGGTGGTGGCCACCGACAACCGTACGCCTGCTGAAGTCACCTAAGTCGCCCTGGACGCATGGGAGTTCACTTCGACTCCCGGGGGGGGCAGCGACACCGGGATCCCGCCCGGAGGACGTTATGGCTGGACGGGTGACGAAAATTCAGGTCGGCGGGAGCGCGGGCAGCGACCCGTACGTGGTTCTGGTGGACGGTCAACTGCATGCCGACGTGGCTGGGTTGGTGCGGGAGAAGGCCAGGCGCGTAGCCGTGATCCACCCCGAGGCACTTGCCGAGACCGGGAACGCGCTGTGGGCTGACCTGGCCGGGCAGGGCTACGAGGCCGTCGCCATCCAGGTGCCCACCGCGGAGGAGGCCAAGACCGGGTGGAGGGTGCGGGCCCGGGCCGACAGCATGGTGACGACCTCCTGGTCGCTGTCGACGATCTGGGGCGCGTGCTCGGAGAGCTCGTGGAGCCGTCCGTCGACGCTGATGAAGAGGCTGATCAAATCGCGGGCGCCGGGACCGGACGGCATGATCCCGCGCTGGTAGTCGCGATAGACGTCTGTCAGAATTCCGATGTTGCGCCCTTCGTCGAGTTCGTTGATCTCGGCGAGGAGCTTCGCCTGAGCGCCGCCCGGACGCGCTAATGGTGGAGTCGGGTATTGGAACTGTCCGAATGCCCTGGTGGCAGCAGAAAGTGACGTGCGTCGAGGCGACAATCCCGGCAGGATGCGGGCATGGTTGCCCCCTTGGTTGTCCCGCGCCTGACTGCCGGCGACAGTGTTCTGCTGCGCGCCTGGGAAAGCTCGGGGATCTGCCTCTCGTCCGGGAGGCGTCGAGCGACGACTACATCCCGTTGATCATGACCGTTCCCCCCACGTACTCGCAGGCGGCGGGCGAAGCCTTCGTCCGGCGACAGTGGGAGCGGGCGTCTACTGGTAGCGGGTATCCGTTCGTCATCGTGCGGATCGAGGACGGCCGCCCGCTGGGGATGGTCGGTCTCTGGGTGAGGGAGCGGGGCGAGGGACGAGCGTCGCTGGGTTATTGGCTTGCCGGGTCCGCCCGTGGTCAAGGGATTGCCGCGGAAGCCCTCCGGGCGGTTGTCCGCTGGGCCCTTAGTGACCTGCGGATTCCTCGCCTTCAGCTGCATGTCGAGCCGTGGAATGTCGCATCACAGCGGACGGCTGAGCGTGTGGGCTTCCAGCGTGAGGGCCTGCTCCGCAGTTGGCAGCAGGTGGGCGAGGAGCGTCGGGACATGATCATGTATTCGATGCTGGGTGTTGATCTGTCCTCACCGGCCGCTGGCTGACTTCGGCTGCGTAGGCGGCCCAGTCCCCGGCGGATGCCTGCTGCCACTGGACGGCGACCTTGATGTGGACACCGAGCATCCGGGCGAGGATCGCAGCGGGGAGTTCGGTCGCGAGAGTGAACAGTGCGGTGGAGCGATCCTGTTTTGATCGGATCCCGATCTTATGGAGACGGATGCCGATCTGGCCGTCGGTCCCGTTGGGCTGTTCAAGACCGGTGAGGAGGGCCTGCTGTCGTCGCATGAACTGCCGGTCGGCGACGCCGTGCAAGTAGGCCGGGCGGTCAGGGACATCAGCCGCAGTGCCCTCGCTCGGATCGACCATCGCTCAGGCGCCCTCCAGGTGCACCGGCTCGTGTCCACAGTCCTGTCCCTACGGATGACCGACGATGAGCGCGCCGACACCCGGCGCACAGCCCGGCTGTTGTTGTCCTGGCAGCCACCCGGCCCCGCACTGACCGGTCACCTGCTCGCCTCCGGCGCCGCGGAAGACACCGACCACGGGGTACGTCGTGCCGTGAGGGCCCAACTGGAGTGGCTCGCGCTGAACGGGATGACGGAGGAGGGACGCCAACTGTTGCGGGTCGCGGACGAGACGGGGAGCCATCTCGACGGCGGCCGGCCCCGGCGGGACGGCACAGCGACCGATGGCCCTGCTCGGTGATCGCGCGCCTAGGCATGCGGACAACGCCATGAGGCGCACCTTCCCCGCTCCTACCGAACTGCGCTCAATCGCCTGTGTCCGGCGGGCACCCGCAGCGCGGAGGCACGGGTGCCGACCGCTTGGGCAGCGTCGGAGCGGGCGTCACGACCGATGACCACCCGCCGCCGGACCGGCTTCCGTGCTCCGTCTTGCGGTCCGACAGCCGTCTGACGAGCCAGTTCCGCCCGGCTGGGTTCGCAGAGAATCAACCTATTGCTTCCCCTGATCTTGGTCGTTGGATCTCGATGACCTGTCAGGCGCGGGGAGGCCGGCGTGGCAGAACGCGTGGGACATGACCTGGTGTCAATGAGGATTCCGCAGGGGCGCAGGGCAGTTGTCGCCCGTCCGGCGCCGAGACCAGTTACGGTGGCGGGGCCACAGGACCGGTGTTTGAATGAAGTCATGTTCTATTGAGCCGGCTTTGTGAAGGTGCCGAAGCCGGGTCGCTTGTCTTCATGGGACCTCGGGCCTCTGAACTGCCCTGGTTTCCGCCCCAGATATGCCCAGGGCCAGCAGGCGTGGTCTTGCGCTTGAAGGGAGCCATCTCATGGCCACGTATGTCAAAGAGAACCCCGACTGCAAGTCCAAGATTCTTTTCGTCGGCTCGACGGGGCTCAAGACTCTCGACAATCCAGAAGTCCCCGTGCAGATGTACATCGACATCCTGGCACCCGAAACCTACACAAGCGTGTACTTCGGTACAGCCATGATCTACATCGAGTTCCTGATCCCGAACACTCCCGTCGGAGCGGAGATGGTCGGGCATCCGGACGTCAACCCCAGCGGGTTCTGGGACGTGCCGAAGGACGGCTCGTGGGTCGAGGCGCCGTGGGGGCAGCCCACTGACCGGCTTCGCATCAGGCACCACGACGTCCGGGTGGTCTCCGGCCCGGGCAACGGCCTGACGCACTGGCTCGGCGTGACGGGCCTCGGGCAGAGCGAAGCGTTGGAGTTGCGTGCCTACTGCGAGGCCACCGACATCTCCGCCGACACCGCCAGTTGCCCGATCCGCATCGAGGATCTCAAGGTTGGCGACCGTCTTCCGGGATATCTGGGCTGAACTCCCATGCCTGTTGGTACGTTCACCTGAAGGCCGCTCAGAACACCGCCGAACGGCTGCGGTCCGGCTCGGTGTGCCCAGGGGTCGGCGTGGATCCGGCCGATGTCAGGAAATCGGCGAGATCTGCCACACCTGGCGCAACTACCTCGCCCTCGGCTCGCTTGGGCCTGACTTGTTCTACCTGCTGCCGGACTCCGTGGATGGAGCCGATCAGTGACAACTCGGAACAGCTCGCCTCACAACCCACCGGCGGACCGTCCCGGCAACTCGCGCTCCTATGACCGTGTGAGCTGCGATGTCGTCGTCCAGCGCGACGACGAACGAGTACGGCCAGCCGGGGATCATCTGGTGCTTGGCGTCGCCGCGGCCGTAGGTGTGGCAGAACGACCGGTCCGGGCAAGTCGCCGTGTCCGGCCTCAGCCACCGAGAGACGTCCACCGCGAGCACCAGGCGGCCGTCGGCGGCGCGCAGCAGCGGCAGGCCGGCCAGCGCGGTCCGCAGCCGGTCGATGTCCGGGCGGCCCCGGTTCAGGGTGCCGTACAGGGCTCCGTGTCCCGGCCGGTGCTCGGGCGCGAGCGCCGGATCGACCAGCGTTCTTACCGGCCCGTCGGTGTACAGCAGTGCGTCGGTCAACTCGAACAACGCGTCGCGCCGTCCGGTCAGGCAGTCGTAGAAGACCCCTCGGAAGGGGGACAGTTCCGCGAATGGCTCGCACTGCACGCACTGCACACCCTGCTCAACCACACTCACCACTACGGCCTACGCGTCAAGTTCCCCCTCTTGGCTGAGTTCAGGATCATGCGAAGGCCGCGCCACCGACGTAGTCGAGTTCTCCGCGTCGGCTGACGACTCCGAACAGGCCGCCGAGACGTCCGACTGATCGACGAGCTGCAACGTGACAACGGGTCGATGCGCGGGCCGTGGGGTCGCAGCCCGGCTCATCGCCCCGGAACGAGTCGCCGGCGTGCCGCAGAGGGGGAGCGCCTCAGGCGTTTCCCGTTCGAGATCATGAAGATCGTCTACGCGCCGACCAGGGTCGGCAGTCTCGACTCCCGCTTCCGGTAAGGCCGGTCGCAGGCGTGCGCACGTCCCGAACGGTGAAGCAGCACTCAGGGTGCTCTACTGCGTGATCCGCGACCGACAGCCCAACCCCACCGGCCGGACCCGGGGAAGGAAGCGATCAACGTCTTCGTCGGCTATGCAGCGGCCTTCAGGGCGAAGGCGAGGATCTCTTCAGCCAGTGCTTCGGGTGCGGTCAGGTAGGCCTCGTGCGCATGACCGGGAATCTGGACGAGGCGGCTGTTCGGCAGTGCATCATCAAGGCGCCGGGAGATGTCGAGCAGGACGGGCGGGCTGAGCTCGCCCGTGACGAGGAGCGTCGGGGTCGTGAGGCCGGTGAATCGGTCGAGGTCGTCGCCGAAGGCGTCGATGGCCCGGACCTCCCGCGCCCAGGTCGGCGTCATCGACGCGCGCCAGGACCACACGGGGCTGCGGCGGAACTCGTCGATCGCCTCCTCCGGCATCTGCAGGAAGTTGCGCGTGCCCAGCGTGAGCGCACGGTCCAGGTCGCCCTTGGCCACGGCCTCTTCGAAGGGTGCGATGGCATCCCCTCCGATGGGACCGTGCAGCGGTACCGGCGGCTCGTAGAGGACGAAGGCCGCGGGGAGCCGGCGCAGGGCGAGGCCCAGGGTCACGAGCCCGCCGTAGGAGTGGCCCAGCAGGATCGCGTCCGGGCCGGCCAGGTCGAGGACGGCGGCGATGTCCTCCTGTTCGCGCTCGATGCCGTGGTCGAGGCTGTCACCGCTGGAGCCGTGGCCGCGGCGGTCGACCGCGTAGGTCGTCAGGTGCGGTGCGAGGACATCGGCCAGCGGCTGCCAGTCCTGGGCCGCGTTCAGGGCTCCCGGGGAGACCACGAGGGGGCGTCCCCGGCCGGTGACGGCGACGGCGATCTTCGTGCCGTCGGCAGAGGTGACGAAGGTCTGCCGGTGTGTGTCGGTCATGTCTCTCATCCTTCAAGGGGGCGCGGTGGGGCGATGCCGACTCGCCTGTGAGGGCAGGCCAGGGGTGGTTCCTCCGACGGGCGGCCGGTGCGGAGGCGTGCCCTTCGCGGAAGGCGCGACAGGGGCGGAGGGGCGGCGAGGCAATGGCGGCGGCAATGGCGCTGGCGAGGGGACCCCAGCCTGCAGTGACGATCAGGACTCAAACCATAACATCGAATCGATGTGTACATCGATTCGATGCAGTCGTGCGATGATGGAGCCATGCTGGAACTAGCGATTCTGGGCTTCCTGGCCGAGGGGCACCTGCCAGGACACGAGCTGCGCCGCCGCGTCTCGCAGCTGACCGGTTACACGCGGCCGGTCAGCGACGGCAGCCTCTACCCGGCGATCAACCGCCTCGCGAAGGCGGGTCTGCTGGAGCGGCGCGCCGACCCGGCCGCAGGTGCCGCGAGGTATGTGCTGAGCCTGACCGAGGCCGGGCGCAGCGAGCTGCTCGGACGCCTGCGCAAGCCGGCCGACCACGAGATCACCGACTTCACCCGGTTCTTCACCGTCCTGGCCTTCCTCTCCCAGCTGCCCGACGTGGCCGAGCAGCACGCGGTGCTTCGCAGGCGGCTGGAGTTCCTGGAGGAGCCGGCGAGCTTCTTCTACGACGGCGAGCGGCCGCTGCGCGCGGAGGGGGTCGCCGATCCGTACCGGCGAGGCATGCTGCTCACCGCCCGTGCCATCAGCAAGGCCGAACGCACCTGGCTGCGTGAGGTCCTCGGCGAGGAGCCGCCCGCGCCCTTCACGGCGCGCACCGACAACGATCCCCCCAGGCTCGAAGAACCCGCGAGCTGACCGGCCCCGGAGGTACTGCCCATGCTTGCGTCCTGGTACGACGAACAGGGCCCCGCCGCCGACGTCCTGCGCGTCGGTGAACTGCCCGATCCCCAGCCCGGCCCCGGCGAGGTCCGCGTCCGTGTCACCCTCTCGGGCGTCAACCCCGGCGACACCAAGAAGCGGCGCGGCTGGCTCGGCTCGTCCATGCCCTACCCGCGGGTGATCCCGCACAGCGACGCCGCCGGCGTCATCGACGCGGTCGGCAACGGGGTCGACGCCCGCCGACTCGGGCAGCGGGTCTGGGTGTACGGCACCCAGTCCTACCGTCCCTTCGGCACCGCCGCCCAGTACACCGTCGTACCCGACAGCCAGACTGTGCCCCTGCCCGACCACCTGGGTGACGAACTCGGCGCGAGCCTGGGCATCCCCGGGATCACCGCCCACCGCACCGTCTTCGCCGACGGACCGGTCGAGGGAAAGCTCGTGCTCGTGCACGGCGTGCTCGGAGGAGTGGGTTCACTGGCAGCCCAGCTCGCCCGCTGGGCAGGCGCCACCGTGCTTGCCACCGTCCGCCGTGGTGCGGACCTTGACCTTGTGGACCCGGCCGTCGTGGCCCACGCCGTCGCCCTGGACCAGGAGGACCCGGCGGCGGCGATCCGCGCGTACGCATCCCACGGCGTCGACCGGATCATCGAGGTGGCCCTGTCGGACAACGCCGACCTCGACAACGCCGTCGCCGCGAACAACGCCGTGATCGCGGCCTACGCCACCCGCGCCGACCGCACCGAGATCCCGTTCTGGCCCTTGCTGTTCAACAACGTCACCGTGCGGCTGCTCGGCAGCGACGACTTCCCGGCCGAGGCCAGAAGCCAGGCCACCCGCGACCTGACCTCCGCAGCCGCTGTCGGCGCTCTCAGCGTCGAGGTCGGCGACCGCTACCCGCTGGAGGACATCGCCAAGGCCCACGACCGCGTCGACGCGGGAGGCCGTGGCCGCGTCCTGCTCACCGTCCCCCAATGACGCGGAGTCGGAACACTGCCTTCGCGGTGATGGCCGGTGCTACCGAGATGCAGGCGGCAGCCGCCGATGGCTGATGGTGCACGAGATCAAGCGTGCACAGTCGGAGGCAGTGGTCATGAGATGTGGCGGGTCACGGGTGGCGTCGCAGCGGTGCGGACCCGGCGCGAGGGTCGGCAGGGGTGTCGGGGGCACGCCGGGGGGCTGTCGTACGGCCTTCTGAACGTGCCGTGGTCGGGACCACCGTGTCGCTTGCCCCTGTCGACTCGATGGGCGATGCGGTGGATTCGCAGATCCGGCAGTATGTCGGCGAATAGCCGCAGATGCCGACCGGCGGACTGATCGTCAGGTGCCCGCTGCGCGCCTCGCAGTTGGTCAGTGAGCGGTGAAGTCACCGTCGACCGGAAGAGCGACGCCGACCACGAGGCCGGCGCCTGGGCTGCACAGCCAGAGAACGGCTGCCGCGATTTCGTCCGCGCGCCCCAGCCGTCCGATCGACTGGTCTTTCATGATCTCTGCCATGGCATCGGCCTGGTTCTCGACCATGTCCGCGGCCATGGGAGTGTCGATCACACCGTGCTTGGAGGCGTGGTGAGCAGCACGTTGTGGCATGCCCAAGAGCCCTCCCATCGAAGAGCAGTTGACGATGACACGGCTGCCTTGCGCGCGCATCTGACGCAGTTCGTGCTTCATGCTGATACGGGCGAGTGCGGTGTGGGTGTCGTCGTGTGACATGAAGTGGCCGGAGGCGGCGCCGTGCCAGTGCGCCTCGCCCGGTGGCGTGTAGATGACGTCTCCGGGGCGGGCTTCGAGGATCTCGCCGCCACGGGACTGGATCAGGGCGATGCCCTCGACGATGTACAGGGTCTGGCCCAGGCCGTGGCTGTGCCAGGCGGTACGGGCACCGGGCGCAAATCTGACCATGTTCGCCCGTACTCGCGAGGGCTTCTGACCCTGGTAGATGACGTCGAACCAGACATCACCGTCGAACATGTCCGCCGGGCCTTTGGCGGATGGCGGCTGGTTGAGGATCTCCATCGTGCCTTCTTCGAAGAGTGCCGCTGCCGCTGTTCAGGCGGCAACGTGACAGCCGGCCTTCCGGGGCTGTCAGGCGGTGGTGTCGTCGTGGGCGAGGTCGCCGCCGAGTTCGCGGGAGGCTTCGGCCTGGGCGCGGAGTTCGTCGGCCTTGGCCTTGACGCCTTCGATGGCGTCGGCGCCGGCGACGAAGCGCTGCAGGGGCTTGTCCTGGTCGGCGATGGCGAGCAGGGCGCGGGCGAGCTTGGCGGGGTCGCCGGTCTGCCGGCCGTTCATGCTCTTCCAGGCGGCGACGGTGGCGGTGGTGCGCTCGGCGTAGTCGTCGATGGTCGGCTCGGGCCAGATGGTGGAGCCGTCGACGAGGAGTTCGGTGCGGAAGAAGCCGGGTTCCACGACCGTGGTGTGGATGTTGTACGGCTCGACGTCGTAGCGCAGCGACTCCATCCAGCCCTCGACACCGAACTTCGATGCGGCGTAGGCGACGCAGAACTCCTGGCCGATGATTCCGGCGGAGGAGGAGAGGGTGATGACGTGGCCGGCGCGCTGCTTGCGCAGGACGGGCAGGACGGCGCGGGTGACGTTCATCGGGCCGAAGAGGTTGGTCTCGATCTGCTGGCGCATCTGGTCGGGCGTGATCTCTTCGAAGTAGCCGGCGTAGAAGTTTCCGGCGTTGTTGATGAGGACGTCGATGCGGCCGAAGCGGTCGACGGCTGCCTGGACGGTGGCCTGCGCGTCGTCGAGGCTGGTGACGTCGAGCTTGGTGACCAGCAGGTTGTCCTGCGGTCCGCCGAGGGTCTTCTCGACCTCTTCGGGGCGCCGTCCGGTGGCGACGACCTGGTGGCCCGCCTTGAGGGCCTCGCGGGCGATGTCGGTGCCCAGGCCGCGTCCGGCGCCGGTGACGAGAATGACCTTGCTCATGAGGGATTCCTTTCAGATGCCGAATCCGGCACCCGGAGTCGTGCGGTGATGAGATGCGCGGCGTCGCCGGCGAGGCCAGGCCTCCCGGGCATCGGGACCGATCAGGTTGCGCAGAGGGGGCTGCCGATGCCCTGGCCGGTTTCTGCCGGCTACCTCACCGACTTTCGCACGTTCACACGCATCCGTAAGGGGAGAATTCCTTACCCGTATAAAAGGTTCCAGGTATAAATTCCTACCCCCCAATGTCGGTCCTTTCGGTGCCACGCTGGCCGGTATGACTCGCAACGCGCATCTCAACGAGCTGGGCGAGTTCCTCAAGACCCGCCGGGCCGAACTGAGCCCCCGCGCCGTGGGCCTGCCCGAGACGGGCGGCCTGAGGCGGGTGAAGGGACTGCGCCGTGAGGAAGTCGCTCAGCTCGCCGCCATCAGCACCGAGTACTACACGCGCCTTGAGCAGGGCCGCATCCAGGCATCGGGGCCGGTGCTGTCCGCGTTGGCGCAGGTACTACGTCTGGACGACGACCAACGGGACTACCTCTTCGAACTCGCCGGCAAGGACCAGGCCCGGCCTCGCCGCCGTGCCGTGCAGAAAGTGCAGCCGACGCTGCAGCGCCTCCTGGACAACCTGATCGACACCCCTGCTATTGTTCTGGGCCGCCGTACGGACATCCTCGCCTGGAATTCCCTGGCCGCCGCCCTGATGAGCGATTACGCGGAAATTCCGGAGAAGAAAAGAAACCACACGCGGATTCTTTTCACCGATCCCGCGATGAGGACGCTGTACGCGGACTGGGAGGAGGTCGCTCACACCACAGTGGCGCAGCTGCGGATGCAGGCTGCCAAGTATCCCGACGATCCCCGGCTGGCCGCCCTCGTGGGAGAGCTGTCCGTGCAGGATCCGCACTTCCGCAGCTGGTGGGGCGACCACCACGTCGCCGCCCGCACGATGGGCACCAAGACCTTCCGCCACCCCGTGGCCGGCGAGCTGACTCTCGACTGGGACACCCTCACCGCCGGCATCGACGCCGAGCAGCAACTCGTCGTGCTGACCGCCGAACCCGGTACCCCTTCCCACGACGCGCTGCGCATCCTCGCCTCCTGGGCCACGGGCCACCAGCAGCCCGCACCCGACGCCGCCACCTGACCGCGCCAGTACGGGGCGACCTGCGACGGCCGACGCAACGCGGCGCAGCCGTCATCACCGTCGGCGAGGCGCACCCACCTGGGCTGTCCTGCGGCAAGGCCGTGTCCTGGCGCGCCGTCGTGCCACTGACGTCTCGTGCGGTTCGTGCGCCCAACGGCCGACCGTAGGTCCAGGCCGTTGTTCGCCGCTGTGCCAGTACACCCCCCAACCGATGAGGAACCACTCGTGAGTGCCCTGTTCACTGCCCTGACCCTGAGGTCGCTTGAGATCCCCAACCGCGTCTGGACGTCGCCGATGTGCATGTACTCGGCCGCTTCGGACGGGCCGGAGACCGGGGTGCCGACCGACTTCCTCCTGACCCACCTGTCCAGCCGGGCCGTCGGCGGGGCCGGGCTGGTGATGGCCGAGGCGACCGGGATACGGCCTGACGGGCGCATCACCCCTACCCCCTCGGCCGCTGCCTCAGCCGTCAAGCCGCGGCGTTGCAGAGCAGAGAACACCGACCCACGCAGACGATGCCGCCGAGGTCGGCACGGCGTCGGTGAGGGCGGCAGCACGCAGTCCTGCTGTCCTGGAAGCAGCCCTGGGGGTGGCCGACCGGCGCGATCGGGTAGCGAGCGCGGGTTCGGCCTGCGTGTTCCAAGCCGGACGGACCGTCGAGCACTTCGACGGCCCGTACCCATCAGGCGGTCAGGAGCCCAAGTCGTATGCGTAGTGCCGGAATCCCTTCCGGTCGCCGTGCATGCCCCACAGCGTGCGGGCCAGGATGGCGGGATCCGTGTTCGGTCGCCGGGCACGATCGCGCCGGGAATGATGAGCTGCCCGACGTGGACGTTGTCGTCGGCGAGCGCGTCGTGGAGCATCCGGGCGTAGGCGCTTTCGGCGGCGAACGCGACCGACGTGCCGGCACGCTCGACCGGGGTCCCCGGGTCGAAGCGTGGATTTGGTACAGGTCGATGTAGTCGGTGCCGAGCCGGGTGAGCGACGCGTCGACCTGCTCCATGATCGCTTTGCGTGACAGCCCCGAACCTCCGGGACCGTCATGCATGTGCTGATGGACCTTGGTCGCCAGCACGATGTCGTCGCGCCGCGTGAACTGTTTGACGGCCCGGCCGACGATCTTCCGAGGCGCCGAAACTGTAGATGTCGGCGGTGTCCCAGAAGGTGATCCCGAGGTCGAGTGCTTTCCGGAAGAACGGTGCGGCAGCGTCGTGGCCGAGGGCCCACATCTCCCGGGATCCGTCGCCGAAACCCATGGTGCCCAGGGCGATACGGCTGACGCTGAGGCCCGAGGACCCCAGACGTGTGTATTGCATGGCCTCGGCTTTCCGGAGTGCGCGGGGGACAGCGTCGGCGGTCAGCGGTCGATGCTGGCCATGTTCGCCTCGTCGTGGCGCTCGCCCGCGGCCGGCGTGAGGTTGTTGAGGCGGTCGAGCTGAGCGGCGCTGAGTTCGATGCCGTCGGCGGCGGTGTTCTCTTCGACGCGTGCAACGCGCCTTGTGCCGGGGATGGGGGCGATGTCGTCGCCGCGGGTCAGCAGCCATGCCAGCGCGGTCTGGGCCGGGGTGGCGCCGATCTCGGCGCCGATGGCCTGCACTTCGTCGACGATGCGCAGGTTGCGCTGGAAGTTCTCACCGGTGAAACGCGGGTTGGTCTTGCGCCAGTCGTCGTCGGGGAAATCGTCGACGGTACGGATCTGGCCGGTCAGCAGGCCGTGCCCGAGCGGCGAGTAGGGAACGAACCCGATACCCAGCTCGCGCAGCAGCGGGAGGATCTCGTCCTCGACGTCGCGGGTCCACAGTGAGTATTCGGTCTGCAGCGCGGCCACCGGATGCACGGCGTGTGCCCGGCGGATCGTCTCGGGTCCGGCTTCGGAGAGTCCGATGTGGAGCACCTTGCCCTCGGCGACCAACTCGCCCAGCGCACCGATGGTCTCCTCGATGGGAGTGCTGCGGTCGACGCGGTGCTGGTAGTAGAGGTCGATGTGGTCGGTACCGAGCCGCTTGAGCGAGCCTTCGACCGCGGCCTTCACGTTCGCGGGGCTGCTGTCGACGACACCGGGGCCGCCACCGGCGTGGGAGACGAGACCGAACTTCGTCGCCACGACGACGTCGTCGCGCCGGCCCTTGATGGCCTCGCCCACGATTTCCTCACTGTGGAAGGGGCCGTAGATCTCGGCGGTGTCGATGTGAGTGACTCCGAGGTCCAGCGCCCGGTGGATGGTGCGGATCGACTCGGTGTCATCGAGTCCCCCGCCCGTCGTGTAGGTGCCGGACATGGTCATGGCTCCCAGGCCGATCCGAGAGACATCGAGTCCACCCAGAGAGATGTGCTTCATCACAGAACTCCGCTTCTCAGTTTCGTTACGGGAAAACTCGGGCGGTTATTTCTGAGACGCCGCCGCCTCGTTTTCGCCCGGTCGCGCATTCAGCGTCACATGCCCAGAGACCTCTGCAAAGGGGAGGGTTTCTTACCGGGAATGAATGTTCCAGGTAGAGATCTCTACCCCCCAGCCGTGCTGTGCCGGAGCGGATCCGGCAGTACCGTGGCGCGCATGAGCAGGGACGCACACCTCAACGAGCTGGGGGATTTCCTCAAGGCCCGCCGTGCCGAGCTGAGCCCGCCATCCATGGGGCTGCCCGACAACGGGACCCTGCGCCGGGTCCCGGGCCTGCGCCGGGAGGAAGTGGCGCTGCTGGCGGCGATCAGTACCGAGTACTACACCCGCCTGGAACAAGGCCGTATAGAGGCCTCCGCCCCGGTCCTGATGAACCTGGCCCGGGTGCTGCGCCTGGACGACGACCAGCGCGACTACCTGCTCGGACTGGCCGGAAAGGAAAACGCACGGCCACGTCGCCGCCCGGCGCAGAACGTCCGTCCGCAGATGCGACGGCTCCTCGACAATCTCGTCGACACCCCCGCTCTCGTCCTCGGCCGACGCATGGACATTCTCGCCTGGAATCCCCTCGCCGCGGCCCTGATGACGGACTTCTCCCAGATCCCGGAAAAGCAGCGTAATTCTGTGCGGCTGGTATTCACCGACCCCGCGATGAGAAAGCTGTATACGGACTGGGAAGAAGTCGCCCGTACCACCGTCGCTTTTCTGCGTATGGAAGCCGCTGACAACCCGGATGACCCCCGGCTCAATGAACTCGTCGAGGAGCTCTCCGCTCAGGATCCTCAGTTCCGCGAGTGGTGGGCCGCTCACGACGTGGCCCACCACGCCATGGGCACCAAGGCCTTCCACCACCCGGTGGCCGGTGACCTCACCCTCGACTGGGAAACCCTCGCCTGCCCCACCGACCCCGACCAGCAGCTCACCGTCCTGACCGCGGAACCCGGCACTCCCTCGCACGAGGCTCTGCGCTTCCTCGCGTCCTGGGCCACCACCCACCGGTCCAGCGCCGGCACCGTCGGCTGACTCCGGGCCATCCGGTCGAGGCGGTCAGGTCGGTTGTCCGCGGCTGTTCGCGCGGCCGATGAAAGAGCACCCGGCGCGGGGCGGTGAATGGGCCCGGTACCGCGGGACAGGGGCAGGCCGGTGCCCTGGTGTGCGTGGGCGATGATCTCGGCCGTGATGGACACGGCTGTTTCTTCCGGGGTGTGGGCGCCGAGATCGAGTCCGATCGGGGAGCGCGGGCGAGCCGGCTCGTCCTCGGATACGCCGAGTTCACGTAGCGCGCCCAGCCGGTGGTCGTGGGCCCGCCGCGATCCGCCGTCGCCCCCTACTCCGACGACTACGACGAGACGGTCGCCCGCAACGTCCGCGAACAGGACGCAGATGCGAGGCCGTCCATCGCCAACCCTCTGTCCTCGATCGACCGTTACGACGTGGTGCAGTCCCTGGGGGTCGAGCGGGACAGGCGGATCGCCGAGACGAGGAAGAAGATCCCTCCGAGCGTCGCGTAGCCGGCGAGGGTGGTCAGCGAGGGGTCGTCCTGTGTGGCGCTTCGGACGAAGGACGCGCCGGCCAGCACGGAGATGCCGCCGCTGAGAATCATGGCCCACTGGCCGCCCATCGGCCGGCGCGCGACCCCTACGAGGAGCTGGACCAGGCCGGAGACGACCGCCCACGCTCCCCAGACGCGCAGCACGTCGGCGACGCCCGAGGTGCTGGCGACCGCGACTCCGACGGCGGCGAGGCCGCTGATGGCCATGTTGGCGTACAGGCCCTTGACCGGCCCGGCGGGGCGCGTCGACCTGGCGTCGACCACGGCCGCGGCCACGTCGAAGGCGGGATAGACGAACAGCAGCAGCTTGGTCACGGCGGTGAGATCGGATCCGGATACCAGCAGAAGCGCCGCCCACGCGGCGGCGAAGACGAAGCGGATGAAGTACAGCCGACGCAGGGCGGGCGTGGCGCTGACGTGCTCGGCGGAGGCGGCGGAGCGCCGAAGTGTGGGACGGCCGGCAGGACGGATCACGGGAAACCTCATCTCGAAGTAGAGAGAACGATCTCTCTTGTCTGCAGCCTGACACACCCCTTCCACTGAGACAAGAGAGAACGTTCTACCTAATCGATAGAGAGAGCGTTCTACCTGCTACGATGAGCGATATGACGCAGACGGAACCCGGCACCGGCAGGAGAGTCTCCGAGGCCCGAGAGCGGCTCCTGAGAACCGCCGGGCAGCTCTTCTACACCGAGGGCATCCACACGGTGGGGGTCGACCGCCTGGTTACCGAGGCGAAGGTCACCAACGCCACCTTCTACCGCCACTTCCGCAGCAAAGAAGACCTGGCCGTCGCCTACATCGGAAGCGTCGACCAGGCGATCCGCACCCAGATCGGCTCCCTGATGGCCGCGGACGTGCCGACCGACGGCATCCTGCGGGGCATCGGTGCGTCTCTGGTCGAGCAGATCCGCTCGCCCGGCTACCGCGGATGCGCCTTCCTCAACGCGGCAGCGGAATTCCCCGTTCCCGACCACCCGGTCCACCGGGCCGTCGTGCAACATCGCGAGTGGTTCCTGCAGACGATCACCGGACTGTTCGCCGAGATCACGGACGCGTCCGCCGAGCACGCAGGGCGGCACTTCGTCATGCTCCGCGACGGCGCGATGAGTGCCGGCTACCTCGGCGACCCCGTCATGGCTGGCGAGACCCTGCTGCGCGGCATCGAAGGACTGCTGCGGGTCCACACCGCCCGTGGGCTCGACGAGGGCGCCGCCCCCGCACCCGACCAGGCACCTGCGGCAGCCGCGACGGTCTCCGACATCGAGTGCTCGCCGCCCAGCGCGTAGCGGCCGCGGCACGACCGGCCGCGCTCGCGCCGAGTGGGCCGGGGCGCGGTCACCCTCAGCCAGGACGCGGGAGCCAAACACCGGCAGGCATCGACTACGGCACCGAGGAGTGACAGAACACGAAACGGGTGAACTGCGGGTCCGTAAGGCCGTCACCGCTCACGCCCTGTGACCGTCGCCCCGCCTGCCGGAGGCGACTCGGTGGGGAAGTACGGCGACGGCAGGCGGCACCAGCTCAACGGGCGGTGCCGAAGTCCTGGGTCCAGTAGCTGTTGGGCTGGGCGAGACCGACGCCGATCTCCTTGAACGTGCAGTTGAGGATGTTGGCCTTGTGGCCAGGGCTGGCCATCCAGCCCGCCATGACCTGCTCGGGAGAGGCGTAACCGTAGGCCACGTTTTCGCCGTAGGCGCTCCAGGTGTACCCGGCCCTGGTGATCCGGTCTCCGGGGGAGGAGCCGTCGGACCCGAAGTGCGACATGTTCTGGTGCAGCGCCATGTCGTCACTGTGTGCCTGGGCGACCTTGGACAGGGTGGTGTTCAGGGTCAGGGCCGAACAGCCGACCTTGCCGCGCTCGACATTGACGAGTTCCAGGACGCGAGCGACGACTCCGGACGCCGTGCCGACGGCCTTTGGGGTGCTCGACGGCTTGGGGGCCGCGGAAGCGGCGGTGGTGGTGTGACGCGTGCTGGGCGACGCGGTGGTGCTCGGCTTGGGAGCGGTGGTCCGTGCGGTGTGCCAAGGCACTGTGGCCTTCGACCTCGGCGCGGTGGTCTTCCCGGTGCTCGCAGGGGCGCGAGGAGTCTTCGCGGCGCTCGGCGCCGCCGATGCCGTCCACGAGGGCTCGCCGGTCTGGTTGGCGTTCCAGGGGCGGCCCCAGTTCGCGTCGTTCCACCAGTCCTTCTTGTTCAACGAAATCTTGGTTGCGCTGTTCTCGGCGCTGTTGGACCGGTGTGCGCCGCTGTCGGGCCAGTTGGTACAGGCCACGGCGGCGGACGGTATGCCCACGGTGCCCACGGCGACGACAGCGATGGCTATCCGCCGGTAATGCGTGTTCTTACGATGTCTACCCATGCGTAACCCGCTCCTGAGCTGCGGCGGCGTCCTGCGGGTCGTCATTCTTAGGACGCCTTCACATGGAGCGCAAAGGGCCTCAGTACTAGCTGGCTTCGTAGGCTTCGGCGGCCCTTGTCATAGGAGTGGGTGGGCTGGTCCGGTTTCCGGAGCCTCGGCGAAATTCTGTCGCCCCGTCAGAATCCCTACGTGCGCGCAGAACGGATGGGGGTGTCTCGCGGGCGGAGAGCCGTGAATCCAGGCGCGGCGCATGCGTGCCCCAAGACGGACAAATCCCATATGTCGTCAGAGTGGCCTCTACTATCCGGCACGCGTAGATCCGGATCTGCTGTGATGGATGTCACGGAATCATGCGTTCTGGTTCTGGCCTGACCTGGATGCCGCGGGTCAGAGTGCGGAAGGGGCGAAGCTCGTCGGGTAAGCCCCCTACAGCAGGGATACGGCGGCCAGGAAACCGCCTGCCCACCAGAACGGCCTGGGAGGGCCTCGCGCGCCAGACGGGTACGGGCGGACGGACCAGGAATGAGGAGAGGGGACGGCGGGACCAGAAAGCGTGAGACCTCGCCGACCTTGGAACCGTGCCAGAAACCGAGCTGCCAGGGCGGTGTCCTACGTGGTGAGGCGGACGAGGCGCTTGGAGCAGCAGATGGCGGCGGCCAGTGCGAGAAAGGCCCGGAGTTGCGGGGATTCCGTTCGTAGCCGGGGGGCGCCCCTATCTCTTTGGTCAAGCCGTCTGGGTGTCTGAATGGCGCCCTTGGGTGCGTCGCACGTCCGTGACCGAGACCCTCCAGATCGAGGAGCGATCTCAGGTGCGATAGTTGGCGCCACACCAGGCGAATGGGCGTGCTGGCCGGAGGGGGAAGAGTGGAGCGGATCAGCGAGGACCAGATCGCGCAGGTGGTCCGTTTCGTGTTTTCACGCATCCCCGACACCGCCCCACTCGAAGGTGAAGCCCGTCGCACGGCCATGGCTCTGCGTCTGGCCGCCAACAAGCAGATCGCGGCAGTGCGCTACCACCGAACCTCTCCGCCTGAGCGCGCGGCGGAGACCGAGCTGCATGCAGCTGCCTCATGGAACCTTTTGGTTGCCTTCGCTCAGGTCTGGCACGACCACCCGGATTTCCCCGCCGACGCCGCCCTGGAGACGTTCGAGTTCGACTGCGAGTCGCCTCTCTCGACGACCGCGCAGCGCAACTTGCCGTGTGAGCGGTAAGCCCCACGGAACTTGGCGCAGAGAAGACCTCCTCTCCGACGCTGGTCACGTGCTGGGTCGGAGGACATGCAGATCTCAAGTCACTGCTGCAGGCGGGGGTTCGTAGAAGGTGCCGTCGCGGAGCATCGCGAAGAGGACGTCGGCCCGGCGTCTGGCGAGGCAGAGCAGGGCCTGGGTGTGGTGCTTGCCCTGGCTGATCTTTTTGTCGTAGTGGGCCCGCGACTCCGGGTCGCCCAGGGCGGCGAACGCGGAGAGGAAGAAAGCCCGTTTGAGCTGCTTGTTCCCCCGCCGGACGCTCGGGGTTGTCTCGGTGCCCTTCGAGGTGACTTCATTCCTTCAGGCCTCGGCGGTCGTACACCGCCTGGCTTTCCTGGATCTGGCCGGCGTGTTCGACGGTCCACACGTAAAGGTGGCTGAACGGCTCACGGAGGGAGTGCCCCAACGGGGTCAACGAGTACTCGACTCCCACGGGGGATGTGGGCAGTACCGTGCGCACGACCATGCCGTTGCGCTCCAAGCGGCGCAGTGTCTGGGTGAGAACTCGCTGGGTGATGCCCTCGAGTCGCCGCTTGATGTCGGTAGTTTTCCGGCCACGCTGTTCCGTTGGGCTTGCGGCATCGCCGTCAGGACGCGTGGGTGACGCTCACCCGCACGGTCAGCGAGCCCCTGTTGTCCGCGGAGCAGGACCCGGCCGTGTCGTTCATCCCCAGCTCCAGGTCCCCGTCCCCGGTGGCCCGGAACGTCAGCTCCGTTCCGACGGTGTGAATGGGGAAGTCCTTGGCGCCCACCAGACGCGCCACCAGGGTGCCGAACGGAGCCGAGGCCTTGACCTTGCAGTCCTCCGCCCCGTCCAGCCGCTGGTTGGTCTCCGCGTCGTACCCGGCCGGCCCGGTCATGGGCATGTTCCGGGTGTCGGCCGTCCATTCCCCGGCGACGAACCGCACCGTGACCTGGTCGTCCTTGGCGACCGAGGCTCCCGGCACCTTCTGCCAGCCGGTCGCCGACTCGACGACCTGGTTGACGGTCGTCGTGCTCGGGCCGTCCTCGGGCGGCAGTACGCCGGTGAGGAAGAGACCGCCCACGACACCGGCCGCGAGGACGACTGTGCCGGCCAGCGCCCACAGCAGTCGCCTCGGCCCTCTCCGCGGGGACGGTGGGGCGAGCGGGGCGCCGAGGGACGTGGTGTGGCGTGCCGTCATCGCCGTACCGGTCGTCCCCGCCGTCCCGGAGGGACGGAGCTGGTGGTGGCCGCCGGTCACGGTGTCCGCGTAGGCGGCCGGGGCCGTGAACGACGCGGTGGCTGCTGTGGCCTGTGTCGGGGAGGGCGCGAACACGCGCACGGTCGGTGTGGGCAGTGGCTCGGCATACGTGGCCCCTGACGCCACACTCGACAGCGCCGACCGTACGACGGCCGACTGCGGGCGCTCCTGGGGGGCCTTGCGCAGCAGCGCCTCGACGACCGGCCGCAGCGGGCCGAGCCGCTCCGTCAGGGCGGGTTCCTCGTACGCCACGGCGTGCAGCGTCGCGGGTGCCGCCGCTCTGCGGAACGGGGACTGCCCGCCGCAGACCGTGGCGAGGGTCGCGCCCAGGGACCACAGATCGGAGGCCGGGCCCACCTCCGCCCCCATCACCCGCTCGGGCGCCATGAACTCCAGGGAACCGACCAGTTCACCGGTGTTCGTCAGGAACTGGCCGTCGTCCAGCGCCGCGATGCCGAAGTCGGTGAGGACGGCACTGTCGTCGTGGCGCAGCAGGACGTTGGCCGGTTTCACGTCGCGGTGCAGGGCGCCGGCCGCGTGCACGGCCTCCAGAGCGTCGAGCAGTTGCAGCCCGAGGGCGGCGGTGTGCCGGGGGGTGAGCGGTCCGGTGCCGGCGATCCGTTGGGCGAGGGAGGGGCCCTCGACGAGTTCCATCACGATCCACAGCCCGCGCTCCGACTCCACCAGGTCGTGGACGCCGACCACATGGGGATGCGGCACCCGGGCGACGGCGCGGGCCTCGCGGACGGCCCGGTGCACACGGGTGCGCTGCTCCTCGTGGTCCTGGGCGAGGACGTGCAGCTCCTTGGCGGCGACCGGCCGGTCCAGCAGTTCGTCGTGAGCGCGCCAGACCGTCCCCATGCCGCCTCGGCCGAGGACGTCGTGGAGACGGTAGCGGCTGGCGATCAGCTGCTCCGGCTCGCGGTCCGAACGGGGCGCCGCCTGGTGATCGCCGTCTCGGGACATCACACGCTCTCTCATGTTTCTCTTCCGGCGGCGCGGAAGGGCCGCCGACGGTCATCTGTTCGAACGCGGCCGAGCATAGCGGAGCGACAGTGGGTGTGACGGACCATCAACTCCCTTGTGGTTTAGCGCCTTTGGGAACAGCGTTGATGGTCCGATCGCTGTCAGGCGGCCTGGACCCGTTCACGAAGGTCACTACCGAGTTCCCTGCCTGAACGCCTTCCTTCCCGCCGCGCTCAGCGTACGCAATGAGGTGTGCAGGCCCGCCGCCGCCGAGACGGGCCCCCGCGCCTGAACCGAGCCCGATCAGTGATGGAACCAGGCCGTCGCCGCGAAGGCGTCCGAATCGGCGTCACGACAGTCCCAGGCGGCTGCGTCATCACCCAGCCCTGGGGCTACGCCCCGGCCATGTCCGATGTAGTGGACCGTCTGTCATCCGGCACCGTCTGCTACGGCCTCTATCAACCCCAAGTGCGGTGACGAGGGCAGCATCACCCGCAACATGGTTTCGGAGGGCTGGGACCTGCGCCCCGGCCGCGAGCCCGGCACGGACGCCGCCTCGGAGGAAGTACCGCTCGCCTACCTCTACGCCCGCAAGCCGATCGCCTACGCCTGCGCGGGCCTGCGTCTGACGGATGCCCGCGCGGTGGTCGGCGCGCCGGGCAGGTGGGTTCAACTGCCGGAGCGCGACGACTGGGAGTAGTGAGCGAAGGATACGAACGCGCCGCCGGCGAAGGTGACGTCGCAGTGGCAGATATCGCAGTAGAGGATGGCGAGCCTGACATCGTGCGGGCCGACGTCTCGGCGGTCGATGGTCAGGGCGGTGAGCGGCTTGCCCGCTTCGTGGGCCGAACGCGTTGACAGTGGTGGATCCGGGGATTCCTGTGCGTGGGTAAGAGGTGAGGTCAGGCTTCGGGGATGGCGCGGCCGTAGGCGGCGAGGGTGATGTTCTCGGGCTCGGGGCCGCCGCGGCGGCCGGTCTCCAGGGCGTCCAGGGCCTTCAGCTCATCTACGGTCAGCTCGAAGTCGAATACGTCGATGTTCTCGGCGATGCGGTGCCGCTTGGTCGACTTGGGGATCACCGAGCGGCCGTGCTGCACGCCCCAGCGGAGCAGCACCTGGGCGGGACTCTTGCCGTGCGCCTCGGCGATGCCGGTGACGACGGAGTCCTCCAGGACACTCCTGCGGTTCTCGCCGTACCCCGGGTAGAAGGTGATGCCGCCGATGGGGGACCACGCCTGGTTGAGGATGCCGTGCTCGTCGTCGAAGTCGAGGACGGCGCGCTGCTGGAAGTATGGGTGGATCTCCAGCTGGTTGACCGCGGGGACGACGGTGGTGGCGTCGAGGAGCGCGGTCAGGTGGTCGACCACGAAGTTGCTGACGCCGATGGCCCGGACCCTGCCGTCGGCCAGGAGCTTCTCCAGGGCGCGGTAGGCGGCGATGGTCCTGTCGAAGTCCGACGGGAGGGCCTGGTGCAGGATGAGCAGGTCGATCCGGTCGACGCCCAGCTTGGCGGCGCTCTTGTCGAAACCGTGCAGGGTCTCGTCGTACCCGTAGTCGCTGATCGTCGGCTGTGCGGCCCGCCGCTCCACCCGGACGAACAGGCCCGGCATCACCGCACCCGCCACCAGCGGGACCAGGGTGGCCGGGGCGGTCCAGCCGAGATCGGACGCGTCGACGCTGCCGAGGACCAGAGCGGTCGAACCCGGCGTCGCCAGGAGCACGCCGGGAACGTCGAAGCGGCCCCGCCGCAGGTCGGTCTCCGGCAGTAAACGCACCGCCGGCACCCTCAACGACCATGAAATAGCTGACGCAGATGATCGCCAGGATCAGTGTCGCGTGGACCGGGGGCCGGTGCGGCTGCGCCGCCGGGCGCGGCGCGGAGATGCTCCGGTCACCTGGCGTTTCGCCGGCTCCCCGAGGGCCCGGGCCGACTGTGCGCCCGGTGCGGACGCCGCCGGTCGCGGACGGAGGCGCTGTGCCCACGGTGCTCCTTCAGGCAGATCGGTCTCTGGTTCGGGCCCGGTCGTGGTGGGCCGGGACCTCGGTCCTTTCCAGCGAACCGCGCCTCGGCCCGCAGGTGGGAGTCACTGCTCTTCCAGGTAATGGCAGTACCTCGCAGGCACCTGCCGACGGATCTACCGTGAGGGGACCGACACAGGAAGCACGACGATCAGGACACGACGATCAGGAGGAGCCCCCGCATGTCCGCCCTCGCTGCCACCGCAGTAGCTCCGGGTCCTGAGCATGGCTGACACCGACAGGAAGACCCTGGCCGCCGAGGTCCGCGAGTTCCTGGGCACCCGGCGGGCTCGGATCACCCCGGAGCAGGCCGGGCTGCCGGTCTACGGCGGGAACCGTCGCGTCGCCGGCCTGCGCCGCGAGGAGGTCGCCCTGCTCGCGGGCATGAGCGTGGACTACTACATCCGGCTCGAGCGCGGGAATCTCACCGGCGCTTCGGACTCGGTGCTCGACGCCCTCGCGCAGGCACTGCAGCTGGACGAGGCCGAACGCACCCACCTCTACGACCTCGCCCGCGCGGCGACACCGTCGGGCCGGCGGCCCACCGTGACCGCGTCCCGCGTGCGGCCCACGATCCTGCGGCTGCTCGACTCGATGACCGACGTGCCGGCGTACGTGCGCAACGCGCGCTTCGACATCCTGGCCGCCAACACGCTGGGACGGGCGCTGTACGCACCGGTCTTCGACTCGCCGCTGTTCGCCCGGCGAGGTCCGGTCAACACCGCCCGCTTCATGTTCCTCGACCCCGCCGGCCAGGAGTTCTGGATGGACTGGGAAAAAGCCGCCAATGACGCGGTCGCCTTCCTGCGCACCGAGACGGGCCGGGCACCCCATGACAAGGCGCTCACCGATCTGGTCGGAGAGCTGACGACCAAGAGCGACCACTTCGCCCGCCGGTGGGCCCGCCATGACGTGAAGTTCCACCGCTCCGGCGTCAAGAACCTGCACCACCCGCTGGTCGGTGATCTCGCGTTGCCCTACGAGGCGATGGACCTGCCGGCCGATCCCGGCCTGCGCCTGAACTTCTACACCCCCGAACCGGACTCCCGGGAGCGGGAGGCCCTGGGCCTGCTCGCCAGTTGGGCGAGTTCCGGCACCGTCGTCCCCACCGTGCACGACTGACCACCACACGATCGAGGAGAACAGTTCCATGCAGTACCGACCGCTCGGCCGCACCGGCGTCCAGGTCAGCCCGCTCTGCCTGGGCGCGATGATGTTCGGCCCCTGGGGCAACGAGGACGAGACCGACTCGATCCGGATCATCCACCGCGCCCTCGACGCGGGACTCAACTTCGTCGACACCGCGGACGTGTACTCCGCCGGCGTCTCGGAGGAGATCGTCGGCAAGGCCCTGAAAGACCGCCGCGAGGACGTGTTCCTGGCGACCAAGTTCTTCATGCCGATGGATCAGGACGACCCCAACCAACGGGGCGGCTCGCGGCGTTGGATCATCCGCGAGGTCGAGAACTCCCTGCGGCGGCTCGGCACCGACCACATCGACCTCTACCAGGTCCACCGCCCCAGCCCCGACACCGACGTCTCGGAGACCCTCGGCGCCCTCTCCGACCTCGTCCACCAGGGCAAGATCCGTTACATCGGATCCTCGTCCTACTCCGGCTCCCAGATCGTCGAGGCCCAGTGGGTCTCGCGCGAGCGGAACCTGGAGCGGTTCGTGACCGAGCAGCCGCCGTACTCGATCCTGGTCCGCGGCATCGAGGAGGACGTGCTTCCCACTGTGCGCCGCCATGGCATGGGCACCCTCACCTACAGCCCGCTCTCCGGAGGCTGGCTCTCCGGCCGCTACCGCAAGCACGCCACCGAGGGGCCCGCCTCCACGGCCCGTCCCCAGGCCCGCTTCGACATGAGCACCCCCGCCAACCAGCGCAAGCTGGACGCCGCCGAACAACTCGCCGTCCTGGCGGAGAAGGCCGGCCTCACGCTCATCGAGCTCGCCGTCGCCTTCGTCATCAATCACCCCGGCGTCACCTCGGCGATCATCGGGCCCCGCACCATGGAACAGCTGGAGGCGTTCCTGCCCGCCGCCGATGTCACGCTGACGGCCGACGTGCTCGACGCCATCGACGAGATCGTCGCCCCCGGGGTCACGGTCAACCCGGTCGACAACAGCTACGGCGACTTCGAGCTGCGCGCCGACCAGCGGCGGCGGTGAGGCGAGTCGCTAGGCAGGTCACGGTAGGGGCCGGGGTCGGATGCTTTCGTCATTCCGGGAGAGGAACCAACCGGCTCGTGACGGTGCGCAGGACGGGGTGAGAGCGCCCTCCCCAGGCGTCCGCCTGGGGAGGCTCAGTCCTCGCCCCTTACGACGACGTTCCAGTCGTCCCGCTGTCGCGACCGTCCCGCGTTGTTGTCGAGCGTCGCGCGCCGACAGGTGCGTATACCCTGCCCGCGCAGGCGGCGCGCCTTCGCCCAGCCTGTTTCGGGACGGCGAACAGCGGTCGGGTTGCTGGCTTCCGCAGTCACGGCGGATCATCTTCCTTCCAAGTCCGGCCTGTTGGGGGCCGATTCATCCTTTTTCGCCCCCGTTCTTCTTCTTGTCCCGAGTGTCCAACGGGCCCGGCGTGAAACCTGGTTCAGCCCCGGCAGCGTGCGCCACAGGCCATGGCCCGAGCCTGTCCTGGTGTCCGGCGCCCCACTTCGCCAGGAGGACGGTCCTGTCGTCGACATGGCGCGCGTGATTCCTGCCGGCGCGGCCGCTCCAAGCGGTCCGCGTGCGCCAGCGTGACGCCCGCACGTGCAAGGCGGCCGACCGGACGCCCTTACGAGCCTCATCGCGGCCCGGGTCATTGTCGCGTCGGGGTTCGTGCCGACGCTGTCGGCGGTCAGGGGTTTCTCTCGTCCGCCAGGGCCGCCACGGGTTCACCGCCGGCGTCCCGCGCGGTGCCGGATCCCGATCGCGGCCGCTCCCACCGCCGTCGCCGTGGCGACCGTGACGGCCGGGTGGCGGGCCAGTGCGGCCTGCCAGGAGTGGGCGTGGGCACGGTCGTCGAAGGAGCCGTGTGCGCCGTGATCGGTGGCCGGTGAGTCGTCGGCCGGGGTGAAGAGGTTGTCCGGGCCCGCCGGGCGCGGGGCGTCGGTCTGCTGGGAGGAGAAGCCGGTGCGGGCCAGGTAGCGGTCGAGGACGGCCGGTACCAAGCGGTTGGCCCAGATGGTGGCGGCCGTGCTGGCGCCGATGTAGTACTGCTTGCGCCGGGGGTGATCGGCGGCGTGCAGCACGCCTCGTGCGGCGACCTCGGGCTGGTAGATCGGTGGCACCGGCTGCGGATGCCGGGGGAGCCGGGAGCGGACCCACGAGAACTGCGGGGTGTTCACGGCGGGCATCTGGGCCACGGTGATGCGTACGTCGCTGCCCCTGTGCAGGAGTTCGACGCGTACGGCGGAGGTGAAGCCGTTGATCGCGTGCTTGGCACCGCAGTACGCGGACTGGAGCGGGATGGCCCGCTCGCCGAGCGCGGAGCCGACCTGCACGATGGTGCCCCGGTCGCGCGGCAGCATCCGGGCGAGCGCAGTCCTGGTGCCGTTGACGAACCCGAGGTAGGCGACGGTGGTGACCCGCTCGTACTCCTCCGGGCCGATCTCGGTGAAGGGCGCGAACACGCTGGTGAAGGCGCAGTTGATCCAGACGTCGATGGGCCCGAGGAGCCGTTCGGCGGCGTCGGCGGCCGCCTCCACCTGGCCGGGATCCGCGGTGTCGGCCTGCTGGATCAGCGGGTGACCGCCGCGTTCCGCGACCTCCTGCGCCGCCGCTTCGAGTCCGGCCCTGCCCCGCGCGATCAGGACGATGCTCGCGCCGCGCTCGGCGTAGAGCAGGGCTGTGGCACGGCCGATGCCGGCGCTGGCTCCGGTGATGACGACGACTTGCGGCATGGTCCTTCCCTTCGGGTCGGTCAAATGATGCGGAAGGGGCGGGCCCGCTCGGCGTCGAGGCTCGGGCCCAGACCGGGCACCCCGGAACCGGCCACGGACAGGGCGCCCGCGTGCGGTACGGGTCCGCCGCAGCGGACGGTGGCCGGGACGAGCGTGGTGCTGTCCCAGGTCAGAGTGGAGTCCGCCTCCGGCGCGTCCGTCGGGACGGTGTAGACGGCGCTGGCCACCCGCTCGATGATCGGCAGGTCGCTCACCCTCGCCCCGCTTCGTGCCGGTGCGGCAGGAACTCCTGCATCTTGGCTTTGAAGCCCTGCCGGACCATCCCCGCCCGGTCGCTGTCGCCCTTGAGGACGGCCGAGGCCGCGGCCTCGATCTGGTCGAGGGTGGCGTGCGGCGGGATCGGCGGTACGGCGGGGTCGGTCACGAAGTCGAGCACACACGGCCGGTCGGCGGCGAGCGCGGCCTCCCAGGCGCCGGCCACCCCGCCGGGCTCGTCGATCCGCAGGCCGGTCAGACCGAGCGAGCGGGCGAAGTCGGCGTACCGGACGTCCGGGATCGACTGCGAGGGCAGGAACTGCGGGGCGCCCTCCATCGCGCGCATCTCCCAGGTCACCTGGTTGAGGTCCCGGTTGTTGAAGACGGCGACGATCAGCCGCGGATCCTCCCAGTCCTGCCAGTACTTGGCGATGGTGATGAGCTCGGCCATGCCGTTCATCTGCATCGCCCCGTCGCCGACCAGGGCGATCGCCGGCCGGTCGCCGTGCGCGAACTTGGCGCCGATGGCGTACGGCACGCCCGGACCCATGGTGGCCAGCGTCCCCGACAGCGAGCCCCGCATCGTCCCGCGCAGCTTCAGATGGCGGGCGTACCAGTTGGCGGCGGAGCCCGAGTCGGCGGAGAGGATGACGTCGTCCGGCAGCAGCCCGTTCAGGGCGTGCACGACGTACTCCGGGTTGATCGGATCGGCGTCGACATCGGCCCGCCGCTGCATCACCTCCCACCAGTCCTTGACGTTGTTCTCGATCTTCGTCCGCCAGGAGGTGTCCTCCATCTGCTCCAGCAGCGGCAGCAGCCGGCGCAGCGTCCGGGCGGCGTCGCCGACCAGGTTGACCTCGAAGGGGTAGCGCAGTCCGACCATGTGCGGGTCGATGTCGATCTGCACGGCCCGCGCCTTGCCGAACTCCGGCAGGAACTGCGTGTAGGGGAAGGACGAGCCGATCACCAGCAGGGTTTCGCACTCCCGCATCAGCTCGTACGACGGCCGGGTGCCGAGCAGCCCGATCGCCCCGGTGACGTAGGGCAGGTCGTCGTCGAGGGCGTCCTTGCCCAGCAGCGCCTTGGCGACCCCGGCGCCGAGCCGGTCGGCGACCTCCTGCACCTCCGCCCGGGCGCCGCGCGCGCCCTGACCGATCAGGATGGCCGCCTTGCCGCCGGAGTTGAGCACCTCGGCGGCCCGCTGCAGATCATCGTCGTCCGGTACCGGGGCGTAGTGCGGCATACCGAGGCTGGAGGGCACCATCTTGAAGGCGTGCCCGGGTGGCGAGTAGTCCAGATCCTGGACGTCCGCCGGGATGATCACGGCGGTCACCGAGCGGCGTGCCATGGCGGTGCGCATCGCCCGGTCGAGGACGTTCGGGAGCTGCTCCGGGACGGTGACCATCTCGCAGAAGTCCGAGGCGACGTCCTTGTACAGGGTCAGCAGATCGACCTCCTGCTGGTACGAGCCGCCCATGGCACTGCGGTTGGTCTGACCGACGATCGCCACCACCGGCACATGGTCCAGTTTTGCGTCGTACAGACCGTTGAGGAGGTGGATGGCACCCGGCCCGGAGGTGGCCACGCAGACCCCGACCCGGCCGGAGAACTTGGCGTAGCCGACGGCCTCGAACGCGGACATCTCCTCATGCCGGGACTGGATGAAACGGGGGTTGTTGTCCGCTCGTCCCCAGGCCGCGAGCAGACCGTTGATGCCGTCGCCCGGGTAGGCGAAGACATGCTCCACGTCCCACTCGCGCAGCCGCTGGAGGATGTAGTCGGAGACCTTCGTCGACATGGTGGAAGACCTTTCCTGGACTGGGGTACGCGTCATGCGCGGCGCAGCTGTCGTACGGCTGCCAGGGCGGCCGTGACCGCGCGGGCACCGGCCTCGACCGTGCGGTGGACGACCACGCCGAGCGGGACCTGCCGGTAGTTGGAACCGTCCGTGGAGTAGACGCCGCGGCTGCCGGGATCGAACCGGACCTCGGCGTCGGTCCCGGCGCGCAGGGCCGTGACCAGGCCGTCGAGGGGGTCCCCGGGGACGCGTGTGCTCATGGCCGACCTCCGGGCTGGTGCGCGGTCTCCTCCGGTACGGGCCACCGGGTACCCCGGAAGTCGACTTCCTCCGCCAGGACAATCCGGGCAGCCATGTTGCGCTCCATCATTTCCAGCGCGGCGGCCTCCAGATGCGGGTGGATGGAGGCGACGGCGTCCCTCGGCACGGTGACGTCCAGGTGGCGGATGTGCGCGTCCAAGGCGGAGTACAGCACGCACTGCTCGGTGACCTGACCGCTCAGCACCACTGTTCCGACGCCCAGTTGCCACAGCAGATACGACATGGGTGTGTCGTAGAAGACCGAGTGCCGGGCCTTCACCACGAAGAGGGAGGCGTCGTCGGGCCGGATCGGCTCGACCAGGCCGGCGTGCGGGCGGGACAGCGCCGATTCGACCAGTTCGCCGTGGTGGGAGCGCCAGAGGCCGAAGTTGTCGTTCGCGTAGATCACCGGCACGTCCGCGGCCCGGGCCCGGCCGATCAGCTCCGCCAGGACCGGCACGACCCGCTCGGCCGCGGGCAGCAGCAGCTCGGCGTCCTCGTGCTCGTAGGTGTTGATCATGTCGATCACGACGAGCGCGCTGCCGTCGGTCTCTCCCGGTCCGGACACGGCGTCCACCACCTCGTGCGGTCAGTCCCGCAGCCTCGGCAGGACCTTGGTGCGGTAGAAGTCGAAGAAGCCCTGCTGTTCCTTGCCGATCTGGTTGACGTACACGGTGTCGAATCCCGCGTCGACGAACGCCGACAGCGCCTCGACATGGGCATCCGGATCGTCGCCGCAGGTCACGGCCTCGGCCACCTGCTCCTCGGTGACCAGCCGGGACGCCTGCGCGAAGTGGGCCGGGGTGGGCAGGACCTGCGGGAGTTCGCCGGGCAGCTGCTCGTTGGCCCACAGCCGGTGCGCGGTGCGAACCGCCTCCCGCTCGTCGGTGCCCCAGCACACCTTGAGCCCGCCGTACACCGGCTTGGTGCCGCCGCCACCGCGCCGGAACCGCTCGACCACGCAGGCGTCGGGCATCATCGTGATCAGCCCGTCGCCGATGCGCGCGGCGACCTCGGCGGCCTGCGGGCCGAAGGCCGAGACGTCGATGGGCACCGGCTCGTCGGGCAGTGTGTACAGGCGGGCGTTCTCCACCGTGTAGTGCCGGCCCCGGTGGCTGATCTGCTCGCCGGTGAACAGCCGCCGGATGATCTGGAGCGCCTCCTCCAGCATCTCCAGGCGTACCGTCGCCTCGGGCCAGACGGTGCCGAGGATGTGCTCGTTGAGCGCCTCACCCGTGCCCACGCCCAGGCGGAAGCGCCCGCCCAGCTGCACCGCGCCGGTCGCCGCCGCCTGGGCGATCACGGCGGGGTGGGTGCGCACCAGCGGGCAGGTCACCGCCGTCTCCACGGGCAGCGAGACCGCCTGGGACAGCGCGCCGATCACCGACCACACGAACGGGCTCTGCCCCTGGCCGTCGTGCCAGGGATGGTAGTGGTCCGATATCCACAGCGACTCGAAACCGGCCTGCTCGGCCATGCGAGCCTGGTCGACGAGTTCCGCCGGGGTGTGCTCCTCGCACGACAGGAAGTATCCGAAGCCCGCCATCGTCTCTCCTGAACCGCGTGTGTGACTGGGGACCGCTGACGAGTACCCCGGTGCCCACCGGGTTGTGCATGGCGTGCCGCCCGGCTGAGCAGGGGTACCGGGGGACGGGTTCTCGACCGACCGGGCCTGTGCCGCGTCCGTCGCGCAGGGGACCGCAGCCGGGCGGCCCGGCCGCTCATGGGGGGTTCTCGGCTGTCCCGCGCGCGGCGGCGACCTGAGTGACCGCGGCGGACAACTGCTCCTGCGTAGCCGCGGGCAGCGGGCCGCCCCTGATGGAGTCCACCAGCAGCCTGGCGGTCAGGTGGAGCTTGGTGTTGGTGTTCTGGGAAGTGGTCACCAGAACGCTCCACGCCTCCTCGGGGGTGAGGACGAACGCCGCCATCAGGATGCCGCGGGCCAGATCGATGGTCTCCCGAGTCTGCAGCGCCCGCCGCAGCTGTACGACCTCGGCGCGTATGTCGATTCCTCGACCGTCGACAGGGGACGGGGCGTTCGCGGCGCCGTCGCGGTGTTCCTGCCCGTCCGGCACGGTGTCGAGGGCGAACAGCGGCAGGGCGCCCATGATCTCCAGCATCCGTTCCACGGCCGGGCTGAGGCGGCGGATCGTGACGTCCTTGGAGTCCTTGAGCGCCTGCCGCCGTATGTTCAGAAGAGCGTTGAGCCCGGAGCAGTCGCAGAACCCCACACCGCCGAGGTCCAGCTCGATTCCGCGCAGCGAGCGGAGGAGCGCCGAACGCAAGGCGCACTGGAGCTGCTGGTCCGACGTGAGGTCGAGGTCACCGCTCACCGTGACGACGGTCCGGTCGCCCTCGTCGCGGCTGCGGATCATGAGACCCGGCAGCTCGCGTGCACCGGCTCGGTCGGGCGTCTGTCCGGCGCCGGACTGTTCTGCTTCCCGCATGGTCCCGCTCCCCGCGCCCTTCCTGCGCTCTCCAGATCCAGACTCGCCCCGAGCGTCGATACACGTCAAGAAAAACAGGAAACAAAATTCGCGTGTTTTTTAGCGCGAAACGCCGGTCGTATGATGTACCCATGGGTGAAGCACCGGAACCGCACACGGGGTGGACGTTCATCACCAACCACGCCCGTGTACTGGCCGCTATCGCGGATGATCAGAACGTCCGCGTCCGTGATATCGCCGCACACTGCAGGCTCACGGAGCGAGCCGTCCAGAAGATCATCTCTGATCTGGAGCAGAGCGGCTTCCTCTCCCACACCCGTGAGGGGCGCGGCAACATCTACCGGATCGAACCGGGAACGGTACTTCGGCACCCGGCTGAAGCCGGGCTCACCGTAGCCTCCCTGTTGGCTCTGATCGCCCGGGTAGAACCCCATGCCGCCACTCCGCCGTCCGCCGAGGGCCAGCCGGACGACGAAGGCCTGCCGCTCTCCTGAAGCGCCGGTCGCGACAGGCCGACCACCCTTCGGCCGCAAGACTTCGGCGCGCTGAACCTCTGCTCCCGCACATCGGGCGCCTTCCCCCGGACCAGCGAGTGGGCCGGCCGGCCACGGTGATGCGTACGTCGCTGCCCCTGTGCAGGAGTTCGACGCGTACGGCGGAGGTGAAGCCGGAGGACGTCGGAGCCGCGTACATCGTCGTCGACACCCCAGGTCCGGGACGTCGAGGCCGGCATCATCGTCGGCCATCGGGGTACCCGCGCCTGACACCAGTCCTCACCGACGAACCGCCCGACGCTCCGCGCGCCGTGGGAGCCGAGGCGGGTGACGCTGAAAGGGGCGCCCCCGACCGTCACCAGGAGACGGGCCGCCGGAGATGACTCGGTTTGGGCGCGCGCGTCTGGCCCAGTGCCTGGCCCGGCTCCCGGCAGCAGGCCCGGATCCTCCCGGCCGGCGCGTGACCGTGCCGCCTTGTCCACATGGACGCGGCTGGCCGGGCCGGGCGCCGACACCGTGAGCGGGTGGGTCTGATCATCCCCGTCCCGTCGTATTGAAGGAGAGTGATCCTGATGGCCACCGTGTCTCTCACCGGAGCGTCCAGGGCGGACGCCGCCGCCGTCTTCGGCGTCCTGCGGAACGCGTTCCCGACCGACCGTTCCTCCGACGACGTGCCCCAGGAGCAGCCGGGCGGCCGCTCCGCTGTGTGGACCGCGGAGTTCGAGCCGACGCAGGAGTGGATCCCCACCGATCCGATCCCTCTGGAGGGCTCGGTCTCCGCCACGGTGCAGGGCGGCTACGTCGCCGTGGATCAGCTCCGCGCAGCCCTCGGCGTCGCGTTCGCCGTGGACGAGCGGGGCACGGCGTCGGGAGACCAGGAGCAGGAGGTCGACCTGCGGCTCACGACCAAGCGGTGACGGGACCAAGGACCCTTCTCGCACAACCCCGACCCACGAGGAGACGAGCGCGATGGTGCAGATCGGGTACACGATGATGACCGAGCAGGCCGGTCCGCGGGAGTTGGTGGAGCATGTCGTCGGCGCGGAGCGCGCCGGTTTCGACTTCTCGGTCACCTCCGACCACTACTTCCCCTGGCTGGAGTCCCAGGGCCACGCCTCCTACGCGTGGAGCGTGCTGGGTGCCGCCGCGCAGGCCACCGAACGCATTCCGCTGATGACGTACGTGACGTGCCCGACGACCCGCTATCACCCGGCCGTCGTCGCGCAGAAGGCCGCCACGATGCAACTTCTCTCCCAGGGGCGGTTCCGCCTGGGACTCGGCTCCGGGGAGAACCTCAACGAGCACGTGGTGGGCGGCGGTTGGCCCGCCGCGCACGTCCGGCTCGAGATGCTGGAAGAGGCCGTGGGGATCATCCGCTCGCTCCTGGCGGGGGAGAACGTCAACCACCACGGTGCCCACTTCGACGTCGAGAACGCCAGACTGTGGGATCTGCCCGACACGCCCCTGCCGATCGGTGTCGCCGTCTCCGGCGACAGCTCCTGCGAACTGGCAGGACGTCTGGCCGACTTGGTGATCGCCACCGAACCCAGGCCGGAACTGATCTCCGCGTTCGACCGGTACGGCGGCACGGGCAAGCCCAGGATCGGCCAGTTGCCGATCTGCTACGACACCGACCGCGACGCGGCGATCGCCCGCGCCCACGACCAGTTCCGCTGGTTCGGCAGCGGCTGGCCGGTCAACTCCGAGCTGCCGGGACCCGCCGCGTTCGCGGGTGCCACCCAGTTCGTACGGCCTGAGGACGTGGCCGAGTCCATTCCCTGCGGTGACGGCGTGCAGGCGGTCGTCGAGGCCGTACGCCCCTACGTCGACGCGGGGTTCACCGAGGTGGCCCTTGTCCAGATCGGTGGCGAGCACCAGGAGCCGTACCTGGAGTGGGCCGAGCACAAGCTGCTGCCCGCCCTCCGCGAACTGTGAGAGGGCGAGGAAACCCGTGATGACCACGAGACGCGCCGCGATCTTCGACGTGGACGGAACGCTCGTCGACACCAACCACCTGCATGTCGTCACCTGGTGGGAGGCGTTCCGGCAGGCGGGCCACCACGTCCCCATGCGTGACATCCACCGGGCCGTGGGTCTCAGCGGCGGCGACCTGCTGGACCGCCTGCTCGGTGACGACCGCGATCCCGATGAGGGCGAGCAGCTCGCCGCGGCCCACCACGCTCTCTACGCCACGTACTTCGAGCGGCTGCCGGCGTTGGACGCGGCGGGCGATCTGCTGCGCGCGCTGGCCGGGCGGGGGTGGGGAATCGTCCTGGCGACGTCGGCGAGCGGTGCGGAACTGTCCGCACTACGGCGTGCCATCGACGCGGACGACGTCATCCTCGGGGCGGCCAGCGCGGACGACGTCGCCGACGGCAAACCCGCCCCCGACCCTGTGCGCCAGGCCAGAGAGTTGGCCGGGGTGCCGGGCGAACGGGCCGTCTTCGTGGGAGACACCGTCTGGGACATGGAGGCCGCCGTACGGGACGGAGTGACGCCCGTGGCGGTGCTGTCCGGCGGGATCCCGCGCTCGGACCTGGAGACCGCCGGAGCTCAGGCGGTGTACCGGGATCCCGCCGACGTCCTCGGACACCTGGACTCCAGCGTCTTCGCCGACATGGAGTGACCGAAGGCCGCGGAGGTACGAGGTCAGCCCGCGGTGAGTAGGGAGTCGTCCTGGGGGCGGGCGCCGGGCAGTTGGTGCCGGGCAGCGACGAGGGCGACATCGACATCCCGCGTGCCGGTGGAGACACACAGCGTGTAGGCGACGTCGTCCATCCGCCGCCGTGCGGTGAGGCTGCCGTTCTCGGCGTGCAGTGCGCGCAGGGTCTCGTACTGCTCGACCAGGTCCTTCAATACCGCGGGGTGAGCCATCAGCACCAGGAGTCTCCATTCACGTGAACCCGCTGTTCGCGATGCGATTACCCCCGGCCCACTCGCCTATGCGGTCGGTCGGGATGACAGCGGATCGCGAGGCGGGCGTGCGTGCCGGGCCTGGGAGAACGGGCGGGGCTGTCCTCGTCGCCGTCCGGTGAGGTGTCCGCGAGGAACTCTCGCTCGTCTGTGCCGGAAACTCGGAGGCCCGCGAAACAGCAGCGCGACGCCTGCGTGGCAGGCGAGTTTGGTCGGTGTCACTCGCCTTGAGTGATGAAGGCGGCCAGAGCGGCGGCGACGGCGTCGGGTTGTTCGTCCGGGATGAAGTGTCCGGCGTCCGGCACGACAATCCCGGTGATGTTGTCGGCCCACATGCTGAGGGAAGCTGCCATGTCAGGGATGGAGCCGTGGCTGCTGGAAATCCCGAGAACCGGCACCGTCAGGTGCTTTTGTTCAAGGGCCTCGTGGTTCTTCCGCGCCGATTCGGCGGCGTCCCGGTAGTAGGCCAGGGAAGCGCGGAGTCCGCCGTCAGCGGCGACGGCCGCGGCGTACTGCTCGATCTCGGCGGCGTCGAAGGTGTCGGGGGAGAGGGTTTTGGCCTTCAGGAACCAGCCGACGTACTCGCGTTCGCGGCCTGAGAGCAGTGTCTCGGGCAGGTCGGGCACCAGATGGAATGCGAAGTGCCAGGTCTTCCACGCCACCTCGGGGTCGGTCGGGATGGCGTCGGGGAGTGTGATGCCCGGGATTCCGGCGTCGAGCAGTGCGACGCCACGCAGCCGGCTCTCGTACTTCAAGGCGAGGGAGAAGGCGACCCATGCGCCGATGTCGTGGGCGACCAACCAGTATGCCGAAACTCCGAGTGCACGCACCGCGGTGTGGACGTACGCGGCGACCGTGTGCGTGTCGTAGCTGCCGTCCGGGCGTTCGGAATGGCCCTGGCCCGGCAGGTCGATCGCGATGACGTGGAATCGGTCGGCCAGGTGGGGCATCACCTTTCGCCATGCCCACCAGGTTTGCGGGAATCCGGCGAGCAGCACGACGGCTGGGCCGTTCGGCTGACCGCCCTCAACCGCGTGAAGCCGGATACCGCCCGCCTCGACCCAGCGGTGGGCGAAGCCGGCCAGGTCGTGCATCGGCAGGTCGCGGACAGGGTTGTCGGAGACTCGGGCGGTGATTGCAGGGCGGACGTGCGACGCGATGTCGTCGATCATCGTGCGGCCTTTCGAGTGCTTTCGAGTGGGAGAACCAGGACCTTTACGCCAACCATCTTGGATCGATCGGTCAAGGATAACTCGACCGATCGATCCAAGATGCGAGTAGGCTCCCAGCACAGCCGTGACAGGCACGTGAAGGAGGAGGTGCACGCTGTGTCCGGCCGAAAGCAGTTCGATATCAGTGCGGCGCTGGACCAGGCCATGCGGGTGTTCTGGCAGCGCGGGTACGCGGACGCCTCACTCGATGCCCTCGGTTCGGCCACCGGCCTCGGACGTGGCTCCCTCTACGGCGCCTTCGGCAACAAGGAAGCGCTCTTCGGCAAGTGCCTCGACCGCTACTCGTCGATCTACGGTGCGCAGTACGAGCAGGCGCTCGCGGCGCATCCCGGTGATCCGGTGCGGGCGGTCGAGGCGTTCTTCGACGTCGTCCTGGGCCGGATCGCCGACCCGTCGGTCCCCGTGGGGTGCCTCATCGCCCAGTCCGCCGCGCAGTCGCTGACGCTGAAGGAGGAGAACAGTGCCCAGGTGCGTTGCCTGCTCGACATGCAGCGTCAACGGGTACGCGCGGCACTGGCGGATTCCTCTGCCGACAGCCGGACGATCGGCGAGCTGGCCACGTTCGTCGTCGCTGTCAACCAGTCGCTGGCCGTACTGAGCCGTGCCGGCACCTCGGACGCCGAGCTGCGCTCCGTGGCCCGGCTCGCGTGTACGACGGTGGCGGACACCCTCGCCCGGACAGCATCCGTGAACGGTGAGGGCGATTCCTGAAAACGGATCCGCGTGTTGCGGCACACGGCCCACCTCGCCACCCTGTCCACCGCCGCCTGATCAGGAGACCAGCACCATGACAGACACCGCACACGCGACTGCCGTACCCGACTGGGTCCTGAAGTTCATGGAGGCCATCGACACCCTGGACTTCGATGAGGGCTTCGCGCCGCTGACCGAGGACACCGACATGCACTTCGGCACCGCACACATTCACGGTGTCGAGGCCATCAAGGCGTTCTTCGTCAAGATCGACGCGCCGCTGAACATCACCCACGAGGTCCTGGAGTTCTGGGCCGCCGACGGCGTTCGCCTGCTTCGCGGCGAGGCGACCATGGCCAAGAAGAGCGAGCCGGACCGGGTGGTGCGTGCCCCGTTCATGCACATCTTCTACCTCGACCGGGAGGAGCCGGTCCGCGTCCGGGCGCTCCGCGTCACCGCGGGCCCGCTCCGGACCGACGCCGTGATGTGACCTCTTTCGGGGGCGGCCGGAAGGGTTCCGGCGTCCGGGGGAGCGGGCGGAAAGGGCAAGCACCTGCTCCGGCCTCGCCGCCCTGGGTGCTGCGCATGGTCGGGAACGGCCGGCGGCAAACGGTGCCAGACGCTGTTCGCGAGAGCTGCGCCTTGCTCGCGGCGGGCGACCGGCGCACGCTGGTGGCATGAGCGTTCACGAGAGCCCCACGCTCATCATGTCGGTGCAGCGTGCCTTCCGCCTGCTGGAGGCGGTGAGCGCCCACGAGAACGGCGCGCCGGCGAAACAACTGGCACGTGAGACGGAGCTGCCTCTGGCGACCGCCTATCACCTGCTGCGGACGCTGGTCCACGACGGATACCTGCGGAAGCTGGGCGACGGCGGCTTCATCCTGGGTGACAAGCTGCAGACGCTGCACACCGCGGGTCGCGCGCAGGCGCTGCTCAGCCGTGTCCGGCCGACACTCGCCGCGCTGCGCGACGAGCTGGCCGCCGCCACCTACCTCACGTTCTACGAGGAGGGCGAGATCAGTGTCGCCGAGATCGTCGATGGCCCCCGCGCGCCCCGGGTCGACCTCTGGGTGGGATTCGAGGACGCGGGACACGCCACCGCGCTGGGCAAGTCCGTACTGCGCGAACTGGACTACGACGCCCGCCGTGACTACCTCTCCCGGCACGATCTCGCCGATCTGACGCCACGGACCATCACCAGCCTCCCGGAACTGCTCCGCAGGCTCGACACTTCCCCCATGGCTCCGGTCGTCACGGATGTCGAGGAGTACGCCCTCGGCACGGTGTGCGTCGCCGTACCCATCTACCGTGGTGACGTCCTCGGCTCGCTCGGTGTCTCGCTCCCGGCGGATCGGCTCTCCCGACTCACGGAGATCGGGGCCCGACTGCTCCCGATCGCCGACCGTGTGACCAGAGGCCTCTCGCTCACTATCTGAAAATCCACTCCTTGTGGCTTACTGACCGAACCCCTTTCCTGGATGAAACGGACAAGTCAGGAGTACGTCCCCCACAGGTGAGGATTGCGGACAGCGACATGAGGCAGGCGCGAGACCATGGTGGCGGCCCCTGGCCATTGCGGCCGCTCAGCGAACGACTGGCGGGCCCGGGGGCGCCGGTTCCCAAACGTGCCGCCGCCCCCTTGACCGCCGGTATTCCCGTTGTGCCGGTCCTGGTCGTCTCCGGCATCGTGTTCGTGGACGCCTTCGGCGGATCAGGGATGTTCTGGCTGCCGTTGCTGGCGGCCGGGCCGGCTCTGGCCGCCAGCACCAACGGTCCCCGGGGTGTCCTGTGCGTGGGACTCCTCGCCGGGGTGCTGGGCGCGACCCTGGGTACCAGGGAGGGAGGTCCGGGGCACGAGCTGGCGGCGGTGCTTTCGGCCCTGCTGGCCGTCACTCTGGCGAGTGCCCTGGCCAGCGCACTGCGCGGACGTCGGGAACGGGTACTCGCCGCCGTCCGCTCGGTCGCCGAGGCCGCCCAGCACGCGGTTCTCAAACCCATCCCGGAGACCGTGGGCCCGTTCCGAGTCGCGGTCCGCTACAGCGCCGCGGCGGCGGAAGCCCGAATCGGCGGTGATCTCTACGCCCTCGTGCCCACCCCGCACGGGGTACGGCTGATCGTCGGCGACGTACGTGGCAAGGGGCTGACGGCGGTGGAGATCGCCGCTCTCGTCCTCGGTGTCTTTCGCGAGGCAGCCTATGACGAGCCCGATCTGCTCGCTGTCGTCGGCAGGATCGAGCGGAGTCTGGCGCGCAACCTCGGGCCCGACGACTTCGTCACCGCCGTGGTCGTCGGACACCCGAGGCCGGGGCAACTGGAAGTCGTCAACTGCGGACATGCGCCTCCCCTGCTGATACCCGCGTCAGGAAGCGTCGTCGCGGTCGAGGCCACCCGTCCGGCCCCGCCCCTCGGCCTGCGCGCCCTCGTCGACGAGCCCCCCTGCCTTGAGATTCTGCCCTTCTCCGACGGAGATCAGCTGCTGCTCTACACCGACGGGGTCACCGAGGCCCGCGACCGTGCCCGCGAGTTCTACCCGCTGGCCCAAAGAGTGGCCCACCACGTGTCCGACGAGCCGGAACACACCCTCTCCGCGGTCCATGACGAACTGCTGGCACATGTGGGTGGTCGGCTGCACGATGACGCGGCGCTGCTGCTGCTCCGTATGGAGGCCCTGGACGAACCGGTCACGTCCGAATCGGCGGTACCGGGAGCGGCCGTCCCGGAACCGGGAGACCAGGTCGGACGCGGGTCCGTTGCCGTGGTGTCGAGCTGCCGGGTCCGCCGCCGGGGCCCGGACGGTGGAGGGCGATCGGCCGAGCGGAGCGGCGCCGCGTTCTCGTCGGGTCAGGACCGCTGACGGTACGGGAGCCGGCGTCGGCACCCGTTGAGCGACCGGGACCGGCCGGCTGGACTGTGGAACCCTCCCCGTGGCGAACCGCCGGCGCTCGGTGCAGCACCGAGCCGTTTCACACCGCGACGAGATCGGCCCACCGGGAGATCCTGCCCGGACGGATGTCAATGCCGTAGCGAGTGGCCAGCGCGTGGACGATTCCCTCGCCCCGGCCGTGCTCGTCCGGGTCGATCCCCGCGGGCGGTTGTCCCGCCGTACGTGCGGGCCCCGCATCGGTGACCTCGATGCGCAGGGTGCCGATCCCGGCGTCGCGGACCCACGAAAGCCGCAGCACAGCCGGGGGCAGGGCATGGACGATCGCGTTGGTGAGGAGTTCCGACACCACCAGCAGTGCGTCCTCGACGATCTCCGGTGACACCTTCCAGGCGGCCAGGACAGCGCCCGCCCGTCGACGTACGTCCGGGACGGCAGCGGCGACGGGCGGCAACGGCAGGACCTGTTCGGATGCCCCCCGTACCAGGGTGTTGAGCTTTACCGCCATCTTGTGTCTCCAGAGGTGAGCGCCACGGGCCCCGCGTCAGACGCCTCGGCGCTTTGCCGGGCCTCCTAGCACGCTAAGGAGCCACGCCGGGTCGGTCAATGAATGGCGGTCGGCATTACCGAACGCCGCCGCCCGCTCCGGGGCCGCGGCGGCCACCAGCACGTACGGCAGACCCTCCACGACGGTAATAAGCTCGCCTCATGGCCGGTCCGGTCCAGTCGATCGAACGGGCGGCTGCGATTCTGCGCCTGCTCGCAGGTGGGCCCCGCCGACTCGGGCTCGGAGAGGTGGCGGCCTCCCTCGGGCTGGCCAAGGGAACCGCGCACGGCATTCTGCGCACACTCCAGCACGTGGATTTCGTGGAGCAGGACGCGACGACCGGAAAGTACCAGCTCGGAGCTGCCTTGCTGCACCTCGGCACGAGTTATCTCGACGTGAACGAGTTGCGGTCCCGATCCATCAACTGGGCCGACGCCCTGGCCGCCCGCAGTGGGGAAGCGGTACGCCTGGGCACTCCCCTGGAAGGCATGGTCCTGGTCGTCCACCATGTGTTCCGGCCCGACGACACGCTCCAGACTCTGGACGTGGGCTCGCTCCTGCCGTTGCACGCCTCCTCGCTGGGCAAGGTGCTGTTGGCGTATGGGACCGCGCCCTTCGAGTCCGCCCTGGATTCTGGGCTGGAGGCCTACACGCGGCACACCCTGGTCACCCAGGAGCAACTCAGCCGGGCACTCGCCGAGGTCCGGGAACTGGGCTGGGCCGCCGAGATACAGGAGATGAGCATGGGTGAGGCCGGGCTCGCCGTGCCGATCCGCGGGCATGGCGGTCTGGTCGTCGGCGCCATCGGGCTGTCCGGCCCGGTCGAGCGGGTCTGTGACAGCCAGGGCCACCCCCGGACCGGCCTGATCACGCTGATCCGTGAGGCGGCACGGGCGATCTCCAGAGACCTGGGCGCCGCCCGCTGGTAAGGCCCCCGGCTACCTCCGCGATCCATCGGAAGGCGGACCCGATCATGGTGGAACGGTATGTGATGTCCATCGATCAGGGCACCAATTCCACGCGATGCATCTTGTTCGACCGGGGCGGGCGCCTGGTGTCCGTCGCGCAGAGAGAGCACCAGCAGCACTTCCCCAGGCCCGGCTGGGTCGAGCACGACGCCGTGGAGATCTGGCACAACGTGCGACGTGTGGTGTCCGAGGCCATGGCCGGAGCCGGAACGGCCGTCGACGCGGGACAGGTCGCCGCCATCGGCGTGGCCAACCAGCGGGAGACGACGGTGCTCTGGGACCGGCGTACGGGAGCCCCGCTCGGCCGGGCGATCGTCTGGCAGGACACGCGCACGGCGCCGCTCGTCGAGGAGCTCAGAAACCGGCCCGGAGAGGAGTTCTTCCTCGACCGGTGCGGTCTGCCGCCCTCCACCTACTTCTCGGCGCTGCGGATCCGCTGGTTGTTCGACCACGTCAAGGGCCTGGAACAGCGCGCGAAGGACGGTGAGGTGCTGTTCGGCACGATGGAGAGCTGGCTGATCTGGAACCTCACCGGCGGTGTCGACGGCGGTCTGCACATCACCGACGCGACCAACGCCAGTCGCACCATGCTGATGAACATCCGTACCCTCACCTGGGACCCGGAACTGCTGGCGTTCTTCGGTGTCCCCCGTCCGATGCTTCCTGAGATCCGGTCCAACGCGGAGACCTACGACGAGGCCCACGCGCTGCTCCCCGGCGTTCCCATCACAGCCGCACTCGGAGATCAGCAGGCGGCGCTCTTCGGCCAGACCTGCTTCTCCCCGGGAGAGGCCAAGTGCACGTACGGAACGGGCAGCTTTCTGCTGCTCAACACCGGTACCGAGGTCATACGGTCCCGGCACGGACTGCTGACGACGGTCGCCTACAAGATCGGGGACCGGAAACCCGTCTATGCCCTGGAAGGGTCGATAGCCGTCACCGGCGCACTGGTCCAGTGGTTCCGCGACCGGCTGGGACTGATCAACAGCGCGCCGGAGATCGAAACGCTCGCGCGGACCGTCGAGGACAACGGCGGCTGCTACATCGTCCCCGCCTTCTCCGGCCTGTTCGCACCCCGCTGGCGCAGCGACGCACGCGGCGTCATCGTCGGCCTCACCTCCTACATCACCAGCGGGCACCTGGCCCGGGCCGTCCTGGAGGCCACGGGGTGGCAGACGCGTGAGGTCGTCGACGCCATGAACGCCGACTCCTCGGTCGCGTTGAAGGAGCTGAAGGTGGACGGCGGCATGACGGCGGACAACCTGCTCATGCAGTTCGTCGCCGACGTACTCGACGTGCCCGTCGTACGGCCCATGGTCTCCGAGACGGTCTCCCTGGGCGCCGGCTACGCCGCCGGGCTCGCCGCCGGCTACTGGCCGGACCTCGAGGTCCTGCGCCGTAACTGGCACCCTGCCGCTCGCTGGCTGCCCGGAATGGACCCCGGCCACCGGGAGTCGGAGTACGACAACTGGCAGCGGGCCGTCGAACGGTCGCTGGGCTGGATCAGACCGCCCGGATCTCCCTGACCGCACAGCCAATCACGGTGAGTGACGGCCGTCGGGGCCCTTCACCAGGCCCGCGGCCGGCCGGATCGGGCCAGTTCAGGCGGCGTGTTCGGTCGACGTCCCGGCAGCGGTCCGTGCGCTGATCACGGTGCGTCCGCGGTCGGATGCCGGGAAGCGGTCGAGCATCGCGCGCAGTTCGTCGGCGCCGACGTCGGCGCCGAAGGGCTCGGTACCCGGTTCGAGCCGTACCCCTTCGGCGAGCGGGCCCGCCAGGACGGGGTCGAAGCCGAGAGCATCGACGAGGTGGGCGACCATGGCGAGGCCGTCCGGATCGTCGCCGGCGATCGCGAGCGCCTTGCGCCCCGGCGTCCCCGCGGGCTGCGCCCCGTCCTCGAGGTCGTGGTAGCCCATGTGGTTGAACGCCTTGATCACGCGCGCACCGGGCAGGTACGCCTGCACGGTCTCGCTCGACGAGGTGAGCGGGTCGGTGAGGTCCTCGCGGTTGCCGTCGACCTCCCACCAGTAGTTCATCGCGTCGATGACGAGCTTGCCCCGGAGCGCCTCGGCGGGCACGCTGCGGTACTTGCCGAGCGGGAGCGCCAGGACGACCACGTCCGCCTCCGCCATGGCCCGTGCGGCGGTGACCGGGACAGCGCCGGGGGTGAGGACCTCGACGGTGAGGGCGATCCCGGCGGGGTCGCCCGACCCGGCGATGAGCACGCGGTAACCGGCCGCCAGGGCGAGCCGTGCCAGGACGGTCCCGACCTTCCCCGCGCCCAGGATGCCGACCGTGCGCACGGCGGCCGCGGTGGTGGTGTCCATTTCTTCTCCGTTTCCTGTCCGTTCTCGGCGTCAGCCTGCGAGGAGGTCGCGCACCATCGGGATCACCTTGGTGCCGTACAGCTCGACGGCGCGCAGGCGGGCGCTGATCGGCTGTGTCCCGCTGGTGTAGATGAGGTCGAACCGGCCGACGCCGAGCGCCTTGACGGCGCGGGCCATCTTGCGGGCGACCGTCTCGGGAGATCCGATGTAGAGGGAGCCGTGTTCGATCTCGGCCTCGTACTCCGCCTTGCGGACCGGCGGCCAGCCCCGCAGCGCGCCGATGCGGTCACGGATGACCCGGTAGTACGGCCAGTGCAGCTCCCGGGCCTCCTCGTCCGTGTCGGCGATGAAGCCCGGCGAGTGCATCCCCACCGGATGGGCGGTCGTGCCGAACTGGTCGGCGGCGCGCTCGTAGAGGTCGATATAGGGCGCGAAGCGTTCTGGGGTGCCGCCGATGATGGCGATCATGAGCGGGAAACCGTAGCGCGCGGTGCGGATGACCGACTGGGGTGTACCCCCGACGCCGACCCAGGTGCTCAGATGACCGGACTCGGTCTTCGGGAAGACGTCGGCGTCTTCGAGCGGTGCCCGCTTGGTGCCGCTCCAGGTGACCGGCTTCTCCTCCAGCAGCTTGGCGAAGATCTCGATCTTTTCTTCGAACAGCACGTCGTAATCGCTCAGGTCGTATCCGAAGAGGGGGAACGACTCGGTGAAGGAGCCGCGCCCGAGAATGACCTCGGCCCGGCCGTTCGAGAGGGCGTCCACGGTGGCGAAGCGCTGGAAGACGCGGACCGGGTCGTCGGAGCTCAGCACGGTCACGCCGGAGGCCAGCCGGATGCGGTGGGTGCGCGTGGCGATGCCGGCGAGGACGGTCTCCGGGGTCGAGATCGCGAACTCCGGGCGGTGGTGTTCACCGAGGGCGATGACGTCGACGCCGCTCTCCTCCGCGAGGACGGCCTCGTCGACGACCTGCCGGATGGCGCGCGCGTCGGACACCGGTTGTCCCGAGTCGTCCTGGGGCACATCGCCGAAGGTGTCGAGTCCGAAGACGAGATCAGACATGGATGGGCTCCTTCGTGAGCAGTTGCTTCACCCGCGGGGCGACTTCACGGCCCAGCAGCTCGATGGTGCGGGCCCGGGCCTCGCGGGGCAGGTTCATGACGTCGTACTTGAGGTCGAAACGGCTCAGGCGCAGGTCGCGGGCCATCGTGGCGATCTTGCGGGCGACGGTCTCGGGCGAGCCGACGAAGAGCGCGCCCGTGTCGACCTCCCGCAGGTAGCGCTCACGGGTCGGCTGGTAGAAGCCACGCTCCGCCGCGAGTTGGGCCACGGCCGGCTGCCAGTACGTCCACCAGGTCTCGACCGCCTCCTCGTCGGTGTCCGCGACGAGTCCCAGGGAATGCTGGGCGACCGGTCGCCTGGCGTGCCCGAACCGGTCGAGTGCGCGGTGGTAGAGCTCGACGTGGCCGGCGAAGCGCTGCGGGCGCCCGCCGATGACGGCCAGCATCACCGGCAGACCGTAGCGGGCCGCGCGAAGCACGGAGTCGGGGCTGCCACCCACGCCGATCCAGGTGGGGATGCCACCGGGCGGCATCCGGGGATGCAGCCGCTGCCCTACGAGCGGCGGCCGGAACCGCCCCGACCAGGTCACCGTCTCCTCGCGCTGGAGACGCATGAAAAGGTCGAGCTTCTCCTCGAACAGCTCCTCGTAGTCGGCGAGGTCGTAGCCGAACAGGGGGAACGAGTCGGTGGCCGATGCCCGGCCGAGCACGAGCTGGGCGCGCCCGTCGGAGACGGCGTCCAGGGTGGCGAACTCGGTGTACAGCCGCACCGGGTCGTTCGTGCTCAGCACCGTCACCGCGGTGCCGAGCCGGATGCGCTGCGTCGCGGTGGCGATCGCGGCGAGCAGGACGGGGGTGGCACTGTCGGTGTGGCCTCGGCGGTAGTGCTCACCGATGCTGAACACGTCGAGCCCCACGGATTCGGCGAGCACGGCCTCCTCGACGATCAGACGCACGGTCTCGGCGTCGCTCAGCGTGCCGTCGGCATCGGTCGCGATCTCCCCGAACGAGTTGAGCCCCAGTTCGAACCCCTGGGCGGTCATGGAGCCCTCCTGCCGCGTCCTCCGGCTGTGTGTGACACGGCCGCACGATTGGTTGACGCGTCAATCATCATCCCGATATGATTGACGTGTCAACTAGAGAGGAGCGGCGGCACGATGGCAGCGCGACGGAAGGACTACCCCACCGCTGATGAGCTGCGCATCTGGCGGGACTTCATCGAGACGACGGAAGCGCTCCGCTCCGAGCTCTCCTCACGCCTGCAGCGCGAGACGTCCCTGTCGCCGGGCGACTACGCCGTGCTCCTCGCACTGCGAGAGGCGGACGGGCGGCGGCTGCGCTCTTCCGACCTGGCGGCCCGCGTCGGCTGGGAGCGCAGCCGGCTCTCGCACCAGATCGGGCGCATGGAGCGGCGAGGGCTGGTCCGGCGCGAGGAGTGCGTCACCGACAGCCGGGGTGCCGAGGTGGTGCTCACGCCGGAGGGTGCGGAGGCCTTCCGGGACGCGACCCTGCCCCACCTGCGCGCCGTACGAGAACTCTTCGTGTCCCCTCTCGGCCCGGACCGACTCGCCGCGGCGGAACAGATCACCACGGCCCTGCGCAGCCGCCTGAAGGCACCGGGTGACACCTGAGGGTCGCGCGGCGAGCCGTCACGGTCACGGGCGCTGCCGAACCGCTCCGCCCAGTTCGCCCGCCCGGCGTACGAACGTCTCCAACAGATCCCGCGCCGCCTGCGGCACCGCCTCGGCCCGCCGGCGCCGGAGCGTCAGCACCACCCTGGTGGTGTCCCCGGCCAGGGGCCGGCACACGATCGTCCCGGCGCGTTCCAGCGGGTCCCCGACCACACTGAAGTCCGGCAGCACCGTCGCCCCGAGCCCCTCCGCGACCATCAGCTTCCCCATCTCGGCCCCGTCGGTCGAGTACGAGAAGACGGGGGTGCGGTCCGCCAGCAGCCGGTGCACATAGCGGTGCATCACATAGCCCGTGCGCATGGCGATCAGCGGCACGGTCAGCAGGTCGTCGACCGACACCTCGGCCCGGCCGGCGAGCGGGCTGTCCGGCCGTACGCACACGACCGGACGTCCGCGCAGCAGCTCGGTGGACTCGAAGCCGGCGGGCACGTCGTCACCGTCGAGGTGGTTCACCAGCCCCAGGTCGAAACCGCCCTCGGCGAGCCCCCGGTGGATCTCCGTCTGCTGCACGCCCACCACCTCGACCTGGGTGACCGGATGCGTGGCCCGGAAGTCCCGCAGCACCGGGATGAGCAGCGGCACGGTCGCCGCGTTGACCGTGCCGACCCGCACCATACGGCTGATGCGGTGCTGCTCGCCCGCCGCCACCCGCAGCCGGTCCACCGCCTCCAGCACCTCGACGATGCGCGGCAGCAGCTCCTGCCCGGCGGCGCTCATGGTCGCCCCGGTGCGCTTGCGCTCCAGCAGGTCGACGCCCAGCTCCCGCTCCAGGTTCCGCACGGTCTCGCTCAACGCGGGCTGCGACAGACGCAGTTCGTCGGCCGCCCGGCGCAGTGAGCCGAGCCGGGTCACGGCCGCTATGTATTCCAGCTGTTCGGTCCGCACCCCCGCAGAATGCGTCGCCATTCAGCGGGTGTTCAAGGGTTTCCCTGTCACACGTTCGTGAAATTCAATGGTCCGCGATGCGAGACCGGTCGGGTTTTCCTTGACGCCTCTCCGCGGCGGCTGCCACCATCGACGGCATGAAGATGCGACTGGACCTCACGCGGCGACGCCACGTCGACCTCGCGCGCGTCTCCAGCGCCTCCTGTTGCGCCGCGGCCTGATCACCCCACCAAGATCCGCCGCGTCTTAGCCCTCTCCTTTTCCCGCCTGAATTCACCGTGCCCACGCCCACGCCGCGTGGGGCGGCGCTGAATTCCGGCGTGCCCGAAAAACTCGCAACAGGAGTTCCGCATGCCCGCCGCGCCCTTGAAATTCGCCTACTGGGTTCCCAATGTCAGCGGAGGACTCGTCACCAGCAAGATCGAGCAGCGCACCGACTGGGGGTACGACTACAACCGGGAACTCGCCGTGCTCGCCGAGAACAACGGCTTCGAGTACGCGCTCAGCCAGGTCCGCTACATGGCCAGTTACGGCGCCGAGTACCAGCACGAGTCGACCGGCTTCAGCCTCGCGCTGCTGCTCGCCACCGAGCGCCTGAAGGTGATCGCCGCGGTCCATCCCGGTCTGTGGCATCCGGGCGTGCTCGCCAAGTTCGGTGCCACCGCCGATCACCTCTCGAACGGCCGGTTCGCCGTGAACGTCGTGTCGGGCTGGTTCAAGGGCGAGTTCACCGCGCTCGGCGAGCCCTGGCTGGAGCACGACGAACGCTACCGCCGGGCCGAGGAGTTCATCCGTGCCCTGCGCCAGGTCTGGACCGAGGACCACACCGAACTCGCCGGCGACTTCTACCGGTTGCGGGACTTCTCCCTCAAGCCCAAGCCGCTCAACACCCCCGAGCGCCCGCACCCCGAGATCTTCCAGGGCGGCAACTCCACCGCGGCGCGCGCCATGGCCGGCCGGGTCTCCGACTGGTACTTCTCCAACGGCAAGGACTTCGACGGGGTGACCGAGCAGATCAACGACGTCCGCGAGTCCGCCGCCGAAGCCGGCCGTACGGCGCCGAAGTTCGGTCTCAACGGCTTCCTCATCGCCCGTGACACCGAGGCCGAGGCCCGCGACACCCTCCGCGAGATCATCGCCAAGGCCGACAGCGAGGCCGTCGAGGGCTTCGGCGCGGCCGTGAAACAGGCCGGCCAGTCCAGTGCCGACGGCAAGGGCATGTGGCAGGACTCCACCTTCGAGGACCTCGTCCAGTACAACGACGGCTTCCGCACTGGGCTGATCGGCACCCCCGAGCAGATCGCCGAGCGCATCGTCGCCTACAAGCGGCTCGGCGTCGACCTCCTTCTGCTTGGCTTCCTGCACTACCACGAGGAGGTCGAGTACTTCGGCAAGCGGGTGCTGCCCCTGGTCCGCGAACTGGAGGCGGGCCTCCCGGACCGCGCGCCCGAGTCCGCCCCGGCCCACGCCTGACCGTCCCCCGCCGGGTGCCCGTGCCGTACGGGTGTCCGGGCTCCCAGAAAGAGGCACCCATGGCCACCGTCCTCTCCGTCTCCGGCAGCCCCTCCGCCTCCTCCCGCACCGCGCGACTGCTGCGCCATCTGGACCAGCGGCTGACGGCCCACGGGCACGAGGTGATCCCGCTCGACATCCGTACCGTCCCCGCCGAGGCGCTGCTCGGCGCGGACTTCCGGCACCCCGCGATCGTCGAGGCGACCGAGCTGTTCGCCCGCGCCGACGGGGTCGTCGTCGCCACCCCGGTCTACAAGGCGTCGTACTCCGGTGTGCTCAAGGCCCTCCTCGACCTGCTCCCGCAGTACGCGCTCACCGGCAAGACCGTGCTGCCCCTGGCCACCGGCGGTTCCACCGCGCATGTCCTCGCCATCGACTACGCGCTCCGCCCGGTGCTCAGCTCCATGGGCGCCGCCCATATAGTCCAGGGCTGGTTCACCCTCGACAAGGACATCACCGTACGCGAGGACGGCACGCTCGCCCTCGCACCGGCCGTCACCGAGGCGCTCCACCCGATCGTGGACCAGTTCTCGGCCGCGCTCGGCCGGCGGCCCGTCCTCGCCGCGGCGGGCTGAGCCGATGACCGCACATGTCATCACCGACGAGGCGGAGGCCCTCGCCGTGGCGGCGGCCCTGGCCGAGGAGTTCCGGGCCGGGGCGGCCGAGCGGGACGCCGAACGCCGGCTGCCCCGCGCCGAGCTGGACCGGCTGTCGGCCTCGGGTCTGCTGGCCGTGACCGTCCCCGCCGGTTACGGGGGAGCGGACGTCAGCGCGCTGACCCTCGCCGAGATCTTCCGGCTGCTCGGCTCGGCCGACGCGAGCCTCGCCCAGATTCCGCAGAGCCACTTCGTGTACGTCAACGTGATACGCCGTCAGGGAACCGAGGAGCAGCGGAAGTTCTTCTTCGCCGAGCTGCTCGCGGGCGGCCGTCTCGGGAACGCGCAGTCCGAGGCGGGGACCAGGCACGTCCAGGACATCCGGACCCGGCTGGAACGCACCGCGGACGGCTCCTACGTGCTGCGGGGCGTCAAGCACTACTCGACCGGTGCCCTGTTCGCCGACTGGATCCCCGTCCTCGCCCGAGCCGAGGACGACAACCTGCACGTCGCCTACGTCCCCCGGGACGCGCCCGGCCTGACCGTCGTCGACGACTGGGACGGCATGGGGCAGCGGACGACGGCCAGCGGGACCGTCCGGCTGGACGGCGTGCCGGTGCCAGCCGACCGGGTGCTGCCCCACCATCTGACCTTCCAGGGACCGCAACTCCACGGCGCGGTGGCCCAGTTGCTGCACGCCGCCATCGACGTGGGGATCGCCGGGGCGGCGCTGGCCGAAGCCGCGGAGTTCGTGCGCACCAAGAGCCGGCCGTGGTTCGAGAGCGGGGCGGAGACCGCCGCCGAGGACCCGTTGCTGATCCAGCGGTTCGGTGAACTCGCCCTCCACGTACGGGCGTCCGAGGCGCTGCTGCGGGAGGGCGCCCGCGCGGTCGATGCGGCGGGCGCCCGGCTCACCGACGAGTCGGCCGCCGAGGCGTCCATCGCCGTGGCCGCCGCGAAGGTGCGGGCGGCCGAGGCGGCCGTGGCCGTCGCCGACGCGCTCTTCGAGGTGTCCGGGACCCGCTCCGCGCTCAACTCCCTCAATCTGCACCGGTACTGGCGGGACGCCCGCACCCACACCCTGCACGATCCGACCCGCTGGAAGATCCAGCACATCGGCCGGTACGTGCTCAGCGGCACCCTGCCGCCCCGCCACGGTCTGCTGTGACGTCCTCAGGTCCCTCTCGATCGGAGAACTCCTCGTGTCCCTCACCTTTCACTGGTTCCTGCCCACCAACGGGGACAGCCGCCACGTCGTCGGCGGCGGCCACGGCACCCCGGCGACGGCCTCCGGCCGGGACCGGCCGCCGACGGTCGCCTATCTGAGCCAGATCGCCAAGGCGGCGGAGGACCTCGGCTTCGTAGGGGCGCTCACCCCCACCGGCGCCTGGTGCGAGGACGCCTGGCTGACCACGGCCATGGTCAGCCAGCACACCGAACGGCTGAAGTTCCTGGTCGCCTTCCGGCCGGGCTTCGTCTCGCCCACGCTGGCCGCGCAGATGGCGTCCACGTTCCAGCGGCAGACCGGGGGACGGCTGCTGCTCAACGTGGTGACCGGGGGCGAGAGCCACGAGCAGCGGGCCTACGGCGACTTCCTCGACAAGGACGCGCGGTACCGCCGTACCGGTGAATTCCTGGAAGTCGTACGGAAGTTGTGGGAGGGCAAGGCCGTCGACCTGGAAGGCGAGCACCTTCGGGTCGAGGACGCGAAGCTGGCCCGGGTGCCGGACCCGGTCCCCGAGGTGTACTTCGGGGGGTCCTCGCCGGTCGCCGGGGAGGTCGCGGCCCGGTATGTGGACGTGTATCTGACCTGGGGGGAGCCGCCGGCACAGGTCGCCGAGAAGATCGCCTGGATCCGCAAGCTGGCGGCGGAGCAGGGGCGCACCCTGAGGTTCGGGATCCGGCTGCACGTCATCACCCGGGACACCTCGGAGCAGGCCTGGGCGGAGGCGAACCGGCTGCTCGACGGGTTCGACCCGGAGACCGTGCGGTCGGTGCAGACCGGGCTCGCCCGCAGTGAGTCCGCGGGGCAGCAGCGGATGCTGGCGCTGCACGGCGGCCGACGGGACGCGCTGGAGATCCATCCCAACCTCTGGGCGGGCATCGGGCTGGTGCGCGGCGGCGCGGGGACCGCCCTGGTCGGCTCGCACGAGGAGGTCGCCGCGCGCATCAAGGAGTACGCGGCCCTCGGGATCGAGGAGTTCGTGCTGTCCGGGTACCCGCATCTGGAGGAGGCGTACTGGTTCGGGGAAGGCGTACTGCCCCGCCTGGCCGCGGCGGGGCTGTGGCGGCATCCCTTCGGGAGGAGCGACGCTCCGTCGGCGCAGGTGCCGTTCGCGTCCTGACAGGCTCTAGGTGTGCAGCACGGCGCGGGCGATGCCCGTGAGGTTGCCCTGCGCGGCGAGGATCTCCTTGCGGTCCGATCCGTCGAGACCGGCCGCGTAGACGCTCCCCGCCAGGTCGGTCACATACATGTGGTCGCCGTCCGGGTCGAGGGCGATGCCGATGCCTTCCATCAGGTGGGTCAGCAGGATCTCGGACGTCCACCGACCGTCCTGCGGATCCAGCGGGGAACGGTTGACGGTGTTGCCCTTCGGCGGGTCTCCCCGGTCCGTCCAGTACAACGTCCGCTCTCCGAGGTCGATTTCGAGGTCGATCGGTTCGGGCAGGCCGTCGAACAACTCCTCGATGTCGGTGCGCCGGGCGGGCGTCTCCCCGGCGGGCACGGCGAGGCCGGCCCGCAGGATCCTGCCGAGTCCCGCGTCGCTGGGCCCCTTCTGGGACCAGTAGAGGTTTCCGCCGACGGGATCGACGGTGACGCCCACGCACCAGTTGGTCTCGTCACGGCTGTCCTCTTCGCCCTGCCCGGTCTGTACGAGGGTCTCGATGCCCGAGCCGTCGAGGTCGCAGCGCATCACCCGCATGCCCTCGCGGTCACACCAGTACAGCTTCCGGTCCGCGGCCTCCAGATGGAGCTGCTTCGGCGTGTGCGTGGCACCCTCGGGGACGATCGTCGTCCGGTTGCCGCCGTCCAGGTCCACGCGCTCGATCGAGCCGTCGTTCTCCGACGGCACACCCATGTTCGTCCAGTAGATGTGGCCGGCCGACATGTCCACGGCGACGCCGTCGGGGATCCGGCACCCGGTGACGAGAACCTTCTTGTCGGAGCCGTCGGGGTTCACGGAGAACAGGCGGCCGCCGCCGCTCGCCTCCAGCACGTACAGCCTTTCCCTGTCGCCCATCACGTTCCCGCCCATCACGATCCCTTCTTCGTGTCCGGTGTGGCCGCCGTGCCGGTCGGCCCGGACGGGTCGTGCTGCGCGCGCACGGCCAGCAGGGCCGAGAGCATGGCGTCACGCCGGGTGGCCAGGTCGTCGACCGAGTGGCCGTCCGCCTCCTTGAGGACACCGCTCACGATGGTCTCCTCGAGTTCGGGCGTGAACTCGGGGGTGCCCAACTTCTTCCAGGAGTCGACCATGACCGGCATGAGGGTCTCCATGAAGTGCTGGATACCGCCCTCTCCACCGCCGAGGTGCCACAGCAGATGGGGACCCATGACACCCCAGCGCAGCCCCGGCCCCCAGGACACCGCGTCATCGGAGTCCGCCACATCGAGTACGCCCTCCTGGACCAGGTACACGACCTCGCGGTACAGCGCGGCCTGGATGCGGTTGGCGACGTGCCCGGGCAACTCCTTCTTCAGGTGGATCGGTTTCTTGCCGATCGAGGCGTAGAACTCCATGGCGTCCCGGACCGTCTCCGGAGCGGTCCTCGTGCCGCCGACGACCTCGACCAACGGGACGACGTGCGGGGGGTTGAAGGGGTGGCCTATGACGGTCCGTTCCGGGTGCCGGCACTCGGCCTGCATGACGCTCATCGTGATGGTCGACGAACTCGACGCGATGACGGCGTCCGTGGGTGCGGCGTCGTCGAGGTCGGCGAACAACTTGACCTTGAGCTCCGGGCGTTCGGGGGCGTTCTCCTGCACGAAGTCGGCGTCCGCGACGGCCTGACGCATGTCGGCGGTGAAACCGAGGCGTTCGGGCGAGGCGCCGGGCGCGAGTCCGATCGAGGCGGCCGTGTCCCATGCGCCCTCCACGTACGACCGCAGGGCGGCCTCCGCGGTCGGGGCCGGGTCGGTCGCCGTGACATCGAAACCGCGGACGAGATAGTGCGTCGCCCAGCTCGCGCCGATCGTCCCGGTCCCGACGATCGCCACACGGTGGACGGGCCTGTGTGTTGCCATGAGTGATCACTGCTCCTGACGGTCCGAGAAGGGCGCGGTGTGCATGGGGCAACCCTGGGCCGCCGGGAGAGCCGGCACATCGGGCCGCGCGCCCAGGATTCGGATGCTTCCTTGGTACCGCGGCACAGGGCGTGTTCCACGTTGGTACCCGGACACCAAATCGGTGGGCAACGTGGTGTTCCGCGCCCAGTGGCTGTACCCGCGCTCCCTCCTAGCGTCGTTCGTACTGACTCCATCGGACCCCCGATCGGAAGGAACGGCAGATGAAGGCGACACACGGCGCACCGGTCGGCCAGGGCCAGGCTCTCCCGAGCCCCAACGGAAACTCGTCCGGGGTCGAGCCGCCTGTGCTGGGCGGACCGGAATACTCCGACTACTTCCTTCTCGACAACCTGCTCACGGACGAACAGCGGGCTCTCAAGAAGAAGGTCCGCGAGTTCATGGACCAGGAGGTCATCCCGGTCATCAACCCCTACTGGGAACGCGCGGAGTTCCCCTTCGAACTGGTCCCCAAGCTGGGGCAGCTGGACATCGCGGGCTTCCAGATCTCCGGCTACGACTGCCCGGGGATGAGCAATGTGACGGCCGGCCTGGTGATCCTCGAACTGGCCCGGGGCGATCTGAGCATGTCGACCATGATGGGCGTCCACTCGGCCCTGGCCATGATGTCGATCGCGCTGCTGGGCTCCGAGGAGCAGAAGCAGCGCTTCCTGCCGCCGATGGCCCGCATGGAGAAGCTCGGTGCCTTCGGCCTGACCGAGCCCACACACGGCTCGGACGTGGTCAAGCTGGAGACGACCGCACACCAGGACGGCGACTCCTATGTCATCAACGGCCACAAGAGGTGGATCGGCAACGCGACCTTCGCCGACTACTCGATCATCTGGGCCCGCGGCGACGACGGGCATGTGGGCGGCTATGTGGTCGAGAAGGGCACGCCCGGGTTCGACGCCCAGGTCATCAAGGGCAAGACGGCGCTGCGCTGTGTCCAGAACGCGCAGATATCCCTCACCGACGTCCGGGTGCCGGCCGCGAACAGGCTGGCGAACGTCCACACCTTCCGCGACACCGAGAAGGTCCTGCTGGCCTCGCGCTTCTGCGTCGCCTGGGAGTCGATCGGGGCCGCCGTCGCGGGCTACGAGACGGCCCTGGCCTACGCCAAGCAGCGCAAGCAGTTCGGGATGCCGCTGGCCGCGTTCCAGCTCGTCCAGTACCGGCTCTCCCGGATGCTCGCGGACATCACCGACATGCTGTGCATGCAGTTCCGGCTGAGCCAGCTCCTGGACGAGGGCGAGTACTCGATGCCCCGGGTCGCGCTGGCCAAGATGCACTACACCGAGCGGGCCCGTGCCATCCTCGCCGACGCCCGCGACATGCTCGGCGGCAACGGGATCCTGCTCGACTACCACGTGGCCCGGCACCTCTGCGACATCGAGGCGATCGACACCTACGAGGGAACCGACACCGTGCAGGCGCTGATCGTCGGCCGTGACATCACCGGCTACAACGCCTTCGTGCCCGTGGCGCCCAGCCACCACTGACCCGGCGCGTGCCGCGGCGCCCCACCAGGGCGGTCACTCCCTCGGGCGCCGCGCGCGGCCCATCGAGACCCATCGAGACCCATCGAGGGCAAGCCGAGGACCCATCGAGGACAAGGAGTCGTCATGAGCAACACGCCCCTGCTGCAGGGACTGCACGTCGTCGATCTCGCGAGCTTCATCGCCGGGCCCGCCGCGGCCACCATCCTCGGCGACTTCGGCGCCGACGTCGTCAAGGTGGAACCGCCGGGCACCGGCGACGCCTACCGGTCGCTCAGCCGTATGCCACCGAACCCCCGTGTGGAGGGCGTCAACTACCCCTGGCAGCTGGACAACCGCAACAAGCGCAGCATCGCCCTCAACCTGAAGTCGCCCGACGCCCGGGCCGTCGTCGAACGGCTGGTGACCTGGGCGGACGTGCTGGTGACCAACTTCCCGCCGCGCACCCGCGCCAAGCTGGGGCTGGAGTACGACGACCTGGCCCCCCTCAACGCCCGGCTGATCTACGCCGATGTCACCGGCTTCGGCGAGGAGGGCCCGGACGCCCACCTGCCCGGGTTCGACGTGACCGCGTTCTGGGCGCGCAGCGGCCTCATGGACGTGACACGCCAGCACGACGCGCCGCCGGCCATCAACGCGTTCGGATCGGGCGACCATCCGACGGCGATCAGCCTTTTCGCCGGGATCATGACCGCGCTGTACCGGCGGGAGCGGACCGGCGAGGGCGCACGTGTCACCGCGTCACTGGTCGCCGAGGGCGCCTGGGCGGCGGGCATGTGGCTGCAGGCCGTACTGGTCGGCGGCAAGGCACCCCGGCCGGTCGACCGGACCGACCCGCCGAACGCGCTCGCCAACGCCTACCGCACCGCGGACGACCGCTGGCTGCTGCTGGCCTTCGCCAACGAGGACAAGCAGGTCCCCCTGTTCCTCCAGGCCATCGGCCACCCCGAGGCCATCCAGAACCCGCACTACGCCGACTCGCAGAGCCGCCGCGCCCACGCCGCCGAGATCGTCGGCGTGCTGGACAAGACGTTCGCGGCCCGTCCGCTGGCCGAGTGGCGTGAGGTGCTCGACGCCGCGGGACTCACCTACGGAGTCGCCCAGACGATCGACGAGTTCGCCCACGACCCCCAGCTCGTCGCCAACCGGATCCTGGTGCCGATCGACGACGGCAACGCGGAACCGCACCTGACGATCGACAGCCCCGTACGGCTCGAACAGGAGCAGAAGGTCCCCGCGCGCCCGGCACCCGACCTGGGCGAACACACCGATTCCGTGCTCCACGACCTCGGCTTCGACGCCGCCGGGATCGAGGAGCTGCACAAGGCCGAGGCCGTCGGCTGAGGCCGACGGCGCCACGGCGCGAGGGAACATCACGGCCAGCAGCGCGAGGGAGAGAAGGGAAACACGCCATGACCACGGACTCGAACACACCGACCGTGCGGACCGAGGAGATCGACGGCATCTTCGTGATCACGATCGACCGGCCCAAGGCCCGTAACGCCATCGACGGGGCCACCGCACGGGCCCTCGCCACCGCCGTCGACTACCTGGAGGCCCACGAGGACCTCAGGGTCGGCATACTCACCGGCGCCGGCGGTGTCTTCAGCGCCGGCATGGACCTCAAGGCCTTCGCGGCCGGAGACCTGCCCATCATCGAGGGCCGGGGTTTCGCGGGCATCACCCGGGCCAAGATCTCGACCCCGCTCATCGCCGCCGTCGAGGGCTACGCGCTGGGCGGCGGTACCGAGATGGCGCTCGCCTGCGACATGATCGTGGCCGCGCGGAACGCCACCTTCGGCCAGACCGAGGTCCGTTACGGCATCGTGCCGCCCGAAGGGGGCATGGTCCGGCTCCCCGAGCGCATCCCGCACAACATCGCGCTCGAACTCCTGCTCACGGGCGAGTCGCTGCCCGCCGAGCGCGCCGAGCGGTTCGGCCTGGTCAACGAGCTCACCGAACCGGGCCAGGCCCTGACGCGGGCCCTGGAACTGGCCAGCAGCATCGCGCTCAACGCGCCTTTGGCCATAGAGGCCGTCAAACGCGTCGTCAACGAACGGCGGGCCTTCAGTGACCAGGACGCCTTCGTCGACCAGGACCTGATCACCGCTCCCGTACTGGCGTCCCAGGACGCCCAGGAGGGCGCCCACGCCTTCGCGGAGCGACGCCAACCGCACTGGCAGCGCCGCTGACCCGACCCCCTGAGCGCCCGGCCACGTCACTCGGCGCTCGTGCGCAGGAGCGCCGAGCCGAGGTAGTGGACGGCGCGCAGCGCGATCTCCAGATCGGTGTGCTCACTCTGGACCGGATGGCCGATCATCTCCTCGGCCTTTCGGATTCGGTATTGCACCGTGTTCTTGTGCAGAATCTGCGCGGCGGCGGTGGCGGTGTAACTGCAGCCGCTGTCAAGGAAGATCTGGGCGGTCTCCCGAAGCCGTGCGCTGTTCTCGTCGTCGACGGCGAGCGGGCCTAGAATTCCCCACACCCAAGCGCGGATGTCGTCGATGTTCGTGGCCATCAGGGCGATGGGGGCGACGGTGGAGAATTCGGTGAACCGGGGGACCGGGTCGGCCACCGCCGCGAGTTCCTGTGCGCGCAGTGCCTGCCGGTGCGTGGTACGGAATCCCTCGATTCCGTATCCCACGCTTCCGGCACATATGTGCAGGGAGGGATCACCGCGCTCCAGCACGTCCGACACCTCGTGCCACGGGACGTCGCTGTTCGCGCCCAGCGGCAGCCAGGTCCAGGACACCATCGCGTCCCGGGGGACGAACAGCGGCCTGGAGGTGCAGTCGAGCCGCTGGGCGATCTCGTCGGTGATCCGGTGCAGCCGGGCGAGTCCGGCACCCTCGACGGTCAGGGTGGGCAGCCACGCCACCAGCCCGAGATGATTCTGCCGAAGCCGGTAACCAAGCGACGGTTCCACCGAGTTGAGGTCGATGTCACGCGTGGCGAGAATGTCGCGCACCCGGGCGGCGCGCGCCGCGGTCTGGCTGAGCAGCCAGTTGTCCCGTTCATGTTGGTAGACCGCGATGACCTGCTCGGTGACCCGGTCGATGTAACCGAAGCTCACGTGCAGCATGCGCCGGTTGGTCGTGACGGCCAGCTCCTCGTCGGCGTTCTGCCGGTTGAGCTCGTCCAGACACCACTGCAGGAAACGCCAGTGCCCGATCCTGTAGGCCCTGATCAACGCACTGAGTGGAATTCCCCGCTGCGCCAGTCTCCTGGCGTACTCGAGCGCGGCCGCGGGTGCCTCGACCTTCTCCAGGGAAATGTCGTTCTCGAAGACATGCAACAGCGTGCCGGCGTTTTCCACGACGCTCGCCTGCATCATTGTGACAATGGTCGAGTCGCCTCTGAGTTCCGCTATCTCGGCAAGAACATACTGCCCGATGTCGTTGCCGACCTCCGGGAGATGTGACCCTACGTTCGCCGCCACCACGGACAGTTGCTTTGCGACTTCTGGGTGCTCCGGAGTCATTCCTCAAAGCTACTCGCGGAATGGTCCAGCGGCACCAATTCGGGCCCCGGGGTCGTATCGCGGGCCCAGTGATTTCCGTGCGCCGCACGCCTAGCGTCGGCTCACATGAACCTCGCACACCACGTGGTCGACAGCGCCCGGACGTATCCGGACCGCCCCGCGCTCCGCCTCGGGGACGCCACTCTCTCCTATCGCACGCTGGACCGGCGCAGTGCGCGGATGGCGGGGCTGCTGCGCGATCGTGGCGTGCGGCCCGGCGACCGAGTCGCGATCATGCTGCCCGACGTGCCGGAGTTCGCCCTCGTGTACTACGGCGTACTCCGGGCCGGTGGCGTCGTCGTACCGATGAATCCCCTGCTCAAGTCCCGGGAGGTCGCCTATCACCTCGGCGACTCGGGTGCCCGGCTGCTGTTCGCCTGGCACGACTTCGCCGACGAGGCACAGGCCGGTGCGCGGCAGGTCGACGCGGAGGCGGTCGTCGTCGATCCTGGCTCCCTCGACGAACTGCCGGACGCCACCCCGCTGCCGTCGGACATGACGGATCGTCATGACGACGACACCGCGGTCGTTCTCTACACCTCGGGGACGACCGGCCAGCCGAAGGGCGCCGAACTGACCCATGCGAACCTCGCCCGCAACTGCGACGTCGTGGCAACCGAACTGCTCCGTCTCACGCCCGACGACGTGATCTTCGGCGGGCTGCCGCTGTTCCACGCCTTCGGGCAGACCTGCACCCTCAACGCGGCCGTGGCCTCCGGCGCGTGCCTCACGCTGCTGCCGCGCTTCGACGCGGCGCGGGCCCTGGAGATGGTCGAGAAGCACGGGGTGACCGTTTTCGCGGGGGTGCCGACGGTGTACAGCAGGCTCGTGCGGGAGCCCGGCAAGGAGGCCTACGACCTCTCCCGGCTGCGGGTCTGTCTCGCCGGAGGGGCCGAGATGCCCGTCCAGGTGCAGCTCGACTTCCGGGCCGCGTTCGGCTGCGCCGTACTCGAAGGCTACGGGCTGTCGGAGACCTCGCCGGTCGTCGCGGCCAACACCCTGCGGGCCGGGCCCAGGCCCGGTTCGGTCGGCGTCCCGATCCCGGGGGTCCAGGTGCGGGTGCTCGACGTCGACCAGGGCCGGGAGGTACCGCGGGGGGAGGCCGGCGAGATCGCGGTCCGCGGGCACAATGTGATGAAGGGGTACTGGCGGCGCCCCGCGGAGACGGCCGCCGCGATCAGGGACGGCTGGTTCCACACCGGCGACCTCGGCAGGCTGGACCAGGACGGGTATCTCTGGATCGTCGGACGGAAGAAGGACGTGATCATCCGGGGCGGGTACAACGTGTATCCCCGTGAGATCGAAGGCGTGCTCTACGAGCACCCGGCGGTCGCCGACGCCGCGGTCGTCGGCATCCCCAACCCCGATCTGGGCGAGGAGGTGGGCGCGGCGGTCGTGCTCCGGCCGGGGGCCCGGACGACCGCCGAGGAACTGCGTGCGTACGTCAAGGGCCGGGTCGCCGCCTACAAGTACCCGCGGAAGGTGTGGCTCGTGGACACCCTGCCCAAGGGGCCCACCGGCAAGATCCTCAAGAGGGAGATCGTGCCGCCGGCCGACGTGCCCGGCACACCGGACCGGCCCGGCCGGCCCCGATCCGGCCGGGTCACATGAACGGGCAAGTGATCCGACCGGTTCGGGCGGGCCGTGCCCGATCCCGTGTGGCGCCCTGCTCGAACCTGTGCCGCGGGCCCCCGGACGGCGCGCGGAGGCTGGTACGCTCCCGAAATGACCACCTCCTCCGACGCGTCGCCGGGGACCGGCGAGCCTGCCGATCCGTGGCTCACGCCGGCCGAACTGGCCGCATGGATGTCGGTGGTACGGCTCATCACCCGGCTGCCCTGGGCGCTGGACACCCAGCTGCAGCGGGACGCGGATCTGAGCATGGTCGAGTACATGGCCCTGGCCATGCTTTCCGAGGCCCCCGACCGGACCCTGCGCATGAGCACCCTGGCCGAGGTCGTCAACTCGTCCCTGTCCCGGCTGTCGCACCTGGTGAAACGGCTGGAGAAGCGCGGTTACGTCCGGCGTGAACCGGACCCCGACGACGGGCGATTCACCAACGCGGTCCTGCTGCCCGACGGCATACGGAAGCTGGAGTCGGCCGCTCCCGGCCACGCGGCCCACGTCCGGCATCTCGTCGTGGACAACCTCTCTCCCGAGCGTCTTCGCCGGCTGGGCCAGGACGCCGAGCGCATCCTCCAGCGCGTCGACTCGCCCGTGCGCTGAGCACGCCACGACGACTTGAGGATTAACGCGAAGGCCGCTACTGCGCGCGGCCCGCGTCCCCGAGTTCCCTGAGCAGGAGGGTCAGGGTCGCGAGGCGGTCGGGACCGAGGAGCTCCTCGATCCAGCGGCTCGTCTCCCGCACCTGCTCGCGGCCCAGCGCCGCCCGCTCGCGCCCGGCTTCGGTCAGCGTGATCAGCTGCCGGCGCCGGTTGTCGGGATCCGTGTTCTTGGTGACGAGGCCACGCGCCACCAGCCGGTCGAGCAGGGGAGTGAGCGTCGACCGGTCGATCGCGGCGTGTGCGCCGAGGGACTTCTGATCGAGGCTTCCCTGTTCGTCGAGGACATGCAGCACGGCGAACTGCGGCGGTGTCAGGTCGCCGCCGCTGTGCAGCTGCCACGAGGCGTTCACCGCCTGCGAGGCGCGTCGTAGCTGGTGGGCCATGCCGTCTTCCAGCGTTCCGTCGTAGCGCGCTCCTGTCGTCATGAGCTCAGGTTACCTCCGCCTACTGTCATTCCGTACGCGGACCATTTGCCATCGCAAGCCAAGTGCTCTACGTTATTCCGTGTACGGACTTACCGCGTACGGAAGGTGCTGTTCATGCCTCGACGAGTGATCTTGGGAATGACCGGGGCGACCGGCGCCGTCCTCGGTGTCGAACTGCTGCGCCGGCTGCGGGAGCAGCCCGACGTGGAGACCCATCTCGTGCTGTCCCAGTGGGCCAGAGCGACCATCCACCTGGAGACCGACCTCTCGGTCCGCGAGGTCACCGACCTCGCGGACGTGACCTACGCGTGGAACGACCAGGGCGCGGCGATCTCGTCCGGGTCCTTCCCGGTGGACGGGATGATCGTCGCGCCGTGCAGCATGAAGACCCTCGCCGGGATCCGCACCGGGTACGCCGACGGCCTCATCCCGCGCGCCGCCGACGTCACGCTGAAGGAACGGCGTCCCCTGGTGCTGGTGCCGAGAGAGACCCCGCTCAGCGAGATCCATCTGGAGAACATGCTGGCGCTCTCCCGGATGGGGGTACGGATCGTGCCGCCGATGCCGGCCTTCTACAACCGCCCGACGACCATCGACGACCTGGTCGGGCACATCGCCGTCCGCGTGCTGGACCAGCTCGGCATCCAGGTGCCGTCCGCGCGGCGCTGGGACGGGATGCCCCGCCCCTCGGAACCGAAAGGTGCAATCAACTGATGTCCGAAACCACTGACTTCCGGTCCTACCTCGCCAGGCTCGAAGAGCTGGGCGACCTCCAGCGCATCTCGCGTGTGGTCGATCCGGACCTGGAGGCGTCCGCCGTCACCCGGCGCTCCACCGAGAACGGCCGCCCCGCCCCCTTCTTCGAGCACCTCAAGGGCGTCGGCGAGGGCTTCCGCATGGTCGGCGCCCCGGGCGCGCTGTCGAGCATCCCCGGGCATCCGCTGGCCCGGATCTCCCTCTCGCTCGGCCTGCCGTACACGACGACCGCCGCCGAACTCGTCGAACGACTCGCCCAGGCCGGCACCGGGGAACTGCTTCCGCCCAGGCGGGTGACCGGCGACGGCGCGCCCTGCAAGCAGCACGTCCTCACCGGCGACGAGGCCCGGCTGGACCGGTTCCCGATCCCGGTCGTCCACGAGGGCGACGGCGGCCCCTACGTCAACACCTGGGGCGTGATCGTCGCCAGGACCCCCGACGGCCGGTGGACCAACTGGTCCATCTCCCGGATCATGATGATCGACGATCGGCACATGACCGGACTGGTCCTGCCCGGTCAGCACCTCGGCATGATCTGGCGCGAGTGGGAGGCCATCGGCCAGCCGATGCCCTACGCCCTGTTCCAGGGCGGCGACCCCGGCGCCGCCGTCGTCGGCGGCATGACCGTACCCACCGAGGTCGACGAGGGCGCCTACCTCGGCGCACTCCTCGGCCGCCCCGTCGACGTCGTCAAGTGCGAGACCAACGACCTCGAGGTCCCGGCCTCCGCCGAGGTCGTCATCGAGGGCAGTCTCTCCGCCACGCGGGACGCGGTCGAGGGCCCGTTCGCCGAGTTCCACGGCTGGGCACTGCCCGAGACCTCACCTCAGCCGCTCTTCAGCATCGAGGCCATCACCTACCGCAGCGACCCCGTCTGGCCGCTCGCCCCCGCCGGCCGGCCCGTCGACGACTCCCACGTGGCACCCGCCGCCGGGATCTCCGCCGAGGTCGTCTCGGAGCTGCGCAAGGCCGGACTCCCCGTCACCACGGCCTGGCTGCCGCTCGGCGCCGCCTGCTTCTGGACCGTCATCACCGTCCCCTCCGACTGGCGCGAGCTGATGCCGGGCATGGACACCGCCCGCTTCGTCCACCGCATCGGCGAGGTCCTCAACGGCACCCGGGTCGGGCGGCTCTCCCCGGTCGTCTACGTCCTCGACGACGACGTGGACCCGGCCAAGGACTCGGACCTGCTGTGGGCGCTGGCCACCCGCGTGCATCCCACCCTCCGCCAGGAACAGTGGCACGGCCCGATCATGCCCTGGTACCCGTGCTTCACCGAGGAGGAACTCCACAACGGCTGGGGTGCCGTCGTCGTCCACGACGCGCTGCTCCCGGCGGAGGGCCACGGCCGCGCCCCGCAGGCCACCTTCGACGGCGTCTTCCCGGCCGACGTACGCGCCAAGGTCCTCGCCGCCGAAGCCGAGGCCGAAGCCGAGGCCGAGGGCGGAGCCGATGCGGGAGCCGGCCCCGGCGCCTGACGGGCCGGACACCGGGGGCCGCCCTGCCGGGTCACAGCACCGGGAGCAGCTCCATGGTCGGCAACGGCCGGGGATGGAAGAGCCGCAGCCGGTGTACCCGTCCGGCCTCGTCCAGCGTCATCAGCCAGGCCACCGTGGGCGGGCAGTGCTCCGGGTTGTCGGACGGATTGACGATGTCCATCTCCCAGACGGCCAGCGTCCGTCCGGCGACCGCATGGGCGAGCCGCTGCCGTACCCCGGCCTCGATGTCGCCGTCCATGGCACGGACCAGGAGGTCGCCGCCGCCGACCCGGTCGTTCCCCCTGAGCAGGGCGATCTCCGGGGACCAGCGTTCCGCGAGGAGCCGGGCGAAGTGCCCGCTCTCGGCGGCGGCCAGCGTCTCCCGGGCCTGGGTCCGGGTCTCCCGGGCGCGCCGGCCGGTGTCGCCGTGCGCGGTGTCCGCCGTGGCGGCGAGCGCGGCCACGAGCTTGGCCCGGCCCTGGCTGAGCCGGCTGCGGACGGTGCCGACCGGCACCCCGCAGGCATGGGCGATCTGCTCGTAGGAACTGACCCCGGTGGTGAAGTGGCGCAGCACCAACGGCAGCCGCAGCACCGGGGTCAGCTCCTCCAGGGCCTCCCAGACCCAGTCCCGCAGCGCGCTCTGTTCGAGCCACTGCTCCGGACCGGCCTCCGTCGCCGGCAGGTGCAGGCCCTCGTCCACCGGGCGGGCGGGAACCGTGGCCCGCAGCAGGGATCGGGCGCCGTTGCGGACGATCATCCGCAGCCAGGCGCCGACCGCCCCCGGATCGCGGACGTCGCCGATCCGCCGCAGCGCGGTCAGGGCCGCTTCCTGGAGTACGTCGTCGGCGTCCGGGCCCGGCCCCAGGATGCCCAGCGCCACCGCGCGCATGCCCGCACGATGGCGTTCGAGCAACAGGCCGAGGGCGGTCACCTCGCCCGCCTGCGCGGCAAGAGTGAGCGCCGTGTCCTCGGCGAGGGCGGCCTCGGCGGTCTCCCGGATCACGCGGGGCGCCCCGGGAAGACCACGCGGAGGCTCCGGACCCTCCTGTCGGGCCTGCGGATCATGAGCCAGGCGAGGTTCGGCGGGCAGGGATTCGGGATGCCGTCGGGGTTGACGGTCGTCATTTCCCAGATGGTGATGTCCGGGCTGGCCACCACATGGCGCAGGTGCTGGGTGATCCCGTTCCGCCGGGTCCGTTCCATGGCCGGGAAGGGGTGGCAGCGTTCACCCGGCGTGCGGAGGATGCCGACCAGTTCGGTCTCCGCCGGCCACAGCTCCAGGATCTCCCTGGGCTGACGGCCGCGCAGCGCGCCGTCCAGCGTGAGTTCGGCCTCCTTGCGGCTGTCCTCGACGAGACGGGACGCGTCGTCGTGGGCCTCCGTGGCGGTCCTCAGCAGTACCTCGGCGAGCTTTCCCCGGGCCTGGCTCAGCCGGCTGCGGACGGTGCCGACCGGTATCTCGCAGGCCCCGGCTATCTCCTGGTAGGAGGTGATGCCGCTGAAGTGCCGCAGCATCAGCACCAGCCGCAACTGCTGCGGCAGTTCCGTCATCGCGTTCCAGATCCAGTCCCGCATGGCGTGCCGGTCGACGACCCGCTCCGGGTGCGACGGTTCGTCGGTGCGCGCCTCCAGCCGGTCGAGCCATTCCAGACCGGGTGTCTCCCGGCCGGTGCGCAGCCGCATACGGGAGGTGTTGCGCACGATCGCGCGCAGCCACGCGCCGACGGCCGCCGGATCGCGGACGTCGCCGATCCGCCGCAGCGCGGTGACCACGGCGTCCTGCACCGCGTCCTCCGCGTCGGGGCCGTGGCCGAGCAGGCTCAGCGCCACCGCGCGCATCGGCGCCTGGTGGCGGGCCAGCAACAGCCCGAGGGCCGCGGTCTCTCCGGACTGGGCCCTGCGGGTGAGTTCCTCATCCGTGGGGGGATCGAGAAACGCCATGAAGCGAATGCCTCCATGCGGACGTGTACTGGCGGACGTGTACTGATGGTGGGGGGACTCTCGCACAGGCGGGTACGCCGGGCACAACTCCCGGCGTACCTTGTGTGACGGAGTTTCCTGCTAGGCCTCTTCGGTGAGCTCCGGCAGCCAGCTTCCGTGGAAACCGGCCGGGACGGCGTACGGCAGCTCCACCACCGCCTGGACGGAGAGTTCCCGTGCGTCCAGGACGAGCAGTTCGCCGGCCTCGCCGTCGTCGTTCGAGACGAGCGACAGCAGCCAGCCCTCGTCCTCGCTCCGGCCGTCCGCCGCCGGGACGAACACCGCCTCGCCCGCGTACCGGGCGCCGGGCGTCGCGTGCAACTCACTGCCCCCGTCCGTCAGGTCGTGCTTGGCGATGCCGTCGCCCGAGACGGTGTACAGATAGCGGTTCGCGCGGCCGGTGAGGGTCTCGTTGTGCGTGGGGAACTCGGCGTCCCGGTCGTCCAGCTGGGACTCGGTGACCCGTCCGGTCACCGGGTCCAGCGCCCAGCGGTACAGCACGGCGGTCGCGCCGGTGTGACCCGGTTCCGGTACGACGGCCGGGCCGGTGGGCCCGCCGATGTCGCCCCAGGCGTGGTCGAAGCCGAGGCGGTCGTAGCGCACCGCGTCGAGGACGATCCGCCCCCGCTCGTCCTCGTGGGCGTTGCCGACGTGGAAGACGTAGCAGGGATCGATGTCGAACCAGCGCACGTCGGTGCTGCCGGGCGTGCGGGACATGATGCCGAGCCGGGCGCCGTAGCCGTCGTCCCACCGGTAGGGCATGCCGCCGCGGCCGGCGAGGTCCGGGTCGAAGGCGACGGGCAGGTCCATCCAGACGATGTGGTGCTCGGTGATGGCGAAGTCGTGCATCATCGTCGGCCCCGGCACCGCTATCGGCCGGCTGTCGAGCAGCTCCCCTTCCGCGGTGACCCGGTGGTAGGTGAGATAAGGCGGGGCAAACCCGGTACCGAACAGGTGCAGTTCACCGGTGATCGGATCCTCTTTCGGATGGGCGGTCATCGAGGTGGTCAGCCGGCCGCCGAAGTCGTAGGGACCGACGGTCTCCAGCGACGGGGTGACCCAGTAGGGCAGGCCGACCTCGCACAGGGCCAGCACCGTGTCCGCGTGCCGGATGACATGGGTGTTGCCGGGGGTCGCGGCCAGGTCGACGCTGCCGTCCTCGCGGACGAACGGATGTCCCTCCAGCTCCCGGGTGCGGATCCACCGGTTGCGGTACCACTCGGCGTGGCCGTCGCGCAGCCGGATGCCGTGCAGCATGCCGGGGCCGGTGAACCAGTGCCCCTTGTCCTCGCCGGGCAGCGGGTTGGGGCCGTTGCGCAGATAGCGGCCGTCCAGATCGGGCGGGAGGGTGCCGCGCACGGTGAGGTCGTGGGCGCTGTGCTCCTCGGGAACCGGGGCGAAGCGGCCCCGCAGGTACAGGGGGAAGGTGGTCTCTTCGGTCATGCTGCTTTCCTTGTCGGGCCCGGCAGGGCGCTGCCGGCCGCGTTCCGGATCAGGCCGGGCGGCCGCGGCGAGGGGCTCCGCGGCCGCCCGCGGCGGACGGTCAGACGGTGGGCGTCAGGCCCTGGGACTCCAGCAGGCGCCGCTGGGCCCGCTCGGGGTACACCTTCGTGAAGACGACCGGGCCGACCAGGCCGACGACATGGGCGGTGATGCCCACCCACGCCGGGGCGTCCACGGCGTTGCCGATGGCCAGGCTCACCGCGATGAAGGTGAAGCCGGCACCCCAGGCACTGGTGATGTGGTTGTTGACCTGGAGGAACTCCGGCATGTCCCAGTACTCGCGGGGCGTCTGGCGCTTGGCGATGCCCAGCGTGAAGGGGCGGCGGATCGCCAGGGAGCCCCAGGCGGTGGCGCCCAGCCAGACGAACGAGAGGACGTCGGAGTGGTCCTGGAGCGACGAGTCCGGGTCCGCCACCGAGACGGCGCCGATGACGACGAAGTACACGATGGTGCTGGCCTCGAGGATCAGCGCGTCGAGGTCGACTCCTCGACGGAGGTCCTGGAGCAGGAGCAGCAGCCCCGAGACGAGACCGCCGAGCGCACCCCAGCGCCAGTCGACGACGCCCGAGACGACACCGGCGACGATCCAGGGGACGAAGCCGCGCAGATAAGCCACAAAACCCATTGAGTTGTTCCTTGCTGAATGGACGGGACGGCCCCGGAGGGGGATTGCTCCGCAGCCGCTCTGTGAACCGACGCGGACTAGATGCAGGGCGAGAGCCAAAGTTCGACGCCGGGAGTGTGACCCTCGTCACGGCACGGTTCCGGTGGCCGGGCAGCGGCCCGCAAGGTCCCGCCGGCTTTCCGCCGGACGCGTCCGCTGCCGTACTGACCGGCTCGACGCGTGCGGGGGCATGGCGGGACAACCGTCGTCGGACGCTGCGCCGGATCGCGCAACGGCCGTACGCCTGAGCCGTGTTGCTCGGTCTCCTCGCGGATTTCGTCGCCGGGCAAGGCTCCGTCACCCGGATGTTCTCGCCCGGCGCAGGTGACGCAAGGGGCGGGGGCCGCCAGCAGCACCGCACGGGTGTCCGTGGACGGCGCCGGCGCCAGGGCGAGGAACGGCGCGCCGAGGAGCAGCGCGGGCAGCGCGGAACCGGTACGGGCCAGGCGGTACCGGGCGACGGTCTGGGCGGCGAGACCTGCGACCGTCAGGGTGCGGATACCCGGCCCTGTCGCTGACCGACGGACCGGCCCTGCGGGCCGTGGTCGGGTCGGTCCGCTGCCTGGTCCTGATCGGCCTGCTCAGCTGGGGCCCGGCGTTCGCTGTGCGGAGCTCGCACCGCGATCGTCGTCGTCCTGGCCCTGCTGTTCGTCCTCCTGGTCCTTGCCCAGGTGATCGCCGACCCGGACTGGCAGCGCCATGTCCAGCAGCTCGCGCCGATGACGGCGGGGCCGGCCGTTCCAGACCACCGTAGGCGTCGGCACCCTGCCCATCGGTCCCTGGCAGGGGCTGGGCGTACCGGCTCTCTGGGCGGTCGCCGCCCTCACGGCGGGCGGACGGCTGCTTCGCTCCCGTGACGTCTGAGCCGGCCGCCCTGCCCGCCGTGGGCGGGTCAGCCCTCGATCCAGCCGTGGTTCTTGGCGAACTGGGCCAGGGCGCCGCGGACCCGCACGATCTCCTCCGCGGTGAGCGTGGGCGCCGACGCCAGCAGTGTCTCGGTGACCTCGCGGGTGAACTCGTCCGCGCTCAGCAGATCGCAGAGCGAATCGTCGTCCGGACCCAGCGTCCGCACGTCGGCTCCCCGGGCGAGCCGGACACCGGACGCCTTCGGCCCGCGCTCGCCGCTCTCGATCTCGAACTCCACGGCCACGCCCTGGCGGACGTAGGACTCGGGCATCTGCATGTCGTTCACATGCAGGAAGACGTCCTCTCCGCCACCGTCCGGAGCGATGAAACCGTACCCGCGCGTGCTGTCGAACCGCACCACACGTCCACTGACCATGAGAAACCCCCAACCAATCCGGGCCACCTGCCCGGGCACCTGGGCCAGATGGTAGCCAGATCGGTCCCGGCCGGGCGACCTGGCCCACCGGCCGGCCTGGGACGGCCGGCGCCGTCGGCGGAGACAGCCACGTCGCGACAGGGGCGATGGGGGCGGTCCGTAGCCGGAACTCGGTGCACGGGCACCGAAGTTGATATGGAAAGCTGTCGCCAGCCGTCGGTGTGCCAAGGGTGGCCGGGCGGTCATCGAGAGGAGCACACGTGACGCAGGACGGTACTCATCCCGTGGAGATCGACACCAGCAAGCCGCATCCCGCGCGGATCTACGACTACCTGCTGGGCGGCAAGGACAACTACGACGTGGACCGCAAGGCCGGCGACCAGCTGGCCGCCGCCGCGCCCGAGGTGTGGATCTCGGTACGGGCCAACCGCGGCTTTCTGCAGCGCGCCGTCCGGCACGTCGTCGACAGCGGGGTCCGCCAGATCCTGGACGTCGGCACCGGGCTGCCCACCTCGCCGAACGTGCACGAGATAGCCCAGAAGGCCGCCCCGGACGTCCGCGTCGCCTACGTCGACAACGACCCGATCGTGAAGGCACACGGCGACGCGCTGCTCAACCGGGCCGGCACCACCAGCATCGTCCTCGCCGACCTGCGCGACCCGCAGTCCCTCGTGGAGCACCCCGAGGTCCGCCGGATCATCGACTTCGACCAGCCCGTCGCCCTGTTCCTCGTCGCCATCCTGCACTTCATCCGCGACGCGGAGGAGCCCGAGCGGATCGTGGCCACCCTGCGCGACGCGCTCCCGGCCGGCAGCTTCCTGGTGCTCTCGCACGCCACGGACGACTTCGCCGACGACCGCAGCGAGGCCCAGGCCGTCTACAACAACGCGACCGCCACCATGAACCTGCGCCCGCGCGCCCGGATCGAGCAGTTCTTCGACGGGTTCGACCTGGTCGAACCCGGCCTGATCCAGGTCCCGTTCTGGCGCCCGGAAGCCACCCCGCCGGAGGGCTCCCAGGACATCGGCTTCTACGGCGGGGTGGCCGTCAAGAAGGGCTGAGTCGTCGCCGGGGTGTCCGGGGCCGCGCGTGGCCACCTTGGAGCACGACATCGTGCGTGAGGACGACTTCGTAGGCGGCTTCCGCGGCAGCGACCGTGCCCACCGGGGTCGCGCGCGAGGAGCCCGAGGCTTCCCCGGCGAGGATCACCTCCGCATTCCGGACGGCGCTACTTTCACGGCTTTGCGCCGAAGGCGTGAGAACGGTAGTCGGTGGGGGTTTCGCCGGTGTGGTGCTTGAAGAACTTCGCGAAGGCCGTGGGAGTGGGGAAGCCGAGTCGTCCGGCGACCACCGAGGCCGGCAGCTCGGTGTGGACGAGGAGGCGCCTGGCCTCAAGGACGATCCGGTCGTCCAGATACCGCTTCGCGGTACCCCCCGTCGCCGCGAGGCAGGCGCGGGTCAGCGTCCGCGAGCTGTAGCCGAGCGCCCGGGCGTAGTCGGCGACCGTGCGGCTCTCGGCGAAGTCACGCTCGACCGCCGCGTGGAACGCCCGGAACGCCTCGCTGGTCCTGGACGCACCCCGCTCGCGGACATAGAGGTGGGACAGCCTCAGCACCAGCGCCGCCAACAGATGCCGGACGAGTTCGATCTGCGCGTCCAGCCGCAGGGCGCCCGTCTCCTTGTATGCCTCCATGAGCAGTTCGAGCGTCCGCTCGATCGGCTCGGCCTCCTTCGCGGACGGCAGCAGCGGGCCCCATGGAAAGGGCGGGTCGACGCCGGCGGCGGCGATGGTGGCCGGGTCCAGGAGACCGAGCTGGAAGAGGATCAGGGTGCCCCGCGCGTGCTCCAGTCCCTCGTCGAAGCGGTAGACCTGTTCGGGTCGGATCCACAGCCAGGCGCTCGGCGGCACCGGCAGCGGCTCCCCGTCCACGGTGAGCCGAAGGATCCCCTCCTCGACCGTCAGTAGATGGTGGAAGGCGGCCCGCGCCGGCATGCGCACATCCACCCCGTGCCCGGCGGCCCGTCGTGCGAGCCGGGCCAGCGGCAGTACCTCCAGGCCGGGCAGCGCGCCGGCAGCCGGGCGGAACGGGATCTCCGCAATCCTGGACTGTCCGATTTTGAACACCTCCTGTCCTGACCGTACCGGCGATGACCCGCGAAGGCACCTAGCGTGGAGAGCGAGACGGAATCCGGCTGGCAGATGAAGGAGGGCATCGACGTGCGCCTGATCGTGGGGATGACCGGAGCGACCGGGGCGCCGTTCGGGGTGCGGCTGCTGCAGGCGCTGAAGGAGCTGCCGGAGGTGGAGACGCATCTGGTGCTGTCGCGCTGGGCGCGTACCACCATCGAGTGGGAGACCGGTCTGTCGGCCCGCGAGGTGGCCGCGCTCGCCGATGTGGTGCACAACCCGGAGGACCAGGGCGCGTCGATCTCCTCGGGATCGTTCCGCACCGACGGCATGGTGATCGTGCCGTGTTCGATGAAGACCCTGGCCGGTATCCGGGCGGGATACGCCGACGGCCTGCTGGGACGCGCCGCGGACGTCGTCCTCAAGGAGCGCCGCAAGCTGGTGCTGGTGCCCCGGGAGACTCCGCTGAGCGAGATCCACCTGGACAACATGCTGGCGCTGGCCCGCCTCGGGGCGCAGATGGTGCCTCCGATGCCCGCCTTCTACAACCACCCGCAATCGGTCGACGACATCGTCGATCACGTCACCGCGCGCGTCCTAGACCAGTTCGGCCTGCCCTTCCCGGCCGCCAGGCGCTGGGAGGGGATGCGCTCGGCACGCGCAGTCGCGCTCGATACGGCACCCATTCCCGACGGCGTTCAGGCCTCCTGACGCACCGTCATCACCCTGGAGGAGAACGGACATGGCCTACGACGACCTTCGCAGCTTCCTTGACGCACTCGACAAGGAAGGCCAATTGCTGCGCATCACCGAGGAGGTGATGCCGGAGCCGGACGTCGCCGCCGCCGCGAACGCCGCCAGCCGCATGGGGGAGTCGGCACCGGCGCTGTACTTCGACAACATCGCCGGCTTCGACAGCGCCCGGATCGCCATGAACGTCCACGGTTCCTGGGCCAACCACGCCCTGGCATTGGGCATGCCCAAGACCACCGGCACCAAGGAGCAGGTGGAGGAGTTCATCAACCGGTGGTCGGAGTTCCCGGTCGAGCCGGAGTGGCGGGACAACCCGCTGTGGGCACAGAACTCCGTCGAGGGCGAGGACGTCAACATCTTCGACATCCTCCCCCTGGTCCGGCTCAACGACGGCGACGGCGGCTTCTACATCGACAAGGCCGGCATCGTCTCCAAGGACCCCGACGACCCCGAGAACTCCGGGAAGCAGAACGTCGGCATCTACCGCATCGAGGTCAAGGGCCCGCGCAAGCTCGCCATCCAGCCCGGACCGGTGCACGACATCGGCCTGCACCTGCGCAAGGCCGAGGAGCGTGGGGAGGACCTCCCGATCGCCATCACCCTGGGCAACGACCCGGTGATCTCGATCGTGGCGTCCACGCCGATGGAGTACGACCAGAACGAGTACGAGCTGGCCGGTGCGCTGCGCGGCGCCCCCGCCCCGATCGCCGAGGCGCCGCTGACCGGCCTGCCGGTGCCGTGGGGCTCCGAGATCGTGATCGAGGGTGTCATCGAGGGCCGCAAGCGGGAGGTGGAGGGCCCGTTCGGCGAGTTCACCGGGCACTACTCCGGCGGCCGCAACATGCCGGTGATCCGGATCGACAAGATTTCCCACCGGTCGAACCCGGTCTTCGAGCACCTCTACCTCGGCATGCCGTGGACCGAGATCGACTACCTGATGGCCGCCAACACCTGCGTGCCTCTGTACGAGCAGTTGAAGAGAGACTTCCCCGAGGTACAGGCCGTCAACGCGATGTACACCCACGGACTGGCCATCATCGTCTCCACCAAGAAGCGCTACGGCGGCTTCGCGAAGGCGGTCGGTATGCGCGTGCTGACCACCCCGCACGGCCTCGGCTACGCGTCCACCGTGATCGTGGTGGACGAGGACGTCGACCCGTTCAACCTCCCCCAGGTGATGTGGGCACTGTCCACCAAGATGAACCCCGGCGACGACCTCATCGTCGTGCCGCACCTGTCGCTGATGGAGCTCGCGCCCCAGTCGGACAACCCCGGCACCGGCGCCAAGCTCATCATCGACGCCACCACCCCGGTCAGGCCGGACAACCGCGGCAACTACGGCAACCAGGTACACGACCTGCCCGAGATGGGTGAGTGGCTCACCAAGCTGCAGCAGCTCGCCAAGCGGTGACCGCACGCTGCCCCCTCTGAAAGGAGACCACACCCCCATGACCACCAAGACCCCGAAGAACGCAACACCCGCCGAGTGCCCGCGCTGCGGCCACGAGGAACTCGATCAGATCCACGCCTCCCCCGTCGCAGGGGTCTGGGAGATCTACCACTGCCGGCAGTGCCTGTACAGCTGGCGCACCTCCGAGCCGGCCCGTCGCACCCGGCGCGACGCCTACCCGGACAGCTTCAAGATGACCGTCGAGGACATCCGCAACGCGGTGGAGTTGCCCGTCATCCCCCCGCTGCGGAAGTCCTGAACAAGCGGGTCACGGTCCGCGCGTCGCCGGCGACGGGCAGGCCCGGACCATCTCCGCGCGCGGAGACCACGGCGTCGGGGACCGGGCAGGACAGGCTTTCGCCCGGAGCGGCCGTGGGCAGGCGGCGCACGGCACCGGGGTGATCGGTGCGGGAGGAGGAGCCGCCGGTCGAGTGACCAGCAGGATTTGGCGGTCACCGGGTGAGGTACCGATGAGCGGGAGTGCCGGACCTGGGCACTGTGCCGGTCCTCGACCTCTGCGGGCGGGACATCGCCGGCCCGGTGAGTCACAGGCGACTGCCCGTCCGGCGCGCCACGAAAGGGGATCATCGTGACCCAGCGGAACGTGACGGTCGCCGTCACGGGTGCGGGTGGCACCGGCGTGGCCAAGGCCCTGCTCGCCGCGCTTCAGCGGGATGACCGGGTCGGCCATGTCGACCTTCTGGTGTCGGCCAACGGGCGCAAACTCGTCGCCTTCGAATTCCAGACCGGAGAGGACGCGGAGGCGGTGGTCCAGGCCCTGGAGGCGACGTCGCCGAAAGTGCGCTTCCTGGATCCGGCCGACATGTCCGGGCCGGTGACCAGCGGCAGCTATCCGAGCGACGCGATGATCATCCTGCCGTGTGCGGCCGGCGTCCTCGGGCGCATCGCTCACGGACAGACGGAGAGCCTCGTCGAGCGGGCTGCGGACGTGATGCTGAAGCAGCGGCGCCAACTCGTCCTCTGCCTGCGGGAAGCGCCGCTGAACCTCATCCACCTGCGCAACATGGTGGCCGTCACCGAGGCGGGAGCCACCGTGTACCCCATGATCCCCACGTACTACAACGTGCCGGAGACACTCGCCCAGCTGCGGGACGAGTTCGTGGAACGGGTCCTGCAGTTCGTGGGCCTGCCCGGCACGGACCGTTACGAGTGGGACGGCAGCGACACCGCGGCGCGGCGCGAGCACGACCGAACGAGGTGAAGCGGGCCGCCCCATGCGCTGCAACGGTCGTGGCTGACGAACTGGGCGACCGCGGCGCCGGGGACGGTAAGAGCAGGACCGCGACGGACCAGCAGGGCCGCCCGCCGCTCGACGAAGGCCCTACGGACCCGGATGGGCGCGGGCATGACGGCGCTGCTGTTCGAACAGCCCGGCTTGCTCCTGACCGGTCTGGGCACAGCCGCCGGAAAGCGCGCACCGCGGCTGCCGGGCAGGCGCGCACGTCCCGCCCAGCCCCGGCCCGACGAGGCCCTGGGCCGCTACCGCGGTGTGGGACGCGTCGCCCCGTATTACCGGGTGGAGTTCACGGACGATGGTTCGACGACAGGGGCGACGGCGGCTTCGCTCAGTGGCGGCCGGTCAGGAACACCGAACGCAGCGTCAGGCGGTCCGTGGCGGGGTTCCCGTGCGGACGCAGCGTCCAGGAGTCGCCGGTGCAGTCCGGCTCGGTGAACACGATCACCCACTCGTCGGTGTCATTGTGCGGGGCGAACGCGGGCTCGGAGGCGCCCGGGTCCGCGACCTCGGGCAGGGGGAGGCAGCCAGGGCTGACCGGGTCATGAAGAGTGGCCGATCGAGGCGAGCCGTCGAGGCCCACGAACTTGTAGGAGAAGTCACCGGTGGCGGCGCTCGCGGAGGTCGGCAGGGTGACGACGAGAGCGAGCGCACCGAATGCGGCGGCCGCGGTGTGGCGAAGGCGCATGAAGACCATCTTCCGTCTGAGGGCGACTCCCTGAGGAGCCCGGGGACCCGGGATGTGTCCGGGCCCGCCGGGTACTCCATCCCCAAGCGCCGGATCACGATACGTGGTGTCACCCCTACGAGGCATGACAAATCGATCCTTCGGATGCCATATCAGTGAATCACCCGGCCGTCTCTGATTCGCCGGACAGGCCCTATGGCACGAGGCCGTGAAGCTACGGCTTCGGAGGTGCTGACAAGTACGCGCTGATCTGCGGTGACTCGGGACGTGGGAAGCGGAGCCCCGGTAGAACTGGCAGTCGACCAGGACAGCCGTTCACGGCACCGGAGGGTTCGCTGTCCGATCGGTGTGTCGCCACGCGTGAAATCACGGTGGCCAAGGGCTTGTTCGCCGCCGGTCACCTGGGGGAAGTCACCCAGATCGTCACGTTCGAGATGGTCGACGCGGCCCTTGCCGAGACCGGTGCCGTCCAGCAACGACTGCGGAGGATTCCGGCCCGCGTGGTGGTCTACCTGGCCCACAAGAGCCTCGAAGTCGGCCGACGCACCTACAAAGCCACCCTCAGCACCAGCATCTTCACGCCGACGACCAGCCCGTAACTTCACGGCCTTGGCCTAGGGCACCCCGAGTTCGAACAGCGCGTACCCCGCGTACGAGCCGGAGGCCAGTGCCGCGAGGCCCAGCAGCAGGAACTGGGAGGGCAGGCCGACCCGGCGCAGCGCGACCGCGAGCGGGACGAACAGCGGGAAGGCGGGCAGCAGATAGCGCGAGACGTTCGCGAAGTACTGCTGGCTGCCGAGCACCAGGGCCAGGGTGAGCACCGTGTGGACGACCAGCGCCGCCGGCGGCCGCAGCCGGAACAGCAGCGGCAGCAGCGCGAGGTCCAGCAGTACGACACCGACCCCGATGACGTCCGCGAACGGAAGCGCGAACAGATAGCCGAAGTGGCCCACGGCGACGGACGTCAGGACGTCCAGGGTCTGCCTGCCGTAGTCGAACTCGTGCCCCCACGCACCCGACTGGAGTCTGAAGTAGCCGCCGTAGTCGCCCATCCGGTGGCCCACCCAGCCGAGGTAACCGAGCAGGCCCAGCGGGGCCACGAGCATCGCGGTCAGCGGACGGGCGACGCCGTCCTCGCGTCGGCGCAGCGCGAGCAGCCCGGCCAGGGCGAGCGCGGCGATCAGGGCGGCGGCGGTGGGCCGGTTGAGCCCGGCCGCGAAGGTCAGCACACCGGCCGTCAGCCAACGGCGGGTGAGTACCGCGTACAGGGCCCAGGCGGCGAGCGCCACATACAGCGAGTCCGAGTAGACCGCCCACTCCACGCCGGACCCCGGCCACACGGCCCAGAGCCCGGCCGCCGCCAGCCCCGCCCGGCGGCCGCCGAACCACGCGGCGACGGCGTGGATGCCCAGCGCCGCCGTGAACGAGGCCAGCACCGACACCAGCAGTCCGGCACCGAACGGGCCGAGACCGGTGACCTCCATGGCCAGCCGCATGAGCGCCGGGTAGAGCGGGAAGAACGCGGCCGAGTTGCCCTGGAGGTTGATCAGGCCGGTGGCGCCGGGGACCGGGACCAGCGCGGGGTGGTAGCCGTGCAGGGCGACCTGCTGGTACCACCAGCCGTCCCAGGTGCCCAGCACGTCCCAGGTGTGCGCGCCGCCCCCGAAGCGCGGATGCTTCCTGCGGAAGTCCCCGGCCGAGTCCAGCAGATACATGAACGAGCCGAATCCGATGAGCTTCAGCACCCCGTACATCGCGAGGACCGGGCCGTAGCGGCGCAGCCACCGCCGGAGGACAGGGGTTCCGGGAGAACCGGGCGCGGGGGCCTCGGGCAGGGCCGGGGGTGTGATCGTCCCAGGTGTCGTCACGAGGCCTCGGACTCCGTCCGGTTCCGCCCGAGCGGCCACAGCCCGGGCGCGAGGGCCAGATGGACGGCGGCCAGTACGGCGAGTTCGGTGCGGTGCCCGGCGGCGGGCACGGTGTGCCGCAGAGCGGCGAGCGAACCGGCCGTGAGGGCCAGCCGGACGGCCGGCGCGGGCAGCGGAAGCGCGCCAAGGGCCGTCTGGGCGACCGTCCAACAGGCCAGCAGTGAAAGGGAGTTGGCCACCTGTGCCCCGGTGGCCGGGCGCACGGCCGCGTACAGCAGGAGATGCGTGAGAGCCAAGACGGCCACCGGGGTCACGGACCGTCGTTCTCGCCGGCCCGCCGGCAGCGCGCCCCGGGCCAGCGCCCAGCCGACCCTGGCGATGCCGCGCAGATCGGCGAGCGCGGTGGACAGCAGCGCGACCCGGCTGTCCGGGTCGTCCACCCAGTCGACCGGCACCTCGTGGATCCGCAGCCCGGCCCGCTCGGCGGCGACCAGCAACTCGGTGTCGAAGAACCACCCGGTGTCCCGCACCAGCGGCAGCAGCCGCTCGGCGGCGTCCCGGCGCACCGCCTTGAAACCGCACTGGGCGTCCGAGAACCGGACCGAAAGGGTGCAGCGCAGCAGGACGTTGTAGCAGCGGGAGACGACCTCCCGCTTGGGGCCGCGCACCACCCGGGCGCCGGGCGCCAGCCGGGTGCCGATGGCCAGATCGGAGTGGCCCGAGAGCAGCGGGGCGACGAGCGGCAGCAGCGCGGCGAGTCCGGTCGAGAGGTCCACGTCGAGATAGGCGAGGACGGTAGCCCGCGATCTCGTCCAGGCGGCCCGCAGGGCCCGGCCGCGCCCCTTCTCGGCCAGCCGTATCCACTCCACCTCGGGGAGTTCACCGGCGAGCCGGGCGGCGATCAGCGGGGTGGCGTCCGTGCTGGCGTTGTCGGCGACGGTGATCCTGAAGGGGTACGGGAACGTCTCGCGCAGGTGGGCGTGGAGCCGCCGCACGCTCGGCTCCAGGTCGGTCTCCTCGTTGAACACCGGCACGGCCAGGTCCAGGACCGGCTCGTCGTGGTGCGTCGAGGGCGGGGGAGCCGGGGCCGGCAAGGAGGCCGGAGCCGACAGGGCCTGAGAGGGTTTCATGGTGTTTTTTCGCATTCGTTCTCGTTCTCGGGGCGTGCGAAGGCACGCCCGGTGGGGTGAGGTGAGGGACGGGGAACCGCGCTCGCTATCCGGCCGAGCCGGTCGAGGACGACGGGTCGGCTCCCTCCGTCGTGGGAGCCGACGGCGGCGACGTGGTGGCGGTGGACTCCCCGGACGTGCCGCCGGACGTGTCCCTGGAGGTGCCCTCCGACGAGGTCGCGCCCGAGTCCGGCGTGGTCGTCCCGGACGGGGTCGACGAGGGCGAGTGTCCGTTCGTGGCCGAGAGGGTGGGCGAGGGCGAGGAGGTGTCCGTGGGCGGCGGGGCCGAGGTCGTGGTCCCGGTGGGCGATGCGGTGGGGGAGGGGCTCGGCCCCGGTGTCGTACCCGTGGTCGGGCCGGGGCTGGTCGCGGGCCGCGGGTGGGGCGCGCTGGGCTCGTCGTGGACGCCGGAGTGGGGCCACAGGAAGAGACCGAGGCAGAGCCCCGCGGCCGCGAGGACACCGCCGGCCGCCCGCTGGGCCGCGCGCACGCGCCGCCGCGCCCGCACGCCGGCCCGCAGCCGGTCCCGGTGCCTCGGCTCGAAGGCCACCGTTTCCCGCTCGCCGTGCATCAACTGCGTCAACTGCCGTTCGAAGTGATCCATGGCTTCTCCCTCACCCCACCGGCTCGATGGCGTCGGCCAGCAGCCGGCGCAGCCGGGCCACCCCGCGCGCCGCGTGCGACCGGGCCGTGCCCACCGGGCATCCCAGCACGTCGGCCACCTGCCGGTCGGGCAGGTCCTGGTAGTAGCGCAGGACGACCGCGGCCCGCTGGCGCGGGGTCAGCAGGGCGAGCGCGGCCTCCAGACGGGAACGCTCGGCGACGGCCGCCGACAGGTCGCCGGCCGCCGCGACCTCGGGCAGCTCCTCGACGGGGCGCTCGCCCCACCAGCGCCGCCGGGCCGACCGTGCGGCCGCGCGGGCCAGCACCTTGCGGACGTATGCCTCCGGTGCCTCGTCGGCGATCTTCGGCCAGACGAACCACAGCTTGACCAAGGACTCCTGCAACAGATCCTCGGCCCGATGCCGATCGCCACCGGTGAGCAGACGGGCCAGATGGAACAACCCCGACCAGCGGGCCGCCACGAACTCGTCGTACTCACCGGCCCGAGCCTGCTCCATTCCCTCGGTTCCCACGGTCCTCGCTCTCCCCGGCTGCCTACACCTGGGAAAAGGCCCTGAGAGCGACAGAACGCTGCACTCGGCCGAGGTGATCCGCGTCACGTGCGGGACGCCGCGTAATTGCCTGGCAGACCGGGGCGGCCCAGCCTTATCCTTCCCGCGATGACCACTCACACTGTTCACAGAATGGGGGTCCCGTCCACGCATGGTGAGTGCTGATGGCCACTCACCCCGTGTACGAGGACACCCGGCTCTCCCTCTGGCGGCGGGTGCGCGAGTTCGCCGTACCGCCCGCCATGATCGAAACCGCGACCGCCCGGCGTGACGCCGGGGACTGGGCGGGGGCGTGTGCCGCCGCCGGTTTCGATGTCGACCTCGACCTGCGTGCCCTGGCCCGTACCCGGGGCCGGGACGTCAGGGAACGGGTCCGTGCCGATCTGCGCCGGCTCGCTCCCGACCTGCTGCGCTGGCACCTGCCGAGAATCGCGCCCGTCGGGCTGCTGCGGCCCGGCCTGACCATGCCGCTCGCCCGGTATGACGTCGGGCAGGGATCCATACAGCTCGTGGCCCGGACCCCGCCGGCCTGGGCGGACGCCGGGCAGCGGGTCAGCCTCGCGCTCTGGGACGGAAACCTGGGCGAGGCCGCCGCCCGGGGACATCCGCATCCGCACCCCAGCCGCCGGTTCCGCTTCGACCTGCACCGCCATCTGTGGGACGCGAGCGCCGCCGGCGACCTGCGGACCCGGTCCGGTGCGGGCCGGCACACCGGCGGCGAAGGGTCGTGCACGGGCCTTGCCGCCGAACCCAGCCCCCACTCCGGCACCGGCCCCGCACCGTCGTCGTGTGCCACGGACCGATGGTGCCCCGCACCGTCGTCGTGTGCCACGGACCGGTGGGCGGAGGAGGCCCGGATCGTGCTGCGCGCCGAGGGGCGGGACAGCCTGCGCGCCGAGGGGCGGGACAGCGGAACCGTGGCCGTGCACCTGCGCGGCCGGCGGCGGCTCGCCCTGCACCTCGCGGGCGACGGGACGGCGACCACGAGCTCCGGCGGCGACACCGGTTCGCTGCCCGTGCTGCCCGACGCGGCGACCTGGACTCTCCCCGACCTGGAGTTGCTGCGCGCCGGGCTGGTCGACGCCGGCCGGCTGCATCCGCTGGTCGCCGGCGCACTCGTGCCCGGCTACGCGGCGGCCGCCCGGACCACGCGCCCGGCCCCGGCCGGGCAGCCACGTCTCGTGGAGTGCCGGGGTGCCCTCCACCGGATCGGCCTGGTCGACGGGGTGCTGTCCCCGCTTGACCACGCCCCGGACGAACTCCGGCGCGAGGAACTGCTGGTGGCGCTCGGCGGCCCGCCGCTGCCCTGCCTGCGGATCATCGACGAGGCTCACCGCCGCCCGGACTGCCTCACCGGCGTCCGTGAACGCCTCGACCACGGGGACATCGCCGGCGCGCTCGCCGTCGTCGAAGGACTGCTGGGACCCGAAGCCGTGCTGCGCGACGGCCCGTTGAAGGACGAACTGGAGTCGGCCGCGCGCCGGCGGATCGCGTACGGCCTCTACCGGGCGGGCCTCGCCGGACCCGGCACCGGCCCCGTCCGCACCCGGCAACGGCACCGACCGCGGTCCCGCGACCCTCGCCCGGGCCCACGCCCCGCCACCTGGCGCTGACTCACGCCCACTTGCTTACTCACACCCCAAGGTGATCAGACATGCCCACGCGTAGTGCTGCCCAACTCGACGTTGCCGAAGACCTGTTGAAGCTGCTCGGCGACTCCGCCACCGAACTCCGGCCCGACACCCAGCTGGAGGCGCTCACCCTCGCCGTCGCCGCCGACCTGCCCGTCCTGCTGTGGGGCGAGCCCGGCATCGGCAAGACCGCCGCCCTGACCCAGCTGGCCGCCTCCCTCGACCTGCCGCTGACCACGGTGATCGCCAGCGTCCACGAGCCGTCCGACTTCTCCGGGCTGCCCGTCGTGGGAGACGACCCCGCCGTCCAGGGCGTCCCGATGGCCCCGCCGGACTGGGCGGTACGGCTGGTGCAGGCCGGCCGGGGCCTGCTCTTCCTCGACGAGCTGTCCACCGCGCCGCCGGCCGTGCAGGCCGCCCTGCTCCGGCTCGTCCTCGAACGGCGGGTCGGCGCCCTCCGACTCCCGCCGGGGGTACGGATCGTGGCGGCGGCCAACCCGCGGTCCTCGGCGGCCGACGGCTGGGAGCTGAGCCCGCCGCTGGCCAACCGGTTCGTGCATCTGCAGTGGGCCCACGACCACGAGGTCGTCGTACGCGGCCTCGGCGGCACCTGGCCGCGGGCGACCCTGCCCCGGCTCGACCCGGACAAGCTGTCCGCCGCCGTGGACTTCGCGCGCCGCGCGGTGTGCGGTCTGCTCGCCACCCGGCCCACGCTCGTCCACCGGCTGCCCAGCGGCGAGATGCGCAGGGGCGGCGCCTGGCCGTCGCCCCGAAGCTGGGACATGACCCTGCGTCTGGTCGCCTTCGCGCAGGCCGCGGGATCCTCCCGGGACGTGCTCTCCCTGCTGGTGCGGGGCACGGTCGGCGACGGTCCCGGGCTCGAACTCCTGGCGAGCGTGGACCGGATGGAGCTCCCGGACCCCGAGACGCTGCTCGCCGACCCGGGCGCGGCCGAGCTGCCCGAGCGCGGTGATCTGCGCCAGGCCGTGCTGGACGGCGTGGTCGCCGCCGTGCGCGAGCGGCCCGACCGGGCCCGCTGGGACGCGGCCTGGGCGCTGCTCGTCCGCGCGCTGGACACCGGCGCCCCCGATCTGGTGGTCGTGCCCGCCACCACTCTCGCCTCGCTCCGTCAGGAGGACTGGGACGTGCCCGAGGCCGTCGAACGCCTCGCCGGAGCCGTGTCCGTCTCCCGTCGGGCCGATCGGGCCGCCCAGCGCGTCGCCGCGAAGGCCGGACGATGAACGCCCCACCGGCCGGGGCACTGGACCTGGAGAAGCTGTACGCCGCCCGGTTGCAGGCCGCCCGGGCCCGGCCCTACCTCGCCACCGCGCTGTTCGCCCTGCACGTGGTGGAGTCCCGGCAGGTGCCCACCATGGCCGTCGACGCCCACTGGCGGTGCTATGTCTCGCCCGCGTTCGTGGACCGGATGCCGGTGCAGGACCTGGCCGGCGTCTGGGTGCACGAGGTGTCGCATCTGCTGCGCGACCACCACGGGCGCAGCGACCGGGTCGCCAGGCAGCGCGGGCTGACCGGGGCCGGCGAGCGGCTGCGGATGAACATCGCGGCGGACCTGGAGATCAACGACGACGCGTACGGCGACGGACTCGCCCGGCCCCAGGGCGCCGTCCGCCCGCGCAACCTGAAGCTGGACGAGGGCCAGCTGATGGAGGACTACCTACGGCAGTTCCGGCTGGGACCGCTGACCCAGGACCTCACCTGGCTGGACTGCGGCAGCGGCGCAGACGGCCGCGAACGGGAGTGGGACCTCGGGCCGGACGGCGCGAACGGCCTCAGCGAGCAGGAGCGGGACGGCGTGCGGTTCCGGGTGGCGCAGGCCATCACCGGGCGCCCGGGCAGCACCCCGGACGGCTGGCGGCGCTGGGCGGAGGAGGCCTTCCACCCGCCGCAGCCGTGGCGGGAGCTGCTGGGCGCGGCCGTCCGCTCGGCGACCTCCGCGGCGGGCGCCGGCGACGACTACGACTACGGCCGCCCCTCCCGCCGTTCGGCGAGCCTGCCCGGGGTGGTGCTCCCCAGCCTGCGCCGCAGACCGCCCCGCGTCTCCGTCGTCATCGACACCTCCGGCTCGGTCAGCGACGCCGAACTGGGCAGCGCCCTGCTGGAGGTGGCCGCCATCGCCCGCGCCGTCGGCGGCCGCCGGGACCTGGTCAGCGTGGTCTCCTGCGACGCGGCGGCCCGGACCGTGCACCCCCTGTGCCGCGCGGAGGGCATCGCGCTGGTGGGCGGCGGCGGTACGGATCTGCGCGCGGGGTTCGCCAGAGCGCTGCGGGCCCGCCCCGCCCCGGACGTCGTGGTGGCCCTGACCGACGGCCAGACACCGTGGCCGCAGGCCCAGCCGCCCTGCCGGACGGTGGTCGGGCTGTTCCCCCGCTTGTACACGAGCACGTCGTACGACGAGAACGACCCCGACTACGTACCGGACGAACCGCCCGCCTGGGCCCGGGTCGTGCACCTCGGATGACTAGTCCGTCCGGGTCGCCGCCAGGTAGTTGTACGCGGACGCGCGGGAGATGCCGAGCCGGGCGGCGATCTGCTGGACCGCGCCGCGCACCGCGAAGACGCCCTGGCGGTCGAGGTCGCGGAACAGCTCCAGGCGTTCCTCGCGGGTGAGTTGGGGCCACGGCCTGGTTCCGCGCAGCTGGCGGGCGTCGACGATCGAGTCCAGTACGGCGGTGATGTCGTCGCCGAACGTCGTGGTCGGTGGCGTCTCGGGCCCGGCCGTGACCCCGGCCAGGTCGCCCACCAGGGCGTGCACTTGGGTCACGGCCGTGACGTCGAGGTTCACGCACAGCGCCCCGAACGCCGTACCGGCCGCGTCGCGCAGCACCATCGTGGAGGACTTCACCAGCTTTCCGTCCCTGGTGCGGGTGAGGTAGTTCAGCTCGTCGGCCGCCGCGTCGCCGGCCGCCAGGAGCTTCATGCCGATCTCGCTCATCGAACCGCCGACCCGGCGGCCGGTGACGGACCCGGCGATGGCCACCACGGAGCGCTCGGGACGCCGGAAGTCATGGATGACGACCTCGCAGAAGGCGCCGAAGGTCGCCGCGATCCCGTCGACGACCGGGGCCAGTGCGGCGATGATCGCGTCCTGTTCGGCGCGCGCCGCCTCGCCCGCCGTACCCGTCGGTTCCTGTGCCATCGGCTCGCCTCCGTGTCCCCGCCCGGACCGGGTCTGGACTTCCCGTCCAGATGATAGACAATAATTCCATGCGGTCGGCGTCGAACGGCTCTGCTCGACGCCCATCCGGCGCCCGGCGGCGCCCAGAACGGAGGACGAACATGCCCGACACCCCGCCCGTGACCCTGCAGGACGTGCAGGACGCGGCCGCGCGGATCAAGGGAGTGGCCCACCGCACCCCCGTGCTGCGCTCGCGCACCCTGGACGAACTGGTCGGCGCCGAGGTCTTCCTGAAGTGCGAGAACCTCCAGCGCATCGGCGCCTTCAAGTTCCGGGGCGCCTACAACGCCGCCTCCCGGCTCTCCGCCGAGCAGCTGGCCAAGGGCATCGCCGCCTACTCCTCCGGCAACCACGCCCAGGCCGTCGCCCTCGCCGCCCGCGAACTCGGCACCACCGCCGTGATCGTGATGCCCGAGGACACCCCGCGCGCCAAGCTGGAGGCGACCGCCGGATACGGCGCGGAGATCGTGACGTACGACCGCTACACCGGCGACCGCGTCGCCATCGGCGAGGCCCTCGCCGCCGAACGCGGACTCGCGCTGGTCCCGCCGTACGAGCACCCGCACGTGATCGCAGGACAGGGCACCGCCGCTCTCGAACTCATCGAGGAGGTGGGCGAGTTGGACGCCCTTGTGGTACCGGTCGGGGGCGGTGGGCTGATCGCCGGCAGCGCGACCGCCGCGAAGGGGCTGCTGCCCGGGATCCGCGTCGTCGGGGTCGAGCCCGAGGCCGGGGACGACACCAAGCGGTCCCTGGAGGCGGGGCACCGGGTGTCCGTTCCCGTGCCGAGGACCATCGCCGACGGCCAGGCGGCCGACATCCCCGGCGAGCTGACCTTCTCCGTCAACCGGAGCCTGGTGGACGACATCTCACTGGTGAGCGACGACCAGATCCGGGACGCGATGCGGTTCGCCTTCGAACGGCTCAAGACCGTCGTCGAGCCGAGCGGCGCCAGCGGTCTGGCCGCGCTGCTCGCCCACCGGGTGACGCCGCTGCCGCGCCGGATCGGCGTCATCCTCTCCGGCGGCAATGTGGGCGCCGAACGGTTCGCCGAGATCGTCGCCGGCTGAGCGACCCCGGCGGCCGGGGCAGGCAGGGCCCCTGACGGAGGGGCTCGTGCGGGGGCGCGGGGCCAGGAGTCGGCAAGTTCCTGCGGCCGTCGAGGGCGCCCTGCTGCCGACCGTCCTCCCGGAGCCCGCGCTGACGGCGCTGCGGCGCGTGGTCCAGGAGAACGAGTCGGGCCGCCGGCCCCCCCCTGACGGCGGAGTTCGCGCGGCGGTCGGGCCGCCGCTTGCTACCCGCCCCGGTTCAGCAGTCGCGGAACTCCGGTGACTGGTTGAGGATCTGCGATCGCGCCGAGGTGAAGCGGGTGTGGGTCCGGCCGCCCCGCGCCTCGGGCGGGAAGACCGCCACCCGGTGGCAGTTCTGGAAGGCGAGGGCGACCCCGAAGTGCCGCTCCAGGCCGGCCCGGATCGCGTCGGAGGACAGCGCCCGCAGCAGCTGCCCGCGCTCCCTCTCCGACGGCGGCGGGGTCTGGTTGTCGGCGAACTCCGCGTTCCCGGCGCGCAGTTCGGCGGTCAGCCGGGCGATGAGCTGGTAGGCGTACGGCAGCGATGCACGGACGGTTTCCACGAAGTCCTCCTCCCGCAACGCACCGTTCTCGGCTTCGGCGAGCAGCTGCGGGGAGACGTCGAGCGACATAGGGCTGTGTCCTGTTCTGTTCAAGGGGCGGTACTCGAAAGGGAATCGGGCGGCAAGCGCGGTCTCAGGCGAAGGCGGGCAGGGCCGCCGGTCCGTGCCGGAAGTCCGGGTCGACCTGGGCGGCCAGATCCTGGCCGGTGGCCGCGTTCGCCCAGGCGGTGGCGTTGCGCAGATGGAACTCCACGGCGTGCCGCTGGAAGGCGTCCCAGTCCTTGGCCCGCGCGTCCACGGCGGCCCGCAGCCGGTCCATGGCGCGGGAGTTGTGCGGCTCCAGATCACCGCCGCTCCGGCCCTGCTCCTGGGCGCGGACGTACGACGACAGCTCGCAGTGGGCCAGCAGGTCCTCGCCCACCCGCTCCCGCAGGAAGGCGAGGTCGTCCGCGCCGGTCACCTTGTTGCCGACCACGGCGACCGGGATGCCGAACTCGGCCGCGTGGTCCCGGTACTGGCGGTACACGGAGAGGCTCTTGCGGGTCGGTTCGACCACCAGGAACGTCATGTCGAAGCGGGTGAACAGACCGGAGGCGAAGGCGTCGGCGCCCGCCGTCATGTCGACGACGACGTACTCGCCGGGTCCGTCCACCAGATGGTTGAGATAGAGCTCCACCGCGCCGAGCTTGGAGTGGTAGCAGGCCACCCCGAGGTCGCTCTCGGCGAACGCCCCGGTGACCATCAACGGCACCCCGGCGACCTCCTGGACATGGTGGGAGTGCACCTCGTCGTCGCCGAGCAGACGCAGCAGCCGTGAGCCGCGCCCGGGCGGGGTCGTCTTGACCATGGCCTCCGGGGACGCGATCCGGGGGTTCGTGCCGCGCAGGTAGTCCTTGATCGCACCGGTCCGCGCGCTCAGCGGCGGCGCCGTGAACAGCTCGTCCTCGTCGAGCCCGAGGGCGTGGGCCAGGTGCTGGTTGATGTCGCCGTCGATCGCGACGACCGGCACGCCGGACCGCGCCAGCCGACGGGTGAAGAGGGCCGACAGGGTGGTCTTCCCGCTGCCGCCCTTGCCGACGAAAGCCACACGCATCGCTGGTCACCTCTCCTGTTGAAAATGGAAGTCATGATCATAGATTGGAGAGGGTGCCGGGCGGTGTCAAATCGGGGTGACCCAACCGGGTCGCGGTCCGGGGAAGTTGACGGAGCACCGGATCCGGCGAGCGGTGGCCGCCGCCGCGCTTCCGGGCCCGCCGAGCGCCGCCCGCCCTGATCGCCCTGCCTTGACCCCCGGTCGGCGGCAGACCTAGCCTCCAGCCAACACACCTGGACGGATGGGTCGACGATGGCGGACGCACGGGAACCCGGCCGGCAGCTCCAGGTGGAGACCCACGGCCTCGACGTGATCGGCGACGCCGACCGCAAGGGCACCCCGCGCACCCTGTTCTGGCCCTGGTTCGGTGCGAACGTCTCCGTCCTGGGGATGAGCTACGGCGCCTTCGCGCTCGGCTTCGGCATCTCCTTCTGGCAGGCACTGGCCGCCGGAGTCCTCGGCATCCTCGTCTCCTTCCTGCTCTGCGGCTTCGTCGCGGTCGCCGGGAAACGCGGCTCGGCACCCACGATGGTGCTCAGCCGGGCCGCGTACGGCGTGCGCGGGAACCGGCTGCCGTCGGCTGTCTCCTGGGTGCTCACCGTCGGCTGGGAGACCGTCCTCATCGCCCTCGCCACCATGGCCACCGCGACCGTCTTCGCCCGGCTGGGCTGGGGCGGCGGCACCGGCACCGAGGTGGTCGCCCTGGTCGTGGTCTGCGCCCTGACCGTGATCGGCGGAGTGATGGGCTTCGACCTGATCATGCGGCTCCAGACCGTGATCACGGTGGTGACCGGCGTCCTCACCCTCGGCTACGTCGGGCTGGTGGCCGACCACGTCCACTGGACGACGGTGCGCGCGATCCCGTCCGGCTCCGCCCAGGAGTTCATCGGCGCACTGGTCTTCATGATGACCGGCTTCGGACTCGGCTGGGTCAACGCGGCCGCCGACTACTCCCGTTACCTGCCCCGGAGTTCCTCGGGCCGGGGCGTGATCGGCTGGACCACCTTCGGCAGCTCTCTGGCCCCGCTCCTCCTGCTGGTCTTCGGCCTGCTGCTCGCGGGCTCCTCTGACGCCCTGGACAAGGCGATCGCCGCCGACCCCATCGGCGCGCTGACGACCATCCTGCCCACCTGGTTCCTGGTCCCCTTCGCCGTCGTCGCGGTCCTCGGCCTGGTCGGCGGCGCGGTTCTGGACATCTACTCCTCGGGCCTCGCCCTGCTCTCCGCGGGCCTGCGGGTGCCGCGCTACCTGGCCGCCCTGGTCGACGGCGTCCTGATGATCGCCGGCTCGGTCTACATCGTCTTCTTCGCCGACGACTTCCTGGGCCAGTTCATGGGGTTCCTCACCACCCTCGGCGTCCCGATCGCCGCCTGGTGCGGCATCATGCTCGCCGACCTCGCCCTGCGCCGTCGCGACTACGACGAGGCCGGCCTCTACCGCCCGGACGGCCGCTACGGCGACGTACCGCTGCCGCCCCTGCTGCTCACCCTGGCCGCCACGGCCCTCGGCTGGGGCCTGGTCACCAACAGCTCCGCGAGCTGGCTCACCTGGCAGGGCTATCTGCTGGGCCCGTTCGGTCTCGGCGGCACATCCGGCGCCTGGGCGTACGCCAACCTGGGCGTCCTGGCCGCCCTCGCGCTCGGCTTCCTCGGCACCCTGGCGCTGGACCGCGGCCGGGTCCGCGCCCAGGAGACCCAGGCCGAGACCACCCCGGCACCGCCGGCCTGACCACCCGGCCCGGCCCGCTGCCCGCCTCGTCCCGTCCCGCCGCCACCCGGCCGGAGCTGCGCTTCGGTCGCACGGGGCAAGAGCTCGGACGCATGCCCCGGCCCCGATCGGGTACGCGTGCCGTGGCCGCCCGGTACGCACCGGTCCCTGCGGCCCGTACCACCACTATCTGGGGATCTGCCATGGAGACACCCGCACACGACGACCTTCCGACGCCGGCCCAGCGGGCACTCGACACGCTGGCCGTGAACGCCGAGGACCCTGACGCACTGGACACGCTCGCGCACAGCGACGTGCTGGTCCCGGTTCCGGACGACGCGGCGGAGGCGGCCGACCCCGCGATGATCGCGCTGCCCGTCCTGGACCGGCCCGAGGGCGACCCCGTCGTCCCCGTGTTCACCTCGGAGGGAGAGCTGACCGGTCTGCTGCCGACGGTCTCCCGCTACCGCCTGGTGCCGCTGGGCGCACTCGCCCAGCAGTGGCCCGAGGACAACCTGTCGCTCGCCATCGACGGCAGCTCGGCGCACGCGCTGACGCTGACCTCGGAGGGCGTGCGAACCCTGCTGGCCCGCCCGACGGGCTGACGACGGGTCCCGGTCACCGGGAGGTCGCCGTGCGGGTCAGAATGGCCCCATGGAATGGATCTCCGGGGTGGCCGGGGGACTGGTACTGATCCTGGTCCTGCGCAGCATCCTGCGCACCCTCGTGGTCCCCCGGGGCCTGTACTCCGTGCTGGTGTACCGGCTGTGGTGGACCCTGCGCAAGCTGCTCTGCCTCGTCGCGCGCGAGCGCGGCTACCTGGCGATCGACCGGGCAGAGACCTGGCTCGCCCCGCTGATGCTGGTCGGCATGCTCGCCGCCTGGCTCGGTGGGGCGTTCCTCGGCTTCGGCCTGCTGCTGTACGCGTTCTCCCCGCTGTCCTGGAGCACCGCGTTCCGGGAGGCCGGCTCCAGCCTGTTCACCCTCGGGTTCGCCAGCGGCGCCCGGCTGCGGCTGTCCGCGCTCGACTTCGTCGCCGCCGCCACCGGCCCCGTCTTCATCGCCCTGCAGATCTCCTACCTCCCCACGCTGTACGCCGCCTACAACCGCCGCGAACTGGAGGTCACCCTCCTGCAGTCCCGGGCCGGCGAGCCCGCCTGGGGCCCGGAGATCCTGGCCCGGCAGTGGCTGGTCGACACCGAGGTCGCGCTGCCCCAGCTGTACCGGGACTGGGAGCGGCTGGCCGCGGACATGGGGGAGAGCCACGCCACCTATCCGGTGCTGCTGGCGTTCCGCTCGCCCCGCCCCTACCGCAGCTGGCTGGTCGGCCTGATCGCCGTCATGGACGCGGCCGCCCTGCAGCTCGCGCTCACCCCGCGCGCCGCCCCGCCGGAGGCCCGCCTGGTGCTGCGCGCCGGGTTCACCGCCCTGCGCGACATCGCCGCCTCGGTACGGGCGACCTTCGACTCCGACCCGCCCCCGGACGCCCCGATCGACCTGACGTACGGCGAGTTCGAGGCGGCCGTGACCATGCTGGAGAAGACCGGCTTCCGCGCGGAGCGCGGCACCAGGGAGGCCTGGCCGCACTTCCACGGCTGGCGGGTCAACTACGAGGCCGTGGCCTACGAACTGTGCCGCCGGTGCGACGCCGTACCGGCGCTGTGGACCGGCGGGCGCGACTTCCCGTCGGAACCGATCCCGCCGATGCGCCCGGTGGACCGGCAGCCCCCCGAAGGACGGCCGGAAGTTCGCCCCGGCGACGGGTAGCGCGGCCCATCCTGAGGGAAGATCCCAGCAGGGGTCGGGGAGACCGAGAGGGGCGGATCGTCGTGAGGGTCGTCCTGCTGGGCACCGCCGCCGATGGCGGATTCCCGCAGTGGAACTGCGCCTGCGCGCTGTGCGCCGCCGCCCGGGACGGCAAGCTGCCCTCCCGTACCCAGGAGTGCGTCGCTCTGACCGGCAACGGCCGGGACTGGTGGCTGCTCAACGCCTCCCCGGACATCCGCGCCCAGCTCACCGCCACCGCGGTGCTCTGGCCGGGTCCGGGCCCCCGGGAGACCCCGGTGCGCGGAGTGCTGCTCACCGACGCCGAGGCCGACCACGTCACGGGTCTGAGCGTGCTGCGCGGGGCACCGGACCTGAAGGTGTACGCGACCCCGCCCGTGCGGACGGTGCTGGCCCCGGCCCGCGCCGCCCTCGACCGCTATGCCCCCTGGGAGTGGGCCGACAGCCTGGCCGACGGCGGCTTCGTGCTGTCCGGCGGCCTGGTCGTGACCGCGCACCCGGTGAGCGCCAAGGCCCCGAAGTACGTCCCGGCCGGGCTCGCGGCGGCCGACGGCCGCTGGGTCACGGCGTACCGCGTCGAGGACCTGGCCACCGGGGGAGTCCTGGTCTACGCGCCCTGCGTCGGCGCCTGGAGCGACGCGCTCGACGAGCTGTGCGCGGAGGCCGACTGCGTCCTGCTGGACGGCACCTTCTTCACCGCCGACGAGATGGGCTCCACAGTCCGCTCCGGACCGGGGCAGACCGCCATGGGCCATCTCCCGGTCTCCGGCCGGCACGGCAGCCTCGCCGCCCTGGCCCGGCATCCCCGTACCCGCCGGATCTACACCCACCTCAACAACACGAACCCCCTGGTCGACCCGGCCTCGCGGGCCCGAGCCCAGCTGGCCGAGGAGGGCATCGAAGTCCTGCCGGACGGCATCGAGTTCGCGCTCTAGCCGGCGGCCGGACCTTCGAGCATCCGTTCCAGCGCGGCCCGCTGCAGCGGCCGTGCCTCGGCGTGCCGGGCGCGGCCCCTGGCGGTGAGCGCGACCCACACGCCCCGCCGGTCCTCCACGCACACCGACCGCTCCACCAGGCCGTCCTTCTCCAGCCGCCCGATCAGCCGGGACAGCGCGCTCTGGCTGAGATGCACCCGTCCCACCAGGTTCTGCACCCGGCAGTGGTCACCCTCGGCCGGCGACTCGGTGGCCAGCAGGTCGAGCACCTCGAAGTCGCTCGCGCCCAGCCCGTGCGGGTGCAGCACCCGGTCGATCTCGCACATCGTGCGCGCGTGCACCGACAGGATGTCCCGCCAGCGTTCCTCCAGCCGGGCCTCGGCCGTCTTGACTGCCATACCCGCACCGTAGCACCGATCCGGCCAATCGTTGAGTGTGCAACTAGTGCGGGTGCAAGCAGTCTTCCGAGGGCCGCACCAGAGGGGCGGTGCGACGGTCAGGCCACCGGGTCCTGGAGCAGCCCCACCATGTTCCCGTCGGCGTCCTTCACGGAGGCGACCAGCCGGCCGTTGCCGACGTCCCGGGCGTCCTGGACCAGCTCCGCACCCGCCGCCAGCAGCGCCGCGAGCCGCTCCCGCAGATCGGTGACGTGCCAGAACGGCGTCGGCCCGGTCAGCCCCTGGGCATGCCCGTTCGGGTCCAGGCCGACGTCCTGTCCGGCGGCCTTGTACCCGACGTAGTACGGCTCGTCGGCGAACGGCTCGACGCCCAGCAGGGCGGTGAACAGGGCCTTGGCCCGCGCCGCGTCCTTCACGGGGTAGATGATCGTCTGGATGCCTGCGGTCATGGTCTTCTCGCTCCTCGGGTCTGGGAACCGGCGCGTTTCGGCCGGTGAGCCCACGCTAGGACGGGGGAGGCCGCCGCGGCTTCTTCGATCCTGACCGGTCGCGGTCTTTGGCGAAAGCACCCAAAGGGGCGCGGGGCTCCGTCTGACACGCGGCTGCCGCCGCGTGGGCGCGACAAGCCCACGCGGCGGCAGCGGACGCCCGACGGCAGGCCCTGGGACCTGCGGACCGCGCCCGGCTCACGTCGACTCGCGCCGCACCAGTTCCGTCGGCAGGATCACCGCCGCCGGGTCCTCGCCGCCTATCTGGGCGAGCAGGACGCGGACCATCTCGGTGCTGATCCGGTCCCAGGGCTGGCGGATCGTGGTGAGCGCCGGCGACACCGTGGTCGCCACCGGGGAGTCGTCGAAACCGCCGACAGCGATGTCATCCGGGACCCGCTTGCCGGCGCGTTGCAGCACCGTCAGCACGCCCTGGGCCATCAGGTCGGAGGCCACGAACACGGCGTCCAGGTCCGGGGCCTGCGCGAGCAGTCGCTCGGCACCGGCCTCGCCGCTGGCCCGGCTGTAGTCCCCGGACACGATCAGCGACTCGTCGATCTCGACGCCCGCCTCGGTGAGGACCTCCTTGTACCCGGCGAGCCGCTCGACACCCCCGGGGGTGTCCAGCGGACCGGTGATCATGCCGATCCGGCGGCGGCCCAGCGACAGCAGATGCCGGACCATGTCCCGGGCCCCGTCCCGGTCGTCGGCGGCCACGTAACTCACCTTCGAGCCGAGGCCGATGGGCTTGCCGCAGGCGACCAGCGGCACGCCCGCCGCCCGCAGCTCCTCGGCGACCGGGTCGCCCGAGTGACTGGACACCAGCAGCACCCCGTCGACGTGCCCGGCGCTGATGTACCGCGTGATGCGGCGCCGTTCGTCCTTCGTGCCCGCCAGCATCAGCAGCAGCGGGATGTCGTGTCCGGCCAGCGCCTGTGTGCAACCGCTCAGCAGCACGTTGAAGTTGGGGTCCTCGAAGAACCTCTCCTGGGGCTCCGTCAGCAGGAAGCCGACCGAGTCCGAACGTCCGGTGATCAGTGAACGGGCGTGCCGGTTCACGACGTACCCGGTGCGGCGGATGGCGTCGTTCACCGCCTCCTGCGCGGCGGGGCTGACGTAGTGCCCGCCGTTGAGCACGCGCGAGACGGTTCCCCGTGAGACGCCCGCCTCGCGCGCCACGTCATGAATCGTCGGCGGTCTGCGCCGGCCCCCCGCATTACTGCCCATGGTCATGACTTTACGGCCCCGGACAGCAGGTCAAGGCTCCAGAACCGCTGAATGACCAGGAACAGCGCGATCAGCGGCAGCACGGCCAGGAACGCCCCGGTGATCACCAGGGTGTACAGCGCCGGGGTGTTGGCGCCCTGCTCCAGGAGCGTGTAAAGGCCGAGCGTGAGCGGGAACTTCTCGTCGTCGCTCAGCATGATGTACGGCAGCAGGAAGTTGTTCCAGACGGCCACGAACTGGAACAGGAACACCGTGACCATGCCGGGGATCATCATCGGCATCGCGATCCGGGTGAAGATCCGCCACTCGCCGGCCCCGTCCATCCGTCCGGCCTCGACCACGTCGGCCGGCACGGCCGCGGCCGCGTAGATCCGCGAGAGGTAGACGCCGTACGGGGAGAGGATCTGCGGCAGCAGCACGGACCAGTAGGAGTCCGTGAGATCGGCCTTGGCCAGCAGCAGGTACTGCGGGATGGCCAGGATGACCGGGGGCATCAGCACGCCGGTCAGCAGCACGTTGAAGATCGACTCGCGGCCCGGGAAGCGGTAGGTGGCGAGCGCGTAGCCGCTGAAGGCGGACACACAGGTCGACAGCAGGGCGCCCAGACCGGCGTACAGGGCGGAGTTGCCCATCCAGTTCCAGTAGATGCCCTCGCGGTAGGCGCCGAGGTCCTTGAGGTTGTCCAGGAAGCCGGTGCCGGGCAGGAAGGTGAAGGTGGAGAACAGCTCGCTGCCGGACTTGGTGGACGCGATCACCACCCAGGCCACCGGGAGGAGCGTGTAGATCGCGCCGAGGAGGAGCGTGAGCGTCGGGATCAGGGCGATACGGCGGCGCCGCGGCGGACCCTGGGCGGTACCCGGAGTCGTACCCGCGGCCGGGGCGGCCTTGCGGACGGCAAGAGAACTCACTGGGCTGCCTCCTGCTTGTTGCGGCGGTTCGCGGCCCGCAGGAACCCGAAGGACAGCACCAGCGTGGCGAGGGCGATCAGGGTCGCCTCGGCCGCCGCCGAGTAGATGTCGCCCTTGCGGAAGGCGTCCTCGTACACCTTCATCAGCGGACTCCAGGTCGTGTTGACCGAGTTGGTGAGGGGCTTGAGGGTGGTCGGCTCGTTGAAGACCTGGAGCGTCGCGATGATCGAGAAGAAGAAGGTCAGCACGAGCGAGGGCGCCACCATCGGGATCTTGATCTTCAGGGCGGTCTGCCACGGGGTGGCGCCGTCCAGCTTGGCCGCCTCGTGGACCTCGGCCGGGATGGACCTGAGCGAGGTGTAGATGACGATCATGTTGAAGCCGGTGCCGCCCCAGACCGCGATGTTGGACAGGGCCAGGTAGAGCGGCCCGCCGTCCAGCAGGTTCGGCTGCGGCAGGTGGAGCTTTTCGAGCACGTAGTAGAAGGGGCTGACGTCCGGCAGGTACAGGAAGCCCCAGAGCAGCGCGGCCACCACGCCGGGGATGGCGTACGGCAGGAAGATCGCGAGCCGGGTGAAGGGGGCAAGCCGGACCCGCTCGGTGTCGAGCATCAGGGCGAACAGCAGGGCGAGGCCCAGCATCACCGGGACGACGATGCAGCCGTAGCCGACGACGCGCAGCGCGCCGGCCCAGAACTCGTTGTCGGTGAGGGCGTCCCGGTAGTTCCCCAGTCCCGCCCACACCTCGCTGCGGGCGCCCGCCCCCAGGCCGAGGCCGGAGACGTGCACCTTGCGGAAGCTGAGCCAGACCGCGTATCCGATGGGCAGCGCGAAGAACAGCGCGAAGAGGATCGTTGCGGGGAGAAGGAAGGCGTACGGGGCCCCCTTGACCCCGTACGCCTTCCGGCCGGTGGGGCTGGTCACTGAGAGACCTCGAAGCCCTGCTTCTTCATGTCGGCGACCGTGGCCTCCTGCATGGTGTCCAGGGCGGCCCCGAAGTCCGACTTGTTCTTGGCGGCGGCGCCGAACGCGTCGTTGAACGACGTGTAGGCGACGTTCACGTTCGGGCCCCACGCGGAGGGCGCTGTGGTCTTGGCGATCTTGGCGGCCTCGGTGTAGAAGTCGGCCTGGTTGGAGAAGTACTCCGGCGGGTTGGTGAAGGCGCCGCTGAGCTGGGCCGAGGTGGACGCCGGGTAGATGCCGCTCTCCTTGGCCAGTGCGTTGAGCGCGTCGCCGTCGGTGTTCAGCCAGGCGGCGAACTTGGCGGCGGCCTCCTGGTGCTTGGAGTCGGTGGTGACGGCGGTGGAGGAGCCGCCCCAGCTGCCGGTGACGTCCTCGGACGCGGACCACTGGGGGAGCGGGGCCATCGCCCACTTGCCCTTGGTGTCCGGAGCGGCCGTGGTGAGCGTGCCCGGCGCCCACACCGCGGAGACCCAGGCGATCTGCTTGCCGGTGTTCAGCGCCTTGTTCCAGGCCGGGGTGTACATCGGCTGGTTGTCGATGGCGCCCTCCTTGACCAGGCCGCCCCAGAACTTGGCCACCTTCTGGGTGGCCGCGTCGTTGATGGCGACCTTCCACTTGTCGCCGGAGGTGGTCCACCACTTGGCGCCGGCCTGCTGGGCGAGGCCCGCGAACAGGCCGGAGTCGTTGGCGGAGAACGTGGTCAGGTCGGTGCCCGGCGCCTTCTTCTTCAGCGCGCGGGCGGTCTTGGCGAACTCGTCCCAGGTGGTGGGGACGGTCAGGCCGTACTTCTTGAAGAGGTCCGCGCGGTAGTAGAACATCATCGGGCCGATGTCCTGCGGCACCGCGTACACCGCGTCCGTCCCCAGTGTGACCTGCTGCCAGACACCGTCCGCGAACTTGGACTTGGCGTCACCGACGCTCTTCGATATGTCGGCGACGGCGTCGTTGCTGACCAGCGTCGGCAGCGCCTGGTACTCGGCCTGCACCAGGTCGGGCCCGTTCTTCGCCTTGTGCGCGGTGAGGATCTTGGTGACCAGCGTGTCGCCGGACGCCTGCTTCTTCACCGTGACGGTGATCTGCTCCTTCTTGCCCTCGCCCTTGTTCCACAGGTCGACGACCTTGTCCATACCGGGCGCCCAGGCCCAGTACGTCAGCGAGACCGGACCGGAGTCGGCCTTGCTGTCGTCGTCGGACGAGCCGCAGGCGGCGAGGGCGGTGGCGCCGAGCGAGACGGCGACGGCGGTTGTCACGAGGCGGCGGCGCTTCGTGTGCGGCATGGATCTCTCCCCTGACCTGGGCCCCCACCGGACGCGGGGACCTTGCCATGCAGATGCGTGAGCTTTCCGGACAGCACAGACCCGAACATCGCCCGTCGCGAGTCCGTGTCATGCTCTGTGAGCGTTCACAGTAGAGAAACATCCCGGACACTTGTCAATGGTTGTTGCTGTGCGGTTATGTTGGGCTCGTGCCGCGATCGATGTGTGTGCACGTTCCCAAATGATCGATTAAACGGGAGAGATCCATGCCGGACACCACCCCCAGGGGCCTCACCGGGCTCGCCTTCGGCGGGGACTACAACCCCGAGCAGTGGCCGGAAAGCGTCTGGCAGGAGGACGTCCGGCTGATGCGCGAGGCCGGGGTCACGATGGTGAGCGTCGGGATCTTCTCCTGGGCCCTGCTGGAGCCGGCGCCGGGGGAGTACGACTTCGGCTGGCTCGACCGGGTCCTCGGCCTGCTGCACGAGAACGGCATCCGCGTCGACCTGGGCACCCCCACGGTGGTGCCGCCCGCCTGGCTCTACCGGGCCCACCCCGAGGCCCTGCCGGTGACCGCGGAGGGCGTGCGCTACGAGTTCGGCTCACGCGGCGCCATCTGCCACAGCAACGCCGACTACCGCGCGGCGGCGGCGAACATCACCAGCCGCCTCGCCGAGCGCTACGGCGACCACCCGGCCCTGGCGATGTGGCACGTCCACAACGAGTACGGCGTGCCCGTCTCGGCCTGCTACTGCGACTCCTGCGCCGCCCACTTCCGGCGCTGGCTCGCCGACACCCACGGCACGGTCGACGCGGTGAACGAGGCCTGGGGCACGGCCTTCTGGGGCCAGCACTACACCGACCTGGCGCAGATCAACCCGCCGCGCGCCACCCCGACCGTCGGCAACCCGGGCCAGGCCCTCGACTACAAGCGGTTCACCGACGCCACCATCCGCGAGAACTTCCGTGCGGAGCGGGACATCCTGCACCGCCTGTCGCCCGGCGTCCCGGTGACCACCAACTTCATGACCGCCCTCAGCCAGTGCGACTCCATGGACTACTGGGCCTGGGGCCGCGAGGTCGACCTGGTCACCAACGACCACTACCTGATCACCGACGGCCGCCGCACCCACGTCAACCTCGCGATGGCCGCCGACCTCACCCGCTCCGTCGCCGGCGGCGCGCCCTGGCTGCTGCTCGAGCACTCCACCTCGGGTGTCAACTGGCAGCCGCGCAATCCGGCCAAGGCGCCCGGCCAGATGGCCCGCAACTCCCTGGCCCATGTGGCCCGCGGCTCCGACGGCGCGATGTTCTTCCAGTGGCGGCAGTCCCGGCGCGGTGCCGAGAAGTTCCACTCCGCGATGCTCCCGCACGGCGGCACCGGGACCCGGGTGTGGCGCGAGGTCGTCGAACTGGGCGCCTCCCTCGACTCGTTGGCCCAGATCCAGGGCGCCCGCACCGAGGCCGACGCGGCCGTCCTGTGGGACTGGCAGTCCTGGTGGGCGCAGAACCTCCAGTGGCGCCCCAGCGAGGACCACGACCCGCGCGAGCGTGCCGACGCCTTCTACGAGGCCCTCTACGACCGCCACCTCACGGTCGACTTCGCCCACCCGGAAAGCGACTTGTCGGCCTATCCTCTTGTCGTCGTACCGGCCCTCTACCTGATGACGGAGGCGGCCGGGAACAACCTCAAGGAGTACGTCGAGAACGGCGGCACCCTGGTCGTCTCGTACTTCTCCGGGATCGTCGACGAACACGACGCCGTGCACGAGGGCGCCTACCCGGGCCCACTGCGCGACGCCCTCGGTCTCACCATCGAGGAGTTCTCGCCCCTCCTCCAGGGACAGCGGGTGCGCCTCACCGGCCCCGACGGCTCCGAGCTGACCGGCGACGTGTGGACCGAGTTCGTCGTCCCGGGCGCCGCCGAGACCGTCTGGACCTACGGCGACGGCCTCACCGCCGGCCACCCGGCCGTCACCCGGCACCGGCTGGGCGAGGGCACCGCCTGGTACGTGTCGACCCGCCTGGACGCGCACGGCCTGGACGCCCTGCTCGGCCGGGCCGCCGAGGACGCCCGGATCGCGCCCCGCGCCGACCTGCCCCGTGATGTCGAGGTGGTCCGCCGCACCGGCGACCACGGCACCTTCCTGTTCGCCATCAACCACACTGCCACCGACGCCAAGGTGCCGCTGGAGGCACACGGCACCGAGCTGCTGACGGGCGAACGCGCCGCGGGCCGCCTGGCGGTCCCCGCGGGCGCCGTCCGGGTCGTACGGCTCGACGGCTGAGCCCGGCCGCGGACCGGGCCGCCGCACCCGGTCCGCCGAGACTCCCCTCCGCCCGCGAGTGCCACGAGAGCCGTGGGCGGAGGGGCTCCTCCGGCCCCGCCGGAGGACACCCCTCCCCAGTCACGTCGAAGGGACGACGGACGATGATGTTCCATCCCAGACGCACCATCAGAGCCCTGCTGCTGCCGCTGCTGGCCGGGCTCGCCCTCACCGCCCTTCCCGCACAGACCGCCCAGGCCGCGAGCAGCCTCACCAACGGCGGCTTCGAGTCGGACGGTGCCGGTGTGGCCGCACCCGCCGGCTGGTCGGAGTACGGCTCCACGGGCGCTTCCTACACCGAGTCCGGCGGCCACAGCGGCAGTTACCGCCTGAGCCACTACTCGGCCGCCGCCTACAAGGTGGAGACGTACCAGTACCTCTCCGGCCTCACCAACGGCACGTACACCCTCACCGCCTGGGTCCGCTCCAGCGGCGGGCAGAACTCCGCCTACATATCCCTGAAGAACTGTGGCAGTTCGGAGCAGCGGACCGACCTGCCGGTCTCCACCAGCAGCTGGGTGCGGATCGTCACCTCGATCGCGGTCACCGGCAACCAGTGCACCATCAGCATCAACTCCGATGCCAACGCGGGCAACTGGATCAACGTCGACGACCTGACCTTCGCCTCCGGCTCGACGGGCCTGGCCATCAAGGGCGCCGACATCTCGTCCCTCGCCAAGAGCGAGGCCAAGGGCGGGGTCTACAAGACCAGCTCCGGCACCACCGGGGACGCGGTCACCATCCTCAAGAGCGCCGGGATGAACTACGCGCGCCTGAAGGTCTGGGTCAACCCGGCCGACGGCTACAACGACAAGGCGCACGTCCTGGCCATGGCCAAGCGCGTCAAGGCGGCCGGCATGAAACTGCTGGTCGACTTCCACTACTCGGACAGCTGGGCCGACCCGGGCAAGCAGACCAAGCCCGCCGCCTGGTCCGGCCACTCCTACAGCCAGCTCAAGACCGACGTCTACAACCACACGTACGACGTCCTCAACGCGCTGAAGGCGCAGGGCACCACCGCCGACATGGTCCAGGTCGGCAACGAGATCAACGGTGGCATGCTCTGGTCCGAGGGCTCCACCGACAACTGGTCCCAGCTCGCCGGCCTCATCAACTCCGGCTACAGCGCGGCCAAGGCGGTCTCCTCCGGCACGCTGGTCGCCCTGCACCTGGCCAACGCGGGCGACGACGCCACGGTCCGCTGGTGGTTCGACAACGCCAAGACCTACGGCATCAACTACGACGTGATCGGGCTGTCGTACTACGGCTACTGGCACGGCTCGCTCGCCGCCGCCCAGACCACCCTCGACGACGCGGCCTCCCGCTACGGCAAGCCTGTCTACATCGCCGAGACCGCCTACCCGTTCACCCTCGCCCAGGACGACTCGCTGGAGAACCAGATCGACACCAGCGGCGAACTGGTCACCGGCTACCCGGCCACCGCGGCCGGCCAGCTGGCCTGGATGAACGCCGTCGCGAACATCGTCGAGGCCGTCCCGAACGGCCGTGGCCTCGGTGTCTTCTACTGGGAGGCGACCTGGACCGCCGTCACCGGCAACGGCTGGGACCCGACCGACGCCGGCTCCGGAAACGGCTGGGAGAACCAGGCCCTGTTCGGCTACGACGACAAGGCGCTCTCCTCCATGGCGTGGTTCAGTCACCGCTGAACCACCACTGACGAGGGTCCCGGCCGTTAGGGGACGGCCGGGACCCTCCGCCGTCCGGGGCAGGTCGCGAGGGCAAGGCCCCCTTCGGCCGATTGCGTACGGCCGTTCGGTCTCGGACAACGGTCATCGAGTCCCTGACGTGGGGGCTTCGGCTGCGGAACAGTGGGAAAAACGAACTACGAGGAGGCAGGGGACGGACGGAGGCCGGTCGGATGCTGAGGAACTCCCAGAGCGTGAGCCGCCTGGACATTCTGGACTGGCTCAAGGATCCGGCGGCCCACTTCCCGCCCCAGCGTCACGTGGACCTCACCGAGAACGGCGTCACCGTCCGGGCCGTCGCGGTCAAACTCGGCGTCTCCCGCAAGGTCGCCGGCACCCATCTGGGCATGCTGACCCGGCTCGGGCTGCTGCGCACCCGGCGTATCCGGCACCGCACCTACTACCGGCGTGACGAGATCCGGATCGCCGAGGTGGCCCGGATGTTCGAGAAGGGATGGTGAGAACGGTCACGCCTGTCACCATGGGGTTCATGGACCGACCCGCGCGCCTCGTCCCGCTCCACTACGTCGCCATCGGCGGCCGCGGCCCGGAGGACGTGGTGACGGACCCGGACGGCGGGGTCCTCACCGGCGTCGAGGACGGCCGCATCCTGCGCCTGGACGGGCTCGGCGACCCGGACACCGCCCGGGTCCGCGAGCTGGCCCGGACCGGCGGCCGCCCCCTGGGCCTCGAACTCCTCCCGGACGGCGACCTGCTGGTCTGCGACGCGGAGCGCGGCCTGCTGCGCGTCGGCCTCGCCGACGGCGCCGTCCGCGTCCTCGCCGACTCGGTCGAGGGAGAGCCGCTGCGGTTCGCCAGCAATGTGGTCGCCCTGCCCGACGGCACCGTGTACTTCACCACCTCCAGCCGCCGCTTCCCGCTGGACCGGTGGATCGGTGACATCGTCGAGCACAGCGGCACCGGCCGCCTGCTGCGCCTCGCGCCGGGCGCCCGCAGCGCCGAAGTGGCCTGCGACGGGCTCCAGTTCGCCAACGGGCTGGCCGTGAGCGGCGACGGCACCTTCCTGATCGTCGCCGAGACCGGCGCGTACCGTCTCACCCGCTACTGGCTCACCGGCCCGCGGGCCGGCCGCGCCGAGTTCTTCGCCGAGCTCCCCGGCATGCCAGACAACATGTGGCGGGACGGCGAGCTGACCTGGGTGGCCCTGGCCGGCCCGCGCAATCCGCCGCTCGACCTCTTCCACCGGACCCCGCCCGCCGTCCGCCGGGCAGCCGCGCGAGCCGCCGTACACGCCCCCTACCGCCCGGCCGGCACCATCGCCGTGACGGCCCTCGACGACCAGGGCAGAGTCGTCCACCACCTCGCCCGCCACCGATCCGGCTTCCGCATGGCCACCAGCGTCTGTGTGACCGGCCGCCACCTGGTCCTCGGCAGCGTCTGGGAGCCGGGCGTCGCGGTCTGCGCGGCCCCCACCGCGAAGTGACCGCCGGGTAGACCCGGCGGTACCCTGGGGCACTCGTCGGGGCGGTGCCGAACAGGAGACCTACGACCCATGACAGCCCCGGAAGCCGAGAGCCTCCGTGTCCAGCCGAGCCCCGGGCGGCGGCCGGAATGGCGTGCTCAGGCACCGGTCGTCGCGGTGGTCGCCGCCGGCGGCGCGATCGGGGCGGTGACCCGCTACGCACTCGCCCTGGCGCTGCCCACGGCAGCGGGCGGATTCCCCTGGGCGACCTTCTGGACGAACGTCGTCGGCTGCGCGGTGATCGGCGCGTTCCTGATCCTGATCACCGAAGGACTGCCCGCCCATCGCCTCGTCCGCCCCTTCTTCGGCACCGGTGTCCTCGGCGGCTTCACCACCTTCTCCACCTATGCCGTCGACATCCAGAAACTGATCGACCACGGCCGGCCCGTCACGGGCCTGGCCTACCTCGCCGCGACCCTGTGCGCGGCCCTCGCCGCGGTGTGGTGCGCGGCCACCGCGACCCGCCGTGTCCTCACCCGCACGCCCCTCTGCACGGAGGTGACCGAGGGCCTCGTCACCCTGGACGACTGCGAGGTCGTCCGGTACGTGGGCCGGGACGCGGAATCCAACAAAACGGACGCGAAGGGTAAGAAGTCGTTGTGAACTGGCTGCTGGTCGTCGCCGGCGCCGTCGTCGGTGCTCCGCTGCGCTACCTCACCGACCGCGCCGTGCAGGCCGGGCACGACTCCGTCTTTCCCTGGGGTACGTTCGTGGTGAACGTCGTCGGCTGCCTGATCCTCGGACTGCTGACCGGCGCGGCCTCGGCGGGGGCGGCGAGCCCCCACCTCCAGTTGCTGCTGGGCACCGGGCTGTGCGGGGCGCTGACGACGTACTCGACGTTCTCCTACGAGACCCTGCGGCTGACCGAGACCGGTGCCGGGCTCTACGCTGCGGCCAACGTCGTCGCGAGCGTGGCGGCGGGGCTCGGGGCGGCCTTCGCCGGAGTGGCGATCGCCCAGGCGGTGTGGGCCTAGGACTTGCCTCACACCCGCGCGTTGTAAGACTGTCTACAGCACTGTCGACCAAACTCTGCAGAACTGGATCCCATGAGCGCCATCTCCGTCGGTCAGGCCGCCATCCTCGGGGTTGTCGAGGGGGTGACCGAGTTCCTCCCGGTGTCTTCCACCGGCCACCTCAAGATCACCGAGGGGCTCATGAACATCCCCGTCGACGACCAGTCCGTCGTCGGGTTCTCGGCCGTCATCCAGGTCGGCGCCATCGCCGCCGTGCTGGTGTACTTCTTCAAGGACATCCGGCGGATCGTCTCCGCCTGGGGCCGGGGGCTGGTCAACAAGGAGGAGCGCTACCACCACGACTACAAGTTCGCCTGGTGGGTGATCGCCGCGACCATCCCGATCGTCCTGGTGGGCCTCGCCGCCAAGCCGCTGATCGACGGCCCGCTCGCCTCGCTCTGGGTGGTGGCCGGCTCGCTGATCCTCGGCTCCGCTGTGATGTGGGCGGCCGACCAGATGGGCCGCCACAAGCGCGGCGAGGACGACACCTCCTTCGCGGACGCGATGTGGGTCGGCTCCTCCCAGATCCTCGCCCTGCTCTTCCCCGGCTTCTCCCGCTCCGGCGCCACCATGTCCACCGCGCTCATCCGGGACCTCGACCGGGTCGCCGCCACCCGCCTCTCCTTCTTCCTCGGTATCCCGGCCCTGACCGGCGCCGGCCTCTACGAGCTCAAGGACGCCCTCGGCGCGGGCGTCGGCGCCGCGCCGCTGGTCGTCGGCACGGTCGTCTCCTTCGTGGTCGCCTACGCCTCCATCGCCTGGCTGCTGAAGTTCGTCGCCAAGCACTCCTTCAACGCGTTCGTGATCTACCGGATCGTCATCGGCCTGACCCTCTTCGGGCTGCTCGCCACCGACACGATCAGCGCCTGACCCTGTCATCGCTCCGCCACGGGGTGTGACGCCTGTCCATTCAGGTGTCGCACCCCGTGAATGTTTCCTTTCCGGAAACCTTGACAGTCCAGTCCCGCAACCCGGAACATCTCACTCGTGAACCTGTCAGACAGCCGGACAGCCGGACAGCCTCCGCGGCGTGTGAGTGCCATGGAGGCGGTCCTGGCGCATCTGCGCGGCGCCATCGAGCGCGGCGAGTACCCCGTGGGCGACAAGCTCCCCTCCGAGGCGGAGCTGTGCCGCACCCTGGAGGTCAGCAGGCCCGTCCTGCGCGAGGCCCTGCGGGCCCTGCAGACGATGGGCCTGACCGTCTCCAAGACCGGCAAGGGCACCTTCGTGGTCGCGAACGCCGTCGAGGACCCCACCTTCGGCGACTACGCGGCCAGCGACCTGCTCGAAGTGCGCCGGCACATCGAGATCCCGGTCGCCGGGTACGCGGCGCTGCGCCGCACTCCGGAGAACCTGGACCACCTGGCCCATCTGCTCGACCGCATGGAGCGGGAGACGGACACCACCGCGTGGGTGGCGATGGACACCCTCTTCCACCTCGCCGTGGCCGAGGCCGCCCAGAACCCGGTCTTCCGCCGGGTCATCGAGGAGATCCGGGACGCACTGGCGCGTCAGTCGGCCTTCCTCAACGAGCTGGGCGGCCGCCGCGAGCAGTCCAACCGGGAGCACCGGGCCATCGTCGAGGCACTGATCGACGGTTCCGAACCCGACGCCGTGGACGCCATGAGCCACCACCTGGACCGCGTCGAGACGACCCTCACCCACATCGTGCGCCCCGCGCGCACGGACGAGCACACGGAAGGCGGAACCGAGGCGTGAGCGAACAGCACCTCAAAGACGAGACGCGCCCCTCGTCCCGTCACGTCGACGCCGGCGACCACGGCTACAGCAAGTCGCTGAAGCACCGCCACGTCAACATGATCGCCATCGGCGGCGCCATAGGCACCGGCCTCTTCCTCGGCGCCGGCGGCCGCCTCGCCGACGCCGGCCCCTCCCTCTTCGTCGCGTACGCGGTCTGCGGGATCTTCGCCTTCCTCGTCGTACGCGCCCTCGGCGAACTCGTCCTGTACCGCCCGTCCTCCGGCGCCTTCGTGTCGTACGCCCGTGAGTTCCTGGGCGAGAAGGGCGCGTACACCGCGGGCTGGATGTACTTCCTGAACTGGGCGACCACCGGCATCGCCGACATCACCGCGGTGGCCACCTACACGCACTACTGGGGGATGTTCTCCGACATCCCGCAATGGTTGATCGCATTGATCGCCCTCGCTGTCGTGCTGACCGTCAATCTCATCTCGGTCAAGATCTTCGGCGAACTGGAGTTCTGGTTCGCGATCGTCAAGGTCAGCGCGCTGGTGATCTTCATGTGCATCGGCATCTTCCTGCTGGTCACCCAGCACCCCGTGGACGGCGCCGCCCCCGGCCCCTCCCTGATCACCGACAACGGCGGCGTCTTCCCCAACGGCCTGCTGCCCATGCTGCTGATCATCCAGGGCGTCGTCTTCGCCTACGCGTCGGTCGAACTGGTCGGCGTCGCCGCGGGCGAGACCGAGAACCCCGAGAAGATCATGCCCAAGGCGATCAACTCGATCATGTGGCGGGTCGGCCTGTTCTACGTCGGCTCGGTCGTCCTGCTGTCGATGCTGCTGCCCTGGAACAAGTACACGGCGGGCCAGAGCCCCTTCGTCACCGTCCTCTCCCACGTCGGCATCCCGGCGGCCGGCGGCGTGATGAACCTCGTCGTCCTCACCGCCGCCATGTCCTCCCTCAACTCCGGTCTCTACTCGACCGGACGCATCCTGCGCTCCATGGCCGTCAACGGCTCCGCCCCCAGGTTCACCGCGAAGATGAGCCGCACCCAGGTGCCGTACGGCGGAATCCTGCTGACCAGCGGCATCTGTGTGCTCGGTGTGGGCCTCAACTTCGTGGTCCCCGCCGACGCGTTCGAGATCGTCCTCAACTTCGCGGCGATCGGCATCCTCGCCACCTGGGGCATGATCATGCTCTGTCACCTGCTCTTCTGGCAGAAGACCCAGAAGGGCGAACTCACCCGCCCCGGCTACCGACTGCCGGGCTCCCCCTGGACCGAGATCGTGACGCTGGCCTTCCTGGCCGCCGTCCTGGTCCTCATGTACGCCGACGGCGGCGCCGGACGCACCACCGTGCTGTGCCTGCCGCTGATCGTCGCCGCGCTGGTCGCCGGCTGGTACGCCATCCGCGGCCGACTCGCGCGTCCGTCCGCCGGAGCCGACGCGTGAACCGCGTACCGGTCCGTCCCGACTCACCCGAGACCAGGCAGTGATGTACAGCAGTTCCCCCGCGGCCGCACCCGTCGTCCGTGAACCCCTCCACGCCCCCGTCGCCCACCTCATACGCGGCGGGGTCGTCGAGGGCATCCACTACGGCTCCGTCGTCGTCCTCGGCGCCGACGGCGAGGTCCAGTTCCAGCTCGGCGACATCGAGGCCGCGTTCTACCCGCGTTCGGCCGTCAAGCCCGTCCAGGCCGTGGCCATGCTGCGGGCCGGGCTGCCGCTCGACGGCGAGCTGCTCTCGCTGGCCGCCGCCAGCCACTCCGGGGAGGAACGCCACCTCGCCGGCACCCGGCGGATCCTCGACCTCGCCGGCCTCACCGAGGACGACCTGCGCAACGTCCCCGACCTGCCGTACGACCCCGCGGTCCGGGACACCTGGATCCGCGAGGGCCGGCAGCCGTCCCGGCTCGCCCAGAACTGCTCGGGCAAGCACGCGGCGATGCTGTGGACCGCGCAGCTGAACGACTGGTCCCTCGCGGACTATCTGGAGCCGGAGCACCCGCTCCAGCAGGCGATCGCCGAGATCGTCGAGGACCTGTCCGGGCAGCGCATCGCGCGGACCACCGTGGACGGCTGCGGCGCGCCGTTGTTCTCCCTCTCCCTGCACGGGCTGGCCCGGGCGGTGTCGCGGATCGTGACCGCCGCGCCGGGGACGCCGGAGGCGCGGGTCGCCGACGCGATGCGGGAGCACGCCGAGATGGCGTCCGGCGCGGGGCGCGACGTGGCCGCGCTGATGGCGGCCGTGCCGGGGCTGCTGGCCAAGGACGGCTTCGAGGGCGTCGAGGTCGCGGCGCTGCCGGACGGGCGGGCCGTGGCCGTGAAGATCGCCGACGGGGCGAACCGGGCGCGGATTCCGGTGACGGCGGCGGCGTTGGCGCGGGCCGGGGTCGACCCTGCTCTGCTCACGGAGTTCCAGGGCGAGGCGTTGCTCGGCGGGGGCCGTGAGGTCGGGTGCGTGCGGCCTGTTCGCTCGCTGGAGCCTGTCGGGGTTCCGGCCTGCGCCTAGTCGCCTGCGTGGACTTGTCCTTCGGCGGCTGCGGGCCGGGTGTGGCTGGTCGCGCCCACGCGGCGGAGCCGCATATCGATACAGCCCCGCGCCCCTTACGGGGCGCCTTACCCTCACTCTTTTGGAAGAGGACATGACTGTTCGTAGTGAACACGATCTGCTCGGTGACCGTGATGTTCCCCTCGACGCCTACTGGGGTGTGCACACACTGCGTGCCACGGAGAACTTCCCCATCACCGGGACGCCGATCTCCGCCTACCCGCACCTGATCGACGCCCTGGCCGCCGTCAAGGAGGCCGCGGCCCTCGCCAACGAGGAGCTGGGGCTGCTGGCGCCCGCGAAGGCGGCCGCCATCGTCGCCGCCTGCCGGGAGATCCGGGACGGCAAGCTGCACGACCAGTTCGTCGTGGATGTCATCCAGGGCGGTGCCGGGACCTCGACGAACATGAACGCCAACGAGGTCGTCGCCAACCGGGCGCTGGAGTTGATGGGGCACGGGAAGGGTCAGTACCAGTACCTGCACCCCAACGAGGACGTCAACCTCGGTCAGTCGACCAACGACGTCTACCCGACCGCCGTCAAGATAGCGACGGTCTTCGCGGTGCGCGGACTGCTCAAGGCGATGGCTGTACTCCAGGACGCCTTCGGCCGTAAGGCCGTCGAGTTCCGTGACGTGCTCAAGATGGGCCGTACACAGTTGCAGGACGCGGTTCCCATGACGCTCGGTCAGGAGTTCTCCACCTTTGCCGTCATGATTGACGAGGATCGCTCCCGTCTTGACGAGGCCGTCGAGTTGATCCATGAGATCAACCTGGGTGCCACCGCCATCGGCACCGGCCTCAACGCACCCGCCGGATACGCCGAGTCGGCCCGCCGGCACCTCGCCGGGATCACCGGGCTGCCCCTGGTCACCGCCGCCAACCTGGTGGAGGCCACCCAGGACTGCGGTGCGTTCGTGCAGATGTCCGGCGTGCTGAAGCGGATCGCGGTCAAGCTCAGCAAGAGCTGCAACGACCTGCGGCTGCTGTCCTCCGGGCCGCGCGCGGGGCTGGGAGAGATCAACCTGCCGCCCGTGCAGGCCGGCTCGTCGATCATGCCCGGCAAGGTCAACCCGGTCATCCCCGAGGTCGTCAACCAGGTCGCCTTCGAGGTCATCGGCAACGACGTCGCCATCACCATGGCCGCCGAGGCCGGGCAGCTCCAGCTCAACGCGTTCGAGCCGATCATCCTGCACTCCCTGTCGGAGAGCATCACGCATCTGCGGAACGCCTGCCTGACGCTGGCCGAGCGCTGCGTCGACGGCATCACGGCCAACACCGAGGTGCTGCGGGCGACGGTCGAGAACTCCATCGGCCTGGTCACCGCCCTCAACCCGTACATCGGGTACACGGCGGCCACCGACATCGCCAAGGAGGCCCTCGTCACCGGCCGGGGCGTAGCGGAACTCGTCCTGGAGAAGGGACTGTTGCCGGCCGAGCGACTCGCCGACCTGCTGCGTCCCGAGGTCGTCGCCGGCAGCGGTTCGCCCCTCGTCTGACCTGCGAGTACGCGCCAGGACCGGCACGGAGGCACAATAGTGATCATGACAGTGACGTCGTCCCCGGCCTTTCTGCCGGTCCTGGAGCGGATCGCGGAGGAGATCGAGCGGACGCCCGGCCGCGGGCGGCCCGCCGACTACATACCGGCGCTCGCCGCCTGCGACCCGCGCAGCTTCGGCATGGCCGTGGCCGAGCTGGACGGCACGGTCTACGGCGTAGGCGACTGGCGGCAGCCGTTCTCCACGCAGTCCATCACCAAGGTCTTCACCCTCGCCCTCGACCTGGGCCGTGAGGGCGACGAACTCTGGGAGCACGTCGGCCGCGAACCCTCCGGCAACCCTTTCAACTCCCTGGTCCAGCTGGAGTACGAGAACGGCATCCCGCGCAACCCCTTCATCAACGCGGGCGCCCTCGTCGTCACCGACCGCCTCCAGACCCGTACCGGAGACGCGGCCGGCGAACTCCTCGCCTTTCTGCGGGCCGAGAGCGGCAATGCCGCCCTGGACTTCGACCGGGGGGTGGCCGCCTCCGAGTCCCAGCACGGAGACCGCAACGCCGCCCTGGCCCACTTCATGGCCTCCTACGGCAACATCGACAACGAGATCCCGGTCCTCCTCGACCAGTACTTCCGCCAGTGCTCCGTCGCCGCGTCCTGTGCCGACCTCGCCCTGGCGACCACGTTCCTGGCCCGCCACGGCATCCGGGCCGACGGCAGCCGTCTGCTCACCCGCAGCCAGGCGAAGCAGGTCAACGCGGTGATGCTCACCTGCGGCACGTACGACGCGGCGGGCGACTTCGCGTACCGGGTGGGGCTGCCGGGGAAGAGCGGGGTAGGGGGTGGCATCATCGCCGTGGTGCCGGGTCGTTGTGCGCTGTGCGTGTGGAGCCCGGGCCTGGACGAGCGGGGCAACTCGGTGGCGGGAGTGGCGGCGCTGGACAGATTCACCACTTTGACGGGCCTGTCGGTCTTCTAGGCCGGGACTGTGGCGCCCCCTTCAGGGGCGCGGGGCGGTATCGATGCGCGGTTCCGCCGCGCGGGCGCGAACTGCCACGACGGACCCGCACCCGGCGACGCACCACTCACAGGTAACAAGCAGGCCGCTCCCAAGAAAACGCCCCGTCGCTTTCTGGCCACCCGCAATTGACACGCTGAGCCAGTGTTGGCCATGGCTTTTCCCGTCGATCTTCGCCGCTGCCAGGTACTAGGCCTGGCCGGTACCGCGTTCCTCGCCCTGGGAGGTGAGACCGCAGGCGCCCTCCCCGTGGAGGACCTGCTCGCGCCCAGCTCGGTGCAGGCGGCGTTCGGCCTGGTCGGGGTCTACTTCGGAGTCGTGCTGCTCATCGCGGCATGGCTGCTGCTGGGCCGCCTCGTGCGCGGTGGCGAACCGCCCACCCCCCGCCAGCTGTTGCTGGTCCTCGCCGTCTGGGCGGCCCCGCTGCTGCTCGCGCCCCCGCTGTTCAGCCGGGACGTGTACAGCTACCTCGCGCAGGGTGCGATGGTCGACGCGCACATGGACGTCTACACGGCGGGACCCGCGCAGCTCGGCGGCCCGCTGGCAGACGAGGTCGCCCCGGTCTGGCAGAACACCGCCGCACCGTACGGCCCCGCTTTCATGGGCGTGGCCTCGCTGCTGTCCGGCCTGACCCGGGGCGAACTCCCGGCCGGGCTCTTCGGGATGCGGCTGGTCGCCCTGCTCGGCGTCGGCCTGATGGCGGCCGCGCTGCCCAGGCTCGCCCGGCACAGCGGCGCCGACCCGGCCGCCGCGCTCTGGCTCGGCGCCCTCAACCCCCTGGTGCTGCTGCACCTGGTCGCGGGCGCCCACAACGACGCGATCATGCTCGGTCTGCTGGGCCTCGGCCTGGTCGCGGCGCTCGGCCGCTGGCCGCTCCTCGGAGCCGTGCTCGTCACGCTGGCGGCACTGGTGAAGGCACCGGCCGCACTGGGGCTGCTCGCGATCATCGTCGTACAGGCGCGCAAGGGCCGCAGTCCGGTGGGCGCCGCCCTGCTGACGGCGGCCGCGTCCGGCGCCACGACGGTGGTCGCGACCACCGTCGCCGGGACCGGATACGGGTGGATAAGGGCGCTCGACACGCCCGTCTCCGCGCACAACTGGGCACTCAGCAGCCTGCTCGGCCGGGCCACCGGCGCGCTCCTGGAACACCTCGGCAGCGATCTGGCGCCGCTGGCCGTGCCGGCCTGGCATCTGCTCGGGCTCGCGCTCACCGCGGTGACCGTGCTGCTGATATGGGTCCGGCTGCGGCCCCGCCCGGTCTACGCCCTCGGCCTGAGCCTGGCCGCGGTCGCCGCCTTCGGACCGGCGATCCGGCCCTGGTACGCGATCTGGGGCCTGTTCCTGATAGCGGCAGCGGCGCCCAGCACCTCGGTACGGCACCGGGTGGCCGCCGTCACCGGCGTGCTCGCGCTCGCCGTGCTGCCCAGCGGCGGCCCCGCCGACATCGGCCAGCTGGTCCTCGCCGTCTCCGGCGGGGTGCTGGGCGTGGTCGTGCTGTGGCAGGCCCACCAGGCCGCGCAGGCCCCGGCCGTGGGACGTACGGCATGAGAGGACCGCTTACCGACCGGGGGAGACTGCTGCTCGTCCTGGTCCTCGTCGCCGCCGTGACCGTGTTCACGGCCACCGTGCCGCTGCTGCGCGACTGGTTCGACCTGCGCGTCTACTACGGCACCGTGCACACCTGGGTGCACCACGGCGGGCGGATCTACGACTACCGGGTGCCCGGGACGACGTACGGCTTCACCTATCCGCCGTTCGCCGCCGTCGGCATGCTGCCCATGGCGCTGGTGGGGCTGCATCTGGCCATCGCGGTTTCGCTGCTGGTCAACCTGGCCGCGCTGGCCTTCGTGCTGCGCATCCTGGCCGGGCCTGGCTGGCGGCGCTGGGGCTGGTACCGCTGGGCGCTGGCCCTGTGCGCGCTGGCGCTGTTCGAGCCGCTGCGGGACACCTTCAGCTTCGGCCAGGTGAACCTGATCCTGCTCGCCCTGGTGCTCGCGGACTGCTGTCTGCTGCGCAGTGGGCGGGGTCGCTGGGCCGGGGTCGGCATCGGGCTCGCCGCCGCGATCAAGCTCACGCCCGCGCTGTTCATCGGCATGCTGCTGCTCGGCCGCAGGTGGCGTGCGGCCGGTGTCGCCACGGCCGTGGCGCTCGCCGCCACCGGGCTCGCCGCCTGGGCCGACCCGAAGGCGTCCCGTTTCTACTGGACGCAGGCGCTCTGGGACACCAGCCGGGTCGGCCGGCTCGACTACGTGTCGAACCAGTCGCTGCAGGGCGTACTGGCCCGGCTCGGCCATCCGGACAAGCCGCTGTGGGCGACGGTCGTGCTGCTCACCCTGGCCGTGTGGGCGTGGCGGACCCGCAAGGCGGTGGCGGCCGGGGACTGGACGGCCGCCTTCGCGCTCACCGGGCTCGCCGCCTGCCTGGTCAGCCCGATCACCTGGGTGCACCACCTGGTGTGGGCGCTGCCCGCGTTCGCGCTGCTGGCCCGCGCGGGGTACCCGCGGATCGCGGGCGCCCTCTACGCGGTGATGTGCACCAGCGTGGTGTGGCTGTGGTTCGACGACGCTTCGGGGATCGACGGGTTCCTCGGCAGCAACCTCTACACCTGGATCACCCTGGGGCTGCTGCTGGGCCTGCCGACCGGTCAGTCCCGCGCGGAGCGGTCGCCCCTGAGCCGCATCGCGAGGGTCACGGCGCCCACGCCGAGTACCGCGAAGCCCGCGGCCATGGCGGTGTCGGACCAGCCGGAGTCGTCCTCCGGCGCGGTGGCCGCCGCCATCGGCACGGTGCTCGGCCCCGGCTGGGGGCGCGGTTTGGCCCGCAGGGCGTCCAGCGAGCCCACCGGGTCGACCCGTCCGGCCGCCTCGAACCCCCAGTCGAGCAGCTGACGGGCCTCGTCGTACACGCCGCCGTCCTGGGGGTTCATCACCGTCACGACGAGGGTGCGCCCGCCCCGCCGGGCGGCGGCGACCAGGGTGTTGCCGGCGTTGGTGGTGTAGCCGTTCTTGATCCCGATCAGGCCGGGATAGCGCGGCACACCGTCCAGGCCGGTGAGCAGCCGGTTGGTGTTCTCGATGCCGAACGACCAGCCGTCGCCGGCCGGGAAGCGGGCCGCGGCGGTGGAGCAGTAGCGGGCGAATTCGCGGTTGCGCAGCCCGGTCCGGCCGAACACCGCCAGGTCGAACGCCGAGGAGACCTGCCCCGGCGCGTCGTAGCCGTCGGGGGACTCGACATGCGTGTCGAGAGCGCCCAGGGCGCGCGCCTTGGCCTGCATCCGGGTGACGGTGCGCTGCCAGCCCCCGTTGAGCGCGGCCAGGACGTGCACGGCGTCGTTTCCGGAGCTGAGGAAGACCCCGCGCCACAGATCGGCCACCCGGTAGGTGTGGCCCTCCTCGACGCCGACCAGGCTGCTGCCCTCGCCGACGTCCGCCAGCTCCGCGGGCGTCACCCGGTGCTCCAGACCGGCCGGCAGGACCGGCAGCACGGTGAGCGCGAACAGGGTCTTCAGCGTGCTGGCCGGCGGCAGCTCGCGATGCGCCTCGTTCGCCGCGAGCACCTGGCCGCTGTCCGCGTCGGCGACCAGCCAGGAGAGCGCGGAGACGTCCGGGACCTCCGGCGCCCCGGGGTGCGGCCGTACCTGGGTGCCGGAGTGGTAGAGCAGGGACGGCCCGGGCACCACCGCCCTCGGGGGCGGGGCCGGGTCCAGCGCCCCGGTGCCGGCGGCGGCCGTACCGGACGTCAGCGCCAGCAGGCCCGCCACACAGAGGGCGCAGGTCGACACCGCCGCCCGGCGAGGGAATCGGTCAGAGAATCCGATCGTCATACGATCAACGTAGGAAGGGAGTCGGCGTCCGGCGCGCAGCCTGGGCCGGATGGACGCCCTGTGCAACCCGGATGCCGCACGCACGGCTCCGGTGTCAGCCCGTCGGCAGGGTCGGCTGGACGCGGCGCAGGAAGGTGGCGTTGTCCGGCGTCTCACGCATCCGCTCAAGGAGTGTCTCCAGGCCGGAGGGGATCCCCTCGCGGCTCTGCAGGGCCCGGCGCAGACCGCGTACGGTGGTCAACTCGGCCGGGGTGAGCAGGAGTTCCTCGCGGCGGGTGCTGGAGGGGGCGATGTCCACGGCCGGGAAGACCCGCCGGGAGGCCAGCTCGCGGTCCAGCCGCAGCTCCATGTTGCCGGTGCCCTTCAGCTCCTCGAAGTAGTAGCCGTCGGCACGGGAGCCGGTGTCCACCAGGACGGTGGCGAGGATGGTGAGCGAGCCGCCCTCCTCGGCCTTGCGGGCGGCGCCGAAGAACCGCTTGGGACCGAGCACCGCGGCGGCGTCGACGCCGCCGCTGAGGGTACGGCCGTTGGAGGCGGCCGCGTTGTTGTGCGCCCGGCACAGCCGGGTCAGGGAGTCCAGGAGGATGACGACGTCCCGGCCGTCCTCGACGAGCCGCTTGGCCCGCTCGACGACGAGTTCGGCGAGGGCGATGTGCTCCTTGGCGGGCCGGTCGAAGGTAGAGGCGTACACCTCGCCGTGGACCGAGCGCCGCATGTCGGTGACTTCCTCGGGGCGCTCGTCGAGCAGCAGCACCATGAGGTGGCACTCCGGGTGGTTGCCGGCGACGGCGGCCGCGTACTGCTGGAGCAGTACCGTCTTGCCGGTCTTCGGCGGGGCCACGATCAGCCCGCGCTGCCCCTTACCGAGGGGGGCGAGCAGGTCGGTGACCCGGCCGGCGAGCCCCGAGGCGGGGTGTTCGAGGCGGATCCGCTCGTGCGGGTGCAGCGGGGTCAGCTCGCGGAAGTGACGTCGGCCGCGCAGCTCTTCGGGCGTACGGCCGTTGACGCGCGTGACCTCGGTCAGGGTGCGCTGGTTGCCCCGGACGCCCTCGACGAGGTCGCCCTTGCGCAGGCCGTGACGGCGGATCAGCGCGGCGGAGACCTGCGGGTCGGCCGGGGAGGACAGGCAGCTCGGGGCCCGCAGCTGCCCCTTCCCGCCCGCGTCGATGTCCAGGACACCGGTGACGGGCCGGACGGCGTTCCGGTCCTGCTGCTGTACGGGGGGTTCGAGTGTGGTGGTCATGAGAGGTGGTCCTTTCGAGGACGGAAGACAGAAGAGAAGGGGGGAGTGGGCCGCGAGCGGGAGGCGTGCACACAGGCCTCCGGGCGGCGGGAACGACACCTCGGGAAGGCACGGAAAGCCCTGGTCACGAGGTGGTGCGAAGAAGCCGACGGGCCAGTCGAAAGCGACGGCCGAAGTGGCTGGAGGAGAGAGAACCCGGCACCGGCGCCCCAATGGGGGGCGACGACAGGTGCTGTTCGCACTATACCCGGTGCTCTGCGATCGTCAACATGGCACCGGTCGCCGATATTCCCGGACGCTCCCCGGACCCGAGTGGCCGGGAACCCCGCATCCCGGCGGCCCGGGTGCGCCTACGATCGGCCCTGCCCGCGTACCGCGCCCGTCAGGAGCCCCGGTGGAGACCTCGCCCGTGCCGCACCGCCTGAACCCCGCCGGCGGCTGCCCGCACGCCGACAACGCCCGGCTGCTGGCGCGCGGCTCCGTGGCGCCGGTCGTCCTGCCCGGCGGTGTCGAGGGCATGGCCGTACTCGGGCACGAGACGCTCAGGGAGTTCCTCCAGCACCCCGAAGTCGCGAAGAACGCACGGCACTTCACCGAGCTGCGGGAGGGCCGGATCCCCGCCGGCTGGCCGCTGCTGACCTTCGCCACCGTACGGGGCATGACCACCGCCGACGGGGACGACCACCGCAGGCTGCGCGGACTGGTCAGCCGGGCCTTCACACCCCGACGGGTCGAGGAACTGCGGCCCCGGATCGAGGGGTTGACCGCATCGCTGCTCGACGGTCTGGAGCGGGCCGCGGTGGCTGGGGTCGCCGATCTGCGCCGGCACTTCGCACTGCCGCTGCCCATGGGCGTGATCGGTGAACTCCTGGGCGTCGAAGCCGAGTTCCTCAACCGACTGCACCATCTGTCCAGCCAGGTCGTGGCCACCGACATCGGACCGGCCGAGGCCGTCGCCGCCAACCGGGACCTGGTCGCCGTCCTCGCCGCCGTGGCCGCGGCCCGCGCCGAGCGTCCCGGCGACGACCTCACCAGCGCCCTGATCGCCGCCCGCGACGAGGACGGCGACCGGCTCGGGCAGGACGAGCTGATCGGCACCCTGGTGCTGATGATCATCGCCGGGCACGAGACCACCCTCAACCTGATCACCAACGCCGTGCGCGCCCTGTGCGGCCACCGCGACCAGCTCGACCTGGTGCGCAGGGGCGAGGCGAGCTGGGCGGACGTGGTGGAGGAGACGCTGCGCTGGGACGCGCCGGTCAGCTACTTCCCGTTCCGCTACCCCGTGCGGGACCTGAGGGTCGGTGGCACGCTGATCCCCGCCGGCACCCCGGTCCTGGCCGGCTACTCCGCCGCAGGGCGCGACCCGGCCGCGCACGGCCCGGACGCCGACCGGTTCGACGTCACCCGGCCTGCCCGCCCCGACGCCGTCCGCAGCCTCTCCCTCGGCCACGGCGCCCACTACTGCCTGGGCGCCCCGCTGGCCCGGCTGGAGGCCACGGTGGCCCTGGAGCGGCTCTTCGACCGCTTCCCCGCCCTGGACCTCGCCGTGCCCGAGAACGGCCTCGCCCGGGAAGCAAGTTTCGTCGGCAACAGCGTCCGCGCCCTCCCGGTCCGCCTGGGCGCCTGAGCCGCATACCAGCCATACGAACCCCCGATGGCCCTTCCCCGACGCATTTCTTGTTCTGGCCATAAGCCCTACCTACGCTGCCACCACCGCACTTCGGCGGCACGGGACAAGGGACTTGGCAATCATGGGTCGACTGGCCGGGAAAATCGCTTTCATCAGTGGAACGGGGGCTGGAATCGGCCGGGCCGCGGCACAGGTATTCGCGGCTGAGGGCGCCACCGTATTCGGCTGTGACATCGACGAGAAGAGCGCCGCCGAAACCGTGGAACTCGTCGAGAAGGCCGGCGGAGCGATGCGTTCACTGGCACCGGTCGACCTTTCCACCGAGACCGGGGCACGGGAGTGGATCGAGGCCGGGATCGCGGAGTTCGGCGGGATCGACATCCTCTACAACAACGCCTCCGCACTGCGGAACGGCCCCTTCGAGACGATGCCGGCCGAGGACTGGTACTTCACCATCAGGAACGAGCTGGACATCCCCTACTTCTGTACCCGGGCCGCCTGGCCGCACCTGGTCGCGCGCGGCGGCGGGGCCGTCCTGAACGTCGCCTCGGTGGCCGCCGTGCGCGGCGCGCCCTTCATGCCGATGGTGCCGCACGGCGCCGCCAAGGGCGGGGTGCTGGCCATGAGCAGGCACCTGTGCGCGGCCGGCGCCCCGCACCGCATCCGCGTCAACACCATCGCCCCCGGCATGACGCGCACCTCGGCCACCGCCCCCTTCCTCGACGACCCGGACGGCCCGAAGGCCCAGCTGGAGGCGCGGATCCCGGTCGGCCGGATCGGGCAGCCCGAGGACATCGCCCGTGCCGCGGCCTTCCTCTGCTCGGACGAGGCGGCCTTCGTCAACGGCGCCAACCTCATGGTCGACGGCGGCGACAGTGCGATGGCGGGCTGAGCGCCGATGCGCGCACGGCTGGACCACGTGGGCGTCAACGTACGCGACCTGCCCGCCCAACTCTCCTGGTACCGGACGGCCTTCGGCCTGAAGACCGTCTTCGAGTTCCGTCTCGACGGACCCGGCCTGACCGGTGTCGTCCTGGAACACCCGGACGGCTGGCGGATCGAACTCCTCGCCAGGCCCGGGTCCGCGCCCGGCCTCAGGGCACCGGACCCGATGACCGCCGCCCTCACCGAGGGGTACGGGCACTTCGCGGTCACCACCCCCGAACTCGCCCCCGTGTACACCGCCCTGGTGGCCCACGGGGCGGGCGAGGTGCTGAAACCCGGCCCGTCCCCCGAACCGGGGGTGCGGATGGCCTGGGTCAAGGACCCCGAGGGAAATCTCATCGAACTCATAGAACGCGGCACCACTGTTGACCCGTGAGATGGAGTACGGAATGACCAACGCTGTGAGAAAACTGGACGTGGGCACGCTCGTGGCCTGTTGTCTGGCAGTTGCCGCCGCGCAGCTGTGCATTACCGTTCCCTCGCCCATCAACGGGGAAATACAGACCGCGTTCGGGGCCTCGGGATCGCAGGTCGCCTGGGTCACCTCGGCCTTCATTCTCCCCACCGCGATTCTGGAACTGAATTTCGGAGTGGTGGGCGACCTGTTCGGCCGTAAGCGGCTGCTGGTGTTCGGCGGATTCGTGCTGGCGGTCGGTGAACTCCTCAACGCCACCTCGCAGAACATCACCATGCTCTGGATCGGACAGGCCCTCGCCGGTGTCGGCGCCGCCGCCCTGTTCCCCAGCTCCCTCGCCGTGATCGCGGCCGCGACCCCCGGGGAGAAGGACCGCGCCAAGGCGGTCTCGATCTGGGCACTGAGCATTTCCCTCGCCTCCGCCCTGGGCCCGCTCTCCTCCGGCATCCTCGCCACGGTCGCCGACTTCCGCTGGGCGTTCGTACCGCCGGTCGTCCTCGGCATCGCGGTCGGCGTCTCCTGCTGGGCCCTGGTCACCGACTCCAAGGCGCCCGAGGGCCGGGCCCTGGACTGGCCGGGGCAGATCACTGTCGCCGTCGGCCTCACCGCCCTGCTGTGGGGCATCATCGAGGGCGGCGACCGCGGCTGGAGCAGCCCCTCGATCGTCTTCGCGCTGGTGCTCGCCGCCGTCGCACTGGTCGGCTTCGTGGTCGCGGAGAACCGCGCCGAGTCCCCGATGTTCAACCTGGAACTGCTGAAGATCCCGTCGTTCGCGGCGGCCGCGGTGGTCGCGCTGACCGGCATGTTCGGCTTCATCGGCACCGCCTACTGCGTCTCCATCCGGCTCGGCGCGGTGATGCACCTCAGCGCGCTGCGCGCCGGCATGCCGTTCGTGATCCTCCAGCTGATCCCGCTGCTCCTCGCACCCGTGCTCAGCCGGATGCTCACCCGGGTCGAGCCGCGCCGGCTGCTGATGGGCGGTCTGCTGCCGATGGCCGCCGGCCAGTTCTGGATCGCCGCGCTGCCCATCACCACCACCGACCTCGCCGCCTTCATCGGACCGGTCCTGCTGCTCGGCATCGGCTTCATCTGCGTGGTCTCCTCGCTGACGTCGGCCGCCGTGAACGCCGTACCGATCGAGATGACCGGCATGGCCAGCGGTGCGACCAGCCTGGTCCGCGAGTTCGGCCAGGGCCTCGGGCCCGCCGTGATCAGCACCATTGCGATGAGCGCGGCCTCCTCGGCGCTGGTCGGCAAGCTGAGCGGTGCCGACGCGGGCATGGAGGCCGCCGCCGGTCCGCTCGCGGTGGTCAACGCGGGCAGCGACAGCGCCAGGGCCGCCGCGCAGGACGCCCTCGCGCACGGCATGGCCCTGGGCGTGGTGATCTGCGGCTGCGCCTCGCTGCTCGGCGCGCTGGTCACCCTGCTGCTGGTCCGCAAGAACACCGCGCGAGCGGGGGCCCAGCTGCCGGTGCAGCCCGCGTCCGCCTGACCGCGGACACGTCGGAGGGCCGGGGCCTCTGCCCCGGCCCTCCGACGTGTCGTCAACTCCCACGGTCCCAGCGGGTCGTGGAAAGGCAACGGATGTCCGCAATCCATAACGGTCATGGCCGGGAGGGGACTTGATGTCGGGGAATGCCTTATCTTCACGACATGTCCACGCCACCGCAGCAGCCGCCGTCCTCGCCGCAGCAACCGCCGTCGACTCCTCAGCAGCCCCAGCAGCCCCAGCAGCCACCGCAGCAGCCGGACCAGTCGCCCGCGGTAGCGCCCCAGCAGCCCCCGCCGACCGCGTACCCGTATCCGAACCCGCAGTCGCCGCCCCCGCAGAACCCCTACGCCCAGCCGACTCTCGTCAACCAGCCCGCGCCACCCCCGCAACAAGGCACGCAGCAGGGCAACCCCTATGCCGTACAGCCCGGTTACGGCTACCCGCCCCCGGTCGCACCGCCGTCGGCGGGCGGGAACGCGGCCGGGAGAGCCGTGCTGTGGGCCGTCGTGGGCGCGGTGGTCGCCTCCGCCGCCTGGGCGGGCGGCATCTTCCTGACCGGCGGCTTCGGCACCCGCGCTGATCTGCGCGGCTACCAGGCGCCGGCGAACCTCTGCTCCGGCGCGGACTACTCGTCGTTCAAGGACGAGTACCCCGTCGACGACTCGTCCCCGACGAAGAACGTACTGAAGGACCCGGCGCTGGACGAGAGTTACTGCAGTCTCAGTCTCAAGAAGACCGGCTCCAGCTACGGGGACGCCTATCTCACCATGACGGTCGACCTGCACAAGAAGACCGACCCGGGGCCGGAGTTCACGGCCACCTGGAAGAAGTACGGCGACAGCCACACGGACTACGACGTGAGCCCGGTGAGCGGCATCGGCGAGGAGGCCTACCTGGTCACCCAGGACACCAGCAACGGCTCCACCACCAGCGGCTCGCGCTACGCCACGCTCGCGGTGCGGGACGGCTGGATGACGTACACCATGTACTACAGCGCGTACTTCTCCTCGTACGACAGCGACACCGACCCGCCGACCCTCGACGACGTGACGGACTGGCTGAAGACGGACACCAGGTCCACGCTGGAGCAGCTCAAAAGCTGACGCTCAGCCCCGGTCGAGGGCGTCGGTGATCGCCTTCACCGGGCCGTGCGCCGAGTAACCGCCGTCGACGGTGATCTCCGCGCCGTTGACGTACGACGCCTCGTCCGAGAGGAGATAGACGACCAGCGGCGCCACCTCGTCGACCGTGCCCGGGCGGCCCTGGGGCGTCATGGCGAGGTGGGCGGCGACGAACACCGGGCTGGCGGTGGCCATCAGCGGGGTCTCGATGTACCCGGGGTGGATCACGTTCGTACGGATGCCCCGTGGGGCCAGCTCCAGGGCCGCCACCTTGGACAGGCCCCGCAGCGCCCACTTGCTGGTCGTGTACGCGACCGCGTGATGGGCGGTGAGCCCGGCGACCGAGCCGACGTTCACGATCGAGGAGCCGGCCGGCATCAGCGGGGCCAGGGCCTGGATGCCGAGCAGGGCGCCGGTGGTGTTCACGGCGAACGCCCGGTTCCAGTCGGCGAGTTCGACCTGGCCGAGCCGGGCCCGCATCGGGATGCCCGCGTTGTTCACGAGGCCGTGCAGGGTCCCCAGGGAGGCCGCCAGGGCCGCCCAGTCGTCAGGTGAGGTGACGTCCAGGTGGACGTAGCGGACGTCGAGGCCGTCGGCGCGCAGGGCCGCGGCGTGCTTCTCGCCGGCCTCGTCCAGCACGTCGGTCGCGATCACCGTGGCGCCCTCCCGGGCGGCCGCGGCCGCCTCCGCGGCTCCCTGGCCCTGTGCGGCTCCGGTGACGACGACGGTACGGCCCGCCAGGCGCGTGCGGCTCACGGCTTCCACGATGTCCTCCGAGGGTGCGTGCGGGATGTCCTCCCGTCCACGCTAGGAAGCCGCGGACAGCTGCGGAAACGCGCTCTCGGGATGGCTGGCATCCACGTCGGCGATCTCGTGCGGGGGCTCCTCGCCCAGCGCGGCCCCGACCTTGCGGACCGTGTCCCGCAGCCAGCGGTGGGCCGGGTCGGCGTGCCGGTTGTGGTGCCAGTACATGGCCTCCACCAGCGGCACGTCCGGGAACGGCGCCGGTACGACCGCACAGCGCGCGAAGCCCTCGTACCGCCTCGCCAGCCGTTCCGGGACCATCGCCACCAGATCCGTGCCGCTCACCAGGAACGGCAGCACGCTGAACCCGGGCGTGCTGACCTGGACCTTCGGGGTGATCCCGAGGGTCTCCAGCTGGCGCTCGGCGGGGGTGTGGCTCTTGCCGATGGCGCAGGCCGCGTGCGGCATCTCCGCGAGGTCCCGCAGGGTGAGCCGGCCGTCCACCAGGCGCGGGTTGTCCGGGTCGACGAGGCACACGAACCGGTCGTGCATCACGGCCTCGCTGACCCCGGGGAGCTGGTAGCCGAGCGGCACGATCATCAGGTCGTGGCAGCGCAGATGCGTCTCGGTCTCCAGCTGGCCGTCGACGATCGGGTGGAAGTCGATCCGGACGCCCGGCGCCTCGGCCGCGATGACCCGCAGCAGCGGCTCCACGAACACCGTCATCACGTAGTCCGACATGACCACGGAGAAGCGCTGACGGCTGCGTCCCGGATCGAAGTGCCGGGTCAGTGACAGCGCCTCCTCGGCCTTCTGCAGCGAGCCCTGGACGACCGGCAGCAGCCGTTCCGCGAGGGGTGTCAGCTCGTACTCCCGGCCGACCCGGATCAGCAGCTCGTCGTTGAAGTGCCGGCGCAGCCGGGCCAGCGAGCCGCTCATCGCGGACTGGCTGGTGGACAGCCGTACCCCCGCGTGGGTGACGTTCTTCTCCTCCAGGAGCGCTTCCAGTGCCACCAGAAGATTGAGATCGATCGCTCCGAGACCCACGGGTGTCCCCTTCCGGCCGGCCACGTCATTGAAGCTTCGGTGAAACGGGAGGTTAACCAGCGGACGGCCGTCGAGGAAGGGGGTCGGGGCGACTCTCAGGAAGATGCGATGCCAGCCATCCGGGCACCGGATACCCCCAGGTGGGGGGGCCTGCGCGCACCACAGGCCCCCCACAGCTTCGGGTGCTAGGGCCGCGGCGTGCGGCCCCTCTTGCGGGCCCGCGGAAGGTAGGCGTCCGCCCGCCCGGGCACGATCCGGTTGGACACCGTGCCGAGCCCCTCGACGCTCAGCGTCACCTCGTCGCCGGGCTTCAGCGGGAGCGGGGTGCGCTCCCCGAGCCGGCCCCAGAACTCCGCCAGCGAGCCCCAGCCGCAGGTGCCCGAGCCGAGGATGTCACCGGGCCGTACCCAGGCGTCCCGGCTGGCGTAGGCGATCATCTCCTCGAAGGTCCAGGAGACGTTGGCGAGGGTGTCCCGGCCGATCAGTTCCCCGTTCAGGGCGACCGTCATCTCCAGGTCGAGGAAGCCGTCCGCATCGCGCCGGTCCTCCACCTCGTCGGCGGTGACCAGGTAGGGTCCGAGCGTGTGGGCGAAGTCCTTGCCCTTGGAGAAGCCGAGGCCGAGGTTTTTCTCCGGTTTCTGCAGGTCACGGGCCGACCAGTCGTTGAAGACCAGATAGCCGACGATGTGGTCCCCGGCCTGCTCGGGGGTGAGGTCGCGGCCGCTGCGGCCGATGACCGCGCCGACCTCCAGCTCGAAGTCCAGCACCGAGCAGCCCGCCGGGACCGGCACGTCGTCGTGCGCGCCGTAGGCGGCATGCGGGTTGGTGAAGTAGAAGTTGGGCGCCCGGTACCACTCCTCGGGCACCCGCTCCAGACCGTCCAGCGACTTCGACACGCCCTCGATGTGCGCCTCGAACCCGACGAAGTCCCGGATCGAGGGCGGCTTCAGCGGCGGCAGCAGCCGTACCCGGTCCACCGTAGGCCCACTGGGGGAGTCCAGGGCTTCGACGCCGGCCGCGTACAGCACGCCGGCCTCGACGAGCGTGAGGACGCTCACCCCCTCGGGCAGCGGGTGGATCACCCCGTCCCGCACCACACCGGCGCGCTCCTCGCCCTCGTGCTCGTATGTCGCGAAACGCATGGCTCACTGCTCCCAGTGGTTGGTGTTGGTGACGGTCCCGGCGCTCAGATAGCCGGCGAACACGCCTTTGGGATCACGGGCGGCCCGGATCTCGTTCAGCCGCCGCCACTGCTCGTCGCCCATGAACCTCACCTGCCGCACCGTGAAGTCGGAGTCACCCAGGTACTGGCCGGCGGTCACCGGCTCCATCGCCGCCATCGCCTCGTCCAGCCAGCCGCGCAGCTCCGCGTCCCGCCCCGGTTCGTCGTGGACGACATAGCTCGCGCAGTAGATCTCCGACTGCAACGAGAAGGCCATGTCGGGCAGTTGGCGCAGCGGGGCCATGGAGAACCAGATGGTGAAGGTCCCCCGGGTGGGGTGCTCGGTGAACGCCTTGCGGATCGCCGGGACGACCTCCTCCGCGGTGCCGGTCAGCCACGCGTTGTCGACGAAGTAGCGGTGGCCCTCCGGGTTGGCGGTGCGCTGCCCGGCCAACTGCTCGGCGAAGGAGGTGGGTTCGGCCTCGACCCGGAACAGGGCCCGGTCGGCGTACGGGCCCGCGTGCAGGGGCGCGAGCGCCTCGGCCGCCTCCTGAGGGGTCTCCGTCATCGCCACACCCGTCACCAGCAGCACCGGTCCGTCGAGATCGGGCGGGGTCTGGGTGAGAGCGACGATCTCCACCAGCTCGGAGACCGCGTGATGGGTGTCGTGCAACCAGGTCATGACCTCGTCGAAGAGGTCCAGCGGGTAGGCGTGCACGGTGTGCGCCAGATGCCCGGGGAGCGGGCGGGTGCGCAGATGGAAACGGGTCACGACCCCGAAGAAACCCGGGCCCGCACCACGTGCCGCCCAGAACAGGTCGCTGTGCCGCACCTCGTCGGCCCGGACCAGCTCGCCCTCCGCCGTGACGACGTCGATCGCCACGATGTTCTCGGCCGCCCAGCCCCAGCCGCGCGCGTTCCAGCCCTGCCCGCCCTGGAGCAGAAAACCGCCGATGCCCACCGACGGACAGTGCCCGCCGTTGAAGAACCGCCCGAACTCACTGAGATACGGGTTGAGTTCGTCGCCGCCTTTGACGCTGGGGGTGGCCGTGACGATCCCGGTCCGCGGGTCGTACGCCATCTCGCGGAAGCCGCCGAGGTCGATCAGCAGCGCGTCCCGGCGCACCGACCACGCGGCCCAGCTGTGCCCGCCGGAGCGCACGGCGACCTGCCAGCCACGCTCCAGGGCGAGCCGTACGCCCTCGACGACATCCTGTTCGGTGGCCGCCTTGAGCACGGCCGCGGGGGTGCGGTCGGCCGGGCGGCGGGCGTTGAAGACCCGCCGGTACACGGCCTCCTCGAAGTCCTCGTCACCGGGGAGGTGGAGGGTGCCGGAGAAGCGGTTCTCGTCCGGGGGGCCGGGGATCGTCCCCCGGCTGATCGCGGTCACCGGGCGGCTCACTTGACCGCGATGGGGTTGACGGGGGCGCCGACCGCGCCGGTCACCGGCAGCGGTGCCGCGACCAGCAGGAACTCGTAGACACCGTCGGCCGCGCAGTCCTCCGCCAGGGCCTCCAGGTCCCACATCTCGCCGAGCGGCAGACCCATGTTGGGGATGGCGATCTGGTGCAGCGGCGACATCGCCGGCTCGGCGAACTCGTACGGCCGCACCTCAAGGCCCCAGGTGTCGGAGGCGATGGCCGCGATCTCCGTGCGGTGCAGCCAGCCGAGGGTGGTGAAGGACAGGCCGGGCGCGTCCCCCGCCGCGTACCCGCCCCACTCGCCGAGCCGCCGCACCCGGCCCAGTTGCCCGGTGCGGACGAGCACGATGTCACCCCGGCGCGCACTCGACGTGGCGCCCTGCGCCTCGATGGCGGTGCGCAGGTGCTCCTCCAGGATCGGGAAGCCGTCCGGGAGTTCACCGCGCGCGTCGCCGGCCGCCCGGCCGACGTCGAGCAGCACCCCGCGGCCGGTGAAGGCGTCCCGCATGTGCTCGATACCGGTCACGGAGTCGCCGTCGCCGTTGACGATCGTGCACGGACGGCCGTTCCAGGCCAGCTTGTTGTCGTAGATGTGGCCCAGCCCGTCCCACTGCGTGGAGGCCTGGAGCGGCATCAGCACATGGTCGTCGGCGCCGCCGAAACCGTGCGGGAAGCCCTGGGTGCCGGCCGCCGCGTCGGAGCCGGTGTCCCGCATGTAGTGCACCGGGTTGATCCGGCCCCGGAAGCCGCGCTGTGGGCCCGACTCGTTGAACTCCTGCGCCAGCGAGAAGGAACGGCCCCGCCGGACCAGACCGGCGGCGTGCGCGCGGATCGCGTCGTCGACGAAGTTGAGTGTGCCCAGCACGTCGTCCTCGCCCCAGCGGCCCCAGTTGCGGTACAGGGCGCGGGCCTTGGCGAGCTCTTCCTCGATGGGACCGACGGTCATCGGACGTGTCCTTTCAGCAGCAGTTCCAGGGCGTTGCCCCCGGCGATCGCGTCCCGCGCGACCGGGTCGAGACCGGCCGCGTCCAGGCGGGCCACCGGGTCCGTCACCCCCATGTCGAAGGGGTGGTCGGTGCCGAGCACCACCCGGTCCGCGCCCACCTCCTCGACCAGATGGCGCAGCGCGCGCGGGGTGTAGACCAGGGCGTCGAACCACATCCGGCGCAGATAGGAGCTGGGCGGTCCGGCGCAGCCGCGCGCGTCCGGCCGTACCCGCCAGGCGTGGTCGGAGCGGCCGATGTACGTCGGCAGATAACCGCCGCCGTGCGCGGCCACCAGCTTCAGCCGCGGGAAGCGGTCCAGGACCCCGGTGAAGATCAGCCGGGAGAGCGCGACCGTGGTCTCGGCGGGCTGGCCGACCGTGTTGCCGAGGTAGTGCGTGGCGAGCCGCTCGCCGAGCGAGCAGCCCCAGGGGTGTACGAAGACCACCGCACCCAACTCCTCGGCCTTCAGCCAGACTTCGTCGTGCGCGGGGTCGGCCAGCTCGCGGCCCGCCACGGTGGTGGAGACGCTGACGCCGTACAGGCCCAGCTCGGTGACCGCCTCGTCCAGCAGGGCGACCGCGAGGTCCGGGTGCTGGAGCGGTACCGTGCCCAGGCCGTGCAGCCGCTCGGGCGCGGCGGCGCAGTGCGCGGCCACCGACTCGTTGACGGTCCGGGCCAGCCGTACTGCCAGATCGGGGCCGGCCCAGTAGTGGTGCATGGGCATCGGGCCGACCACCTGGACGTCGACACCCATCGCGTCCAGGTCGGCCAGACGAGCGCCGACATCCGTCAACTTCGGTGCCAGTCGCAGGAGTTGAGCCCGGTTGGCGGCCAGCGACGCGGGGGAGTGGGCGCGCTGCTCGGCGGCCAGCTCGGCCGCGAAGCCCTCGGTGCCGGCCACCAGGGCGTCGGCCCCGGGGACCGCGAGATGGCCGTGGAAGTCGACGACGGGCGTGCTCATGCCGCCACCGTCAGCGAGGAGAGCGTCTCCGACATGATCCGCGCCGGGTCGGCGCCGGGGGTCTCCGGGTGGATCTCCCACTCGGCGAGCCGCAGGGAGTTGTCCAGCACCATCCGCACCCGCGGCAGCCGCCGGGCCATGAACCGGGCCAGGGCCCGGTCCACCGGCTCGTCGGCGGTGACCAGCTCGGCCAGCAGCACCGCGTCCTCCATGCACATCGCGGCGCCCTGCGCGATCAGCGGCGGACAGGCGTGCGCCGCGTCGCCGATCACCATCGCCCGGCCCCGGTGCCAGTCCTCGTCGACCAGCACCGCCTCGATCCAGCGGTAGTCCACCGCCGTGTCGTCCGGCAGCGAGGCGATGATCCTCCCCCAGGTGCCGCCGTACCCGGCGCCGCGCTCGCGCAGCAGGTCCAGCGAGGCGCGCGGGCCGATCAGGGAGGCGTCGAGGTTCTCGTCGAGGAGGTAGGCGTAGCACTGGTCGCCGGATATCGGGCTGTAACCCGCCTTGTAGCGCGGGCCGCCGTAATACACCTCGGCGCAGTCCATCTCGGCGGGCCGCCGAGCCACCACCCGGAAGATCGACATACCGACAGGCCAGGGCTTCGTGGTGATGCCGATGAGGGCGCGCATCGCCGAGTTGATGCCGTCCGCGCCGACCACCAGGTCGTAGCGGCCGGCGGAGCCGTCGGTGAAGGTGACATCGATGTGATCGGGGGAGGGGACGAGGCGCTCGACGCTCAGGCCCAGGCGAACCGTGACGCCGTGCGCGTACACCGCGTCGCACAGCGCGTTCTGCAGGTCCGCGCGGAGCGCGCCCGCCGTGGACGGCAGGTCCGCGCCGCCGGTGTGCGGGGTCTCCAGCTCGGTGATCAGACCGCCGTCCGCCCGGCGCAGCCGCATGAGGTCGAACGGCACCGCCCGGGCCAGCACCCGGTCGAGCACGCCGACCGCACGCAGTGCCTTGAGCGCGTTGCCCTGGATGGTGATGCCATGGCCCACCCCGAACCACCGGGGCGAGATCTCGGCCAGCTCCACCTCGACACCGCGCTGGGCGAGCGCGAGACACAGCACGCTTCCGGTGATGCCGCCGCCGACGACGAGCACCTTGTGAACGGGCATGGGCGATCCTTGCTCAACGTAGAAAGACCTCAAATGTGAAAGGCAGGGGGAAGCGGCCTGCGGCTGTCAGCCGATGAAGCGCGGGCCCAGCTCGTGGTAGTGCTCGACGGCCGGCGGCGCCGCGAAGAACGGGCCGACCAGCGCCCGCCAGCGCGCGAACAGCTCCGACTCCCGGAAGCCTGCCGTGTGCGCCTCGACCGACTCCCAGCCGACCAGCAGCAGGAAGGTCCGCGGCCGTTCGTCGCAGCGCAGCAGCTCCGCCCAGCGGAAACCCCCGGCCTGGGCGAGCACCTCGCGGGCCTTGCCGAAGACCTCCGTGAATTCGGCCTCCCGGCCTTCCTCGACGGTCAGCTCCGCATGCTCGACCACCACGGTGTCCTCCTCGGGTTCGGGGTGGCATCGAGCCTGGTCGGCGGTCCGTGCAGGGTCAACGGATCGAGGCATCGGCAAGGGGGACGGCATCCATCCCGTACGACGATGGCGGCACCGCACGTCAGTGCGGGCAGGGGGCGGAACCGCAGGCGATGGCAGCCATCGCCAACGGCCATTTCCGCCGACCGTGCGCGGTGCCTAGCGTCGAAGGCGAGCCCGCACCCGTACGAGGAGAGCCGCCCGTGCCCGAACCTTTTCCCTCCCCTGCCGGCCCCTTCGCGCTCGGCACCTTCAGCGACGGCGCGGCCGCCTTCCCCGGGCTGGTCGCCGGCGCGCGGGTCCGCGACCTCTCCGGCCCGGTGGCGTCGGTACGCGCGCTGGTCGAGGACTGGGACAGCTGGCTGCCCCGGCTCCACGAACTGGCCGCCGACGCCGACGGTGTCTGGCACGACCTGGCCGCGCTGCGGGTCCTGACACCGATCGAGCCGGGCCAGATCCTGCAGAGCGGCGCCAACTACCGCAAACACGTGGTCGATCTGGTCGCCGCCGAGAAGGAGAGCGTGCACGGCGCCACCCCGCAGGAGGCCCGCGCCGACGCCGAGAAGATGATGGACGAGCGGATCCGCGCCGGAGTCCCGTACCTCTTCCTCGGATCACCACGCGCGCTGTGCGGCCCCTACGACGACATCGTGCTCCCCGCGCTCGGCGACCAGCACGACTGGGAACTCGAACTCGCCCTGGTCATCGGCAGGTCGGGGAAGGACATCCCGGCCGAGGAGGCGATGTCGTACGTCGCCGGGTACACGATCAGCAACGACCTGACGACCCGTGACCGGCTCTACCGGCCCGACCTCAAGGCCATCGGCACCGACTGGTTCACCGCCAAGAACGCCGACACCTTCCTGCCGACCGGGCCCTTCCTGGTCCCCGCGGACTTCGTCGGCGACCCGGGCGACCTGCGGATCACGCTGCGGCACAACGGGGTGGTCCGGCAGGACGAGTCCACCAAGGACATGATCTTCGACATCCCGCGGCTGATCGCCTACGCCTCCACGACCACCACCCTGCGCCCCGGCGACCTGCTGCTCACCGGCTCCCCGGCCGGCAACGGCGCGCACTGGGGGGTCTTCCTCAAGCCCGGAGACGTGATCGAGGCGGAGATCACCGGCCTCGGCCGTCAGCGCAACACCGTCAGGAGCCACCCATGAGCTTCCAGCCCGTCAGCCATCTGCGCCATGTCGACCTGGCCGTACCGGACTTCGCCACCCAGCGCGCCTTCTACGGCACCACCTGGGGCCTGACCGAGGTGGCGAACGACAACGGGATCGCGTTCTTCGCCGCCGAGGGCAGCCCCGAGCAGTACATCGTCCGCATCCGCAAGGACGAACGGAAGCGGATGGACCTCGTCGCCTTCGGCGCGGTGTCCCCGGCGGCGGTGGACGAACTGGCCGTACGGCTCGGCCGCGCCGGAGTGCGGATCGTCCACGAACCCCGGTCGCTGGACACCCCCGGCGGCGGCTACGGGCTGCGCTTCTTCGACCCTGACGGGCGGGTCGTCGAGGTCTCGGCCGACGTGGCCACCCGCAGCCACCGCAGAATCGAGGAGCGCGAGGCCGTCCCGGTGCGGCTGTCGCACTGTGTGGTCAACTCCCAGGACCCGGAGGGACTGCGCGACTTCTACGTCCGGCACCTGGGCTTCCGGCTCACCGACACCCTGTACTCCACGCACATGGGTGACCTCATGTACTTCCTGCGGTGCAGCCCCCTGCACCACTCCTTCGCCATCGCGCGCGGGCCCCATGTGTCACTGCACCACGCCTCGTTCGAGATGCGGGGTGTGGAGGAGTACATGCGCGGCACCGGGCGTGCGCTGCGCGCCGGAACCCGGCTCACCTGGGGGCCGGGACGGCACCTGGCGGGCGACAACACCTTCTCGTACTTCCACGACCCGCACGGCAACACCGTCGAGTACACCACCGAACTCGCCGTCCTCGAAGAGGACCTGTGGCACCCCGGCCGGCACGACGTGGCCGACCCGGTCACCCAGGACCAGTGGGGCACCGCCGACCCGATGAGCGAGTCGGTCGCCAAGGAGCAGTTCAACGACCCCGACGTGCTCTTCGAAGCGCCCCCGGTGTAACCCCGATCCTCCTGAGAAAGGCCGTAGTTGTGGCAGAGATCCTGAAGCACGCCGTGCCCGAGGCCGAGGTGGCCGCCTCCCTCGACCAGGTGCGCACCACCGTGGCCGGCGTCATCGCGGACATCCGCGAACGCGGTGACGCGGCCGTCCGCGCGTACTCCGAGAAGTTCGACCAGTGGAGTCCCGGTTCCTTCCGGCTGAGCGCCGAGGAGGTCGAGAAGATCGTCGCCTCGGTGCCCCGGCAGGTCATCGACGACATCACGTTCGTCCAGGAACAGGTCCGTGGCTTCGCCCGCCACCAGCTGGCCTCTGTGGGCGAGTTCGAGGTGGAGACGCTGCCGGGCGTACGGCTCGGGCAGAAACACATCCCCGTGCAGGCGGCCGGCGCCTACATCCCCGGCGGCCGCTACCCGCTCACCGCCTCCGCCCACATGACCATCGTCACCGCCAAGGTGGCGGGCGTACCGCGCGTGGTCGCCTGCACCCCGCCCATCCACGGGGAGATCCCCGCCGCCACCGTCGCCGCCATGCACCTCGCGGGCGCCGACGAGATCTGGCTGCTCGGCGGGGTCCAGGCGGTGGCCGCGATGGCCGTGGGCACCGACACCATGGACCCGGTCAACCTGATCGCCGGACCCGGCAACGCCTATGTGGCCGAGGCCAAGCGCCAGCTGTTCGGCGAGATCGGCATCGACCTGTTCGCCGGGCCCACCGAGATCCTGGTCCTCGCCGACGCGCAGGCGGACCCGTTCGTCTGCGCGGTCGACCTGCTCTCCCAGGCCGAGCACGGCCCGGACTCCCCGGCCGTGCTCGTCACCACCTCCCGTGAGGTCGCCGAGAAGAGCATCGCCGAGGTCGAGCGGATCCTGCCCTCCATGCCCACCCGCGACTACGCCGGGCCCGCCTGGCGCGACCACGGCCAGGTCCATGTCGTCGACACCCTCGACGAGCTCTACGCCCTCGCCGACGCGTTCGCCTTCGAGCACGTGGAGGTGCTCACCGCCGAGCCGCGCCTGGCCCTGGAGAAGATGACCCAGTACGGCGCCCTGTTCCTGGGCGAGGGCACCTGTGTGTCGTTCGGCGACAAGGTGATCGGCACGAACCATGTGCTGCCCACACGTGGTGCCGCCCGCTACACCGGCGGCCTGTGGGTGGGGAAGTACCTGAAGACGGTCACCTACCAGGAGGTCACCGACACCGCCTCGCAGGCCCTGCTCGGTCGGCTGTGCGGACGCGCCTCCCGGGTCGAGCTGTTCGAGGGCCACGCCCGCTCCGGCGACGTACGGGCCGCGAAGGCCGCGGGCGACGAACTGCCCTGGAACGAAGGGTGAGCCTGGACGGCCGGACGGCCCTGATCACCGGCGGCGGAGGCCCGCTGGGGCGGGCGTTCGCGCTGGCGCTCGCCGACGCCGGTGCCCGGGTGGTCCTCGTCGGCCGGAACGAGCAGGCCCTCGCCGAGGCGGCGGCCAAGGCGGGTGAGGCGGCCCGCACAGCGGTGTGCGACGTCTCCGACCCGGCGTCCGTGCGCACCCTGGCCCGTCAACTCGGCGACGAGGACGTGTCGTTGCTCGTCAACAACGCCGGGGTGGCGGGACCGGTGCGGCCGCTCGTCGACATCGAACCCGACGAGTGGGACGACGTGTTCGCGGCCAACGTCCGCGGCGTCTATCTCATGTGCCGGGCCTTCCTGCCGCCCATGCTGGCCGCCGGACGCGGTGACATCGTCAACGTCGCCTCGGTCAGCGGCAAGCGACCGCTGCTCCACCGCACGCCGTACACCGCCTCCAAGATGGCCCTGATCGGCCTCACCCGGACCCTCGCGGGCGAGGTGGGGCCGCTCGGCGTCGCGGTCAACTCCCTCTCCCCGGGCCCGGTCCGGGGACCCCGTATGGACCGCAACTTCCGGCTCACCGCCGAACTCACCGGCGCCACCGTCGAGGAGGCGGAACGCGACTTCGTCTCCCGGGCCGCGCTCGGCCGGCTGGTCGAGGAGGACGAGGTCGCCCGCGCCCTGGTGGCGATGCTCGCGATGCCCGGACTGTGCGGGGCGGACATCGATCTGTCGGCGGGGATGGTCGCACCGGCGTAAGCACCCGGGGAAACACGGCGAGGTGGACGGTGCGCGGGCCGTCCGCCTCGCCTTCGTGCGTCCCCACCACCATGGACTGCGGCCACTCTGTGTCATCGCTGTCAAGCGAGCGGGACGATCGAAGGCATCGGGTTCCGGGATGCGTGTGTGCCAGGCCTGTCCCAGGTTTCCGCAGGCTGCTTCACTCCCACCTGCACACCTCAAGTGCCTTCGTCGCCTCGGTCTCGACGGGCGACTCGTGACTCTGCGCGACGGCGCACTCCACCCGTGGAAAGGCCTGCAATGACGCTGACATCCCGACGCTCCTTTCTGATCGCCGGTTCCGCCACAACGGCGGCCGTGCTCGTTCCGGTCGCCTCCGGCACCGCCACCGCCGTGCCGAAGGCGTCGGGCGGCACGCTCTCCGTCGGTGCGGGGGAGACCTACGAACTCGCCGCGACCACCAGGCTCAGCCTGCTGACCATCGGCGACGGCGGCAGGATCGCCGCCCCGGACGGGTACGACATCAGCCTCACCGTCGACGGCGTGGAGACCGGCCAACTGCTCACCGCGACCGGCGGCACCGCGACCCTCATCCAGGCCGGCACCTACCGCGGCGACGTCGTCCTCACGGTCGCCGAGTCCAACGACGTCACCTACCAGACGCTCACCTTCCCCTTCCGGCAGGCCCTCTACGTCGGCCCCGACGGGGTCGACTCGGCGAAGTCCGTGCTGTCCGCCGTCCGCGGTGGCAAGGTCACCGACGCCGCCGCCCGGAACGTGTCGATCACCTCCACGGGCGAGTGCTTCAACGGCGTCTACGTCGAAAGTGGCAGCTACACCCTGCAGAGTCCCACCATCTCCCTGACCGGCAACGGCCGTTCGGACTTCGCCGGATACGGCGCGGCCGTGGTCGGCGACGGCTCCTCGACCAGGCTGGTCGTGGACGGCGCCCGGATCGGCAACAAGGGCGTGGTCCGCACCACCGTCATCGCCGACAACGGCGCCAACGTCCTCGTCAAGGACTCCTTCCTGCGCGCCCGCAACGGCGTGCTGCCCGCCGACTACCAGGCCACGGTCGAGACCCCGTACATGGAGTCCGTGCCCTGGATGCTCGGCCTCGACGGCAACGTCCGCGCCACCAACCTCATCGGCAAGAACAGCATCGCCACTTACCTCAACTCGACCGTCTTCTCGGAGACTTGGGGTGCGCTGTCGGTGGAGGGCGGCAGCGGGCTGAAGCTGACCGCGATCAACAGCCATGTCGGCAACACCGGCGACTACGGCTACGGCACCTACGCCATCGGCGACGCCACCGTCCGCGTGCTCGGCTCCCGCTTCGACGTCGGCTCCTATGCGACGATCATCGCCGGACCGGCCGCCGTCGTGCACTACGGCGACAGCACCCGCGAGGCGGTCGCCGCGCTCAACACCGAACTGGAACTCGGCCTGTCGAAGGCGGAGTTGGCGAGCGTGCCGGTGCGCAGCACGGTCGTGAACTCCGGTCACTTCGGCTACATGTTCTTCGGCGCCGGCCAACTCACCCTGGACGGCGGCACCGTCGTCAACTCCGAGCGGGCCACCTTCCTCAACAAGGGCCAGCAGACGACGATCTCGGTCGACGGTTCGCAGGGCGCCCGGCTCAACCCGCGCGACGGAGTCATCCTCCAGATGATCGAGCTGGACGACCCGGGCCCGGTCAACGTCAACGGCAAGATGATGAACATCGGCGTCTACACCGAGCCCACCACCGACCCGGTCAAGGACTCCTCCTTCGACGTCACCGCCGTCCACTCCACCGACGGCGCCGCGACCTTCAGCTCCATCGGGCTGAAGGGCGACTTCTACAACGGCATGCGGGGCGGCAAGAACATGGTCCTCGCCTTCGAGGACTCCAGCGTCGAGGGCGTCATCTCGGCGACCAGGGCCAAGCACCGGGTGTCCTCGATCGACTCGTCCACCTTCTACGAGCTGGGCATCGTCACCAACACCGTGCGGGCCGCCGTCAACAACGGCGTCGTCGTCCGGCTGAACAGCGGCTCGACCTGGACGGTCACCGGCACCTCGTACCTGACCAGCCTCACCCTCGCGGCCGATGCGGCCGTGCGGGCGCCGCGCGGCAGGACGGTGAAGCTGACGGTGGACGGCACCGAGACCGCCCTCACCGCCGGCTCCACCTATACGGGCGCCCTGACGCTCACCGTGGCCTGACACCGGGCGGCGCAGGCGCGGCCCTGGGAGGGTCCGCGCCTGCGCCGGTCGCTCCCGTAAGCTGGCCGGATGTTCAGCCCCGATGGCCCGAGCCTCCGCGAACTCACCGTCCAGGCCCTGTCCTCGGTCGAGCGCGGCTACGACCTGCTGGCCCCCAAGTTCGACCACACCCCCTTCCGGACCCCGGACCCGGTCCTGGAGGCGGTCGCCAAGGCGCTCACCCCGCTCGGTCCGTTCACGGACGGCCTCGACCTGTGCTGCGGCACCGGCGCCGGTCTGGACGTGCTGACCCGGGCGTGCCGGAGCAGCGTCACCGGCGTCGACTTCAGCGCAGGCATGCTCGACGTCGCCCGGCGCCTGCCCGCGCCCGACGGGCCGGCCGTCCACTGGGTACGCGCCGACGCCCGGGCCCTGCCGTTCGGGCCCGCCTTCGACCTGGTGGTCAGCTTCGGGGCGTTCGGGCACTTCCTGCCCCGGGAACTGCCCGGTCTCTTCGGCCAGGTGCACTCGGTACTGCGGCCGGACGGCACCTTCGCCTTCCCGGTGCTGGCCCCGTCCCGCCCCACCGGCCTCGGATTCTGGGCGCTGCTCGGCTTCGACGCCGTGATGCGGGTGCGCAACGCGGTGTGGCGGCCGCCGTTCGTCATGTACTACCGGGCCTTCCGACTCGGGTCCGTGCTGGGGGAGTTGGAGCGGGCGGGGTTCTCGGTGGAGCTGCGCGGGCTGCCCGAGTTCGGCCGGCGTGACGACGGCAGCCCGCGCGCCCGGCTCGTCGTGGCCAGGAAGGCCGGTGCGGGTCAGCCCGCGGCCGGGACCGTGAACTCGTAGACCAGCGTGTCCTGCTGGGCGTCCACCACGAGGTCGGTGATCTCCAGCGGGCGGGCGTACTGGTCGTGCACCCGGCGGGTCACCAGGACCGAGGCCGCGTTCGCGATCTGGCTGATCGAGTCCCGGTGGTGCAGGGTGAGGCCGGCCTTGCGCATCCAGTCGTAGGCCCGGCGCAGTTGGGCGGCGGCCGTGCCGTCGGCCCGGTCCCGGTAGCGGCCCAGTTCCTCGACCTCGGTCAGGGCGACGGCCGAGAAGGAGGTCACGGCGGTGCGCAGGGCGCGGCCGTCGGGGAAGGCGGATTCGTAGCGGTGGACCAGGGTCGGCCGGTGCGGGGCGAGGCCCAGGGCCGCCGCGTGCTCCGGCGGTGGTTCCTCCCAGGTCACGGTGGCCCGGTCGACCGCGCCGTGCTCCGTGGTCCCTGCTCCCACCGGGAACGCCAGGGAGACCGGGCTCTCCACCGGCCGGCCGCGCAGCGTGGCGTGACTGCCCCGCCGGTCGGTGGCGACCAGACCGCTGTGGCGCAGCACCTCCAGCGCCTGCCGGACAGTCTCCCGGCTGACGCCGAAGTGCTGTGCCAACTGCCGTTCCCCGGGCAGCCGTTCGCCCGGCGGGATGGTGCCGTCGCGCAGCTCGCCGAGGAGCTGTGCCGCGATCCGCCCGTACAGGGGCTGCTCTTCGCTCTCGGAGTGGTCGTGCGGGGTGGTGCGGGCCATGCCGCGCCTCCTGTTGGTGACAAGACGTAGCCGTGCGGGCTCATTGCGCGACCAGATCTAGCATTGGTCTAAACCAACAGGGAAGGGCGGCTCACAGGTTCGGCCGAAACCGAACCGGCCTCACAGGCTCGCGTAGAGGGCGTTCACCAGGGCCGTCTTCCGTGGATCATCCGCGATCCGCGGCCCCATACGGTTCATCACGTACCCGAGCGAGATCCCCGCCTCCGGGTCGGCCAGCCCGCACGAACCGCCGAACCCGTCGTGCCCGAAGGCCCGCGGGTTCGGTCCGTAGGAGCCGTTCGCCCCGCTCAGCCACAGGCCCAGCGCCACCTCGGTCTCGTGCTCGAAACCCGCCCCGAGCACCAGGTCACGGCAGCTGCCCTGGCCCTCGCGCACCCGCTCGGCCGCCTCCGGCGACAGCAGGCGCAGGCCGCCGTACTCGCCCCGGCCCGCGAACACGCCGTACAGCGCGGCGACCGCCCGGGCCGTGCCGTGGCCGTTGGCCGCCGGGATCTCGGCCGCCCGCCACTCCGGCGTGTTCGCCGCGCTCGCGCCCACCCCCGGGTTGGCCAGGGCCGCCACCGCCGCCGGCGCCAACTGGCTGAAGATCGCAGCCTGTTCACTGTCCGACAGGACCCGTGGATGGTCCAGCACCGCCGCCCGCCCGGCCTCCTTCTCCGGCAGCCCGACGGTGAAGTCGATGCCCAGCGGCCCGGTCACCTCCCGCTCCAGGAACGCCCCCGGCAGCAGCCCCGACACCCGCCGCACCACCTCGCCGACCAGGAAACCGTAGGTCAGCGCGTGATACCCCGACCGAGTGCCCGGCTCCCACCAGGGCTCCGTCGCCGCCAGCCGGGCGGTCGTCAGCTCCCAGTCGTACAACTGCTGGAGCGAGTGCGGCTCCCGCAGGCCGGACAGGCCGGCGCGGTGCGAGAGCAGATGCCGGACGAGGACCCGTTCCTTGCCCGCCGCCGCGAACTCGGGCCAGTAGTCGGCCACCGGGGCGTCGAGGTCGAGCAGGCCCCGGTCCGCCAGGATGTGTGCGCACAGGGCGACCGGCCCCTTGGTCGTCGACCAGACGTTCACCAGGGTGTCCCGCTCCCACGGCCGGCCGCGCCCCGGGTCCGCCCAGCCGCCCCACAGATCCACGACCGTCTCGCCGCCGACCGTCACCGCCACGGCGGCGCCCAGCTCCTCCCGGTCCCGGAAGTTCTCCTCGAAAGCCTCCCGCACCGCCGCGAAACGCGGCTCGCAGTGACCGTGGACCGGTGGCTCGTGCTCGGACATGCGCCCTCCGTCGTACGCCGGAAAACCCGGACCGCGACGCTGCGGCCCAGGCACCCTGAACGTACCGACTGGTCGGACTGGAGGGAAGGTCAGCGGAGGAAGAGACCCCCCGATGCCCTTCAGCCGGAGGTGAGTCCGATGCCGCGCATATAACGCGTTGTGGGTGCAGGGGGGCCGCCATAGGGTCACCGCATGTCTTTGCGTCTTCGTATGCGTCAAGCACTGCCGGAAGCGATGCGTGCCCGTGACAAGGCCGCGGTGAGCGCCCTGCGCGCAACGCTTGCCGCGCTGGACAACGCTGAGGCGGTGCCCGTGGACGAATCTGCCCTCCGTGGCGTGGCCCTTGAGCAGTCGCCGGTCGGTGCCGGCGCCACCGAAGCGGCGCGGCGTGAGCTGAGCGAGCGCCGTGTGGTGGATGTCGTGCGCGCCGAGGCCGCTGAGCGTCTGGAGGTTGCGGCGCAGTTGACCGCGCCCGCGCACGCTGACCGAGCCGCGCGGCTTCGCGCGGAGGCCGCCGTGCTGCTTCGCTTCCTCGACGAACCGTCTGCCCCGGCACCCGGCACGCGCTGACACCGCCGTGCCCGCCCGGGCCGGCCGGCGGCTCCCCACAGACTCATGCGCATGGTCCGCTTGGCCCGTGGTGAAGCGAGTCCCGGGATGTGGCGGCGCGAGAAGGCCAGCGTCGTACGCCGGGCCGCCGGCGCGGACGGGGCACCCTGCGTCATCACGGCCGGGCTTCAGGTGCCCCCGTCCCCACGGAGTGGGCGTCACATGGCGCAACCTGCCCGTCGCGCGGATCCGGACCACGCTCGGCGGGCAGCACCAGGTGCTGCTCCTCGTCTCGCTACCTCGGTCGACACCCTGCTCCCCGTGCCCGACGCGTCACGGATGCAGAGGTGGCAGCTTTCGACGCTTCCCGCGGTGGCGGCGCTTCCTGAGCGACTCGCCGGCTGTCGCCACCAGCACGGCCCCGCCGACGGCGCAGACGGCGGACGAGAGGGCGAGGACCAGATCGAGTGGCTGCCGGGCTCCGAAGAGAAACCCCGCCCCATGGAGCAGCTGGCTCAGGCCGATCCCGACACTGCCCCACCCCGCACGGGTGTCCGCCCGCCTGCCCCGCTGCCGCCGGACGAACCACGCACCCACTACCAGGAAAACCAGTCCGCCGGTGCCAAGGAACACCGCTGCGATGACCATCCCCCACCTCCAGAGCAGGCCTCTCCGCGCACGAGCCACCCGGCGGCCTCGCGCGTGTCCCTCTCCGGCGCCTCCTCCGGCTGCTCAGGCGTAGGCGCGCAGCCACCGCAGCTTCGCCGCCTCGTGGTACGGACCGCCGCCCTCGTGGTCGTTGAAGTCGTACACCTCGATCGCCTTGTCCTCGTGCGCCCAGGAGTTGAAGGCCGAGAACACCGTGGACGGCGGGCAGGTCTGGTCCTCCAGAGCCGCCGAGAACAGCGCCGGGGCCCGGCCGCGCGCCGCGAAGTGCACGCCGTCGAAGTAGGACAGAGTCCGCTGGACGTCCGCCGAGCGGCCGCGGTGCGTCTTGAGGAACAGGGCGATCTCGCGGTACGGGTGACGGTCCGTCAGGGTGACGGCGCGCGGGAAGTCGCACAGGAACGGCACGTCCGGCGCCACCGCGACCAGGTCCGGGACCAGACCGCCCACCGCGATGGTGATCCCGCCGCCCTGGCTGGAGCCGAGCGCCACCGTCCGCGCCGCGTCGGTGAGCGGGTGCGAGCGAGCCGCCTCGATCGCCCGGACCGCGTCCGTGTACACCCGGCGGTAGTAGTAGTTCTCGGGCGCGTCGATGCCCCGTGTCATGAATCCGGGGAAGGCGGGCGCACCGCCCACCGGGTCGGCGGTGCCACCGCCGCCGCCCCACGCGCTGCCCTGGCCGCGGGTGTCCATCACGAAGTGCGCCCGCCCGGTCGACGCCCACAGGAGGTTCTCGTGCGCCAGTCCGCGCCCGCCGCCGTAGCCGATGAACTCAACGATCAGCGGCAGTGGTCCGGTGGCCCCGGCCGGCAGCCGCAGCCAGCCCTTGACCGGGTGGCCGCCGAACCCGGCGAACGTCACGTCGTACACGTCGACCGTGGACAGCCCGGTGTCGACCGGCTCGAAGCGGGCGTCGAGATCGTGCTCGCGGGCTTCCTGGAGCGTCTTGGACCAGAAGGCGTCGAAGTCCTCGGGCGCCACCGACGCGCTGCGGTGTTCGCGGAGTTCGTCGAGGGGAAGGTCGAACAGGGCCATCAACAACCGCCTTGGGCGAAGGGATCGTGCGGATGATCACACCGTACGTCGGTCATCGGACGAATCGCCAGGCCTCTGCACCGTCCAGCGTCTACCGCGGCCCCCTGCCCTCGGCCGTCGATCCGCTGGTCAGGGAGGCCGGACTGCTACTCGCAGGCGGCGGCCGGGAGATCCAGGGCGGCCGGCTCGCCGTCACAGTAGGTCGGGTCACTGCGGACGTCGGTCGGCGGGGCAGGGGAAGTGCGTGGCGGGGCTCTCCGAGGCCTCAGGTGCGGCCGCGGGTCCAGTCCGGGCCGGTGCGGGCCCACTCCTGCTCCCACTCGGCGAGCCGGTGCCGCAGCGCGACCCGGCGGACGATCCCGTGGCCGAGCAGCACCACGGCCGCGGCGCCGCCCGCCCCGCACAGGCCCACGGTGACCGTGTGCTGCCAGACGGCGACCTCGTCGGGCGGCGGGGCGACACCGTGCCCCCGGTGGTCGAACCAGACGTCCACCGTGTCACCGGCCCGGGTCCCGGCCGGCACCCGGGCCAGGGCGGTCTTCGTGCCCTTGCCCGGCTCGGTCCAGCGGACGTCGGTCTGATAGGCGTGCTCCCGGTCACCGCCCTCCACCGACGGGAGCTGCTCCGGCGTGTTCCCGACGACCACCGCCCGGACCATGTGCCGCTCGGCCCGCTCCACCGTCGCCACCGACCGCGCCTGCGCGTGGGCCCACAGCCCGGCCACCGCCCCCACCAGGGGTGCCCCCACGCACAACAGGACCGCGACGGTCAGCGCGATCCATGCCTCCACCAGGTCGGACCTGCGCCGCAGCGGGTTGTGCCGCCAGCGCCAGCCACGCACTCGGGTACGCATGTCGACCTCCTCGCCGCCACGGGAGCCGTAGGGCCGGACAGCCGGTCCGCAGCTCCCAGCGTGCCCCCCTTGCACGCCGGCGTCCACATCGGTCTGTTTACCCCGTACGGGGTACCTGGCCCACCTGCCGGCGCCACGAAGGCGACACCGGCTGAAGCACGGGTTCCGCCGCGCGCCGCACCCCCGGCCCCGGCGCCCCGAGGCATCCGGCCCGCACGCCCCCGCCGGGCCGGCCGGCAGGCCTGCCGCGACGCGATCAGCCCGATGCGGCCCAGGTCAGGGCCCCGATCATTGCGGCCGTATGAACGATCCGAGGGCGCGGGAATAGCGGCCGGGCGATCGTCCTTGCCGCAGAGTGCCGGTAGCGGGACACCGGTGACAGCATCAGAGAGCGAGGGAGAACGATGCCCAAGGCGTACGTCTACACCAGGCACGGCGGGCCGGAGACCGAGGCCTTCGCCGATGTGGACCGGCCCGTTCCCGGCCCCGGTGAGCTGCTGGTCGCGGTGCGGGCGGCGGGGGTCAACCCCGTCGACTGGAAGCTGCGCAACGGCTTCCGCCGCCCGGGCGAGGGCGAGGCGCGCTTCCCGGTCGTCCTCGGCAGCGAGGCCGCCGGAGTGGTCGAGGAGATCGGCGAGGGCGTCACCGGATTCGCGGTCGGCGACGAGGTCTTCGGCAACACGCCCGCCGGCGCGTTCGCCGAGTACGCCCTGCTGACGGCGTCCGTGACGGCACACAAGCCCGCCGCGCTGTCCTTCACCGACGCCGCCACCCTGCCGGTCGCCGCGGCCACCGCCTACGACGGGGTGCGCCAGCTGGACCTGCCGGAGGGCGCGACCCTGCTGGTCACCGGTGCGGGCGGCGGAGTCGGCGCGGCGGCCCTGCAGATCGCCCGCGCCTGGGGGCTGCGGGTCGTGGGCGTGGCGAGCGAGGCCAAGAAGGACTTCGTGGAGTCGCTCGGCGCCGTGCACGTGCCCTCTGGCCCCGGCCTCGCCGAGCGGGTGCGGGCCGCCGCGCCCCAGCTCGTGGACGGCGTCTACGACCTGGTCGGCGGCGAGGTGCTCGCCGAGGCGGCCGGCCTGCTCGCCGACCGCGCCAAGCTCATCACCGCGGGCGCCGCCCCGGACACCGTGGCCGCGCTGGGCGGCAGCCGGGTCGAACGCGCCCGTACCGCCGCCGTCCTCGACGAGGTGGCCGAGCTCGTCGTGGGCGGTGAACTCGACCCGTACGTCTCGCGGACCTTCCCGCTCGCCGAGGCCGGCCAGGCGCTGCGCACCGTCGAGGACGGGCATGCGCGCGGCAAGATCGTGATCGAGGTCGCCGCATGAGCGTCCCGAACCCCGGCGCGGGCGCCCCGCACGTCCTGGACAACCCCGCCCTCGCCTCGCTCACCGGCCCGCACGCCCTCTTCGCCGAACGGCGCGGAAGGGTGCTGCGCTACCCGGTGGACGTCTCCCCGTGGCTGGCCCTGCCCGACGATCCCGGACCGGAGGACTGGGCCGACCTCGCCGCCCTGGCCGGACCGGGTGCGGAGGTCGGGCTGGCCGGCTTCCGGGGTGAGCTCCCCGACGGCTGGGAGCTCACCATGAACATCGCGGGCGTGCAGCTGGTGGACGAGGGCATGGACGCCGTCCCGGAGCCGCAGGCGGTCCGACTCGGTCCCGCCGACGTGCCCGAGATGCTCGACCTGGTCGAGCGCACCAGGCCCGGTCCGTTCCTGCCCCGCACCGTCGAGCTCGGCACCTACCTGGGCATCCGCCGTGACGGCAGGCTGATCGCGATGGCGGGGGAGCGGCTGCACCCGCCGGGCTGGACGGAGATCAGCGCGGTCTGCACCGACGCGGCGTACCGCGGCGAGGGCCTGGCGACCCGGCTGATCCGCGCGGTCGCGTACGGCATCCGGGCCCGCGGCGAGACCCCGTTCCTGCACACCGGCGCCGAGAACACCACCGCGATCCGGCTGTACGAGTCCCTCGGCTTCCGGCTGCGCCGCCGTACCGCCTTCCTCGCGGCCCGGGTGCCGCAGACGTTCGGTCAGTCCTCGCCGGTGCCCGTGGACGTCCCGGCGTTGTAGCGCTCCAGGTATCCGGCGAACCTGACCAGGTCCTCCTCGGGCCAGGCCGCCAGCCGCTCCCGGAACGCGGCCCGGCGACTGCGGGTGACCTGGGCCAGGATCTCCTGCCCGGCGTCCGTGAGATGCAGCACCTGGACCCGGTGGTCCTCCGGGTCCAGGCGCCGCTCCACCAGCCCCGCCCGCTCCAGCGCCCCCACCTGCCGGCTGACCGTCGACTTGTCCAGCGCGTAGTGCGCGGCCAGGTCGGTCGCCCGGCAGCCGCCGCGCTCCTCCAGATGCCCGAGGAGCGTGTACGACACCAGTGACAGCTCCGGGTGCATCCGCCCGGCGGACGCCCGGGCGCGGCGCGCGAAGGCCGTCATCTCGCGCTGGATGGTCTCGACGGCCACCTCGGCCGCCGTCATGGGAGGACCTTCGACGGCGGCATGTGCACCAGCTGCACCTTCATGGGAATTCCTCCTCCGACGTTCTAGTTGTATAGTACAACTTGAGTGTGAGTTGTATAAGCCAACCAGTTTGGCCGGAAGGTATGGAGGTCGTACGCGATGAGGTCACCGGCACTGCGCCACGTGCTCACGCACCTGATCACCCCGCTGCTGATGTGCCTGGGTATGGGGCTGGCATACATGGGTGCGTTCGTCCACCCGGAGCCGAACCACCTGCCCGTCGCCGTGGTCGGCGCCGGACCGGAGGCGAAGGTGTTCGCGCAGACCGTCAAGGACACCGCGGGTGACCGGCTGGACGTCCGTACCGTCCCGACCCGTACCGCGGCCGTCCACCTGCTGACGTCCCGTACCGTGACCGGCGCCTATGTGCCGAGCGCCAAGGCGCCGGAACTGCTGGTCGCGAGCGCCGCCTCCGACATGGGCGCCACCGCCGTCGAGAAGGTCTTCATCCCCGTCGCCGCCGAGGAGGGCGTCCCGCTCAAGGTCACCGACGTGGCCCGCCCGGTCGCCGACGACCCCACAGGGCAGGGCCTGTTCTTCCTGCTCATCGCGGTGAGCATCGGCTCCTACGCCTCGGTCGCCGCGCTCGGCGCGGCCGGCGGCACGCTCCCCATGCGGATACGCGCCCTGCTCGCGCTCGGCGTCTCCGCCGTGGTCGGCGGCATCGGCGCGCTGCTCGCCGGACCGGTGTTCCGCCTCGCCCACCACGACCTGGCCGGCGTCTGGGGCATGGCCTGGCTCTACTCGGCGGGCATCCTGCTCATCGGTGTCGGTCTGCACACCTTCCTGAAGCGGTGGACCACCCTGGCCATGATGGTGCTGTTCGTGATGCTCAACTTCACCAGCTCCGGCGGGTTGTTCCGCCCCGAGCTGCAGAACGGCTTCTTCGGCACCCTGCACGCCTTCTGGAACGGCGCCGGCTTCGTCGAGGGCATCCGCAGCCTGCTCTACTTCGGCGACGACGGCCTGGGCCGCACCGTGTGGACCCTGGTCGTCTGGCTCCTGGTCGGCCTCGCGGTCACCGCGGTCGCGGCGGCGTACGAGCGGGCCAAGTCCCCGGCCGCACGCATGGCCGTACCGGACTCGCCCGCGGGGCTCACAGCGGAGGCCGAGGCCGAGGCCGAGGCTGAGACGGAAGCGGAGGAAACGGTAGGCGTGTGACCGGCGGACCGGCGGCCGGATAGGCTCTCCGCGATGTTCTCCCTCTCCGACACCACCGCCGTCGTCTCCGCGCTGCGCGCCGCGGGCTGCGTCTTCGCCGAGGACGAGGCGGAGCTGATCCTCGCCACCGCCGGCACCTCGGACGAACTGGCCACGATGGTGGACCGGCGCGCCGCCGGACAGCCCCTCGAACACGTCCTCGGCTGGGCCGGCTTCCACGGGCTGCGGGTACTGGTGGAACCGGGCGTGTTCGTGCCCCGCCGCCGTACCGAGTTCCTGGTCGACCAGGCCCTGGCACAGGCCCCGGAAGCCTCCGTCGTCGTGGACCTGTGCTGCGGCTCCGGCGCGGTGGGCGCGGCCCTCGCCGCCGCCCTCGGGGACGCCGAACTGCACGCCGCCGACATCGAACCGGCCGCGGTCGACTGCGCGCGGCACAACATCGCCCCCTACGGCGGACACGCACACCTCGGCGACCTGTTCGACGCGCTGCCCGCCGCCCTGCGCGGCCGGGTCGGCATCCTCGCGGCCAACGTGCCCTACGTCCCCAGCGGTGAGGTGGGCCTGCTGCCCGCCGAGGCCCGCGACCACGAACCGCTGGTCGCCCTCGACGGTGGCGGCGACGGCCTCGACGTGCTGCGCAGGGTCGCCGCCGGGGCGCCCGAGTGGCTCGCGCCCGGCGGCTGCGTCCTCGTCGAGACCAGCGAACGCCAGGCCGAAGCGGCCGTCGAGGCGTTCGCCGCCGTCGGCCTGACCGCCCGGCTCGCGGTCTCGGACGAGCTGTACGCCAACGTCGTGATCGGCGTACGGGACCAGGACTAGACCGTCGCCCCGCTGTCCGATTCGACGAACCCGCGGGCGGGCGGCCCCGCAGCCGTCGATCGTCGCGGCTACGGCAGTTCCAGCGCCCGCGCGATGAGCAGCGCCACGTCGTCGTGGTTGTCGGGGTGGTGCAGCTCCCGCAGCAGCAGGTCGCAGACCTCCTCCAGCGGGCGGGCGGGGTCGTCCAGGAGGGCCAGCAGGGCGTCCAGCCGCTCGTCCAGCGAGTCGCTGCGGGTCTCCACCAGACCGTCGGTGTAGAACACCAGCTCGTCGCCGGGCTCGAAGTCCACGGTCGTCGTGGCGAAGGGGATGCCGCCGACGCCCAGCGGGACCCCGGTGGGCAGGTCGAGCAGTTCCGGCGGCCGGCCGGGGCGGACCCGGACCGGGGGCAGATGGCCGGCGTTGGCGATCCGGCACTGCCGCAGCCGCGGGTCGTGCACGGCGTACACGCAGGTCGCGATGGAGTGGTCGAGGCCGGAGGTGGTCTTGTCCAGGTGTTCCAGCAGGACGGCCGGGTCGAGGCCGAGGGAGGCCAGCGTGTTGGTCGCGGTGCGCAACCGGCCCATCGTCGCGGCCGCGTTGATGCCGCTGCCCATCACGTCGCCCACCACCAGGGCCGTTCTGCCGCCGTCCAGCGGGATGACGTCGAACCAGTCGCCGCCCACCTCGACGGTGGCGCCGGCCGGCTGGTAGCGGGAAGCGACCTCCAGGCCGTTGGTGACCCGGGGGTGGGTGGGGAGCAGGCTGCGCTGGAGGGTGAGCGCGGTGATGCGGGCGTTCTGGTACCAGCGGGCGTTGTCGATCTGCACGGCCGCGCGGGCGGCCAGTTCCCGGGCCAGCAGCAGATCGTCGTCGTCGAAGCGCGCCGGATTGCGCGTCCGCTTGAGCTCCAGGGCGCCCAGTACCTCGCCGCGGGCGATCAGCGGTACGGCCAGGTACGAGTGCAGTCCGGCCCGGGCCAGCAGCTCGGCGGCCTCGGGGGAGCGGGCGATCCGCGGCAGGTCCTCGTCCTTGACCTGCGGCACCAGGACCGCCTCACCGGTCCGTACGCACAAGGTGACCAGCCGGTCCGGGGCGTACCGGGCGACCGTGCCCGGTGCGTCGGCCGCCTGCACCGCGTCCGCGTCCAGCTCCGCGCGCACGGCGAGAGCGCGGAGCATGGCCGGCTCGGCCGGTCCGAGCGTGCTGCGCCGGCCCTCGACCACCATGTCCAGCAGGTCCACGACCGCCACGTTTGCCAGCTCCGGCACGGCGACGTCGGCCAGCTCGGCGGCGGTGCGCTCCAGGTCCAGGGTGGTACCGATCCGGGTCGAGGCGTCGGCGATCACGGCCAGGCGCCGGCGCGCGTTCTCGGCCTCGACACCGGCCCGGTAGGGCTCGGTGATGTCCACCACCGAGGTGGCCACGCCCAGGACGTTGTCGAGCGCGTCCTCCAGCCGGTAGACCGACAGCGACCAGATGTGCTCCTCGCCCGGGTCGGCCGGCGTACTGCCCACCGTGGACCGGTCGATCACCGGCTCGCCGGTCCGCAGCACCTGCAGGTACGCCTCCTCCAGGGCGTCGGCATCCAGATGCGGCAGCACCTCGCGGAGCGTCCGCCCCACGTGCTCCTCGGCCGGGACCCCGTTGAGCCGCTCCAGCGCCGGGTTGACCGAGACGAACCGCAGCTTCGTGTCGAGGACGGCCAGCCCGATCGGCGACTGCTTCACGATCCGCTCGGACAGCGCCACGTCCTGCTCCAGCCGGCGCACGGTCGACTGGTCGGCGGCGAGACCCAGCGCGAACACGTCGCCGTGGGCGTCCATGAGCCGCATGTTGCGGAACTCCACCACATGGGTGGAGCCGTCCTTGTGTCGGATCGGGAAGCCGCCCGCCCAGCTCTGCCCGGTGCTCATCACGTCCGCGAACAGCTTGCCGACCAGACCGATGTGGCGTTCGTCCACCATCAGCCGGGCCGCGTACTGCCCGAGCGCCTCACCGGCCGAGTAGCCGAACAGCTCCTCGGCCTGGGGGCTCCACAGGACGATGCGCCCCTTGGCGTCCAGCACGACGGAGGCCATGCCCAGGACGTCGAGCAGCCCGCCCGGACGCACGGGTCCGCGCACCGGCTCCTCGCCCTCGGCCACTGACGCCTCGGCTGGACTCATCCCACGCACCGCCTTCGAACCTCCGCACGGCACGCCGTCCCCCGTGCCGACTCCCCTTGTTCTATCGCGCTCACACCCGACTCTCCGACGCCGCCGCCGACTTTTCCACCATCTCTCAACACGGCGGCTTCCGTGCGGCGAAACGACCACCGGTGCGGCAGGGGCGTGAGTTCACCTTCCCGTTCCGTCATTGGTCTGTACATGCCTGTCAGGCGCACGCCAGACTGACCGCCGCACGCGCGTCCCACCCCCCGAACCGAGGAGTAGGCCTCCATGCCCGCGTCCACCCGGCAACGTTGTCGCGCAGGCCTGACCGCCCTGGTCGCCCTCGCCGCGGCCTTCGCCCTCTCGACCGGCCCGGCGTCCGCCGCCGACACCTGGACCGAGACCGGCTCCGACCGCGCCGACCCGCTCACCGAGAGCCAGGGTCTGACCTCGGTCGAGGTCCCGGCCAACAGCGCCAACCGCTACACCGGCGTCGGCACCATCCCGATCGGCGTCTCCAGCCGCGGCTGGAACCACGTCGGCGACCCCGACGAGTCGTACGACGGCTACTACGTCGAGCCCTACCAGGCGGACTCCGGCACCGCCAAGATGTACCGGGTGCAGGCCCCCGGCGGCGCCTGGTCCGAGTACGTGCACACGCTCGCCTCCGGAGAGGCCCTCAACAACTCCTGGGACGCCATCTCGCCCGACGGCCAGTACATGCTCTCCGGCGAGTACGGCACGATGACCCGCTTCCTGGTCTTCCCGACGCCGGGCGTCAACAAGAGCACCTCGCCTTCCGCGAACCTCCCGCTGGCCTCCGTCGTCAACCTGGACCACGCGGTGCGTGACGTCCAGGGCTGCGACTTCTCCAGTGCGACCATGCTGCTGTGCTCCTCGGACGACCCGGACGGCAGCCTCTTCGGCTACACCAAGCCGCTCCTGCAGATCGACCTGTCCGCCCAGCCCGGGTCGAGCAACGTCACCGGTCATGTCACCGCGCTGCGCCAGCTCCCGCTGCGCAGTTCCTGCTCGGGCACCTTCGAGGCCGAGGGCATCGACTACGACCGGCGCACCGGCACCCTGCGCGTCATCGTGATGTCGCCCGGGTTCTGCATCCTCACGGACAGCAAGACGTACAAGTTCACGCGGGGCTGAGTTCCCGGCCCGGGCGGTGCACCGGGTAATGCACCAGCCGGGAATCGGTGCTTTTCTGTTGGCATGGCGCGGTTCGCGGGGGAACCCGTGAGTCCGCGCCATCGCCATGAGAGGAGCGATCACCATGGGTCCTGAGCGACTGCACGAGGAACCCGTCTCGCTTGAGATCAGCGGATGCAGCAAGGAAGACGCCCGGATCGTGTTCGACGCGCTGTGCCAGTGCTTCGATTCCGACCGGGAGGCCGAGGACGTGCCCCAGCAGCTCCACGAGTCCCGCCCGATGGTGTGGCTCGGCACGTTCGAGGTCACCGACGCCCACGAGTGCACCCCACCGCCCCGGCTGGCGGCCTCGGTCGAGGCCGACGCGCAGGGCGGCTACTGGGCGATCAGCCGGCTTCACACGACCCTCGACTCCCTGTTCACGGTGCGCAACCTGTCCTCCGCCTCCGGCGACCAGGAGAGGGAGCTGCACGTCCTGCTCGAAAGCCGGTGACCGGTGATCTGAGACACGTCACCCCGGAGCCTTTGTGCAACTAGTTGCATAATCCGTGCGCGGTCCTCTAGAACTGATGCGAAGACACCGCGCACGGAGGTCCCGATGAGCCGTTATCCGCATCTGCTGAAACCCCTCGACCTGGGCTTCACGACCCTGCCCAACCGCGTGCTCATGGGCTCCATGCACGTGGGTCTGGAGGAGGCCGAGCGCGGCTTCGAGCGGATGGCGGAGTTCTACGCGGCCCGGGCCCGCGGCGGAGTGGGCCTCATCGTCACCGGCGGTATCGCGCCCAACGAGGAGGGCCGGCCGAACGAGGGCGGCGCCAAGCTCACCACCGGCGAGGAGGCCGAGCGGCACCGGGTCGTCACCGAGGCGGTGCACCGCGAGGGCGGCCGGATCGCGATGCAGATCCTGCACTTCGGCCGGTACGCCTACCACCGGGACCTCGTCGCCCCCAGCCCGCTGCAGGCCCCGATCAGCCCCTTCCCGCCCCGTGAACTCACCGACGCCGACATCGAGCGGACCATCGACGACTACGCCCGGGCCGCCCGTCTCGCCCGGCAGGCCGGCTACGACGGCGTCGAGATCATGGGCTCCGAGGGCTACCTCGTCAACGAGTTCGTGGCCGCCGGGACCAACCACCGCACCGACCGCTGGGGCGGGTCGTACGAGAACCGGATGCGGTTCCCCGTCGAGATCGTCCGGCGGGTGCGCGAGGCCGTCGGCGCGGACTTCATCATCGTCTACCGGCTGTCCATGCTGGACCTGGTGCCCGGCGGCTCCTCCCTCGACGAGGTGATCATCCTCGCCAAGGCCGTCGAGGCCGCCGGGGCGACCATCATCAACACCGGCATCGGCTGGCACGAGGCCCGGATCCCCACCATCGCCACCTCGGTGCCGCGCGGCGCCTACACCTGGGTCACCAAGCGGCTGATGGGCGAGGTCTCCGTCCCGCTGGTCACCACCAACCGCATCAACACCCCGGAACTCGCCGAGGAGTTGCTCGCCCAGGGCGGCGCGGACATGGTCTCCGTGGCCCGTCCGATGCTCGCCGACCCCGACTTCGTCGCCAAGGCCGCGGCCGGCACGCCCGAGGCCATCAACACCTGCATCGGCTGCAACCAGGCCTGCCTCGACCACGCCTTCAGCGGCAAGATCACCTCCTGCCTGGTCAACCCGCGCGCCTGCCACGAGACCGAACTGGTCCTGGCCCCGACCCGGCTGCGCAAGCGCGTCGCGGTCGTCGGAGCGGGACCGGCCGGCCTCGCCTGCGCGGTCTCCGCCGCCGAACGCGGCCACCAGGTCACCCTGTTCGACGCGGCGGCCGAGATCGGCGGCCAGCTGAACGTCGCCCGCAAGGTACCAGGCAAGCAGGAGTTCGACGAGACCCTGCGCTACTTCCGCCACCAGCTCGACGCCCACGGCGTGGACGTACGCCTGAACACGATGGTCGAGCCCGAGGACGTCACCGGCTACGACGAGGTGGTGGTCGCCACCGGCGTCACCCCGCGTACCCCCGACATCCCCGGCGTCGACCACCCCCGTGTCCTCGGCTACCTCGACGTGCTGCGCGACGGCGCCCCCGTCGGCGACCGGGTCGCGATCCTCGGCGCCGGTGGCATCGGCTTCGACGTCGCCGAGTACCTCACCGAAGGCGGCGACAAGGCGAGCGAGGACCCCGCGACGTACTTCAGGCACTGGGGCGTCGACATGGACTACCGGGCACCCGGCGGCCTCGCCGCCCCCGAACGCCCCGCGCCCCCGCGCACCGTCCACCTGCTCCAGCGCCGGACCGGCAAGGTCGGCGCCGGCCTCGGGAAGACCACTGGCTGGATCCACCGCGCCGAACTCAAGCACCGGGGCGTCACCATGGTCCCGGGCGTGCGGTACGACCTGATCGACGACGCCGGACTGCACGTCACCGTCGACGGCGAGAGCACCGTCCTGGAGGTCGACACCGTCGTGCTGTGCACCGGGCAGGAACCGCGCCGGGACCTGTACGAGGAGCTGGTCGCCGCCGGCCGCAGCGCGCACCTCATCGGCGGCGCCGACGTCGCCGCCGAGCTGGACGCCAAGCGGGCCATCAAGCAGGGCACCGAGCTGGCGGCCGCCCTGTAGGGGCCGTCCCTAGGATGAGCCCATGTCACTCCCGCACGCCATCCTCACCGCCCTGCTGGAGAAGCCGTCGTCGGGGCTGGAGCTGACCCGCAGGTTCGACAGGTCGATCGGCTACTTCTGGTCGGCCACCCACCAGCAGATCTACCGCGAGCTGGGAAAACTGGAGGCCGAGGGCTACATCCGCACCCTGCCGGCCGAACAGCCGGCCCGCGGGCAGAGGAAGAGCTACGAGGTCCTGCCCGCGGGCCGCGCCGAACTCGCCCGCTGGACCGCCGCCTCCCAGGACCCCAAGCCGCAGCGGGACGTGCTGCTGCTGCGGCTGCGCGCGGCGGCGGTCGTCGGCACCGAAGGACTCGAAGCCGACCTGCGCCGCCATCTCGAGCTGCACCAAAGGCAGTTGGCCGAGTACGAGGAGATCCAGCGGCGGGACTTCCCGCCGGGCAAGGACGCCCCAGAGGACCGGCTGCGGCACCTGGTGCTGCGGGCCGGCATCGACCTGGAGTCCTTCTGGACACAGTGGCTCGGCCAGGCCCTGCGGGAGTTCGGCGAACTCCCGGAGACCTGAGCGGGGTCAGAGCCGGTACGGCTTCGAGCGCTTGCGCAGGTACCAGCCGGTGGCGATGACGCCCGAGCCGACCAGCGCCGCGCCGACGCCCAGGGTGAGCGGACCGTAGTCGCGGGCGGCACCGCCCAGGCCGCCCATCACACCCCGGGACGGCGCGGCCGACCTGGTGGTGGAGGAGGTCGTCGGCGGCGCCGCGGCGGTCCCGGACACGATCACCGACTGCGTGCCCGCCGTACCGCCGTTGGAGCAGACGACGACCACCGTGTAGGTGCCCGGCGACACGCCCGACCAGGCGGCGGACTGGCTCACCGTCGTGCCCGCCAGGGCCGCCTGCCGCCCTTGGGCGAAAGCCGTCTGACCGCTGTTGAGCAGCGAGGCGTTGCCCCAGTTGCCGCCGCTCTGCGTGCAGGCGCTGGTGACCACCGACACCGTGGTGCCGGTGGTGCTCACCGAGATGCCCGAGAGCGCTGCGGACGGCCCGGCGAGCCAGGCCGGGAGCGCGGCGGCGGCCGCCAGGGTCAGGCCGGAGCGGAGGAGGAGTCGTGAGTTTCGCATGTGGCTGCCCTCCGGCGGCACGGTAGGCGGAACGTCCCTTGCGCCGCCGAGGATCGGAGACTCCCGTGCTGCCTCAGGGCCAGCCAAAGCGGCCCCGGCCCGCGCCGCACCCGGGGGCGGCCGTCCAGGTGATCTATTCCACCGACCGGCCCAGGCCGGGATGCGGATCAGGCGCCCGTCGTCACGGACCGCTGCACCGACCAGCCGCCCCAGGTCCCGTCCGGCAGCCGCGCCCGCAACCGCACATGGTGCACGACCCCATGGTCCCGCCCCACATAGAAGCTGTAGGTCGAGTGGCCTTTGGGCGGGGTGCCGCCCCAGACCAGTGAGGTCGTCGTACCGCTGTCGAGCCGGATCTGGTACTCCGTGATCACCCCGTCCAGGTCCGGCGGATCCCAGGCCAGATCGAGGTAGTACGCCCCGCTCTCCTCGTGGCTCTTCGCCGTGAACCCGGTCGGCGCGGTGTTCCGGCCGTCGTCGCTGCCCGGTGTGGCCAGACGCACCGCCGCGCCGGCCGGCGAGAGGTTGTCGGCCGCGTCCCGGGCCCGGACGGTGAACACATAGCGCGTTCCAGGCCTCAGCCCCGTGACCACGGTCGCGGTCTGGCTCCCGCCCACACTGTGGATCTTCGCACCGCCCTGGTAGATGTCGTACGACACCACTGCCCGGTCGTCCTTCGCGGCGCCCCAGGACAGCTGCACCGCACGGCTGCCCACGGCCCGGCCGCTCGGATTCACCGGACGGGTCGGCGCCGAGCGGTCCGCCGCGACCACCGCCGGCGTCGTCGCCCGCACCGCACGGCTGCGCGGGCCGAGGCTGCCGTCGTCGCCCCGCGCCCGGACGGTGAAGGCATACATGGTGGACGGCCTGAGCCTGGTGACGTCCACCATGTGCTGCGACCCCGGCACTTCGACGACCTTCGTGGTGCCGCGATATACCTCGTAGCCGCGGACGCCCGTGCCGGCCGGCAACGCGTTCCACATCACATGCACGCTCGTCGCGCTTCCGGCCGCCGCGGTGACCCCCGTGGGGGCGCCGGGCAGCCGGCCGCTGTCGCCGTCGGCGGCCCCGCCCCAGCCGCAGGAGGTCATGAACAGCAGGGCGCAGACCAGGACGACAACTCGGCGCACGGTTCCGCCTCCCCGGGGACGGCAGCACGGCAAAGGTCCGGACCAATATGACCTGCCTGGGATGCGGACATCAAGAGGGCCGTATTGGAGACAGCGGGGGAGAGTTACGTATGCTGAGGGCTCTACGGCCGAACTTCCCGAGAGGGAAGGGGAGTTCGCGCCCGTGGCGCGGAACGCTGTCGTCGCTGATCCCGCGCCGACGCGGGCGGCCGGGGCGACTGGGCTGACACCGGCTCAGCGCCTCGGCCCCTGACGGAATCTCACGGAGTGTCACTTCGTTGCTCCGAACGGCCCTGTACGGCCTCCGCTTCCTGGCCCGGCCGCCCCGCCCCCACCACATTGGACCGGTTGACTCCATGTCCCCCACGGAGAGGGTCCCTCATCGTGCGTCTCCAGACGCTGACGCTGGCCACGGCCGGCGCCGCCCTGCTCGCCCCGACCACACTGCCCGCCCCCGCCGCCTCGCTCACCGCCCCCGGAGCGCGGCACCGCATCACCGCCACCGACCTGCGGGCCCGGATGCGCGACTGCATCGAGGTCTCCAAGGGCCGCTATCGCACCGACGCCGGAACCGCCGCCACCGTCCCCGTGTGCGGCACCGACCAGGCCGTCTTCTGGGAGGCCGACCTCGACATCGACTGCGACGGCCAGATCACCGACCACTGCAACCGCACCGCCGACCCGGCGTTCTCCGCCGCCACCGCCTTCCAGCAGTCCGACGGCAGCCACCTCAACGCGGAGACGCTGCCCTACGTCGTCGTACCGGGCCCCAGCAGCCGCTGGGACTATCGGAAGTCCGGCATCCAGGGCGGTGCGATCGCCGCCGTGATCTACAAGGACCGGGTGCAGTACGCCGTCGTCGGCGACACCGGACCGAGCGACATCATCGGCGAGGCGTCGTACGCCACCGCGAAGGGCCTGGGCGTGGACCCCGACCCGCTCGTCGGCGGGGTGCCCTCCGGTGTCACCTACATCGTCTTCAAGGACTCCGTGATCAAACCCATCGAGGACAGCGACGCGGCGCAGGCGGAGGGGGAGCGCCTGGCCGTGCTGTTCACCGAGGGCGGCTGACCGGCTGACCCCGGCCGGGGGTCAGACGGCGGCCCAGCCGTTGTCCACGGGCAGGATCGCGCCGTTGATGTTGCCGGCCGCGTCCGAGGCCAGGAAGACGATCGCGGCCGCCTGCTCCTCGGGCTCGGAGACCTGGCCGGCGTTGCCGAAGTACGGGCCGAGCGCGGCCGGCCCGTGGGCGCCGTCCGCCAGGTCGAGCTCGATCCCGGTCCTGGTGCCGCCGGGGGCGATGGCGTTGGCCCGGATGCCCTGGTTGCGGTACATCACCGCCAGGTTCTTGGTCAGACCCACGACACCGTGCTTCGAGGCCGTGTAGGCCGCGCCGGCCGCGCTGCCGCGCAGACCGGCCTCGGAGGCGGTGTTGACGATCGCACCCCGGCCGGCCGCCAGCATGTGCGGCAGCACCGCGCGGGTGAGCAGGAAGGGCGCGGTGAGGTTGACCCGTATCACCCGCTCCCACTCGGCGTCGCTCACCTCGCCCAGCGCCGACATCCGGTCCATGATCCCGGCGTTGTTCACCAGCACGTCCACCGCGCCGAACCGCGCCACGGCGGTCGCGACCACCTCGTCGACCACGGACCGCTCACTGAGGTCGCCGGTGACGGCGACGGCCGTACCGCCCGCCTCCTCGATCGCCTTGACCGTGGCGCCCGCGCCCTCGGCGTTCAGGTCGGCGACCACGACCCGGGCGCCCTCCCTGGCGAAGGCCAGCGCGGCGGCCCGCCCGATCCCCGATCCCGCGCCGGTGACAATGACGGCGCGCCCGTCGAGTCCGCTGGCCATGTGGTGCTCCCATCAGGTGGTTCGAGGGCGCTCTGCGCCCGGTGACGGGCACACCATACGACTTAATGTCGTTGACTGACATAAAGTTGTGGCCGGAATTTTCCGTGCTCCGGCTCCTCGGAGAGAATCTCGGTGCAGCAGTCGCCGGAACCGGAGGGACAGATGACCGCAGGGGGACGCACGGGACGGCCGCCCCTCACCGAGGAGCGCAAGGCCGAGACCAGGTTGGAGATCGCCCGTGCCGCGGTGGACCTGTTCGTCGCCCAGGGGGTCGCGGCGACCACGGGCGAGCAGATCGGCCAGGCGGTCGGGGTCTCCGCACGCACGGTGTGGCGCTACTTCCCGAGCAAGGAGGCCTGCGTACGGCCGCTGTTCGCGGCCGGCATCGAGGCGGTCGCCGACTGCCTGCGGGCCTGGCGGCCGGGCCGGCCACTGGAGGAGGCCTTCGAGAGCGCCGTACCGACCGACAGCCGCCTGGTGCGCGGCCCCGACCGCGCCACCATCGGCGCCCTGGTCCGCCTGACCCGCACCGAGCCGGGCCTGCGCGCGGAATGGCTGGGGACCTACGACGAGGCCGAACCCGCGTTCGCCCGGGCCCTCGCCGAGCGCGCGGGCCTTCCCGCCGACGCTCTCCGTCCGACCATCCAGGCGGCCATGTTCAACGCGGCCCTGCGCGCGGCCGTCGAGCACTATGCCTGGCGGGTCGGCGACGGGACGACGGACCCGGCCACGGCGGAGGCCGAACTCGCGGCGACCATGCGCGGGGCCCTCGCGGTCGTGGCGGACGGCCTCGCCTAGAGGGCGGGGCAGGGGCCGCTGTCCCGGCACGCGGTGGACGTGCCGGGACAACGGCCCCTGTGTGAGGTCGGCTGGGCTCAGGGAACGAGCCGCCACTGCTCGATGTAGCCGACGTCGATCGCGGCCCGGTCCTGGACCCGGAGCTTCCAGGTGCCGTTCAGGGACTGGGCGGAGGCGTTGACGGTGAAGGTCTGGTCGACGTTGTCGGCGGAGCCGCCGCTGCGGTTCAGAAGGGAGTAGACGGTTCCGTCGGGACCGACGAGGTCGACGGTCAGGTCGCCCCGGTAGGTGTGGATGATCTTGACGTAGACCTGGGTGGTCGCGGAGGCGTTCCCGGTACGGCCGGTGACGGTGACCGGGGACTCCACCGCGGCGCCGTTGTCGGGGATGTCGACCCGGGTGGCGCTGGCGTAGACGTAGGCCACCTCCCAGGAGAACTGCTCGGTGGCGGACGCGCCCGTGGCGTCGGTGACCGTGACCGTGACGTCACTGGTCCCGAGTGTGGTGGGGGTGCCGGAGATCAGACCCGTGTCGCTGATGGTCAGTCCGTCCGGCAGACCGGTCGCCGTGTACGTCAGGCCCGCGCCGGAGTTCGTGGTGTACGCGTCCGTCTGGAGCGACACCGCCTGCCCGACACCGCTGATCTGGTCCGCGATCGGAGCCACGTTGACGCCCAGCGCGATCCGGTTGCCCACGTTGATCGCCGCCCACGCGTCGGCGACGGCGAGGTAGGAGGGGCTGTAGGCACCGAAGAGGTCGGCCGCGGCCTGGAGGGTGGCCGTACGGGCGCCCGCGTAGGTGGTGCTCGACGTCATGTAGGTGGTCAGCGCCCGGTACCAGACCTGCTGGGCGTTCTCGATACCGATGCCGGTCACCGGCCGGCCGTCGTAGGTGGGGCTGTCGTAGGCGACCCCGTTCACGGTCTTCGCTCCGCTGCCCTCGGAGAGCAGGTAGAAGAAGTGGTTGGCCGGACCCGAGGAGTAGTGGACGTCGAGACCGCCGAGGGACGGGCTCCAGTTGTCGCTGGACGCGCCGTCCTTGGACGGCTTGTCCATGTAGCGCAGCGGGGTGCCGTCACCGTTGATGTCGATCTTCTCGCCGACCTCGTAGTCCGGGACGTCCGCGGGGAGGTTCTCGTAGAACTCGACCGCGGCGGCGAAGATGTCGGAGGTCGCCTCGTTCAGGCCGCCCGACTCGCCGGAGTAGGTGAGGCCCGCGGTGGCGGCGGTGACGCCGTGGCTCATCTCGTGGGCGGCGACGTCGAGCGCGGTGAGCGGGTGGGTGTTGCCGGAGCCGTCGCCGTACGTCATGCAGAAGCAGGCGTCCTGCCAGAAGGCGTTGACGTAGTTGTTGCCGTAGTGGGCGCGGCTGTAGGCGGCGACGCCGTCGTTGCGTATGCCGTTGCGGCCGAAGACGTTCTTGTAGAAGTCCCAGGTGGCCGCCGCGCCGAAGGCGACATCCACGCCCGCGGTCTGCCGGTTGGCCGCGGTGCCGTCGCCCCAGACATCGTTGTCGTCGGTGAAGAGGGTGCCGGTGCCGGAGGTGCCCTGGTTCAGGTCGTAGGTGCGGTGTCCGGCCCGGTCGCCGTCGACGAGCTGGTAGGTCGAGCCGGAGAGCGTGGTGCTGAGAGGCACGCTCCCGTTGAACTGCCCGGTGCCGGTGCCGGTTTCGACGCCCTGGTACCGGAACAGCTGCTTGCCCGACGCCGCGTCGCTGATCACGTGGAGTTCGTTGGGCGTGCCGTCCTCCTGGAAGCCGCCGATCACCGACTCCCAGGCCAGGGCGGGCTTGCCCGAGGCGGCCCAGACGACGAGCCGGGGGGCGCGGTCGGCCTTGGGCTGCTCGGCGCCGGCCTTCGCGGCGGTGCTGAGCGCCTGGGCCTTCGCCGTGGCCGAGGAGATCTTCGCCGTGGTGGAGGGAAGCGTGAGGGCCGCCTTCGTGGCCTTCGACACGGTGAGGCGGCCGCCGTTCTCGTGGACGACCAGGTCACCGCCGAGGACGGGCAGGCCGGCGTAGGTGCGTTCGTAGCGGGTGTGCGTGGTGCCGTCGGCGTCCTGGGTCACGTCCTTGACGACGAGCTTCTCGCGGGCGCCGAGACCGAGGGTCTTCGCGGTGTCGGGGGCATCTGTCGTGGCGTTCTTGAGCAGCGCGGTGCGCTTCGCCGGCGAGAGCGCGGCGGGGGCCGCTCCGGCCCTGGGGGTGGCCTGGATCCTGGCGGTGCCGCGCTGGTCGCCGGCCGCGGCCAGCGCGGTGCCGTTCTGGATACCGGCCGCGAGCAGGGTGGTTGCGGCGGTCAGCGCCAGGGTGACGCTGTATCTGAGGCGACGATGGTGACCGTCCTGCCGGGACATGGCGTTCTCCTTCTGTGGGGTGGTCGGGCTCGGTGGAGCCCGGGAGAGCGGGTCGGCTGGGTCGAGCCGTCCGGCGGCGCGCGGGGTGGAAGGGGGTTGGGGGGGAGGGCACGGCGTGACGGGATGGCGTCTGCTCGGCCGTGCCGGAGAAGGGGTGGCGCGATGTGGGTTTTACGTGAGCCGGCTGTGAGGGGGCGGTGAACTTTCGGAGAGCAGATTGGCACCCCGTGATCGCGGCTGTCATGACCGCATCAGAACAACGGCTGGAACTGGTGGTTGCGAGCTAGGGTTTCGAGTACCGCGACAACGGTTTCAGGCCGCCCGGAGCGAGCGGTCCCGCCCCGGAGCGGTGCCATCAACTCCCCTCCCGGCGCCGGGAGTTCACCGGCCGGCTGACCGCATGCCGGAGGGGCCCGGCACCGGATTCCGGTACCGAGCCCCTCCAGAGCGCTTCAGCTCCGCAGGAGGACGGGCCCCAGTCGACGGGGCTGGTCGTGAAGGAGCCGGGAGAGGTCAGCGGCAGGTTCACGAACGACGCCGCCCACGGAGAGCGCTCGACCGTGTAGGTCCCGCCCGCCAGAGCGGCCTGCTCCTGCGGGGTGGGCATGAGCGAGGCGTGGAAGCCGGCTGGCGGCCGGCTGTTGACGACGATCTGGATGCGGTGACCGACCGGGATCCGGGTGAGGTTCGACAGCAGCGAGATGTCGTGGCGCGTGGTCCTGCCGGGCACCACCGCCTGCTGGGAGGCCTGGGTGAAGGGGTGGCCCGGCTTCAGCAGGGTGCCGTTGTCTCCGTACCACTGTCCCGGGAGTCCAGCGCGCGCCGGCTGCCGAGAAGAACGTCCCGACCAGGATGATCGAGCCGTTGGCCGCGCTGAACGCGCCGATGGTGGTCAGCCCCAGGGCGAGCGAGCACCATGCGAAAGAGGCAGCCGGGACCGCGGTGGCACGGCGTACGGGGACGGGCGCGCGGTCCGGGCCGCGCCGACCTGGAGCGACGGTGTGGCGGCGGAACGCGGCGACCCCTCGGACGCTGCCGGAACCGGCGCTTCCGAGGGGTCGCCTCGGCCCCCTCCGGGGCGGTGCGGGAGTTGGGCGGCCGGTGACGACGTCGCCGCCATGGGCCGCCGGACACCCTCAGGGAATGGTCAGACCTTGCGGTAGGAGTACGCCTCCGCGGCGGCCGCCTCCACCGCGCCGAGGTCGGCGCCGGCGGCCGCCGTCACGACCGCGGCGACCGCGCCCTCGACGAACGGGGCGTCCACCAGGCGGGTGCCGTCCGGGAGTTCGTCGCCCTCGGCGAGCAGCGCCTTCACCGTGAGCACCGCGCTGCCCAGGTCGGCGAGGACGGCGACCCCCGCCCCCCGGTCCACGGACGCGGCCGCGGCGGCGATCAGCTCCGCACTGGTGCCGAGCCCGCCGCCCTCGGTGCCGCCCGCCGCGGCGACCGGCACCGCCGTACCGCCGCCCACCAGGCCCTTGGCCAGTTCCGCGACGGAGGCGGCGACCTCCGCGCTGTGCGACACCAGCACGATCCCGACCAGCTTGCCGTCACTCATCAGCCGCCTCCTGAAGTCCCGCGACGAGCAGCGCCGACGAGGTGGCGCCCGGGTCCTGGTGACCGATGCTGCGTTCCCCGAGATAGCTCGCGCGGCCCTTGCGGGCCTGCAGCGGGGTGGTCGCCAGGGCGCCCTCCTCGGCGGCGGCCCGTGCCGCACCGAAGCCGTCGCCGAGCGCGTCGACGGCCGGCACCAGCGCGTCGATCATCGTCTTGTCGCCGGGCGCGGCTCCGCCGAGCGCCATCACCTTGTCCACCCCGGCCCGCAGCGCCTCGGTGAGCTGTGCCTCGCTGACCTCGGCCGCGTCGCCGAGTGCCTTGCCGGTGCTGCGCAGCAGCGTCCCGTAAAGCGGACCGGACGCGCCGCCGACCGTGGAGATCAGCCGGCGCCCGGCGAGCGTCAGCACGGCACCCGGGGTGTCGGGCGCCTCCTCCGTCAGCGCGGCCACCACCGCCCTGAACCCGCGCTGGAGGTTGCTGCCGTGGTCGGCGTCCCCGATGGCGGAGTCGAGGGCGGTGAGCCGCTCGGCCTCGCGGTCGACGGAGGAGGCGGTCGCCGCCATCCAGCGGCGGAAGAAGTCGGCGTCGAGCACTGGATCTCCTTGCGTTGCGGTACGGGCGCGGGTTTCTGCTGTCTCTCGCTCACATTCCCCAGCGCAGGGCCGGCGTCTTCACCGGCGCGTCCCACAGCCGCAGCAGTTCCTCGTCCACCTGGCAGAGGGTGACCGATGCGCCGGCCATGTCCAGGGAGGTGACGTAGTTGCCGACCAGCGTGCGGGCGACGGTGACACCGCGCTCGGCGAGCACCCGCTGGACCTCGGCGTTGAAGCCGTACAGCTCCAGCAACGGGGTGGCGCCCATGCCGTTGACCAGGACGAGCACCGGGTTGCGCGCGGGCATGTCCTCCAGGATGGCGTTGACCGAGAAGTCGGCGATCTCGCCCGAGGTCATCATGGCCCGCCGCTCCCGGCCCGGCTCGCCGTGGATTCCGATGCCCAACTCCAGCTCGCCGGGCGGCAGATCGAAGTTGGGGCTGCCCTTGGCCGGAGTGGTGACGGCGCTCAGGGCGACACCGAAGCTGCGGGAGTTCTCGTTCACCTGGCGTCCGATGGCCTCCACCCGCTCCAGTGGCTGGCCCTCGGCCGCCGCGGCGCCCGCGATCTTCTCCACGAACAGGGTGGCGCCGGTGCCGCGCCGGCCGGCGGTGTAGAGGCTGTCGGTGACGGCGACATCGTCGTTGACGAGCACCTTTCCCACCTGGATGCCCTCGTCCTCGGCGAGTTCGGCGGCCATGTCGAAGTTGAGCACGTCGCCCGTGTAGTTCTTCACGATGAACAGGACGCCCGCCCCGCTGTCCACGGCCGCGGCAGCGCGTGCCATCTGGTCCGGAACGGGGGAGGTGAACACCTCACCGGGACAGGCCGCCGACAGCATCCCCGGGCCCACGAATCCGCCGTGCAACGGCTCATGCCCGGAACCCCCGCCGGACACCAGCCCGACCTGGCCGGCGACGGGAGCGTCCCGCCGCACGATCACCCGGTTCTCCACGTCGACGGTGAGATCGGGATGGGCGGCCGCCAGGCCCCGCAGCGCATCCGCCACCACGGTTTCCGGGACGTTGATCAGCATTTTCACGGCTGTCTCCCTCATAGGCTAGCAGTTGGGTCCCTGACCGGCATTTTTCCTGTTCAAGCCAGGTGTGGCAGGTTATTGATCTTGGCGGTCTCGGGCGCTGGACGGCGGGTTCTTACGGTACTGATGCTGACCCAATGCTGACCTAGTTGACGGGTCATCAGTCTTCGCGGGGATCTCTTGGAGTCAGGGGCGGGCGTCCTGTCAACCAGTATCGACCTTGCGGCAGCGAAGGTCATGTGCGCTGCGAGGCCCCGTTTTGTCGGCGCTGGGTGTGCCGCTTTTGCGTCCCCTGCGGCCTCGTGGGAGTCATGTGCAGGTTGGGAGTATGTGATTCCAGAGAGTGGCGCGCCCCGTGGTTGTCGGGGGAACACACCAACAGGTTCTTCGTCTGCTGGTGGTACAGCGCTTGCAGGCCCCTGAACTGCGGTAATGGTGTAAGGGGTGGCCTTCGCGGCTCGGTTGGTCCGCGTATGGTCCGGATCTTTCCTGTCCGGTGGCTTCGTGTGCGCGGGAGGGACTGAGGGCAGATGGAAGGGCGACGGCTTACCGGGAGGCGCTTGCGTGCGCGGTATCACTTGTCGCATGTCGTAGAAGCCGTCCAAGGGTGTCCATCCAGTCCTATGCGGACATGTATGTCCAGTTTCGGAATGCTGCGCCGAAGGGTGTCCACGGGGTGTGACTCGCCCGTGACAGCTGACAGCACGACGAAGCCCCGCCGGTCTGCTCCCGAGTTCTGGTAGTCGTCGCAACACCCCAGCTCAAGGGGTGCGACGGACTTCGAGATCCGGGAGATCCGGGGACCTGGGGGCGGTGGTCGTCTGCTGCGTGAGCGGGAGGTGTATCTCCAGCTCATGCAGCAGGGCTATGGCAATCGAGAGGCCAGCCGGATCGTCGGCGACGATCAGCCGGATGCCCGGGGCGAGGGCCATGGGGGCCTCTGACGTCCGGCGTCGACGAGGCGAGTACGTGACCCGGCGCTGCCGGGGCACAACCGGTGGGACCCCGCGGTCAGCCTGTGACCTGTGGTCACAGCATCATCCCCTGTCTGGCTGACAGCAGGGCGCGCGCCGACGATGACCCGGTCATCTCTCCTCGCCGACCGAACGGTTGTGGTCCGCTTGAGCAGTCTCCCAGACACGTCGTCCGACGCGGCGCGCACCGCCGACCCCGACCGGCTCGACCGGCTGCGCTACGCGGGCGTGTTCGTGCTGCTGTTCCTCTTCGGCACCGAGACGTTCCTGGTCTCCCCGCTGCTGCCGACGATCTCCAGGGACATCGACGTCAGCGAGGCGGCCGCGGCGTCCAGCGTCACCGCGTACGTGCTGGTGTACGCGGTCTGCGCGCCCTTCCTCGGCGTGCTGAGCGACCGGTTCGGGCGCCGCCGGGCGCTGCTCGCCGGGTCCGTGCTGTTCGTGGTCTCCAACGTGGGGGCCGCGCTGTCCACCGGCATCGTGCTGCTCGTGCTGTCCCGCGCGGTCGCCGGGCTGGCGGCCGCCGCGGCCGGTCCGGCGATCTGGGCGCACATCGCCGAGACCGCGCCCGACCGGGTGCGAGGCCGGGCCCTGGGCCTCGGCATGGCCCTTTTCTCGTGCGGTCAGGTCGTCGGCGTGCCACTGGGCGGACTGCTCGCGGGGGTCGCGGGGTGGCGCTCGGCGTTCCTGGCGCTGGCGATCGGCACCGCGGCGGCCGTACCGCTGCTGCTGCGCCAGATCCGGCCCACCGTACCGCAGGCCGCCACCGTCGGCGCCGTCAAGGCCGTGCTCTCCGGCTGGGCGGATCCGTCCCTGCGTAACGCCCTGCTGGTCAACACGGTGTTCAACGCGGCCAACCTGGGTGCCTACACCTTCCTCGGAGCCGTGCTCGTCGACCGGTTCGACCTCACCGTCTCCGAACTCGGCCTGATCGGCGTCGTCGTGGGGGCGGGCAGCGTGGTGGGATCGACGCTCGGCGGGCGGCTCGGTGACCGGGCGCGCGCGGCCGGCGCGGCCCCCGTGCCCCTGCTGCCGGTGTGGGGTGTGCTGCTCGCGGCCGGCATCGGGCTCGCCGTCGCGGGCCGGGGGCTGGTGATGGCGGTGATCGGCGTGGCGCTGTGGTTCGTGGCGAGCGGCGCCTTCGTCACCGATCAGCAGACCCTGGCCGGCACCGTGGCGCCCGCCCTGCGCGCCACGTCCAGCGCCTGGCTCACCTCGACGATGTACGCAGGTACGGGCCTGGGCGCCTGGGCCGTCGGCGCCTTCGCGGACGTGACGGTCGGGGCGCTCATCATCGGCACCGGCCTGGCCCTGCTGTCGGCCCTCGGCGCCCTGCTGGTCAGCGGGAAGCCGCGACGGAGCGCAGCGGACGCCGGCTGAGCCCGGTCATCAGGGACCGGTCCGTCTCCGTGGCCGGGGTGAACAGCAGGACCAGCGCGGACGGGTCGTCCACCGGGTGGAACGACGACAGCGTGAGCTCGATCCGGCCGGTACCCGCGGGCTCCACGGTCACCTTGCGCGCGGTGAGCTCCGCCACCGAGTGGCACCCCCACCAGTGGCGGAGCTCCGGCGCGTCCTCCTCCAGCCGGCGGTAGACCTCACTGGTGCGGGCGTCGGCCAGCGCCACTCCGGCCTGGGCCCGGAAGTGCTGGAAGACGTTCATGGCCAGGGGCTCCCAGTCGGTGAGGACGGACCGCAGCCGGGCGTCCGCCACCATCAGCCACATCAGGTTGCGCCGGTCCGTCGGCACGGTCTCCGGCGAACCCCACAGCGCGCTCCAGGCGGCGTTCCAGCCGAGCAGATCGAAGTACCGGTCCAGCAGCACGGCCGGACTCGCCGGCCAGGAGTCGAGGACCGGCTGCACGGCCGTGGCCAGCCTGTCCCGTCCCTCGTCGGCCGCCGCCACCGGCTCGTGGTACCCGGCGAGCCGCATCGCGTGCCGCAATCCGGCCGCGTCCAGCCTGAGCGCCCGCGCGACCGCGCCGAGAACCTGGCGTGAGGCGGTCACCCGACCCTGCTCCAGCCAGGTGTACCAGGCCAGGCCCACCCCAGACAGCGACGCCACCTCCTCGCGGCGCAGCCCGGGGGTCCGCCGGCGGGCGGTCGAGCCGAGTCCGACGTCGGCGGGCTTGAGCAGTTCGCGGTGGGCCCGGAGGAAGGCGCCGAGTTCCGGGCTGGGAACGGGAGTTGACATGGTGGGTGGCTCCTCGGCCGTGCGGGTGGTCTCAGGTTACGCGGGCGCGAGCCGCCACAGCCGTACCGTCATGTGACTGACATGTCCGGTCTCCGCCTGCCGCCGCCACGCCGCCTCGCCGACCGCCCGGAAAAACCCGGCGCGTTCCGCGGACTCCACGAGCCGGCTGTAGTAGTCGCCGAACGTCGCCGCGTGGAAGTGCTCGTACTGTTCGGCGCTCTCCACGGTCACCACCGCGTCCCGGTCGAGGACCGCCTCGATCCGGAAGTACCGCTCCAGCAGAGGCTCCAGCTCGTCGAACGTCCGGGTGCGGGTCGCGATCGGCACGATCCCGGCGGCCGTGAACAGGCCCGGCACATCGGCGTGCCGGGCTTCGAGGACGGCTCGTACGATGTCGTCCTCACCGCCCAGACCGTGCGCGTCGCGCGCCGGGTGATAGGTCGTCAGCAGAAAGACTCCGTCCGGAGCGAGGTGGTCGTGGGTCCACTTCAGGACTCGTCGCTCATGCGGGTACAGCCAGTGCAGGACCGACGTCATGGTGACGACGTCCGGGCGGTGGGGGAGCGGTTCTGGCGCGGTGAGGTCGGACTCGTGGAGGGCGACTCGCGGCCCGTACGCGCGCAGCCGCCCGGCGGCCTCGGCTATCCGGTGCGGGGAGCGTTCGAGACCCACGACCTCCTCCAGCGAGGGGAAGCGGTCGAGGGCGGCCCCGAGCAACTGGCCGATTCCGCTGCCCAGATCGAGCAGCACGCGGGGATTTCCGGTGACCTGGTCGAGGACCCAGTCGCGGTCGTGCACCTGGCGCAGCCTGCTGGCATCGGCGTAGCCGGCCAGTGTGCGGGCCTGGATCTCGGCGGCGGACGCGGTCATGGACGGGCCTCCCGGGCGTAGTCGGAGTCGGAGCCGGGTTCGGATGCGGTGGCGGCGGTCGGTTCGAGCAGGCGCAGCAGCCGCTCCCGGGTGTCGCTCTGGTCGTAGCGCTTGAACAGGTTGATCCGGTTGCGGGCGAGGTCGCCCCGGTGGACGTACTCGTACAGGTGCTGGCGCTGGCCGAAGCCGTCCCCGGTGAGTTCCCAGGCGAGCCTGAACAGACGGGACTTGTGCTCGGCGTCGATGCCCCGGCCGCGCATGTACCGGTCGAGGTGCGGGCGCAGCCGGGGGTTGGCGAGGTCGCCCGCGGTGGGTTGCATCAGCAGGCCCGAGGCGCCGATCGTGCGCAGGATCTCCACCGCGCTGCCCGCCACCTCGGCCGACCAGACGCGGCTGGCGGCGGTGTCGCCGGGGGCGAGCAGCCCGCTGTCGGTGACCTGGGCGCGGGCCTCGGCGGCGTCGAGGAACAGCTCGGTCAGCTCCGCGTATCCGGCCAGGCGGCCCAGGTCTTCCTGGACGTTGCGGAACTGGTCGACGCCGATGCTCTCGGCCACCAGGGTGGCGGTGGCCAGCAGCGTGCGCAGCCGCTCCCGGTAGCGCACATGCCCGATGTACGCGCTCCAGGCGTTGATCCTGGCCAGGCCGGTGCGCGCCAACGCGCCGTCGCGCAGCAGGAACACGCGGTCCCACGGCACGGTCACGTCGTCGAAGAACAGCATGGCGTCCTGCTCGTCGAAGCGGGCGCCGAGCGGATGCGCGTGCCCCCACGGAGCGTCGCCGAGCGGCTCGCGGCACAGGGTGATGAGGCCCGGCGTGTTGAGCGGCAGCGCGAACCACACCACGAACTGCTCACCGCGCCGCTGCGTGAAGGACGCCGACAGGTACACCAGTACCTCGTGCGCGAGCGGCGCGAGGGTCGTCAGCTGTTTGGCTCCGCGTACGACGATGCCCTCGTCGTTCTCGGCGAGGACCCGCAGCGCCAGGTCGGGATCGTCGACCGGGTCGGCCGAGCGGTCGATCTGCGGATCGCCCAGGGCGTGCGAGAGGACCAGGTCGTTGTCCGCGCAGTGCCGGTACCAGGCTTCCGCGTTGGCGCCGAACCCGGCGTGCGCGCGCTCCAAATGGTGACGGAAGTCGTACACGCCCAGCGCGATGGAGGACATGAAGGCCGGGGAACGCCCGTGCTGGCCCAGCGACTCGGCGTGCCAGAACTCGGCGCTGCGCCGCTGGAGGCGCAACTCCTCGATGGTGCGCGGCGGTTGGTAGCCACGGGCGATCCGGCGGCCGCTGTCGGGGTCCTTGTAGGTGAGCAGTTCGTGATGGGCGGGATCGTGCTGGAGGTCCAGCAGCCGGGCGAGTTCGTCCACGGCGGGCCGGAAGGCGGGATGCGTGACGGGATCGCTGACGCGCTTGCCGTCGAGATAGAGCTCGCGGCCGTCGGTCAGCTCCTCGCGGTACCGGTCGCCGGTGAGCAGACCCCGGGCGGTGGCGGTGGCGTCGGGCAGGGTCATGCGCTGACTCCTGTGGGGGTGGGTACGGGCAGAGGAGCGAGGGAACGGAACGCGCGCTCGTGGTACAGGAGGGGTTCACCCGGTCCGCTGTCGCCGGCGGCGACGACCCGCCCGACCAGCAGGGCGTGGTCGCCGCCCGGCAGGACGGCGTGCAGTCGGCAGTCGAACCAGGCGAGGCACTCCTCCAGGACGGGCGTCCCGCTCGCCGCGGTCCGCATGGGCGCCCCGGTGAACAGGCCCAGCGCGCGTCCCGCGCCGGGCGTGGCGAACCGCCGGGCCAGGGCCTCCTGGCGGGCACCGAGCACCCCGACGGCGAACCGCCCGTCGGCGCGCACCGCGTCCGCGAGCGGACTGCGCCGGTCCACGGCGACGCTGAGCAGCAGCGGGTCCAGAGAGAGCGGGCACAGCGAGGACACCGTCTTCGCGAACACCTCCTCGCGGTGCCGCGCGGTGAGCACCGCCACCCCGGTCGTCCAGAGCCGGGCGGCCTCGCGGAAGGCGTCGAGTTCCGGGGCGCTCATCGCAGGCTCACGCGGTAGGCCCGCAGCCATTCGTCCACCTGGACCAGGTGATCGAGCCCGCCGACGGGGTTGGGCGCGGTGCGCGGGCTGGGCAGCGGCCGGCCCTCGGCGAGGGCGGCACGGACGACGGCCCGGTCCACCAGGTCGAAGACGGGGGCGTTCGGGTCGGCGAGCAGTTCGTGCGCCCGGGCCGTGAGCACCTCGGTGTAGCGCACGGCGGGCGTGGAGGGGTAGCCGCTCTTGGGGCGGTCGGTGACCTGCGGCGGCAGCAGATCCCGTACGGCGTCGCGCAGCAGCCCCTTGGGGCGTCCGCCCGGCGCCTTGAGCGCCCAGGGGACGTTCCACAGGTACTCCACGAGCCGGTGGTCGCAGAACGGCACCCGCAACTCCAGGCCCACCGACATGCTGACCCGGTCGGCGCGGTCCAGGAGCGGGGGCAGCCAGCGGGTCAGGGCCAGGTGGAAGATCTCCCGGATCCGCCGGTCGGCGGCCGACTCCCCGGGCAGCGACGGCACTTCGGCCAGCGAGCGCCGGTACTGCTCGGCCGTGTACTCGTGCGGGCGCACCTGAGCGCGTACGTCGGGCCGCAGCAGCTCGGCAGGCGTGGCGCGCCCGTGCAGCCAGGGGAAAGTGTCGGCGGCCAGCGCCGCGGGATCGTGGAAGTAGGGGTAACCGCCGAAGATCTCGTCGGCCGCCTCCCCGGAGAGGGCGACCGTGGAGCGCCGCCGCACCTCGCGGAACAGCAGGTGCAACGAGGCGTCCATCTCCCCCCAGCCGGGCCGGTCGCGGGCACGCAGTACGGCGTCCCGGGCGTCCAGCAGGTCGTCGTCGGGGACCACGACCGAGGTGTGCAGGGTGCCGATGTGCTCCACGGCCGCCTGTACGAACGGCGCGTCGGCGCCGGTGCGCCAGGCGTCCGGGGCGCGGTCGGTGCTGCCGGGGAAGTCCACCGAGAAGCTGGTCACCTTGGAGTGCCCGGTGCGCTCGCGGGCCGCGGCGGCGAGCGCGGTGATCGCGCTGGAGTCGACGCCGCCGGACAGCAGGGTGCACAGTGGGACATCGCTGAGCATCTGGCGTTCGACGGTGTCGGCGAGCAGGTCGCGGACCCGTGCACGGGTGGTGGCCGCGTCGTCGGTGTGGGGTGCCGAAGCCAGCTGCCAGTAGGGCAGTTCCCGCGTCGCGCCGCGGCTGACGGTCAGCAGGTGGCCGGGGCGCAGCTCGCGCAGTCCGCGGAAGATGCCGTGCCCGGCGGTCGGGGCGGCCGGCAGCGCGAAGAGCTCCGCGATGCCCTCGGCGTCCAACTCGGGCCGGAACAAGGGGTTGGCGAGGACGGCCTTGGGTTCGGAGCCGAACAGCACTCCGGCGCGGCGGGCGTGCCAGTACAGCGGCTTGACGCCCAAGTGGTCCCGGACCAGGAGAAGTTCCTGGCGCCGGCCGTCCCACAACGCGTAGGCGAAGATGCCGTTGAAGCGCCGGGGTGCGGCATTCCCCCACTGGAGGTGGGCCCGCAGGACGACCTCGGTGTCGGAGCGCGTGCGGAAGGTGTGGCCCAGGGACTGCAACTCCCGCCGCAGCTCAAGGTAGTTGTACAGCTCGCCGTTGTAGCTGAGCACGGTGTCGGTGTCCTGGTCGGGGAGCGGCTGGCCGCCGCCTTCGAGGTCGATGACCGAGAGCCTGCGGTGGCCGAGGGCGGCGTGCCGGGACAGCCAGACGCCGCCGGCGTCGGGTCCGCGGCAGGCCAGAGACTCGGCCATGGCCCGCACCGTCCGCTCCCGGGTGCGCAGATCGGTCTCCCAGTCGATCCAGCCGGAGACGCCGCACATCACGGCTCCTGTCGTTCGTCGGTGGCCTCCCAGCGGCAGCCGTGGCCTGTGGGGCCGCTGCGCAACTGGTGCGAGGGCCGGAAGCCCTTCGCGCGGATGTTGGCGGAGAGGGCTTTGGTGCAGTAGGTGCAGGGGGAGGCGAGGGTGATGCGGACGCCGGTGCGCCGCGCCTGCTCGCGGTAGTCCCAGATCGAGCAGTGGGTGATCGTCAGGGCGGCCCGTGCGGCGGTGGGCGGTGCCTCGTCGTCGAACTCGTAGGCGGAGCCGTACAGTTCGGCCTGCCGGGCGATCCGGTGGATCGGGTCGGCGGCGCCGCGGCCGTGGTCGGGTTCGACCTGCCGGTATATCTCGGCGTTGGCACGGGCCCAGTCGGCGAGCACCTCCTCGCCGTAACGGTCCACCAGGAACCGCTCCATCAGGGCCTGGCCGCGGAAGAACACCCGTTGCCAGGCGGACGGCAGGGCGGTGCCGGGGTCGGGCAGGTCGGCGAAGATCTCGGCCTGGAGCGCGAACCAGTCGGTGAGGTGGACCTCGTCGCCGCGGGCCGCGAGCAGCCGGGTCAGTCCCGCCTCGGCCTCGTGGAGACGCTGCTGCCAGAGCGCGGACCGGTCGGCGTCGGACATTCCCCGGTACGGGGGGTGGGGCGGGTCGGGTTCGGGGCGTGTGCCGGCGTACGGATCGCGCAGTACGTCGGCGACCGCGGGGGCGATGCCTGCGTCGGGCGCATCGCTCATCGGGATCTCCTTCGGCAGAGGGGGGCTGACCTCGGGGTTCAGGTCGTCGGAAACGCTATGCGTCGGCATGATCACCCAGAAGCCCCGAAGGGATGCGGCGCGGGCGACCATCGGCCCACCCGCACTGCTCCGAACGTCGCTCCCCGCCAGGCGCACTGCACACCGCGGGGCGGGCACCCGATGGAGTGCCCGCCCCGATTGCTGCCGCACGGATTGCCGCTGCGGGCATGGCCGCAGCAGGGATTGCGGCCGTTGGTGAGTGCTGCCGTACGGAGTTCAGCCCGCCAAACCGTGCCGATGCGCGTACAACGCCGCCCGCAGCCGGTCCGGTTGGCCGGTCTTGCGCATGGCCTGGGTGAGGTGTTTCTTCACCGTGGCCTCGGCCAGGGCCAGTTCGCGGCCGATCTCCGCGTTGCTCAGCCCCTGGGCGAGCTGCGCGAGGACGTCGCGTTCGCGGTCGGTGAGCCCGCAGTGCTGGGGGAGCGGCTCGGCGGCGTGCCCGGCCGCGCTCGCCACCGGCAGCCGGGCGGCGGGCGGTGCCGGCAGGAACACCGAACCGCCCGCCGCGGCCAGCGTCACCGCGCCGATGATCCGGTCCTCCGCCAGCTCCAGTGGGAAGCATCCGCTCGCACCGGCCAGGAGCATCCGGTTGGCCTCGGCCGTGGTCTCGGCCCGGCGCAGCAGCAGGACCCGCGCGTCCGGGGCACCGTCAGCGCCGCGCAGCCGCACCACCGCGGCCAGATCGTCCCCCAGGGAGTCACCCTGCCCGAGGAGGACCACGTCCGGCCGTACCCGCCGTACGCTGCCCAGGGCGTGCTCCTGGTCGCCCGTGCTGCCCACGACCGTCAGACCGGGCACCGTGGACAGCACGCTGCGCAGCCCCGCGCGGGCCACCGGATGCCGTTCGACGAGGAACAATCTCGTGCCGGCGGCGGGTCCGCTCGAAGGCGCCCCGCACGCGGGATGGCCACACTCGCAGGCGGCCCTGCCGCGCGCCGGCGCGTCCGCGAGCCGGTGGTCGGTCTCGGCCAGCAGCTGGTGACCGGCGATCAGGTCCAGTGGGTTGTCTATCTCGGCGTGCAGAGCGGCTGTGCCGGACGGCCTGCGCAGGGCGCCAGGGCCCCTGCGGACGGCCGGTGGGAGGCCCGGCGCCGTGATCGGCTCCAGCGGCTCGATCGGTGCTTCGACGGTGCGTGGCATCGTGTCGCGGTCCCCTCGGGTACGGCGGCGCCGTGCCCTGGACCGGGCCCGGCGAGGATGACGGAGGAGGACGCTGCCGGGGCGGCGAACAGGCCGGGCGGTCAGCGTGGTGCGCGCGGACAGGTCTCGTCGAAGCACCTGCGGTGCCACGAGCCGCCGATACCGACCAGAGTGAAGTCGGTTCGCCAAGGGGCCATGCAGAAAGGGTAATTGGCCAGTTTGTACCGGGTCAAGGTCGGTCTGCCGGGTCCCGGTGATCCTATGACCTCCGGTATCAGCATGAACGCCTGGCTGGTTGCCGCCCCGGCCTGCCCCGCACCCTTCCTCACGCACCGACTCGCCCGCCGAGGAAGGAATCACCCTCATGTCAGGACCCCCGTCCCACCCTGCCCCGGGATGACCCGGTTCCTGCTGCGCCGGCTGCTGCTCGCCGTACCGACGCTGCTCGGCGTGAGCGCCGTCGTCTACGCCACCGTCGCCCTGATCCCCGGCGACCCGGTCGCCGCCCTGCTGGGCCCCGGCGCCCCGGCCGCGGCCCGCCGGGAACTCGCCGCACGCCTCGGCACCGGGCGGCCGCTGCCCGCGCGCTACGCCAGCTGGCTCTGGCACGCCGCACACGGCGACCTGGGCACCTCGATCTCTGCCCAACGCCCTGTCCGGGAGCTGCTGTTGCCCGCGCTCGGCCAGACCTTGATCCTGGCGGGCGCCGCGTTCCTGCTGGTCGTCATCGGCGGCGTGCTGCTGGGCGCGCTCGGCGCCGTACGACCCGGCGGCGCGGGCGGCAGGCTGTCGGGAGCGCTGAGCACCCTGGCCGTGTCCGCCCCGCAGTACTCGGTGGCCCTGCTGCTTCTGGCGGTCTTCGCGGTGCGGCTGCGGTGGCTCCCGGCCGGCGGCACGCACGACGTGTTCGGCGCCGGCGGCACGCCCGACCTGCTGCGCCATCTCGTGCTGCCCGCCACCGCGGCCGCTCTCGTGCCGCTCGGCCTCACCGCCCGGGTGTTCCGGACCGCGCTCGGCGCCGCGCTCGCCTCCGACCTCGCCGACGGGCTGCGGGCCCGGGGCCTGAGCCGGACGGCCGTCCTGCGCCACTGCGCGCACAACGCCTCACCCGCGCTGCTCACCGTCGGCGGCCTGCAACTCGCCTATCTGCTGGAGGGGGTGGTCTTCGTGGAGACCCTGTTCGCCTGGCCCGGAATCGGGCGGCTCCTGTACGACGCGCTGACCGCACGCGACCTGCCCCTGGTCCAAGGGGGAGTACTGGTCGTCGCCGTCGCCTTCGTCGGCGTCAACATCCTTGTCGACGCCGCGCACGCGCTCGTCGACCCGCGCGTTCGGAGCACAGCATGAGCCGCGCCCCGTACCGCGACCCCGGCCTGCTGATCCCGGCCGGCTGTGCCGTGCTGCTGCTCCTGCTCGCCCTGGCCGGACCGCTGCTCGCCCCCCACACGGCGACCGCCGGGTCGCTCCAGCACCGGCTGTTGGATCCCGGCAGCCCGGGGCATCCGCTCGGCACCGACTCCCAGGGCCGCGACCTGCTCAGCCGACTGATCCTCGGCACGAGGCCCTCGCTCATCGGCGGCCTGCTGCCGGTGGCGGTCGCCACGACGGCCGGCACCGCCGTCGGCATCACAGCCGGACTCGGCGGCAAGATCACCGAACAGGCCCTGCTGCGCGCCCTCGACGTCCTGTACGCCTTCCCCGGCGTCCTGCTGGCCATCGCCGTGGCCACGCTCCTGCAACCCGGCCTGACCGCGACCGTCCTCGCTCTGTCCGTCGTCCTCACCCCGGCTGTGGCCCGAGTGGTCTTCACGGAGGTGCAGCGCATCCGCACCGCCGAGTACCTGGAGGCCGCACGGGTCAGCGGCGCCGGTCGTACGGCGATCGCGCTGCGCCAGGTGGCCCCGGTCGTCGCCCCGGTCGTCCTCGTCTACGCGTCCTCACTCGTCGGCCTCTGCGTCGTGTACGCCGCCGGACTGTCCTTCCTCGGCCTCGGCGTCGCCCCGCCGGCCGCCGAATGGGGCGCCATGCTCGACGAGTTGCGCCCCAGCCTGTTCACGCATCCCTTCGTCGCGATCCTGCCCGCGCTCACCATCCTCGTCGTGTCGGTCGTCTTCAACACCCTCGGCGACGCCCTGCGCCACCGCGTCGGCGACCGCGCGGCCCGACTTCCGCAGGGGGCGCGATGACCCTCTCCGTGGAAAACCTGTCGGTGCGCCACGACGGCCCCGACGGCCCGGTCCAGGCGGTGGACGACGTCTCGTTCACCCTGGAGGAGGGCGCCGCCCTGGTGCTCCTGGGGCAGTCGGGCAGCGGCAAGACCACGGTCGCCCGCACGGTCCTGGGCCTGCCCGACCGCGCGGCGCACGTCACCGGCCGGATCCGGCTCGGCGGCACCGACCTGCGGACCCTGGGCGAGACCGCCCTGTCCCGCATCCGCGGACGCCGCATCGGCTACGTCCCGCAGGACCCCACCGGTGCCCTCGACCCGCTGCGCCGGATCGGCCCGCAGATCACCGAGGTCCTGCTGCGCCACCGCGTCGCCGACAGCCGGCGCGCGGCTCGCTCCGCCGTCCCCGGACTGCTGACCACCGCAGGCATCACGGACCCGGAGCGGGTGGCCCGCGCGTACCCCCACGAACTGTCCGGCGGGCTGAAACAACGCGCGGCGATCGCCCTGGCCGTCTCCTGCGGCCCCGAGCTGCTGATCGCCGACGAACCCACCACCGCCCTGGACGCCCTCGTCCGGGGCCGGATCCTCGACCTGTTCGACAACCTCCGCACCCAGCAGGGCATCGCCCTGCTGCTCGTCACCCACGACCTGGGCGCGGCGCGACGGATCGGCGGCCAGGTGGCCGTCATGCGCGAGGGACGGATCGTCGAGACAGGCCCGGCCGACAAGCTGCTCACCCGCACCTCCCTCCCCGCCGGTGAACCGCTCGCAGCCCCGCTCGGAGACCGCCCGTGACCGACACCCAGGACGCGCTGCTCACCGTAGCCCGCGTCACCAAGCGCCACCCGCGCGGCCCGGTCGCCGTAGAGGACGTCACCCTGAGCGTCGCCGCCGGTGAAACCCTGGGTCTGGTGGGCGAGTCCGGCTCCGGCAAGTCCACCCTCGCCCGGCTCGCCCTCGGCCTGATCGCACCCACCGCGGGGACGGTCCGCTTCGCCGGGCACGACCCGGCACGGCTGCACGGCCGGGCCGGACGGGCGATCCGGGCCCACCTCCAGTTCGTGCCCCAGCACCCCCGGGGCTCCCTCAATCCGAGCCTGCGGGCCGGGGAAGCCGTGAACTTCGCCCTGCGCACTCAGGGCACGCCGCGCCGCGAACGCCCCACCGTGGTGGCGGAGTTGTTCAGGCAGGTCGGCCTCGACCCCCTGCTCGCCCGCCGCCACCCCGGCGAACTGTCGGGCGGCCAGCTGCAACGCGTCGCCATCGCCCGCGCGCTCGCCACCCGGCCCCGGCTCGTCGTCTGCGACGAGCCGACCTCCGCCCTCGACCCCGAGGCGCAGGACCAGGTCCTCGACCTGCTCACCGAACTCCAGGACCGCCTGGGCCTGGCCTACCTCTTCATCTCGCACGACCTGGCCGTCGTACGGCGCCTGGCCCACCGGGTGACCGTGCTGCGGCACGGCCGGATCGTCGAGGAAGGCCGCGCCGACACCGTCTGGACGGCACCCCGACACCCCTACACCAGGGCCCTGTTGGCGGCGGCCACCGGCGAACCCTCACTGCTCCACTGAACCGACGGGAACCCCATGACGCACCGCCCTCGCATCAGAACCGTTCTCCCAGCCGCCCTTCTCCTGCTCGCCGTCGCGGGCTGCAGCTCGTCCTCCGCCGGGCAGGCCGCCGGCCAGTCCGCCGGGCGCGGCGGCACCCTCGTCATCGGCGCGACCGGCAAGCTCCCCAACCCCGACACCGTCATCGGCGGCGCCGGCTTCGAGGGCAAGCGACTGGTCTCCTTCCAGCTGTACGAGGGCCTCACCTGCTACGACCTGTCCAGGACCGACGCCCCGTCCGAGATCACGGGCGCCCTCGCCACCTCCTGGAAGGTCGCCGCCGACCACAGGACGTGGACCTTCACCCTGCGCAAGGGCGTCTCCTTCCAGGACGGCACCCGCTTCGACGCCGACTCGGTGGTCTTCAACCTCGACCGCTACCTCGACAAGAAGAGCGCCTACTACACCACCGCCCTGGGAGCCGCCGCGAGCGAGTACGCCGGAGACATCACCCGCTACCGCAAACTCGACGCCGACCACGTCCAGTTGGTGACGAAGTCCCCCAACGGGCATTTCCCCGAAGACCTCGCCCACGTCCTCATCGCCAGCCCCACCGCCGTACGCAAGACGGGCTCGACGAACTTCTCCCGACACCCGGTCGGGACCGGGCCGTTCAGCTTCAAGTCGCAGACCCCCGGCGAACAGATAGAACTCGTCGCCAACAAGCACTACTGGCGCGGCGCGCCCAAGCTCGACCGACTGATCGTCAAGGCGCTCGCCGACCCCGCGGCCCGCACCGCTGCCCTGCGCTCGGGCTCCGTCAACTGGATCGAGTACCCCAACCCGGACGACCTCGCGAGCCTCAAGGCCGACGGCGCGCAGATTCTCACCAACAGCTACGACCACCTCTGGTACTGGATCCTCGACACCACCAAGGGCCCCTGGAAGAACGACGAGGTGCGCCGGGCCGCGAACTACGCCATCAACCGCAAGGCCATCGCCGACGACCTCCTGCACGGCACCGCCGACCCCGCCTACCAGGCCGCCCCGCGCGCCACCTTCGCCTACGACCCCAAGGGGAACACCTACTCCTACGACCCCGCCAAGGCCAGAAAGCTGCTGGCCGAGGCCGGCTACCCGAACGGCTTCAGCACCTCCGTCACCGTGCCGACCGGTGGCTCGGGCAACCTGCTGCCCGTGCCGATCGCCGAGGCGCTGCAACGCGATCTGGCCGCCGTCGGCATCAAGGTGACCATCCGCACCACCGACTGGACGACGCTGATCGGCGCCGAGGCCAAGGGCGAGGTCGCCCTGGGGTCGGACGCCATCGCCCAGTCCACCACCCTCTTCCAGTCCGAGGCGTTGCTGCCGCTGTTCATCGGCAGCAACAGCCCCTTCTGGACCGGCCACTACAGCAACCCGAGCGTCGACAAGCTCCTCGCGGCGGCCGCGGCCTCGCCCGACAAGGCCACCCGGCAGAGCGACTACCGGCAGGCACTCACCCGGGTCACCCAGGACGCGCCCTGGCTGTTCGTGGTCAACGACCGCAACCCGCGCGCCCTCGCCCCCACGGTCCACGGCCTCGTCCAACCGCAGTCCTGGTTCCTGGACCTCACCACCGTATGGGTCGGCAAGTGACCGACCTGCCCCCGACGACGTACGAAAGGACGGCCGTCCGTATGAGCGACGACCGGCAACCGCCCAAGTGGGGCATCACCCTGCCCCTGCCGGGCCTGACCATCGACCGGCACCGCTTCCTCGTGGAGCGGCTGCCCGGCCTCGGCTACACCGACGTGTGGAGCGCCGAGGGCGGCGGCACCGACGCCTTCACCCCGCTCGCCGTCACCGCCGCCTGGTCGGACACGCTGCGGATCGCCACCGGAATCGTCCCCGTGCACACCCGCGGACCGGCCGTCCTCGCCCAGACCGCCGCCACACTGGCCCAACTCGCCCCTGGGCGGCTGCTGTTGGGGCTCGGTGCGTCGGTGCCCGCGCACGTCACCGACATCAACGGCATCCCCTTCGACGAACCCTTCAAGCGGACCCGTGACGTGCTGCGCTTCGTTACGCGGGCGCTGCGCGGCGAGCACATCGCGGGCGACTTCGACACCTTCTCGATCACCGGCTACCGGCTGCCGCATCCGCCGGCCGCCCCGGTCAAGGTCATCCTCGGAGCTCTGCGGCCCGGCATGCTGCGGCTCGGCTTCACCGAAGGGGACGGAGCCATCACCAACCTGCTCTTCCCCGAGGACGTACCGAAGATCCTCGACGCAGTGGGCCCGCAACCGCCCGGCAAGGAACTGGTCGTCAAGGTCTTCGTCTGTCCCACCGAGGACACCGACTACGCGCACCGCGCCACCCGGCCCTTCCTCGCCTGGATCCTCAACCGGGAGCCGTACCGCAAGTTCCACGAGTGGCTCGGCCACGGCGAACTGCTGCGCGAATCGCACGAGCGCTGGGCCGCGGGTGACATCGAGGCCGCCCAAAAGGCGCTGCCGGACGAGGTCGTGGACGGACTGTTCATCAGCGGTTCGCCCGAGGAGTGTCGCGAACGCATCCTGCGCTACCACCGCCCCGGCGTGACCACTCTCCAGCTCTACGTCTCCCTTCCCCCCGATGTGTTCGTCAGCCGGGCCAGGCTGCTCGACACCCTGGCCCGCCTGGGACCCGCCGGCGGCTGACCTGTGGAGGTTCCGGCATGGAACTCGACCTGCGCGGCGGCGTCCGCGCCGCCCCGGTGCTCGGCGACACGCCACGGGAGCGGCAGGCGCTGCGGTTCGCCCCCGACCCCCGCGCGCGGGACGCGGACCCCGGCCACGTCGCCCGCAGCGCCCGGGAGAACGAGGAGGACGGACTCGACAGTGCACTCGTGACCCAGTCGAGTTCCTGGCCGGACCCGTGGATCGTCGCGACCTGGGCCCTCGCGGCCACCAGCCGGCTGCGGATCGCCGTGGCCCATCGGATCGGCGTCACCGCGCCCACCGCGGCGGCCCGGTCCCTCGCCACCCTTGACCGGCTGTCGGGCGGCCGGGCCGCCGCGCACGTGATCGTCGGCTCCAGCGACGCCGATGTCGCACGGGACGGCGACACCCTGCCGAAGGCGCTGCGCTACCGGCGCGCGGCGGAGTACCTGGACGTTTTCCACCGGGCGCTGACCGAGGAGAAGGACTTCTCCTTCGAGGGCGAGTTCTACACGCTGCGCGGCGCGCGCTCGGGCCTGCGCCCCGAGCCGCGCGGCGAGTTGGTGTCCTTCGGCGGCTCGTCCCCGGAAGGCCTCGAACTGGCCGCCCGGTACGCCGAGGTGTACGCCATCGCACCCATGCCCCTCACCGCGACCCGGCTGCGTGTCGCCGAGATCAGAGCCGCCGCGGCCCGGCACGGACGGTCGCTGCGAATCTGGCGGCCCGTCCGTCTGGTCCTCGCGCCCACCGACGAACAGGCCGTGGCCAAGGCCCGGCAGATCGCCGACGACGCCGTCAGGCTGAGCACCGCGGCCCACAGCTCCCGCTGGGCCGAGGCCGTCCAACTCGACCGGGACCGCGAACGCGGCCGCTCGGTGCCCGGGCCGGGCCCGGCCGAGATCACCGCGTACATCCGCCGCTCCCTGGCCGCCGCGTTCGTCGGCTCGCCCCACACGGTGGCGGACCGCATCGAATGGCTGCGCACGGCCGGCATCGACATCGTGCAGCTGGACACACCGGTGGAGACGGAGGAAGACCGTTCCCTACGACGTGAGTTGGTGACCCTGTTGCGGACGGGCCGGACTCATGGGCGCCGTGGTTGGTAGGCCGGAGCCCGGCGCGGGTCACCCCGCCGATGCGAGCAGCGCCGTACGACCTCCCAAGACGGTGGAGAAGTGGTCGGCGATCTGTGGCGGTGGCCGCGTGGGCGTCGGACGGATTCCTACACGAAGCCTGGCTTGAGAAGCCTTGAGTGAAGAGCGAAGCACTCGCGCCCATGTGACCGCCACTACCCCGGGCCGTGCCGGCTCGTGAGGTCTTGCGCGAGGGCTACGCCCACCGACCCGTCCTCCTCGAGGCCGCGCTCGGCGGCAGGTGCTCGCCATGGCCCGCTACCGTCGCCGCCGCGACGAGCACGGGGGCTGGCACGCTGCCGCCCAGCGCAACCTCTTCAACCGCATGTTCGGACAGACGTTCCACTGCCTTCACCGGCGTGAACTGTTCGATGAGAACACCACGTTCCCGACCGCCTTGGCCGCAGCAGCTTGACGGCTTGGGGTCGTGAGGTGTCTTCCTCGGCCTCGGATGTGCGCTCATCTGCCGGCGGCGACGGAGAAACCTCCCAGTTCGTCAGGAGTCCCAAGAACTCCCGATGGAATCGCCACCCCGCACTCCACAGGTCTTCTAACAAAATAATCATCGAAATTGTTAACAATCCTGAGGCTCCTTGCCTACAGTCTGGGATTCGAATGAGCCGCACAGCCCGACCTGCCCGCGGAGTCGCCGGGGCGGTGCGCAGGCACGGCCGTGACCACGCAATCCGATGTACAAGGAGATCTACGGGTGGACATCAACCGCAGAACCGTTATCCGGGGCGCCGCAGCCGTAGCCGCGTTCGGAATCGCTGAGGGCACGGCAGGCGCGGCTTTCGCCGGCACCTCATCGTCGCGCAGTTCGTCGAGCACGTCCTCGGCGTACTCGCTGGAGTTCGATTCCACCGCCTGGTCGTACGACTCGACCAACGACGTGTACTACCAGATCGGGAAGGTGTATGTCGCCAACCCGGCCACGACGGACTACGAGAACCTGTCGATCTATGTGCCGGGCGCCTATCTGACGGCCACCGCGAACAGCGATGGGACCACGTACACCGCGACGGTCAACCCGAAGGGCACCGTCGGCGACTACTCGGGACGCACGGCGCCGATCGTGATCCCGGTCAACACCCCCGGCTACGCCGGGCAGAAGCCGGCCACCTCCTACAGCTACAGCAGCGTGTCGCAGTACCTCGCGGCCGGGCACATCTACGTGTGGCCGGGCCTGCGCGGCAGGGACGGCTCGACCAGCACCCGCTCCGACGCGGCGCCTTGGGGCGTGACCGACCTCAAGGCCGCGATCCGGTTCCTCCGGTACAACCGGAGCGTCCTGCCCGGCAGCACGGACGACATCGTCCTGTTCGGCATGAGCGGTGGCGGCGCCCAGGACACCGTGGCGGGCACGTCCGGTGACAGCTCCCTGTACTACCCGTACCTGCGCACGATCGGCGCGGCGATGGAGGACGCCAAGGGCCGGCCCCTCAGCGACGCGGTCGCCGGGGTCATGGCTTGGTGCCCGATCACCAGCCTGCACGAGGCCAACCTGTCCTACGAGTGGAACATGGGCCAGTTCGCCTCGGCCGGCACGCGCGCGTCCGGCACATGGACCAGCGCCTACTCGACGGACCTCGCGAAGGCGTGGCCCAAGTACATCAACCGCCTGGGTCTGCGCGACGAGCAGGGCAGGCGCCTGAAGCTGACCGAGTCCAGCAGCGGTATTCACCTGGCCGGCAGCTACTACGACCACCTGATCGAGGTGATCACCACCTCGCTGAACCACTTCCTGTCCGACAACACCTTCCCCTACACCATCACCACCCAGGGCGGCCCGCCCGGATCGGGTTCGACGGGCACCTCGACCACGTACGAGACGGTCGCCGACTACATCGCCTATCTCAACACCGACAGCACCTGGGTCACCTATGACGCCGCGACCAACACCGCCACGGTGTCCGGCCTCGAAGGCTTCGTCAACAGCCAGAAGACCGCGAACAAGCCGGTCGGCGCATTCGACGGATACTCCCGCGGGCAGGGCGAGAACAGCGTCTTCGCGATGGGGCTCGACGCTCCGTCGCACTTCGCGCCGCTCACTCGTGACGTCATCAAGGCGAACGAGACGACCTACGCCTCGTACTCCGACTGGGACTCCGCCTACGGCGCCTCGGCCTACGACAGCGACTTCGCCAAGAAGGACAGCGTCGGTAAGGACATGGCCTGGCGGGCCGACGCGTACAACCCGCTGTACTTCCTCTCGCCCGCCTTCGGCGGCTACCGGCAGTCGCAGGTCGCGCGGCACTGGCGCATCCGCACCGGCATCATGCAGGGTGACACGGCCAACACGACCGAGATCAACATCGCGCTGGCCCTGCAGAACTACGGCATCCGCGACGTCGACTTCGCCACTGTGTGGGCCCAAGCACACACACAGGCCGAGCGCACCGGCAACTCCACGGCGAACTTCATCAGTTGGGTGGCGTCCGTCACCAAGAAGTGACCACCGGCCCGGGCTCCTGACCGACCAGCCTTGACCAGGCGCCCGCCACCGGAGCGGAGACGCTCCCCCGTTCCGGGGCGAGGTGCCCAAGGCCCAGGTCGAGGTGGCGGCGGCCACCCTGGGGTAGGAGCCGCGGCCAGGGTGACGCGGGTCTGCTCCTGCCGCCTGATCGCTGCTTCGACGTGCTCGCGGACGCCTTCGGCGCAGACCAGCCAAGTCGAGACCTGGGCAGCGCGGGCGACAGTTCGCGGCGCTGCTCCTCAGAAGGCTTACCGTCAGACCTTCGGTTGCAGGGTGAGGATCGCGGTGATCGCCGCGATCACGCGGGCGTCGACCTCCTCCAGGTTCGATGACGGGAGCTTGCCGTCCAGGTGCAGGAATGCGAGGCCGTGGACCAGCGACCAGCCGGCCGTGGCCAGAGCCTCGGCGTCGGCCTGCGGGAACGCCTCGCTCACGCAGGCCATGACCAATTCGTGGACCTCCGCCGCGGCGGCGGTCCGCGCGTCCTGCGTGTCGGTGCAGGGGGTGCCGAACATCAGCCGGAAGAGGGCTGGTCGGTCCAGGGCGAATCGGACGTAGCTGACGGCAATCTGTGCGAAGCGGTCCAGGGTGACCGGCTGCGAGCCGGTGGCACCCAGGCGCTGTTCGAGGTCGGCGAAGCCCTGGGCCGCGAGTTCGTTCTCCAGCGCTTCCTTGTCCGCGAAGTGCCGGTACGGCGCGGTCGGCGAGACGCCGGCCCGGCGGGCGACCGCGCGCAGCGAAAGTCCGGCGCCGTCCTCCTCCAACAGATCCGTGGCAGCCCTGAGCAGAGCCGCGTGCAGATCACCGTGGTGGTAGCGGGACCTCTCCGAAGTTGACACTGCTTACATCCTCCTCGTACGGTGATGTGAGCATCGTACACATCCATGGAATCCGGAGACCGCCATCCGCGCCGCCACCATCCGCGACGGGAAGATCGTCGTCGCCGAACATCCCGATCCCGAGCCGGGCGCGGGCCAGATCCTCGTCCACGACCACGCCGCCGGGCTCAACGGTGTGATCCTCGAACCCGCCGGCGACCCCGACATCCCTACGGGCCTGCAGTCGCTGGCCATCGGCGGAACCGCATCGTCGTGATCGGATTCGGTGGCGGCTTCACAACCGAACTCAACCTCATCGAACTGCTGTACCGGCGCGCCATGATCGCCGGTACCAACCTGCGAACCCGCTCGCCGGAAGAGAAGGCACTGCTGGCCCGTCAGATCGAACGGCACGTACTGCCGAACGTGAGCGCGGGGCGTCTGCGGGTGCCGCTCGCCGTCGCCCACCCACTGGACCAGGTCGCCGGCGCGTACGCCCACTTCGCCGGCGGCGGCAAGATCGGGAAGGCCGCCCTCACCTTCTGAGGGCATTTCTACCCATATCAACTAAGTCAACTAAGTCGACCAGGCAGTGAAAGTAGGTGCCCGACATGCAGGCATACGTACTGACCCGATACGGGGACGCGAGCGCGATGGAACTGCGGGATGTCCCCGAGCCGACGGCGGGCGAGGGAGAAGTACTCATCCGGGTGCGGGCTGCCGGACTGAACCCGGTCGACTACGGGATTCGCCAGGGCAAGCTGCGGATGGTGACCCCCTTCAAGCTGCCCCAGGTGGCGGGCAGTGAACTGGCGGGGGTGGTCAAGGCGGTCGGCCCCGGCATCACTCGCTTCACGGCCGGGGACCGGGTTTTCGCGAGGGTGGACAAGAAGAAGCTGGGCGCCTATGCCGCCTACGCCGTCGTCCACGAGACCCTGGTGGCGAAGATGCCTGAGTCGCTGGACTTCGCCGATGCGGCCGGGCTGCCGCTGGCCGGGCTGACCGCCCTGCAGGCGTTGCGCGACGAGCTGGGCCTCACCGCGGGCGAGAAGGTATTCATCTCCGGCGGAGCCGGGGGCGTCGGCACCCTCGCCATCCAACTGGCCGTCTGGATGGGGGCGCAGGTGGCCACCACCGCGTCCCCCCGTGGCGAGGAACTGGTGCGCTCCCTCGGGGCCACGACGGTCATCGACTACCAGAAGCAGAAGTTCAAGGACGTCTTGAGTGACTACGACGCCGCATTCGACCTGACCGGCGGTCAGGATCTGCCGGACGTCTTCACCATCCTCAAGCCGGGAGCCAAAACGGTCTCCGTCGCGGGAGTCCCCGAGCCGGCCACCGCCGCGGACATGGGCAAAGGCTCACTGATGGCTGCCGCCCTGTGGGCAATGAGCGTGAAGATCCGCCGCCAGGCGCGACGAAAGGGCGTCGGCTACCGGTACCTGTTCATGCATCCCAGCGGAGAGGACCTCGGTCTGCTGGCCGGCCTGGTCGACAAGGGCGAGCTGAAGCCCGTGACCGACCGGGTCTTCCCGTTCGGACAGATCGCCGATGCATTCGCGTACATCGAACAGGGCCGAGCCAAGGGCAAGGTCGTCGTACAGATGTAATTTCCAACGTCAGCTGACCATCAATACCGTTGCATGACGCCGATCGCTCCGACACGCTGCTCGTGTGCGAGACGCAGAATTCGCAACGGTCCGTCGAGCAGTACATCCGGTTCGAGGCCCGGTTCGTCGGAGACCGCCGAGAGCCATGCGGCGGTCCAGGAAGTAGACGTCTCCCGGCTGACGCGCGTCCGTGACGCCGAGTCCGTAGTACCGCGCCGCGACCGGATCGCCCTTGAACAACCTGCCCCTCCACGACAGCGCCCAGAACCAGATCTGGCTGGAGATCGTCCAGCTCGCCCTGGACCTGCTCGCCTGGATGCCGATGCTCGCCCTGACCGGCCGGCCCCGACTCCGGGAGCCCCGCCGCCTGCGGCTCCGCCTGTTCTCCGCCGCCCTGACCAGCCGCGACCCACCCCTACGACCAGAACCCGCACGCCGGAGCCGTGGAACCCGGCGCCCACCCGACGCGACAGCCGGGCCACTGACCTGCCCGACTTCGTTCGGAGTCCGAGTCCGCGCGACTCGGCAGCCGTCGTGGGACTTACGGGGCCCCCGTTGCCCCGCCGACCGGGGATTCCCGAACCGCCGCGGACCCCGGCCGGTCACGGCCTTTCCGGACGCGACTGCTCGTCAGCCCGCAACGCGTGTGATGAGCACGTTCCTTCGGACCTTCACGCCTGTGGTGTGTGGGCCAGGTAGGCGAGGACGGCCAGGACCCTGCGGTGGCCGCTGTCGCTCGGGGGGAGGCCGAGTTTGAGGAAGACGTTGCCGATGTGTTTGTGGACCGCGCGTTCGGTGACGACGAGGGTCCGGGCGATGGTCGCGTTGTCGTGGCCCTCGGCCATCAGCTTCAGCACCTCGTGCTCGCGTGGGGTGAGCGAGTCGAGTGGTGAGTTCTTGCGGCGGGTGAGGAGTTCGGAGACGACCTCGGGGTCCAGCGCGGTGCCGCCGGCGGCGACCCGTTCCAGTGCGTCGAGGAACTCGTCGACCCGGCCGACCCGGTCCTTGAGGAGATAGCCGATCCCGTTGGTGCCGCCGCCCAGCAGTTCGGCGGCGTACGACTCCTCGACGTACTGGGAGAGGACCAGCACCGGCAGGCCGGGAATCGCCTGCCGCGCTTCGAGCGCGGCACGCAGACCCTCGTCCCTGAAAGCGGGCGGCATCCGGACGTCGAGCACGGCGATGTCCGGCCGGTGTTCCAGCAGCGCGGGCATGATCTCGGGCCCGCTGCCCGCGACGGCCAGGACGTCGTGTCCGGCCGAGGTCAGCAGCAGCACCAGCCCTTCCCGCAGGAGGGCGTTGTCCTCGGCGATCACCACACGCACGGCAACTCCACTTCGATCACGGTCGGCCCTCCGACCGGGCTGGACACTTCCATCGTCCCGTCGAGCGCCGCGACCCGCCGCCGCATGCCGAGCAGTCCCGAGCCGCCGGTCTCGACGGCACCGCCACGACCCTCGTCCCGGATCTGGATCCGCAGGCTGCGCCGAGCCCGGACGAGCCGGACCTCCGCGCGGGACACCCCGCTGTATTTGGCCACGTTGGTGAGCGCCTCGATCACCACGAAATAGGCCGCCGCCTCCACGGCCGCGGGCGCCCGCACCCCTTGCTCCAGACCGCCGTCGTCCAGGGCGACTTCCAGTCCTCCCGCACTCTCGGCTTCGCTCGAGCGGGGGGACCCCCAGCTCGCCGCCAGCGCCCGCAGCGCGCCGACGAGGCCTCGGTCGGTCAGGATCGGCGGATGGATGCCGCGGACGACGTTCCGCAGCTCCGCCAGCGCCATCTCGGCCTGGTCCTGGGCCTCGTCCAGCAATTTGCGCGCGGTCTCCGGGTCACGGCCGTAGGCGCGTTTGGCAAGCCCGATCCGCATCGACAGCGCCACGAGCTGCGCTTGCGCCCCGTCGTGCAGATCACGCTCGATACGTCGCAGTTCGGCACCGTGCGCGGCGATCGCGTCGGCCCGCGTCTGGGCGAGCCGCTCCACCTTGGCCGTCAGCAGTGCCTGCCGGGACGGCTTGAGCAGGGCCGTCGACCAGTCGGCCTCCAGGTCCGCGAGCCGCACGATCAGCGGCAGCACGATGGCCTCGCGGCGCAGCAGCCCGCACCACGCGCCGTCGACGAGCAGCCCGACCGGCCACAGCGGGAGGGCGAGGCCGAGCAGGGCGCCGTAGAACCAGTAGGCGACCATCCAGCGCAGATCCCTGCGGGTACCGGGATCCCGGACCGCCATGGCCACCCGCTCGCGCACGGTGCCGGTCAGGGGCTGGTACACCTCGGGGATCTTCACGCCGGTCCAGGCGGCGGTGAGGTTCCGCTTGGCCCCCGCGATCCGCCGGACGAGCAGTACCGTCTCGGGCAGCAGCCAGATACCGGCCAGTGCCAAGGTACCGACGGCGGCGATCAGCAGCACGGTGATGAAGATCCACGTGCCGAACGCCATGAGCGCCGTCAGAAAGAGGTGAGCGGTGGCCCTCGCGGCGCGCTGCACCGATTTCCACATGGCAGGAAGTTAAGTCATTTACTTGAGTTACGCAAATATCGGTTGAGGTGGGCGAGTTCCCGCGTACCACGGGGACCGGCACCGGCACCTTCGCGGCCGTACGGGACGTCCGGGGGTGTAGTGGGCTACACCCCCGGTTCGGGAGTCCGCTTCCGTGTGCCGACAGGTGAGCGACGGAATCGTGGGAGGCCCAGACCACGAGAGCCCCGAGCTCCCCGCACCCGAGGAACCCCATGAAGCCGAAGTCGCCGTTTGCCACCCTGAAGTCGTTGGTCGCCGATCTGTTGCTCTGGTCGTTCTTCGCAGTCGGCATGGCCGCCTCCGTGGGAGCCGGCGCGGTCCTGGACGGCACGGACAAGAACGTCGCCACGCTCGCCGGGGCCGCCGTGTCGCTGGTGACAGGTACACGCATCGCGAAGAAACCCAGGATCAAGGCGTTCCTGTCGACACGGCCCGTGTTGTGGTTCTTGTTCCTGTTCAACGGCGCTGTGGCGGCGGCCTCCTACTTCGTCGTCGACGGTGCGAAGGGCATGGCGACCGCCGGTGCGATGGGCCTGGTCGCGCTGGGAGCGCTCGGAGGACTGGTGACGGGCCGCCGCACGGGCAGGGGCGAAGCCGGGCGGTCCGTACCGGACACCCGCGTCATCAGCCGATAGGGGCCCCGGCCTGGGGCCGGGAGCCCGGCCCCGGCATCGCCAACCGCCACCTGCGTCCATCCGACCAACGGCTCCGCCGTCACGCACCGCACGGTGCGAGGAAAGGAATCCACCCGTGGGCCCCACCCGGTCCGTACACCGGCGCGGCAACACCGCCCGGGCACGCCTGACCAGTCTCTTCCCGTCAGCCACCACCGACGTCCTGCGACGGGAGTCCGACGCTGAGGACGGGAGCTGCCCGCTCCGGCCGGCAGGCCGGCGATCCCGGGGAACACGACGGCCGTGCCCGAGGAGCCGGATCGGGCGGAACCCGTCACCAGGGCCGCGTTGGAGACCAAGCCGTCGTTGACGCCGGACACCGCGGCGCGCGGGGCACCGGAGCGCTCGCCGAGACAGCTCCGCTCCGCGCGGCCGTTCTCGCGCCCGCCCGCATCCTCGGAGGGCTCGTCGAGGTCAGCGGTCACGGTCTGCATGACGGGCTCCTCCTTCGACGTCGTCGGGACCCGACAAGGCGGAGACGGCCTCGGCCGTGAGGCCGTGACGGCGGGTGGTCACGGCGATGGCGGCGAGCAGTGCGAGGACGACGGCGGTGAACCAGGTCGTCGCACTGGTCAGGCTCATGGAGCGGCTGGCGACGCCGAGGCCGACGGGCAGCAGGGCCAGGCCGAGGTAGGAGGCGAGGAACAGGCCGGCGAGGGCCTCGCCACGTCCGGCCGGGGCGGCCGTACCGGCCACATGCCCGATGGCGGACTTGAACAGCACCCCCGCTCCGGCCCCGGCGATGATCCCGGCGAGCAGGAACACGGGCAGGCTGGCGAGGTGCACGCCGAACGCCAGGACGGCCATGCCCACGGCCTGGGCGATCAGCCCGGCGTACCAGCGCGTGCGGGCGCCGAGCCGGCCGGTGCCCGTCTGGGCCGCCGCGGCGGCCGCGAACACCGAGAACACGATCAGTCCGGTCAGTGCCCGGGACGGGTGGTGCAGGGTCCCGCCGACGAAGCCGGGGACCACGGAGGTGAACAGGCCGAACACGGCCATGGACGTGAATCCGGCCGCGCCGGCCACAAGATATCCAGGCACTCCGTGAGTGGCTCCGACCCGCTGGGGGCGGTAGGCCGGCCTGACGTCGGGCCGGCGGACGGTCTCGGGGGTCAGCGCGACGGCGACCGCGCCGGTCACCAGCAGAACGGCGAAGACCGCGTACGGCACCCGCAGCGGCGCTCCCAGGTACTGGGCGAGGACGCCCGAGACGACGGGGCCCAGGCCGAGCCCGCCGATGTTGGCGACGGTCGACACGATCTCGAAGCGCCGCGTCGAGGAACCGGGCCGGTGGGCGCTGTGCAGTTCCTGCAGATACGCGGTGGCGGTCGCCGTCAGCATGCCCACGCCGAGGCCGGTGACCAGCCGGGCGACGATCAGTACCGGCAGCGACGGCGTGGCCAGGAACAACGCGGCGGCGAGCAGTTCGAGTGCCAGCGCCGACGTCATGACCTTTTTGCGGCCCAGCCAGTCCGAGACGTGACCGGCGAGCAGCAGGCTGGTCAGCACGCCGAGGGAGTAGGCGGCGAACACGACCGTGACCGTGAACGTGGAGAACCCGTCGTGCGCCTGGTACAGCGGGTACAGCGGAGTGGGAACGGTGGAGAAGGCCATGGCCGTCACGAACACCGCCGCGACCGTCCAGAACCCGGCACCGTACCGGCCGGCGGCAAGCGGTTCCTCACCGGCTCGGTGCTTCCGGACAGATACACGGTCCGTACGCGGACCCGTAGCTGACGTGAGCGACATCGGAAGCCCTCCGATCCCTGTCGTTGGTTTCCGTCGGCGGTCGGACCACCCGGCCCTTCAAACACCGCCTGTGAATACCAACGGGAGAGCTGAGCCGTTGTTTCCCATATGCCGAAGATGGTCAGAGATGATGGTTATCGGTGTGAGAGATGGCAAAAGCCGGCGGCCGTGAATCGTCGCCGGACGGAGGCCGCCGCCGCGGCCGCCGAACAGGGCGCGTTCAGCTGCAGCCGGCGTCACGGTCGTCCTTGCGGCGCGCATCCTCCGCCCTTGCCGGTGTCGACGTGGGCCGGCTTGGTCCGGTGTCCGGAGCGGACTCTGAGCCCAGATGACGCAGGCGCGTTCAGGCAGTTGTCGTGGCGGAGCACGCTGCGGTGCGGGAGCCCTCGGCGTCCCTCTCCCGGTGATCGGCTGATCGATGTCTTGGCCCGTCCTCGGAGAGAGATCATCATGTGGGGATGCCTGACAACCAATCCTCTGTGGCACCGGCGGTAGTGCGGCTCGCCCGATACACGAAGACGGACCAGGGCGAGATCCTCGGTCACGGCGATGATCCCTTCGGTGTTGCCGCGGCCGGTTTGACCTGGCTGCCCAAAAAGGAGCACTTCGGTATCAGACTCGGCGACCGGTTTGTGGCACACGCCGGACTCCTCCGGCTGCCTGTTGCGATCGGCGATGTCGAGACAGAGGTGGTGGGCGTCGGCGGAGTGGCCGTCGCACCTGACATGCGGGGCCAGGGGCTGGCCCGGCGCGTGGTCACAGCGGCACTTGATCACGCTCGCACGATGGGTCCTCAGCACGCGCTCCTGTTCTGCAGGCCTCCCCTCGTGCCGCTGTACCAGCGCCTTGGATGGCACCTCCTCGACAAGGAGGTACTTGTCGAACAACCCGAAGCCCGCCTGGTGGCCATGCCGCTGCGGACCATGGTGACGCCCCTGCGCGACCACGCGCATTGGCCTTCAGAGCCAGTGCGTCTGTTCTCCCTCCCGATGTGACGGGCCCCTTCCGTGAGGGCAAGCACCGGATGGTGCCCGGCCGGCCGTCTTCGGTGGTGGCCGTGGTGGAGACGGGGCGTACGTCCTCACTCAGGCTGGGACGGGGGAGCAGCAGGTTCTCCCTCAGACGCTCTGAGGATGGCCACCGGGTGTAGCGGCCGTCCCGGGCGCAGGCGGAGGCGAGGTCCTCCAGCACGCCATGCGTCCACGATGAGCTCGCCGTCGAGGAGGGCCGCGATCTGTACCCCCTTTGTGCCGGATCTTCCGCCCCGACCTGGACGACCCGCGCCGGGAGGACGCCGAGGAGTCGTTCCGCACCACGCAGCCCATGCCGATCCCGTACGTCGATCCGTCCGACATCAGCAATGCGGTGCTGTTCCTCGCTTCGGACGAGTCGAGGTATGTGACCGGCCTCCAGACGAAGGTCGACGCGGGCGCCATGCTGAGGCGCAGCACGTCCGGGGCGCCGGCCTGACCTGGCCGAGGGCGGCCATGTTCCGGGCGCCGGGCACGTTCAACTTCTCGCGTCCTGCAGGCGCGGGCCCGGGCCGCGTCGGCACCGAACCCGCCCCTGGTGAAGGTGTCCTACTTGGACTGCCTCATGATCCAGTCCCGGATACCCGGAATGGTGTACGCGATGTGCCACGTGCCCATGTGCGCGCTGGTGCCGGAGCCGGAGGAGACCGTCGTGCCGGTGAGGAAGGAGGCGTAGTTGACCGGTGCCTTCTGGGCCTTGAGGTTGCGGACGTCGGCGGCGAACTGGGCCGCGGCGGACTGGCCGTCCCAAACCGCGGTGGCGACCTGGGTGCCCGCGTCCTCGATGGCCCCGGTGATGGCGTTCTCGCCGGCGTAGGCCTTGTCGTCGTCCTGGGAGACGACGATCCACAGCTTCTTGTCGGCCAGCGGCGCCACCTGTTCGGCGGGCCACTGGCCGGCGACGACGAACGCGGCGGCGAACAGGTCCGGGTACCTGATGTTCAGGCCCAGCGACATCATCGCGCCCATCGACTGGCCGGTCGTGTAACGGCGGTTCTCGTCGATGGAGTACTGATCGGTCACGGCCCGGACGAGGTTGGCCGTGGCGTCGAACAGCGTCGACGGTTCGTAGTCGTCGTCGATGACGACGGAGCCGTACTCGGGGGCGAGTACGAAACTCTCGTGCTTCGCCTGGTCCTCGGCACTGGCCCAGCACACGGCTCCCAGGCCCTGGACCAGCGGGCCCTCGGTGGCCACGTTGACGACGCTCGCGTCATGCATGAACAGCACGAGTGGATACCGCTTGCGGGGGTCGTAGTCCTTCGGGACGAAGAGGTTGTACCTGAGGGTCTGCCCGGTGGCGGGGTCGTCGAAGGTGAACTGCCTGAAGTCGTCCACGACGAGGTTCACGACGGCACTGGTCGTCAATGTCGTGCCGGTGGCCGCATAGCGGGCGCCGTGCGTGGTCCTGACGGTGTCCTTCTGGACCACCGAGGCCGTCGCCGCCACGATCGTGCCGCCTGGTGTGCTGTCGCCGACCTTCGGACCGCCGGCCCCCGGGGCACCGCCCGAGCCGCCCGAGTCGCTGGGGCTGGGGCTCGGAGAGCCCGTCGAGGTGCCCCCACCGCCCTGCTGTGTCACCCACAGCGCCGCCGAGTCGTCGTCGGGCGAGAGCTCGACGACGACGAACCGGCCGTCCCTGCTCCGCTCGGCCAACGCGGCCGCGCTGTTCGCGTAGACCTTGGTGACCGTCCGGCCGGTGACGGCGAACGTGGACGTGGAGAGGGCGGACCCGTCGATGTCGCGGTCGTACTCGACAGCCACGGCGATGAGTTTCTGACCGTCTCCGAACACCTTCGTGATCGCGGTCGCGCCTCGGACGTGGCCGGCCGTGGCAGCCGTTTCGCTCGGTTCGGCCGCCGCAGCGAGAGCCGTTCCGCCCACGACGGCCGCTGCACCGGCCGCTGCGGCTCCCGCTATGAACGTACGCCTTTCCACCAAAACAGACTCCTTTTCCAGTGACGACTGATCGCCACAATTCACCGGCCCTTGCAGACCGCCCGGACAACGTCCGCAACGCTAAGAAGTCTTGCTTGGAAATCGCTGTGTGAGTTTCAGTCACACAGCTGCGGCATCTCTCATTTTTCACAGGCTACGCAGATATCACCTGGTCATGCCGTCGCTCCGTGGTGAGCTGGCAGAGTGCGTCCTGCCAGCGGTTTTGCCGGGCACGGCCAGATGGCCACCTATGAAATCGAGCCGTCGATACTCGTCGTGAAAGCTGAGATTGCGTCCCGCGAATTGCCGATTCCTGGAGGCGCTGTGATGCTTCCTCGGTGTTATGGCGCCGCTCCCGACGCACGTCGAGTCGACTGACTCGGAGCGCCGGCAGCAGGTTACGGATCCGGCCTTTTCCTGTGGAGGACTGCGATGGATGAGCGAAACGAGAACGAGATGGACGAAACCGGCTCCTCCGGGGACGTGAGCCGCCGTTCGTTCGTCGCGGCGACGACCCTCGCGGTGGCGGCCACGGCCGTCGTGGGCAGCGCTACGGCGGCCGGGGCCGCCACGAAGGCGGCGACCGGGCTGAAGGTGGGCGCCGGCAAGGCCGCGTTCACGCCCAGTGCCTCGATCCTGCCCCTGGACAACTTCACCTCGGTGCACGACGACCTGTACGCGCGCGTCCTGCTGGTCGAGTCCGGCACCCGACGTGTCGCCCTGGCCGTGCTGGACCTCACCTCGATCAGTGCCGAGGCGATCGGACTGATGCGCCAGGCCATCACCGCGGCCACCGGCATCGCGGCGGCGAACATCATGGTCACGGTCACGCACTGCTTCTCCGCACCGCACGTCGCGGACAGCAGCTCGTCGGCGGGCGCCGCGACGTACGTGCAGAACATCGTCAGCGCCACCAGGAGCGCGGTCGCCGACGCGGTCAGGAACCTTCAGGACGCCCAGGTCGGCTACGGCCAGGGCGAGGCCGACATCAACGTCAACCGCAACGTGCTCACCGCGGACGGCTACTGGCTGGGCGTCAACGAGCGGGGCAACTCCGACCACGGCGTGTACGTCGCCCGGTTCAACGATCTCGACGGCAACCCGATCGCCGTCCTGACCAACTACAACGTGCAGTCCTGTGTGATGCAGGACTCCGTCATGACCGACGGCAGCCTGCCGATCACCGCCGACCTGGCCGGCGCCGCCACCTCACACGTGGAGAGCGAGTTCCCCGGCGCCATCGGTTTCTGGCTCGTCGGCGCCTGCGGCGACCAGTTCCCGGCCTATCGCTCGAAGCGGTACACGATCGACAGGAACAAGGCGTGGACCTACGGCGTCGACCTGCACGACGCCGGCTTCGCGCTGCTGACCGCGCAGGGCGAGCGCCTGGGCAACGAGATCGTGCGGGTGTCCCAGGCCATCACCAGGTACGAGAGCGGCAAGAACGTCACGGTGCGTCTGCTCACCGACGAAGTCACCACCACCCAGATGGAGACCGACCATCCCACCGGCCCGGTGAAGACCGCCACCTACACCCCCACGGACACCGTCGAGGTGCCGATCTGGGTCTTCCAGGTGGGCAAGGGCCTGTTCGCCGGCGTGGAGCCGGAACTGTCCACCAGCACGGCGGACGCCATTCGCAAGGCGTCCCCGTTCGCCAGCACCTTCGTCATGTCGATGTTCGAGGGCGGCGCCAAGAACATGCCCGACCGCTGGAACTACGTCAACTTCACCTACGAGGCACGCGACGGCTTCTACGTCGAGGGCACCGCCGAGAAGGTCGCGGCGCGGATCGAACGCCTCGGCAAGTCCCTGAACTGAGAGGCGGAGTCGCCGGTGTCCCTGGCCCGAGCGTCCGCGCCGACGGCGGTCCTCACCAGGAGCGGGACGGGGCCGGGGGCGTCACCGCCGAGTTGCCGTAGTACGCGCCGGGGCCGTGTTCGCGGGTGCAGGGCCGTTCCAGAAGACGCCGGGGCGGCGGGCACCGTGGCTCGATCGGCGTCGGTGCGCCACGGATGCGGGTCGTCGTAGGTCACGTCGCCGCCGGGGCCGGGACGGACGGAGTCCGTTTGCGCAGGACACGAGGCCGATGGGGCGCTCCCGGAGCGATGCCGGACCCGGGAGCGTCATGTTGCCAATATGTTCCGCACTCTTGACGGACATCTTCTGACTGCGTAGACATGGCTGCGCAGTCAGGTCGTCGGGGCAACCGGCGCGGAACGCGGCCATCGGGAGACATCATGACGCCATCAGCAGGACGGGCCGGCGTTTCCGGCGCGCCCCGGAGCGTGGATGTGGCCCGGCTGGCCGGCGTGTCGCAGAAGACGGTGTCGCGGGTCTTCAACGATGAGGCGTACGTCTCGGCAGAGGTGCGCAAGCGCGTTCTCGACGCGGCCGACGAGCTCGGCTACCGGCTGAACCACGCGGCCCGGGCGCTGGCCTCCGGCCGGACCCGCTCCATCGGCGTGGTGACGCTCGGGACGGCACTGTACGGACCCGCGTCACTTCTCATCGGCATCGAGCGGGCCGCCCGGGACACCGGTTACGCGCTCCGCGTGGTCAACACCATGGAAGGCGATCCGGGAGGCGTCCGCGGAGCCGTCGACTCGCTCCTCGACCAGGGCGTGGACGGCATCGTCATCTCCGAGCCGATCGACGAGGAGGGGGACGGGGGAGCGGTCCCCACCGACGTGCGCGTACCGGTGCTGGTCCTGGGGGCGCCCGTGGCCACGACGGGCCCCGGCACCGTGGCCGCCGGCGTCGGCGCCGACCTGCTGGCACGGGCGGCCACCGAGCATCTCCTCGACCTCGGACACGAGACCGTCCACCACCTCGCGGGACCGCAGCGCTGGTACGCCGCCCGCGACCGCCTGCGGGGATGGCGTGAGGCTCTGGAGGCACGAGGCTGCGACGAGCCGCCGGTCGTCGAGGGCGACTGGTCCGCGGCATCGGGCTACGCGGCGGGCCGGGTACTCGCCGCGGACCCCGCCGTGACCGCGGTGTTCGCCGCCAACGACGACATGGCCATCGGCCTCATGCGCGCGCTGGCGGAGGCCGGCCGCACCGTGCCGGACGACGTCAGCGTCGTAGGATTCGACGACATCCCGGTGGCCGCGTTCGTGACCCCGCCGCTGACCACCGTGCGTCAGCCGTTCGACGCCGTGGCCCAGGAAGGGCTGAGACTTCTCGTCCACGCCATCGAGAAGCCCGGAGCCGACCTGCCCCCGGCGAACGATCCGCCCGTCGAACTCGTCCTCCGCGCGTCGACCGCGCCTGCTCCGTCCCGTACGCATCCGGGCGGAGCACGGCGCTCCACCACGCGTCCCCGTCGTGGCGCGAAGGCCGCGCCGCCGAATGGAGGCCCATCCGACCGTTCCTGATCGACTTCAGCCCCCGTCGGCCCTGACCACGGTCCCGGGCCGGACCTGTAACGCACACGCAGCCGCCGCACAGGCCGCTGCCCGGTCTGTCCCTCCCTGCCATGCCGGCTCAGCCGCCCGCGGGGACTCGGGCACCGCACCATCTCCATCTCGCCGAGCGGGTTGCTGCACCGGCGCCCGCTCCGACCGCCCTCCCCCTCGTGGTCCGCCATCCGCACCGCGAGCCGGGAGCAGCCGATGACGACGTGCCCTTCCACGCACCGCACCCGAAGTCCCGGTCGTCACCTCCTCGCGTTCCCTTGCCCGGTATGCCGCCGCAGGCATGCCCTCACCTTCGCCCTACCGGCGGGAGTTCACCATGCCCAGATCCTTCGTCACGTCCTCCTCCCCGAGCCGTCGCGGATTCCTCGCCGCCGTGGGGGCCGCGACCTTCAGCGTCGCGCTGTCCGCCTGCAGCGGTGGCAACGGCAGCGGGGGCAGCGGCGGCAGCTCCGCCAAGCCGCTCTCCCAGGCCGACATCGACAAGGCGATGAAGACGCCGACCGAACTCACCTTCTGGACCTGGGTCCCGAACATCGACAAGGAGGTCGCCCTCTTCGAGAAGAAGTACCCGGCCATCAAGGTCAAGGTCGTCAACGCCGGTCAGGGCGTGGCCCATTACACGAAGCTGCGTACGGCGATCAAGGCCGGCAACGGCGCCCCGGACCTGGCGCAGGTGGAGTACCAGGCGATCCCCACGTTCACCATCACGGACAGCCTGCTGGACCTGAGCCCCTACGGCGCCGCCGATCTGAAGAACAGGTTCGTGGACTGGACCTGGGCGCAGGTCAGCGGCTCCGGCGGCGAGATCTGGGCGATCCCGCAGGACACCGGCCCGCTCGGCATGCTGTACCGGCAGGACATCTTCGACGAGCACGGCATCAAGCCGCCGACGACCTGGGACGAGTTCGCCGCCGCCGCGCGCAAGCTGCACAAGGCCGACCCGGACGTCTACCTGACCAACCTCGCGGCGAACGAGGCCGCCGCCTGGCACGGCCTGCTGTGGCAGGCGGGCGCCCACCCCTACGCCCTGTCCGGCAAGAGCGACATCACCATCGACGTGAACGACGCGGTCTCCAAGAAGCTCGGCACCTACTGGGGCGGCCTCGCGAAGGAAGGCGTCATCAGCACCGACCCGGACTTCACCGACGGCTGGTACGCCGGGCTCAACAAGGGCAGGTACGCCACCTGGATCACCGCCGCGTGGGGCCCGGCGTTCCTCTCCGGTTCCGCCAAGGCCACAGCGGGCAAGTGGCGGGCCGCCCCGCTGCCGCAGTGGGACGCGTCGAGTCCCGTGTCCGGGAACTGGGGCGGCTCGACCAGCGCGGTCATCCGCTCGACCAAGAACCCCGTCGCCGCCGCGCAGTTCGCCCAGTTCCTCAACAGCGACCCCGCGAGCGCGAAGATGTTCGCGACCGAGCAGTCGTTCTTCCCCGCGACCAAGGCCCTGCTCGCCGACCCGTCCTTCGCCGGAGCCACGCCGTCCTTCTACGGGGGCCAGAAGGTGAACCAGGTCTTCGCCGGCATCAGCGAGACGGTCAGCGAAGGCTTCCAGTGGCCGCCGTTCCTCGACCAGGCCGCCACCGACTGGACCGAGACCGTCGGGAAGTCCCTCGCCGACAAGACCGACAGCGGTGCCGCCCTCGACGCCTGGCAGCAGCGGCTCACCACCTACGCCAAGGGCCAGGGCTTCACCGTCAAGTCCGCCTGACCGTCGACGGGTTCCGGGCCGAAGGGTGCTCTCCGCATGAGCCCCGGGACCCGCGGCCGGCCATCCCCGACATCCAGAAAGGCCCGTTGATGACCGCCATGACCGCGGCCTCCACCGAGGACCCGGGCCGAGCAGGGCCGCAGCGCCGCCGGCTCGGTGGCCTGCGCCACGGAGCGGCAGGCCCGTTGTTCATCGCACCGTTCATGGTGCTGTTCGTGCTGCTGTTCCTGACCCCGCTCGGCTACGCCGCCTATCTCAGCCTGTTCCAGGAACGGCTCATCGGCGGGACGACGTTCGTCGGGCTGGACAACTACCTGACCGCCCTGAAGGACCCGCTCCTGAGGGAAGGTCTCCTGCGGGTCGTGGCGTTCTTCGCGATCCAGGTCCCCGTGATGCTGCTGCTGGCGCTGCTCTTCGCGCTCGCGCTCGACAGCGGCCTGCTGCGGCTCGCCAAGGTCATCAGGCTCGGCATCTTCGTCCCGTACGCGGTACCGAGCGTCGTCGCGACCCTCATGTGGGGCTACCTCTACGGCCCCGACTTCGGCCCCTTCGCGCAACTGGGCCGCAAGCTCGACGTGCCGGTCCCGCACTTCCTCGGCGGCACCTGGATGCTGGGCAGCCTGGCGAACGTGGTGACCTGGGAGTTCGTCGGCTACAACATGATCATTCTCTATGCCGCGCTGCGGACCATCCCGGGTGAACTGTACGAGGCGGCCGCCGTGGACGGCGCCGGCGCCTGGCGCATCGCCTGGTCGGTCAAGCTGCCCGCGCTCCGGCCGGCGCTCCTGCTGACCCTGCTGTTCTCGGTGATCGGCAGCTTCCAGCTGTTCAACGAACCGAAACTGCTGCAGACCATCGCCCCCGACGTGATCGACAGCTCGTACACCGCGAACCTCTACGCCTACACCCTCGCCTTCACCGGACAACAGGTGAACTACGCGGCCGCGGTCTCCTTCCTCCTTGGCCTGGTCATCGTGGTCTTCTCCTACGCCGTGCTGATCACCGCGAACCGCAGGAGGACGTCGTGACGGTCGTCTCCCAGTCCTCGACCCGTTCCCCCGCGACCCCGGCCACGGGAGCCTCCCGGACCACCGCGTCACTCCGTGCGTCAAAGGTCCCGCGCGGGCGCCGCTCCCCGGTCCGACGCCGCAGCACCCCGCTGACGATCGTCATGCTGGCCGTACTCGCCTACTTCCTGCTGCCGCTGTTCTGGCTCGCCGTCGCCTCGACCAAGAGCACCCAGGACCTGTTCAACAGCTTCGGCCTGTGGTTCTCGCACAGCCCGCGACTGCCGGCGAACATCAGACAGACCCTGACCTACGACGACGGCGTCTTCCTGCACTGGCTGCTCAACACGGTCCTGTACTCGGTCGGCAGCGCCCTCGGCGCCGCACTGCTGGCCACCGCGGCCGGGTACGGCTTCGCCAAGTACCGCTTCCGGGGGAACAGTTCTGCCTTCAACCTGGTCCTCGGCGCCATCATGATCCCGACCACGGCACTGGCGATCCCGACGTACCTGCTCTTCGCGAAGGTGGGACTGGTCAACACCCCCTGGGCGATCGTCCTGCCCTCGCTCGTCAGCCCGTTCGGCCTCTACCTGATGCGCATCTACGCCCAGGACGCCGTACCCGACAGCCTTCTGGAAGCCGCCCGGATCGACGGCGCCGGCGAGCTGCGGATCTTCGTCCGGATCGCCCTGCGGCTGCTGGCACCGGGTCTGGTGACGGTCGTCCTGTTCACGCTGGTGGCGACCTGGAACAACTACTTCCTGCCGCTGATCATGCTCAACGACCCGAAGCTGTACCCCGTCACGGTCGGGCTCTCCTCCTGGGCGGCCCAGGCCCAGAACGGCGGGGCCGGCGCCAGCAGCGACATGCTCGCGCTCGTCGTGACCGGCTCGCTGATCTCGGTCGTCCCCCTCGTCGTGGCCTTCCTGATGCTCCAGCGCTACTGGCAGAGCGGCCTGGCCGCCGGCGGTGTCAAGCAGTAAGCGCCGCTGACGACCACACCCTGCTCCTTCTCCCTTCCCCCTCTTGGAGGTCCCTTCATGGCGGTCCTGCCCGCCCGTGTTCTGTTCGGCGCTGCCTACTACCACGAGTACACGCCGGCCTACGGCGGCACGCGGCCCGACGACCAGCTCAAGACCGACCTCGACCTGATGGCCGACGCGCACTTCACCGTCATCCGCGTCGGAGAGTCGGTCTGGTCGACCTGGGAGCCGGAGAACGGACGGTTCGACCTCGACTGGCTGCAACCCGTGCTCGACGGCGCCCACGAACGCGGCATCTCCGTGATCCTCGGCACGCCGACCTACGCCGTGCCGCCGTGGCTGGCCCGGCAGTACCCGGAGATCACCGGCGAGCGGCGCACGGGGGAGCGGATCGGCTGGGGCGCCCGCCAGGAGGTGGACATCACCCACCCGGCGTTCCGGTTCCACGCCGAGCGGGTGATCCGCAAGATCGCCGAGCGGTACCACGACCACCCCGCGGTCATCGGATGGCAGGTGGACAACGAGCCGGGGCTGCATCTGCTGCACAACCGGGGCGTGTTCGAGCGGTTCGTCGACCACCTGCGCCACAAGTACCGGGACGTCGAGACCCTCAACCGCGAGTGGGGCCTGGTCTACTGGTCGCACCGCCTGTCCACCTGGGCCGACCTGTGGACCCCGGACGGCAACGAGCAGCCCCAGTACGACGTCGCCTGGCGGGAGTTCCAGGCCCGCCAGGTCACCGAGTTCATCGGCTGGCAGGCCGACATCGTGCGCGAGTACGCCCGGCCGGAGCAGTTCGTCACCACCTGCATCTCCTACACGCGCAATGGCGTGGAGGACGACGAGTTGTCGGACCGCCTCGACATCGCCTCCGGCAACCCGTACTACGACATGCAGGACGGCCTGCTGCTCCCCGACCCCACGCCCGACGAGCACCGGCAGATCTGGAAGACCACCGGAGTCTGGTCGATGTACCAGACCGCGGACTGGATGTTCTCCTCACGCCAGGAGCCGTTCCTGGTCACCGAGACCAACGCGAACTCCATCGGCTTCCCCTGGGACAACCGGCCCGGATTCGACGGCCAGTGGCGCCAGGCCGCCTGGGCCCATGTGGCGCGCGGCGCCCGGATGATCGAGTACTGGCAGTGGCAGACCCTGCGCTTCGGCGCCGAGACCTACTGGGGCGGCGTCCTCCCGCACAGCGGCCGCCCGGGCCGGACGTACGCCGAGATCGCCGGACTGGGCGCGGAGTTCGAGAAGGCAGGACCGCTCGTCGCGGGGCTGGAGCCGGACGCCGACATCACGATGGTCTACTCGACGCCGAGCAAGTGGCTGATGCAGAAGTACCCGCCCCTGGCGACCGCCGACGGCGACCCTGACCCGGCCTCCTACCATCGTATCTTCGACCCGTTCTACCGGGGTGCCTTCGACGCCGGCCGTCAGGTCCGCATCGTCCACGTCCGGCAGCTCCACGACCCGGACGGCGACGGGGAGGGCATGGCACCCGCCGAAGCGGCCCGGCGTCACCCGGTCCTGGTGGTGCCCGGCCTGTACCTTGCCCACGACACCACCGTGGACTGGCTGGCCGCCTACGCCCACGCCGGCGGCCATCTGGTCCTCGGCCCGCGGACGGCCTACGCCGACCACGAGGCACGGGCCCGGCTGGAGCCGGCCCCCGGCGGCCTCGCCGCCGCGGCGGGCGTGACGTACGACGAGTTCAGCAACCTGACCGCCGGGATCACGGTCACCGCCACCCCTGACGGCCCGCTAGACCTCCCCGCGGACGCGACGGCCAGGCACTGGGCGGACGGCCTGACCGTCCACGACGCCGAGGTACTCGCCCATTACGACCACCCCCACTTCGGCAGGTGGCCGGCGATCACCACCCGCCGCCACGGCGAGGGGCGCATCACCTGCGTCGGCACCGCCCCGGGCCGCGGTCTCGCCCGCGCCCTCGCCGACTGGCTGGCGCCCACCGCGCGCAGCGGATGGCGGGACCTTCCGGCGTCCGTCACCGCGACCACGGGCACGGCCTCGGACGGCCGCAGGGTGCACGTGATCCACAACTGGAGCTGGGAGCCGGCGCGGGTTACGGCTCCCGTCGAGCTGACCGATGTTCTCGACGGCACTTCCGTCCCCGCGGGCACGGCGCTTGAGCTGGGTGCCTGGGACGTGAAGGTGCTCGTCGCCGCGAGTTCCGACGGAGCGAGGGTCTAGGACGAAGGCCCGTCGGTGTCACCCCGAGGACCACCCACCTCAAAGGAGAGGCTGTGCAGAGAAAGAGACTGAGACACCTGCTGGGAGCCGCCGTCGCGGCCGCGGCACTGCTGGCGATCCCCGCGTCCGGCGGTGCCCAGGCGTACGCCCCGACGGGCGGGACCATCTACCAGCTCGGCAGTGAGGCGTGCCTCAAGGGCCGGGGGAACTGCGCGGTCTACCCGAAGTCGGCGGAGCTGCCGAACGGCCGGCTGGTCGCGTCGTTCGAGAAGTCCACGGTCCCGGCCTCGGGCAGCGCCGACGGGCAGACGCTTCCCGTCTACAAGAGCGACGACGACGGTACGACCTGGCAGTCGTTGTCCGAGGTGAAGGCACCGGCCTATCTGTCCAGCGACACCAAGTATGCCAAGTACACCAGCAACTGGACCAACCCGTACCTGTACGTGCTGCCCCAGGACGTGGGCGACCTGAAGCAGGGCACCCTGCTGCTGGCGAGCGTCGTGTCGGGCGACGACTACTACTACAAGGAGCACAAGGCGGCCGACCCGACCTGGACGTCCACCAACGACGGCGACCGCAAGGACGTGGCGATCGCGCTCTACTCCAGCACGGACAACGGGGCCACCTGGAAGGTGGAGAACGTCGTCGCCACCGGCGGCTGGCAGGGCGGCAGCGCGGGCGCGACCGGCCAGAACGTCGCCTCGGCGAACACCAGCCACCAGGTGGACCCCGTCTGGGAGCCGTACCTGATGGTCTACAAGGGCAAGCTCGTCTGCTACTACTCCGACGAGAACGACTACACCGGCTTCGACCCGATCACCGGCGTCGCCACCCTCGACCCCGCCAACGACACCGCCACGGACGCGCGGGGCCAGATCCTCGTGCACAGGACCTGGGACGGCCACGCGGCGCAGTGGAGCGACCCGGTCGTCGACATCGCGGGGCTGACCCAGGACTTGGGAGGCGGCAAGTCGGAGATCGGCGGCGGCCGGCCCGGCATGACGAACGTGGCCCGCACCACCGACGGCAAGTGGATGATCACCTACGAGTACTGGGGCGGCGGCGCCAACACCCGCTACCAGATCGCGAGCAACCCGCTGGAGTTCTTCAAGGGGTCGGCCACCGGAACCGGCGTCAACTCCCTGCCGGTCGACACCGGTTCGCGCACCCTGGCGACCGGAGGCAGCCCGGTCCTCGTGCGGCTGCCCGGCGGCCGCCTGGTCTACAACGCGGCAGGCAGCGCAAGCGTCTGGGTCAACCAGACCGGACGCGGCGACGGCATCTGGAAGGAGTACCAGACCACCTCGAAGGCCGGCTACAGCCGCGACCTCCAGTACGTCGACGACACGGGCCGTCTCGTGATCCTCAACAACCAGGGGACCTCGACGATCGCGTACGCCGAGACGGACCTCGGCAACTCGGCCGGCACCTACTACCAGTTGTTCAACCGCAAGACCGACCAGGTCATGGGCACCGGGAACAAGACCAACGACGCCAACCTCGGCAACGGTGACGTGCCCGACGTCCGTCTGGAGGACCCGGGTTCGGCGGCCGACCCCGACACCCAGTTCTGGCATGTGGTGACCGAACCGGGCGGTGGAACCACACTGCTCAACAAGTCCGGTGGCCGCGCGGCGGCGATCTGGACCGGCAACGCGACGGCCGGACAGAAGATCGGCCAGTGGGTCGACAACAGCTCCACCGGCAGCTGGAACCTCGTCAGGACCAGCGACGGCCTCTACAAGCTGCAGTCGGCCAGGAACACGACCCTGTACCTGACCGGAGCAACCGCCGGCGGGCAACTCACCCTGCAGACGGCGACCGCGGACGGCTCCCAGGACTGGGAACTGGTCCGGTAGACGCCGGTGATGCGAAAGGAGCCGATTCACAGGCGCACGATGACCAGGGCGGTGTCGTCGGTGGCGTCACCGGGTGGGAGCAGATCGGCGAGTACGGCGTCGGCGAGAGCTTCGGGCTCGTCCGCCTGGTGGCGGGCCAGGGAGTCGGCGAGCCGGGCGAGGCCCGTGTCGATGTCCTCGCCGCGGCGTTCGATCAGACCGTCGGTATAGAGCACGAGGACGGCGCCCTCACGGAAGGGCGCGACAGCCTGGGTCCGGGGGCCGTGTTGAGGGCGGGCGGCCAGGGGCGGGTCGGTCGCCTGGTCCAGGAAGTCGACGGTCCCGTCCCTCTGCAGGAGCGCCGGCGGGGGGTGGCCGGCGCTGCTGTAGGTGATGGTGTCGTTGTCCCAGTCGATGAACGCCGTGGCCACGGTGGTGTTCTCGGCGCCGTCGAGGGTGCGGGCGTACAGCCCGAGGACTTCCAGGGCGCGGGCGGGGCCTTCGGGGCCGAGAGAGGCGGCGGTGAGGGCGCTGCGCAGTTGTCCCATGACACAGGCCGCGGACAGGCCGTGGCCGACGACGTCGCCGACGGCGACCGCGATGCGATCGCCGGGCAGGTCGACCAGGTCGTACCAGTCGCCGGCCACGTTGAGCGCTTCGGCGGCCGGCCGGTAGCGAACGGCCGTGGGGTGCCGGCCGACCGGGCGAGGGGCCGGCAACATGGCTTCCTGCAAGGTCAGCGCGACTTCCCGGGCGCGGATGAGTTCGGTGACGTCCTCGAGCCGCTGCAGCAGCAGCGACACCCGCCCATCAGCTCCGAACACGGGAATGTTGGTCACGTTGACATACCGCTCGTGCCATACCCCGGGCTGATCGGGGTCCCTCATGTCGTAGCGCTGCAGCGCTACGATGCTGCGCTCCCCGGTTTCCGCCGCCCGGCGCAGTGACGCCACAACCCTGAGCAGGAGAGGCTCGGCGGAGTCGTTTTCGGGGCGGTCCTCGGGTATGAAGCTACCGACCACTCGCTCGCGTGGCAGGCCCCGGAGACGCAGGAACTCCGCGTTGACGTCCGCGATGATCAGCTGCGGAGTCACCAGCGCCGCCGCCCCGGGAAGAGCCTGGAACACCGCCGTGTAGTCGACCGCCGGTTCTGCCATGGTTTCCTGCTTACCGCGCCGTCTCTGTCTTCTCACGATACGAGCAGTCGGTCACGGCCCGCATCATGAGATCGCAGCGTTCCCGCGCCTTCCTGGGGCTCAGGACGAGGGGACCTCGACGGCCGAAGCCTCCGTGAGGAGGCGGAGGTCCTCGGCGGTGAGGGTGAGGTCCTGTACGGCGAGGAGGGCCGGGAGCTGTTCGACGGTGCGGGCGCTGGCGATCGGGGCCACGACGGTGGGACGGGTGAGGAGCCACGCGAGGGCGACGGTGGCGAGCTCGGCGCCGTGCGCCTCGGCGACGGTGTCCAGCGCCCCGAGCACCGCGGCGCCCCGCCGCGTCGACGCGTGCCCGGCCGCCAGATCGGCGCGTGCGCTGTCGACGGCGACGCCGGGACGGTACTTGCCGGTCAGGAAGCCGGCGGCAAGCGCGTAGTAGGGCAGGGCGGAGAGACCGGCCCGCCCGACGGTGTCCTGGAGCGCGCCCTCGTAGGTGTCGCGGGAGACCAGGTTGTATTCCGGCTGGATCGCCACGTACCGGGCGAGGTTCTCGCGCTCGGCGAAGTCGAGGGACGCCTGGAGCCGTTCCGCGGAGAGGTTCGAGGCGGCGACGGCGCGTACCTTGCCGGCCTTCACCAGGTCGTCCAGGGCTGTGACGATCTCCTCCACGGGCACGGACGGGTCGTCGTAGTGCGAGTAGTAGAGGTCGATGTGGTCAACGCCGAGGCGGCGCAGCGACTGCTCGGCCGCGGCCTTGATGGTGGACGCGGACAGGCCCTGGTAGTCCGGGTGCATGCCGACCTTGGTGGACACGATCACCTTGTCGCGGTTGCCGCGCGCCGCCAGCCACTTGCCGAGGACGGTCTCGGACTCACCGCCCTTGAGGCCGTCGATCCAGGCCGCGTAGACGTCGGCGGTGTCGAGGTAGTTGCCGCCGGCCGCGGTGTAGGCGTCGAGCACGGCAAAGGACCGCTTCTCGTCGGCCGTCCACCCGAAGACGTTGCCACCAAGGGCCAGGGGGAAGACGGCGAGGTCGGACGTACCAAGTGCGCGGAGTGTGGACACGCGAGCAAATCCCTTCATTTTTGTGAGGGTGCGGCGCTGGTCCGGCAGGCGTGAACAGTGCCGGAGTGCGTCGGCGCCTGGTGCGGAGCCCACTGTGCAGGAGCACGGCAAACGTTACAAAAGGCATGTCGATGTTCCTGAGGAACATCGACATGACGCCCTCCGTGAGCAACGGCGAAGGCCGGTCGGCTCACGAGGGCGGGCGTGCCGCTCCCGGGTGAGGCGAGCTTCGCGATCCACCTCCAGTAGAGTCATTCTCCCTTGCGGTATTGGCATTCTCTTTTTACGCAAGTACTGTATTCGGAGATGAATGACTTCGCCCAGACCTCGTCCGGCATCCCGCTGAAGCCGGTCTACGGACCGGCGGACCGGGCTGCCGAGCCGCCCGAACCGGGGACGTTCCCGTTCACGCGCGGAAACTACGCCTCCGGGTACCGGGGCCGGCTGTGGACGCTCCGGCAGTACTCGGGGTTCGGGACCGCCGAGGAGTCGAACCGCCGCTACCGCTACCTGCTGGAACAGGGCGGAACAGGCCTCTCGGTGGCGCTGGACCTGCCGACCCAGTGCGGTTACGACTCCGACGACGCGGAGGTGAGCGACGAGGTCGGCCGGGTCGGGGTCGCCGTGGACACGCTGGCAGACGCCGAGGTGCTCTTCGAGGGCATCCCGCTGGACCGCATCAGCACCAGCTTCACCATCAACGGCACGGCGGCGATCCTGCTCGCCCTGTACGTGGCCGCCGCCGAGCGGAGTGGGGTGCCCCGGGCCGGGCTCACCGGCACCATCCAGAACGACATTCTCAAGGAGTACGCCTCCCGGGGCACCTGGATCTGGCCGCCCGAGCCCTCCCTGCGGCTGATCGCCGACACGATCGAGTTCTGCGCCGCCGAGGTGCCGAGGTTCAACGCGATCTCGGTGGCCGGCGCGCACTTCCGGGACGCCGGCGCCAACGCCGTGCAGGAGATGGCGTTCACACTCGCCGACGGCGTGACGTACTGCGACACCGTGCTGGAGCGCGGCCGTATGACGATCGACCGGTTCGCGCCGCAGGTCTCCTTCTTCTTCTACACGCACGGCGATTTCTTCGAGGAGATCGCCAAGTACCGTGCCGGGCGCAGACGGTGGGCCACCATCGTGCGGGAGCGCTACGGCGCCGGGTCGGACAAGGCGGCCATGTTCCGGTTCGGGTGCGTGGCCGGCGGCGCCTCGCTCTACGCCCCGCAGGCCCGCAACAACACCGTCCGGGTCGCCTACGAGGCGCTGGCGTCGGTGCTCGGCGGCGTCCAGTCGATGTTCACCGCCGCCTGGGACGAGCCGTTCGCCCTGCCCAGCGAGGAGTCGGCGACCCTCGCGCTGCGCACCCAGCAGATCCTCGCCCACGAGACCGGCGTCGCCCGTGTCGCCGACCCGCTCGGCGGCTCGTACTTCGTCGAGGCCCTCACGGATGCCACCGAGGCACGGATCGTGGAGACCATGGCCGACCTGGAGGCGCACGGCGGCATGGTCCGCGCGATCGAGGACGGCTATCTGCAGGGGCTCATCGCCGACGAGGCCTACCGGGTCCACCAGGAGGTCGAGGCCGGCACCCGCCCGGTCATCGGCGTCAACCGGTACGCCGACGCCGGCGAGCCCGCCCCCGACATCACCACCTACGCACTCGACGCGCGGGGCCGCGAGACCCAGCTGAAGCGGCTCGCCCGCGTCAAGGCCGAGCGGGACGCGGCCGAGGTCCGTACCCGCCTGGCCGATCTCTCCCGGGCCGCCGAGGGCACCGACAACCTGATGGGCCCGCTGATCGACTGCGCGGGCGCCTACTGCACGGTCGGCGAGATGGTCACCGCGCTGAAGAACGTGTGGGGCGAGTTCCGGCAGCCGGTGGTGTTCTGATGGGGACCCGCGTTCTCATCGCCAAACCCGGCCTGGACGGCCACGACCGGGGTGCCAAGATCGTGGCGCGGGCGCTGCGCGACGCCGGTTTCGAGGTCGTCTTCACCGGCATCCGGCAGCGCGTCGAGGACATCGTGGCCACCGCCGTCCAGGAGGACGTGGCGATGGTCGGTCTGAGCATGCTGTCCGGCGCGCATCTCGCGCTGACGGCGAAGACGGTCGAGGCGCTCCGGGCGGCCGACGCCGGCGACATCGCGGTCGTCGTCGGCGGCACCATCCCGCCGGCGGACGTGCCGCGCCTGAAGGCGGCGGGCGCGGCGGGGGTGTTCCCCACCGGCACCCCGCTGGACGTCGTGGTCGCCGAGGTACGCGCGCTCACGGCGTCCCCCTGAGCCTTCGCACGAGCCGGGCCCGGAGTCCCGATGACCCTCCGCGCGAGCGGAGTCTCCGATGCCCCCTCCGCGCGAGCGGAGCCCGAACCCGAACACCTGGAGGGAACGTGCGGATCGGTGTCATGATCGGGCCCGAGCGGGGCGACTCGGCCCGCAAGGTCTCGCGGATGCTCGCGGACGTGGAGTGGGCCGAGGCGGCGGCCCTGGACACCGCCTGGATCCCGCAGGTTCCCACGGACTTCGACGCGTTGACCGCCGTAGCGCTGATGGGCGCGCGCACCTCGCGGATCGAACTGGGCACCGCCGTCGTACCGCTCCAGGCCCAGCATCCCGTCGCTCTCGCCCGGCAGGCCCTGTCCACCCAGGCCGCCACCGGCGGGCGGCTCGCCCTCGGCGTGGGCCCCTCGCACCACTGGATCGTCCAGGACATGCTCGGCCTGCCCTACGAACGCCCGGCCGGACTCACCCGTGACTGTCTCGACATCCTGGACGCGGCCCGCGGCGGCCCCGGCCCCATCGACGTCGAGAACGCCACGTACACCGTGCACAATCCGCTCGACCTGGCCCCCGTCGCCCCCCTGCCGATCCTGCTCGCCGCCCTCGGCCCGGTCATGCTGGCTCTCGCGGGCGAGCGGGCCGACGGGACGCTGCTGTGGATGGCCGACGAGCGCGCCGTCGCCGAACACGTCGTGCCCCGCATCACCAAGGCCGCCGCGGCCGCCGGACGTCCGGCGCCCCGGGTCGTCGCCGGCATCCCGGTCTGCCTGTGCCGGGCCGCCGAGGTCGACGCGGCCCGGGAACGCGCGAACCGCATTCTCGGCGAGGCCGAGATCTCGCCCAACTACCAGAGGCTGCTGGCGTACGGCGACGCCGAGGACGTCGGAGACCTGTGCGCGGCGGGCGACGAGGCGGCCATCGCGGCCCGGTTCCAGCGGTTCGCGGACGCCGGGGTCACCGACCTGTCCGTACGCCTGTTGCCCATTGGCGACGGCCGCGAGGAACTGGTCGCCTCCAAGCACCGTACCCGGGAGCTGACCGCCGGTCTCGCGGCGGCGTTCCGGTGAGCCCGGCGCCCCTGGCCGGGCTGCGGATCCTGGAGGTCGGCCACATCCTCGCGGGCCCCTTCGCCACCATGCTGCTCGCCGACCTCGGCGCCGAGGTCACCAAGATCGAACCGCCCGGCGGCGACCTCTCCCGGCAGGTGGGCGACGCCTACTTCGCCAGCATCAACCGCAACAAGCGCAGCATCTGCCTCGACCTCACGACCGGGCAAGGGCAGAGCAGGATGCGCGAGTTGGTCGCCGAATCCGACGCACTGCTGGTCAACCTCAAGCCCTCGGCCGTACGACGCCTGGGGCTGACGTACGACAGCCTGCGCCGCGTCAACGAGCGCATCGTCTGTGTGGCCGTCACCGGCTACGGGCTGGACGCGGGGGACGATCCCGCCTTCGACTACGTCATCCAGGCCGCGACCGGCGTCGCCGCGCTCACCGGCGACCCCGACGGGCCGCCGACCCTGCCCGGGTACTCGTCCGTCGACAACTCGGCGGCGCTGACCGCCGCGTTGGGACTGCTCGCGCAGATCGTGTCCGGGCGCGGCGGCCAGGTCGAGGTCGCCCTGCGGGACGTGATGCTCGCCCAGCTCAACTACCGCGCCGCCGCCTACCTCAACGACGGGGTCGAGCCGCGCCGCATGCCCCACGGCGCGCACTCCTACTACGTGCCGGCCCAGCTCTTCCCCACCCGGGACGGGCACTTGGCGCTGTTCGTCACCCACGACGGCTTCTGGCGGACCTTCGCCGCCGAGGCCGGGATCGACGGCTTCCCGACGATGGCCGAGCGGGCCGCCCGCCGGGAGGAGGTCCTCGCCGCCGTCACGCGCGCCCTGGCCGCGGACACGGCCCGGGGCTGGGAGGCCCGGCTGCGCCCCCTCGGGGTCCCGGCCGCGGCTGTGCGCACCCTGCCCGAGGCCCTGGAGGCCACCCCGGAGATGATCGTGCGGGCCGGAGACTACCGGCTGGTCGGCAACCCGGTCCGGGTCGCCGGACACCGGCCGGAGTTCCGGCCGCCACCCCGGCTCGGCGAACACGGCTCACTCGTAGTGGACGGTGACTGACCCCTCGTCCGGCACGCCCTGGCAGGTCAGGACGTACCCTTCGGCGACCTCGTCCTCGGTGAGCGCCTCGTTCACCCGCATGGTCGCGCTGCCCTCCGTCACCCTGGCCATGCACGTGGCGCAGTTGCCGGCCTCGCAGGAGAACGGCGGGGTGAGACCGGCCCGGCGGGCGCTCTGCAGCAGGGTCTCGTTCGGATGCTTGGGCACCGAGACCCGCCGGGTGCCGAGCAGGATCGTGACGGTACCGGAGTCCTGCGCGGGCGCCGTGCCATTGGCCACGGGCGCCGCGGCGGCACTGTCGAACCGTTCGCTGAAGACCCGCCCCGGGCCGGGCAGCGCCGACTCGACGAGCCCCATGAAGGGCTCCGGCCCGCACACATACGCGTCCGCGTCACCGTCCGCCCCGACGAACTCCCTGATGCCGGCCGGGTCGAGGAACCCACGCTCGGCGTCGAGATGACGTACGACCGTCAGCCGCCCGGGGTACCGGTCCGCCAGCCGCTCCAGCGCCGAGCGGAAGATCGCCGCGTCCCGGTCCCGGTCGGCGCAGAGCAGCCGCACGCTCCGCCCGGTGCCGGCCAGGGTGCTCTTGGCCAGGGAGAGGATCGGGGTGATACCGCTGCCGCCGCTGAAGCCGAGCAGCGTGGTTTCGGCCGGGCGCAGGCAGAACCGGCCGCGAGGCAGGGTCAGTTCCAGTTCGTCGCCCTCGCCGACGTGGTCGACGAGCCAGTTGGAGACCCTGCCCCGAGGGACGCGCTTGACGGTCGTCATCAGATGGGCGTCGGACTCCGGGGCGCTGGACATCGAGTACGAGCGCAGCAGGTCCCGGCCGTCGACGCGCACCCGGAAGACGCAGAACTGTCCGGCCTGATAGGAGAACGGGCCGTCCTGCGGGTCCAGCACGAAGGTCCGGGCGTCGGCGGTCTCGTGGACGATCTTGACGACGGTCGCGCGCCGGAACAGGGCCGGGCTCGCCATGGACGCCCTCCTCAAGCTCTGGTATCAAGGTTCTGTCAAGGTGAGAATACTATTCTCATTCAGTAGATGGGACCCTCTCGACAGGTGGGGGCGTGAGATGAACCAACGGGCCGCGCTGGTCTTCGAGGGCCGGGAGTACAGCCGTACGGAGCTGACCGCCCTCGCGGACGGGCTGGCCGGGACACTGGCCCGGCGGGGTGTGCGGGTGGGGGAGCGGGTGGCCCTGATGTCGTCCAACCGGCCCGAGTTCGTCATCGCCGTGCAGGCCGTGTGGCGGCTGGGCGCGGCGGTCGTCCTGCTCAGCCCGGCCTGGAAGCGGGGCGAGGTCGAACACGCCATGGACATCACCGCGCCGGCCCATGCGATCGGCGACCACCCGGTGCTCGCCGAGCTGATGCCGATGCTGCACCTGGACGAGCCGATCCTCCCGGGACGGGGGGAAGAGGCGCCCGTCGACCGGGACGCCGACGCGGTCCTGGTGTTCAGCTCGGGCACCACCGGTATGCCCAAGGCGGTCCGCCACACCCACGCCTCACTCGGCGCGGCCGTACGCCACTGGCGGGACGCCCTCGGCCTGACCTCCCGCGACCGCATGCAGATCGCCACCCCGCCCTCGCACATCCTCGGCCTGCTCAACATCGTCACCGCCCTGGAATCCGGTGTCTGGCTACGGCTGCACCGCCGCTTCGACCTGGACCGGCTGCTGCACCACATCGAACTCGACCGCATCACCGTCGAGATGGCCGTCGCCCCGATCGCGCTCGCCATCGCCTCCCACCCGAGGCTGGAGTCGTACGACCTGTCCTCGCTGCGCTACATCATGTGGGGCGCCACACCGGTGACCCCGAGCATCGCCGAGACGGTGACCCGGCGGACGGGCGTGGGGTGGTTGCCCGCCTACGGGGCGAGCGAACTGCCCGTCATCGCCTGCAATCCGCTCGACGGCGCCCGCCTGGACACGCCCGGCCGGCCCGTGCCCGGGGTGCGTCTGCGGGTCGTCTCGCCGGCGACGGGGGAGACGGTCGCAGCGGGTGTGACCGGGGAGATCGAGGTGCGCTCGGAGTCCCTGACCGCCGGGTACCTGCCGGCCGAGGCGACGGCGGACGCCTTCCGTGACGGCTGGTACCGCACCGGCGACGTGGGGAGTGTCGACGCGGACGGCTGGGTGTACCTCACCGACCGCTCCAAGGAGATGATCAAGGTGCGGGCGTTCCAGGTCGCCCCCGCCGAGGTCGAGGCCGTGCTGCACGGTCATCCGGCGGTCGCCGACTGCGCGGTGTACGGCGTCCCCGACGGTGCGGACGGGGAGGCGGTCGTCGCGGCGGTCCAGCGGGCGGCACCGGTCGAGGCCGCCGAACTCGTCGCCCTGGTCGGAAGCCGGCTGGCCTCCTACAAGCGGCCGAGCCGCGTCGAGTTCGTGACCGGGATCCCGCGCCTGCCCTCGGGCAAGGTGCTGCGTCGGGTCCTGAAGGAGCAGGCCCTCAAGGAGCAGGTCTTCAAGGAGCAGGCCCTCAAGGAGCAGGTCCTGAAAGACCAGGCTCACAAGGAACAAGTCCTCAAGGAGCAAGCTCTCAAGGAGCCCGATGGACGTACGTCTGACCACTGAGCAGCGCCAACTCCGGGACGCAGCGGCCAGGTTGGCCGATGACCTCGGTCCCGGCTCGGTCCTCGGCCTGGACGACGGCGACCGGGTCGCACGGCTGGAGAAGGCGGTCGAGGCGACCGGCTGGCGGGCGTTGCGCTCGGACGGCGCGTCCGGTGTCGAAGTGGCTCTTGTCGTGGAGGAGTTCGGGCGCGGACTGGTCGACGTACCGCTCCTCGGCCCCGTACTCGCCGACGACCTGGTGCGGGGCGTCCCGTCGGCGACCGTGGCCGTGGACGGCCGGGCGCGGGACGCGCGCGGCATGCGGCGGGCCGTCGGCCTCCAGGGCAACCGGGTGCTGTCCACCGACGTCGGCCCCCTCGTGCCGGGCGCCGACCTCACCCGCCGCGACGCCGAACTGCGCGGTGCTCCCGAGCAGATCGGCACCCTGACCGACGAAACCGCCCTGTGCCGACAGGCGTTGGCCCTGGTCGCCACCACCGCCGACCTGGTCGGCACGGCCCGCGGCGCACACACCCTCGCCCGCGACTACGCGAAGATCCGGGCACAGTACGGCCGGACGATCGGCTCCTACCAGGCCGTCGCCCACCTCCTCGCCGAGGGACTGGCCCTGATCGAGGGCTCGGTGAGCGTCCTGCGGCACGCCGCCTGGGCCGTCGACGAGCTGCCGCCCGCCGAGGCGGTCCGCGCCGCCCGCATCGCCAAGCTCTACTGCGCCCGGGCCGCCCGCACCGTCTGTGAGACGGCCGTCCAGGTGCACGGCGGCATCGGCAACACCTGGGAGTGCCTCGCCCATGTCCATCTGCGCCGGGCGCTGACGTCGACCGACCTGTTCCCCGTCCGCCTGGAGGAGATCGACCGTGGACTTTCGTGACGCGCCCGAGGAGGCCGCCTTCCGCGAACGCCTGCGGGGCTGGCTGACCGAGCACGCCGGTGCCTTCCCCACCGCGGGCGACGCCTACTGGGCCCGCCAGGGCGACTGGCACCGCGCCCTGCACGCGGCCGGCTTCTTCGGTCTGTCCTGGCCCAGGAAGTACGGGGGCCAGGAACTCCCGCCCGTCTACGACGTCATCCTCGACGAGGAACTCGCCCGCGCCGGCGCCCCCGCCCGCCCCAGCCTCGGCTACCTCGTCCAGGGCCTCGGCCGGCACGGCAGCGAGGCACTGCGCCGGCGCTTCCTGCCCGGCATGATCGACGGCACCGAACGCTGGTGCCAGGGCTTCAGTGAACCCGGCGCAGGCTCCGACCTCGCCTCCCTCACCACCACCGCCACCCGCGACGGCGACACCTACGTCCTGAACGGCCACAAGATCTGGACCAGTTACTCCGACGTCGCCGACTGGTGCCTGCTCCTCGCCCGCACCGACCGGGACGCCCCACGCCACCAGGGCATCTCCGCCTTCATCGTCGCCATGGACCAACCCGGCGTCGAACAGCGCCCGTTGACGATGATGAGCGGGGCGACCAAGGAGTTCGGCCAGGTCCTCTTCGACGGCGCCACGGTTCCCGCGGACCAGATGGTCGGCGCACCCGGCGAGGGCTGGGCGCTGGCCATGACGGTCGTAGGACACGAACGCGAACCCTCGACCCTCGGCTTCTCGGCCCGCTACGGCAAGCTCGTCCGCGACCTCCTGGCCCGCACCCCCGGCACCCCGCCCCCGGAAGTCGCCTGGGCGGTCGTCGAGACGGAGATGCTGCGCCTGCATGTGCGCCGACGGCTCTCCGAGCAGCTCGACGGCGTCTCGCACGGCCCCGAGGGCTCCCTGGACAAGCTCCTGATGACCTGGACGGAACAGACGGTGGGCCATGCGGCCCTGGCCGTCGGCGGCACCGGCGACCCCGACCTCCTGCACGCCTACCTCTACAGCCGGGCACAGAGCGTCATGGGCGGCACCTCGCAGATCCAGAAGAACATCATCGCCTCGCGCATCCTCGGACTGGGAGCCTGACATGACGGACAGTCAGCACATGTACGGCATGCCGGAGGAGATCGAGGTCGGCGCCGACGGCCCACTGCGGATCATCACCCTCAACCGGCCCGACGCCCTCAACGCCGTCAACGACCCGCTGCACACGGGCCTTGCCCGGCTGTGGCCCCGGCTGGCCGAGGACCGGGACGCCCGGGCCGCCGTACTCACCGGAGCGGGAAAGGCGTTCTCCGCGGGCGGTGACTTCGGCTACCTCGACGAGATCCGGCAGGATCCCGACCTGCGCGCGAAGACCATCGCCCACGGCCGGGACCTGGTCCTCGGCATGGTCCGCTGCCGCGTGCCCGTCGTCGCCGCCGTCAACGGCCCCGCCGTCGGCCTGGGCTGCAGCCTGGTCGCGCTCAGCGACATCGTGTACATGGCCGAGTCCGCCTACCTCGCCGACCCGCACGTCCAGGTCGGCCTGGTCGCGGCCGACGGCGGCCCGCTCACCTGGCCGCTGCACACCAGCCTGCTGCTCGCGAAGGAGTACGCCCTGACCGGTGCCCGCATCCCTGCTCGGAAGGCCGTCGCCCTGGGACTCGCCAACCATGTCGTGGCCGACCCGCTCGCCGAGGCGACGGCCTGCGCCAAGCGGATCGCGGGACTGCCCAGGCAGGCCGCGGAGAGCACCAAGCGCGTCCTCAACATGCACCTGGAACGCGCGGTGCTGGCCACCCTCGACTACGCCACGACCGCCGAGGAACAGTCCTTCCAGACCGACGACTTCCGGGACACCCTCGCCCGCCTCACCGGCCGGGAGAAGTGAGCCGACGGGCAGAGCCGGGGCCGGGGCGCGAAGGGCGCGCCGCCGGCCGTCACTTGGGCGGGAACCGCAGCGCCCCGTCCAGGCGGATCACCTCGCCGTTGAGATAGTCGTTCTCGCAGACGTGCTGCACGAGCGCGGCGTACTCGGGGGAGCGGCCCATCCGCCGGGGGTGCGGTACCTGCGGCCCCCAGTACGCCTCCAGCTGGTCGCCCGCCTTGCCGTAGGCAGGTGTCAGGAACGTGCCCGGCGCGACGGTGACGACCCGGATGCCGAGCGGGGACAGGTCGCGCGCTGCCACCAGGGTCATGGCGGCGACCCCGCCCTTGGCCGCGGCGTAGGGAAGCTGGCCGATCTGGCCTTCGTACGCCGCTATGGACGCGGTGTTGACGACGACTCCCCGGCCGCCGTCCGCCTCCAGCGGTTCCTGGCGGGCCATCGCGGCGGCGGCCAGCCGCATGACGTTGAAGACGCCGGTCAGGTAGATGTCGACGGTCCGCCGGAACCCGTCGAGGTCCAGCGGCTCACCGTCCCGGCCGACCAGCCGGCCGCCGCTCGCCGGGCCGCCGTGCACGTCCACCGAGATCCGCAGCGGGCCGAGCGCCTCCGCCGCCGCGATCGCCGTCCCGACCCCGCCCTCGTCGGTGGCGTCGGTGCGCACGTACCGGACGCCCAGCTCTTCCTCCAGGGCTTTGCCCTTCTCGTCGGCGAGGTCCGCGACGACCACGGACGCTCCCGCAGCGTGCAGCCGGCGCACCGTGGCCTCGCCCAGGCCCCCCGCCCCGCCCACCACGACCGCCGACGCCCCTTGAACCCGCATCGCGACTCCCCTCCCAGGGATACATGGTTCTAGCATGGTGAGAGTAACATTCTCGCCCAGTGATGTGATCCCTGTCCGGCCCGCCGAGTTGGAGACCCGCCATGCCCGAGGCAGTCATCGTGTCCGCCCTGCGCACCCCCGTCGGCACCGCCCGCAGGGGGACCCTGCGTGACACCACCGCCTTCGACCTGGCCCACCGCATCGTCGAAGCGGCCGCGGCCGGGCTCGACCCGGACCGCGTCGACGACGTGATCCTCGGTGAAGGCCTCTACGGCGGTGGCGTCCTCGCCCGGCACGCCGCGCTCACCACCGGCCTCACCGCCGTCCCGGGGGCGGCCGTCAACCGGCACTGTGCCGCCGGGCTCGCCGCCGTGGCCGACGCCGCCGCGAGCATCCGCGCCGGCATGGACGAACTGGTGATCGCGGGAGGCGTCAACTCGGCCTCCACGGCACCGAAATCAGCCTTCCGTGTCGACGGTGAATGGGTCGAGCCCTGGATGCCGCCCACCCATCCCCACCGCCCGGACGCCCCCAACAACGACATGTCGATCACCATCGGCTGGAACGTCGCCCGGCGCGCAGGAATCAGCCGCGCCGAGATGGACGCCTGGGCGCTGCGTTCGCACCAGAATGCCGTGCGCGCGATCGACGAGGGCCGTTTCGATGCCGAGACCGTCCCCGTCGACACCCCGCACGGGCTCTTCGCCGTGGACGAACACCCGCGCCGCGACACGTCGTTGGAGAAGCTCGCCGCGCTCAAGCCGCTGCACCCCGAGATCGAGGGCTTCAGCATCACCGCCGGCAACGCCTGCGGTGGCAACGACGGCGCGGCGGCCCTGGTGGTCGCGAGCGGGCCGACGGCGGCCGCCCAGGGCCTGCCCGTGCTGGCGACCGTACGGGCCTGGGCGTCCGTCGGCGTGGACCCCGCGGAGACCGGGCTCTCCCCGGTGCAGGCCATCCCCAAGGCGCTGTCCCGCGCCGGCCTCACCACCGCCGACGTCGGCCTCTACGAGATCAACGAGGCCTTCGCCTCGGTGGCCGTGGCCGCCGTGAGACGTCTCGGCCTCGACGCCGACCGGGTCAACGTCAACGGCAGCGGCTGCTCCCTCGGCCATCCCGTCGCCGCCACCGGCGCCCGCATGCTGGTCACGCTCGTGCACGAACTGCGGCGCCGGGGCGGCGGAATCGGGGTGGCGTCGATGTGCGCCGGAGGCGGCATGGGGTCGGCGATGGTGGTGGAGGTGCCGGCGCCGTGAGGCGAGCGCCGGGACGCCGACCCGAAGTCATCCCGGCTGCTCGGGCGTGAAGCGCAGCAACGCCTCCTGGGCGTAGGACGCGACCAGGGTGCCGTCCTCGGTGAGGACGTCGCCCCGGCCGAAGCACCGGCCGTGCGCCAGGACCGGGCTGTGCTGCCGCAGCAGCAGCCAGCCGTCGGCGCCGAACGGCCGGTGGAACCAGACGGTGTGCGAGGTGACCGCGGACGCGAAGGCCGTCCCGGAGTCGTGCTGGGTGACTCCGGCGAGGGGACGCAGGGCGGTGCCGATGAGCGTCAGGTCGGTGGCGTAGGCGGTGAGCGCCGGGGCCAGGTCCGGCTCGGCTGCGGGGCAGCGCATCCACAGTTCGAACTCCGGCGGCTCGGAGGCGGGGGTGTCCAGGTCGGCGGTGGTCCGCGTCTCCCAGGGGATCGGGTGGAGGTCCCCGCGGTGTTCGGGGCCGGGCAGCGCGGGTGCGGCCGGGATCGTCTGGCGGGCGGGGCCGTCCTCCGGGACGTGCAGGGACACCGACGCGGTGGCCACCACACCCTGCGCCTGCCGGGCGACCACCGTCGACGCGGCGAAGGAACCCCCGTCGTGGTGGCGCCGTAGCTCGTAGCGGACGGGCTCTGCCGGCCGGCCCGCACGGGTGAACAGGGCATGCAGGGACTTGACGTTCTTGCCGGGGCAGCCGAGCTGCGCCGCCCGGACGAACTGGGCCAGCAACTGCCCGCCGAACAGCCGGTGGTAGCCGAGTCGTTGGTTGCTCGCCACGTAGACGGGGCCGCTCTCCTCGTCGTGCACCTGGAGGTCGAGGCAGCGCAGGAGGTCGTCCCAGAGGTCACTCACGGCAAGTGGCATGCCAGCGAGGGTAATGGAAATATTCGAATGCGAGAATGGTGCTCTCGAAGGTTCGGAAGCGCCGGGATGACGGGTCGATCGCCGGGCGGCGAGTCGGCGGCTGGGGCGGCGGGCCGACTGACGGAAGGTGAGCCGACTGCCGGACGGTGAGCCGGTGGCCGGTTTGGCGGCCGACCCGGCTCGCCCTGCCCTCTACTCGCCGGTGATCCCGCTCGCGCAGAAGTCCCAGATCTCCTCCGCGGTCAGCGGGTGGGCCGCGTCCTGGCCGCTGGACTGGGCGTTGAACATGACGGTCTGCATGGTCAGCGCCGCCACCCGCTTGGCCTTGTAGCCCGGGCGGAGCACGTCCGCTTCCTCCAGGCTCTCCATCAGCTCGGTGAAGAGCGCGAGCAGCGGCGCGTTCGCGACCCGCATCTCGGCCGGGTGCGAGACCAGCAGGCGCAATGCGAAGTCGCTGAACAGGGGGCGCTGCTTGCCGGTCGGGTCGGGGCGCGAGCTCTCGAACAGCTCCTGGACGACCACCCTGAGCCGGTCCAGCGGATCGGACTGCTCGGCCGCGATGGCTCGCAACTGGTCCGCTGATTTGCCCATCGCGTCCTCGAACAGGGCGAGCAGCAGCTCGTGCTTGCCGTCGAAGTGCTGGTAGAAGCTCCGCAGTGACTGCTTGGAGCGGTCCACGACCTCCTGCACGGTGAAGTCGGTCGTGCCCTTCTCCGCCATGATCGCCTGGGCCGCGTCGAGGAACCGCTCCACCCTCTGCTCCGCCCGGCGTTTCGCCGCCTGGGTGGAACGCTCGACCGCGCGCTGCTTCCAGGCCGGTTCCTCGGTCGAGGTGCTGCTCACGGGCTGATCCGCCTTCTGTGCCATGGGGAGAACATTACTGCACCACACCGGCAAGCAACCTATATCCAGTCTGGACATCACCGCAGATCTGGAGGAGACTGCTGATTCCTAATTGGGAGAATGTGATTCTCATCTTCGTGCTCGGAGGTGCCGATGCTGTTCGAGTTCGACGCCGAGCAACGGCTGTGGCAGGACACCGTGCACAAGGCCGTCCTCAAGGACTGCCCGCCGGCGCTGGTGCGGTCCGTCGTGGACGACGGCGCCGATCCGGACCCGCTGTGGCGCGGCTACGCGGACCTCGGCTGGACCGAGCTGACCGACCCGGCGGACGCGGTGGAACTGGCGATCGTCCTGGAGGAGCTGGGCCGGGCCGCCGACCCCACGCCCTACCTGGCGACCCTGACCCAGTTCGCCCCGCTGGCACCGGAGTTCGCCGATCCGGGCCGGTCCGGCGCGGCCGTCCACGAGGGCGTCACCGCACGGCCCGCCGACGGCGGCTGGGTCCTGGAAGGCACCGCCCGCCACGTGCTCGACGGCGATCGCGCCGACCGCCTCGCCGTCGTCACCGACGCCGGCGTCTTCGTCGTACCCGCCGCCGAGGTGACCGCCGTACGCACCTCGGTCTTCGACCCCGTACTGCACCTCGCCGACGTCACCTTCGCGCGGGTCCGGGTCGGCGAGGGCGAGCGCAGCGGGGCGGATCCGGGGAACGCCGGTCATGTCGCGCTCACCGGCATGGCCCTGACCATGGTCGGCGCCTGCCGTCGCGCGCTCGACCTGGTGCTCGACCACATCCGCACCCGCCGCCAGTTCGGCGCGCCCATCGGCTCCTTCCAGGCCGTCCAGCACAAGGCCGCCGACATGCACGTGGCGATCGAACGGGCCCGCGCCCTCGCCTACTTCGCAGCCGTCACCATCGCCGAGGACGACCCCCGGCGCGGCCTGGCCGCCTCGATGGCCAAGGCGTCGGCGGGGGAGTGCCAGGCGCTGGTGTTCCGCAATGCCGTGCAGCTGTTCGGGGCGATGGGGCACACCTGGGAGAACGACCTGCAGTTCGCGGTCAAGCGGGCGAAGGCGGGCGAGCTGATGCTCGGCGGGGCCGCCGAGCACCGGGCGCTCATCGCCGACCGGTGGGTTGCCGAGGCGGTGTCATGAGGCTGTCCTTCGATGCCGAAGTCGAGGCCTTCCGCGCCGAGTTCGCCGCGTTCCTGGAGGCCAACCTGCCGGCCGAGGCGGCGGCCGCCGAACGCTCCCGCTCCACCGCGCACCTGCCGGAGTGGGCCAGGCGCTGGCAGCGACTCCAGTTCGACGAGGGCTGGCTGCTGCCCGGCAACCCGCCCGAGTTCGGCGGCCGCAACGCCACCGTCGTCCAGCAGTACGTGCACCGCGAGGAACTGTCCCGGCGCCGTATCTGCCACAGCTTCAACCCGCAGGGCGTCGGCATCATCGCCGCTTCGCTGCTCTCCTTCGGCACCGAGGAGCAGAAGCACCGCTGGGCCGTGCCCATCCTGCGCGCAGAGCTCACCGCCGCCCTCGGCATGAGCGAGCCCGGCGCCGGCTCCGACCTCGCCTCCCTGCGCACCCGCGCCGTACTCGACGGCGACCACTTCACCGTCGACGGCCAGAAGGTCTGGACGTCCGGCGCCCACGACGCCGACGTGCTCCTCGCCTTCGTCCGCACCGACCCGGACGCCCCCAAGCACAAGGGGATCAGCGTCCTGCTCGTGCCCACCGACACCCCCGGTGTGACCCGCCGCCCCTTCGCCTCCTACACCGGCCCCGACGACAAGGACTTCAACGAGGTCTTCTTCGAGGACGTCCGGGTCCCCGCCGAGAACCTCGTCGGCCCCCTCCACCAGGGCTGGCGGGTCGCGAACGGTTCCCTCGGGCACGAGCGCACCCTGATGTGGCTGGGCGAGGCCGAACGACTGGAGGCCGCCGCACGCGACTTCCGGCCCGCCGACGCCCTGCAGAAGGACTGGTACGCCACGCTCGTCATGGACCTCCAGGCGCTACGGCTGCTCGGCTCGGCCGCCCTGGCCCGCGCCGCCCGCGGCGAGCAGGACGTACCGGCGCTGTCCGTGCTCAAGGTGTTCGGCTCGGAGGCGGCACAGCACGCCCTGGAGCGCGTCCTGGAGGCGTCAGGACCCGACGGCCTGGCGCATCCGGCGCGGACGGCGCCGTACCACCACATGAGCTTCGACGACGACTCCGCCAGCTGGTTCAACCGCTTCGCCCGCAGCTTCGGCGGCACCATCGCCGGCGGCACGTCCGAGATCCAGCGCACGATCATCGCCGAGCGGGTGCTCGGTCTGCCCCGACGCTGAGGAGACGTCCGTGCACATCCTGTACGAGGTCAAGGACGGCATCGCCACCCTCACCCTCAACCGGCCCGACGCCGCCAACGCCCAGAACGCCGCCCTCCTCGACGAACTCGACGCCGCCTGGACGCGGGCCGCCGAGGACTCGGAGGTGAAGGTGATCGTGGTGCGCGCCGAGGGGAAGCACTTCTCCGCCGGGCACGACCTCAAGGACCGCTGGCCCGGCCCCGACGAGATCACCCTGGAGTGGATCTACCGGGCCGAGAACCGCAGGTACCTGGAGTACACGCTGCGCTGGCGCAACGTACCGAAGCCGTCGATCGCCGCCGTGCAGGGCCGCTGCATCGCCGGCGGACTGATGCTGTGCTGGCCCTGCGACCTGATCGTGGCCGCAGAGGACGCCCTGTTCTCCGACCCGGTCGTCACCATGGGCATCGGGGGCGTCGAATACCACGGCCACACCTGGGAGTTGGGCGCCCGCAAGGCCAAGGAGATCCTCTTCACCGGCAGGCCGCTGACCGCCGAGGAGGCCGAGCGGGTCGGCATGGTCAACCAGGTCGTGCCGCGAGCCGAGTTGGACGCGGCCACCCGTGAACTCGCTGCGCGGATCGCCCGGATGCCCGCCTTCGGACTGCGCCAGGCCAAACGTGCCGTCAACCAGACCCTGGACGTCCAGGGCTTCTACGCCGCCGTCCAGTCGGTGTTCGACATCCACCAGACCGGCCACGGCAACGCGCTGAGCGTCAGCGGCTATCCGATCCTGGCGAAGCTGGACGAGATGAAGCAGCAGCTGCGTTAGTGCCGCTCGGCCAGACTCTGGGTGCCGAGCACCGAGATCAACTCCAGCTTCTCGGCGGCCTCGGTGCCCGGCTCGGCCGAGTACACGAGGATGTGCAGGTCGTGCTGTTCGACACGGAGCTGGTCGCAGTCCAGCGTGAGCAGGCCCACCTGCGGATGCTCGATGGTCTTGCGCGACGCCTCCAGCCGGCCGACGACCCCCGCGTCCCACAGCTCCGCGAACCGCTCGCTCCCGGCACGCAACTCCGTGATCATGCGCTGGAGTTGACGGTCGGCCGGATAACGGGCGGCCGTGGAGCGCAGCTCGGCGACCATGCCGGTCTCGAAGGCGCGCCGTTCCTGGGGTGAGTGCCGCACCCGGGTCGGCCAGCCGAGGAAGTTACGCCACACGCCGTTGCGCTGGAAGCCGCGCAGGCCCGACGGATCGCCCATCAGTGCCCCGTACATCGGGTTGGCCACCAGTAGCGTCATGGCCGCGTCGGAGACCGCGACCGGAGTGCCGGACAGCCGGTCCAGCAGCCGCTGCACGCTGGGCGTGAGGTACCCGGGAACCACGTCCGGACCCGGCGGCACCAGTCCCGCCAGCCCGAACAGATAGGTCCGCTCGTCCGCGGAGAGCCGCAGCGCCCGCGCCAGTGCCTCGACGACCTGCACGGACGGATTGACCGCCCGGCCCTGTTCGAGGCGCGTGACGTAGTCGACCGAGATCCCGGCCAGCAGCGCCAGCTCCTCGCGCCGCAGACCCGCCGCGCGCCGCTGGCCACCGGCCGGCAGCCCCGCCGCGTCCGGGGCCACCCGGTCGCGCCAGCGCCGCAGAGCCCGCCCGAGTTCTGTCGCCGTCATGCCCCCAGTCAACACCGCCGGCCGCGGATGTGCCTGGTACCGGCAGTCCCAGTCTCCGACTGCCTCACGTCGCTCTTTGCGCAGGTCAGACGGGCCCTTCAGGGGGGTGGGAAGGTGCGGGTCGAATCCGGGTCGTATTCGCCTTGCTCGGTGCGTTGTTGCAGGTCAACAGCATGATCAGGCGTCATGGCGGGGGGTCGCGTGAGCGGCTGCCGAATCCGAGGGAGGGTGGCCGGCGGCTTCTTCGTCTGATGGTGGTACACGCGCAGCTCTGCTGTGAGCCGGGGAAACGAGTCAGTTCGTCGGTGGTGGAGTATCGAACCTCCGTACCCGCAGCCTGCCTCGCCCGGCTCCTCTCCTCCGAACATGGCAAGACCATCGCCGGCGCGCGTTCGCCGCCGGGATCCCCCATCTGCTCAAGAGTGAGTTCACCGACAAGGCCGGCGCCGACAGCGACGTCCACTCTCTGCGCGTCCCTCACCGCCATCCTGCAGTTGCTACAGGCGTCGTCGCTCAGCACCGTCGCTCCTTCGCGCTGCTGGCTCAGCGTGGACGCCCGCCAGGCATGGGCGTCCGCGGTCGTGCCCGGCGCCACACGGGCGGCCGCGATCACCAGCCGGGTGTCGGCGTCCACGATGACCTGCATGTTTGCTGACACTCGGCAGTTACGCGGAGAGGCCGCCACACTCCGGTTCCGCAGCATGATCAGCGTGCCGTACACGATCCATAACCGGTCTGTGGCCTCCGCTGGGCGGTCGGCGGGCTTGGTCGAGAGCAGAGACCCAGCCGTTGGGATGACCCGGCACCCGGTCGAGGAGGAGACACCGAACAGCGGGTCGAGCTGCCTCATCGTGATGTTCGTCCGGTAGTGAACCGCGACCAGAAAGCATCCTCTTGGCCAGCGGCAGCGCCCACGGCCGCCCCCGCAGAGCGCCGTCGCCGCCCCGCTCCCACACCACCTTCAACAGACCCGAGAACTGCGTCCGCAGCCCCGTGAATGTCTCCACTCACATCCGCTCAGCCCTTAACACCCCAGCCATGCACAGGAGATGACCAGCTCAGAGCCTTGTTCAACACCCTTCAGGTGGGTCGAGGGCGGGGAGAGAATGCGATCTGTTCCGGCCTGAGCTTTTCGAGGCCCGGCGCGTATATACGGTCGGCGTTGTGGAGGGCGAGTCGCATGTTGGCTAGGGACCGGAGAGGGGTGGGGTCGCAGGTGACGTTGTCGAAGGCGTTGATCCTGAGTTCTTCGAGGTTGGGGAACCGGTCGGACACCAGGTCGAAGCGGATGTCGGACCGGGACGTGCTGAGTCCGAGACTTGTGATGCCTTCCATGGTGGGTGTGCTGGTGAAATCGGGGTCGGTGACCTGAAGGTGAGTGAGCCGAGGAAGTTCCGAGAGTTCGGCCCACTCGACCGCGTCCAGGACATGGTTGACGACGACGTCTTGCAACATGGTCCAGCGGGTGGGGCCGGTGACGGATGCTCCGGTAGTGCCGCCGAGCCACATGTGGGTAACCATTTAGAGCGTGCGATTCGCTTGGACCGATGCAATGTAAGCACCGGCAGCGAAGAAGAGGGCGGCGGTACCTCCTGTGGCCACGAGGACTGCACAAAGGCAGTCCCACCATGGCTTATCGAAGGCCCGTGCTATCAATCCGGAAACGACACCCGCCAACACGGAGAAGACGATGACGAGGCCCGCCTTCAAGTATGGGTAGATGAATCGCCTAAAGTCGTTTCCGGAAAGCGGTGTTGGCATGAGATATCCTCAGAGTGATTGTGGTAACGATCATGGTTTCACCTCTTGATTTACGTGCCTACAGCCATGACGGTATGGAGTGGAAGCTGCCTCGCCGGCTGATCCGGAAAAGGTTACTAATCGGCGAGCCTTGAGTTAGGGGTCTCTCATTGGACTTCTCCTGGGGTCGAGTTGGAGTGGTCACGCACAGGTGGCGTCAACTCACGGCAGAGGTGATCTCGCCGCTCGCTCAGAGGTTGTCTCATGTGGCAAGTTCCACGAGCTGCTTGTAGCGGCTCAGGGCGGTGGCCTTGGCCAGGCTTCGGCTTTGCCGGTCGCTGCGGTCCACGTACGGGATCTTGAGGCCACGAGTAGCCCATGGCAGGCTCATGCCGCATGATCGATGAATTCGCGAAGGACAACCTGCACGAGAGACTGCGGCGGGACCGCAAGGCGCTGCTCTGGAAACTCGACGGCCTGTCCGAATACGACGCCCGCCGACCTTTGACGGCGACCGGGACCAACCTCCTCGGCCTGGTCAAACACGTGGCCAGCGTCGAGGCCAGGTACTTCGGTGAAGTCTTCGACCGGCCTTCCCCGGAACCGCTGCCCCGGTGGCAGGACCACGACGGCAGCGATCTCTGGGCGACTGAGGACGAGGCGCGGGATCAGATCATCGAGTCTTACCGGCGCACGTGGGAGCACTCAGACGCGACGATCGACGAGCTTGCCCTTGATGCCCCCGGCCTCGTGCCGTGGTGGCCGGAGCCCTATCAGAACACGAACCTGTTCGCCATCCTGGTCCACGTCCTCGGCGAGACCAACCGGCATGCCGGGCACGCCGACATCCTGCGCGAAGGCGTCGACGGCCGAACCGGGATGCGCCCCGAGCACGAGATGCAGATCGATGAAGAAGCTCGCGCCGCCTACTGCGCGAAGATCGAGCAGGCCGCCAGATCGGCCGCATCAGGCAAGGGTTAGACGGTGTCCCACGTGACTTGATGCTCGAGCGGCATGATGTCGGCCGTGAGTGCTGCTCTGTCGAAGCGTCTGGTTCCTGATGCGCTCTGGGAGCTGGTCCTCCCGCTACTGCCGTCGTTCGCGGCTCGACCGCAAGGTGGCGGGACCGCTCCGCGTGACGAGCGGGCCGTGTTCACCGCAGTGGGGTACGTGCTGACCAGCGGCTCACAGGATCTTGCTGAACAGCTATGGTCAGGCGTGACTGATGTGACGATCTGACCGTTCGGGTGGATGTGACGACTCGACCATGGATCGTGGACGACGACTTGTGGGCGCTGATCGAGCCGCTGTTGCCACCTTGGCCCGAGCGGTCGCTGGGCCGAAACCGGTGCAGGACCGGTTGTGCCTGCAAGGCGTCCTGTACGTCCTGTACCAGGACATCGCGTGGCAACTCCTGGAGCTGGAGCTGGGGTTCGGCTCGGGACAGACCTGCTGGCGCCGCCTGGACCGCTGGCAGCAGGCTGGAGCCTTCGATCAGCTGCACCGCATCCTGCTCGCGAAGCTGCATGCGGCTGGCGAACTCGACTGGTCCCGTGCGTCCGTGGACGGCTCCCACGTCCGCGCAAAAAAAGGGGGTGTTGCGACCGGTCCGTCACCGGTCGACCGGCGGAAAGCGGGCAGCAAACACCACCGTGGCCGGCCGCCCGGGCCGTCCCCGCCGACGTCCCGAGTCCGTGCTCGGCGACAAGGCATACGACTCCCGGGCCGTGCGCAGCGAACTGAGGCGGCGCCGGATCCTGCCGGTGATCTCCCGCAAGGGCTCCCCGAACATCAAGGGCCTGGGCAAGCTCCGTTACGTCGTCGAGCAGACCTTCGCCCTCCTCCACCAGTTCAAGCGCCTCGCTGTCCGGTGGGAGCGACGCGTCGAACTCCACGACGCCTTCCTCTCGTTGGCCTGCAGCCTCATCTGCTGGCGCCGCCTGAAGAGGCCCGCTCATGACCCTGCTACGAGCTCAAAGCCCCGGTCGAACGGCCCTAGGCCAGCTGACCAGGCCACACAGGAGGGGCCACTGGGTGGCCGATCGGTAAATGAGTAGCGTGTTGTTACGGGTGTCGGAACACTGCCTCGGTGACCAGTACTGCACCGTCTCAACTGCTGCGCCCTCGCGCCCTCGTACCCGGGGACCTTGTCGTCGTCGCGGCGCTGTCCGGGCCGCTCCACACCCAATACGCACCCGATCTCGAACAGGCGGTGGCCGAGATCGAACGGATGGGATTCCGGGTGCGCCTCGCGCCGCTCCTCGAAGCCGGACGGCGCCGCTGGTGGAGCGCGGCGCGGCCGGACGAGATCGCCAAGGAGTTCAACGGTCTGCTGCGTGATCCCGAGGTGCGCGCGATCGTCGCGCACGACGGTGGCCAGACGGTGTTCGGATACCTCGACCTGATCGACTTCGACGCGATCAGGGCCGATCCCAAGCCGATCCTCGGCTACAGCGACATCTCACTGCTGCACCTGGTGCTCTACGCGCGCACGGGTCTGGTCGGGTTCCATGCCGACCTGGCCACGCCCGGTCTCGGCGGGCACTGGCAGAGAGTGTCCGCGGCTCGCCGGGAGGAGCTGGGGAAGCTCTACTCGACGCTGCTGACCGGCACGGAGGCGATCGGTGCGCTGCCCGCCGGCCCGTCGTGGGAATGCTGGCGTGCCGGACATGCCGAAGGTCCGCTGATCGGTGGGGTCATCAATCGGATCGTGCTGGCGCAGGCGACGCCTTTCGCGTTGCCGCTCGAATGTTTCGACGGCGCGGTGCTGTTCTGGGAGGAGCTGGGCGGCCAGGCATCGTACGTGTGGAGCTGTCTGCAGATACTGCGGCACAGCGGGATTCTCGATCGGATCTCCGGCATGGTCGTGGGCATTCCGGAGGCGATCGAGGGACTCGACTCGCCCGATGGCTCTCCGAGCCTGGCCGAGATCGTCCTCGACGTCCTCGGTGACCGCGACATCCCGGTCCTGGGCAACGTCGAAGTCGGACACGCAGGCCCGAATCTGCCGATGCCGGTCGGCATCCGCGCCGCCCTCGATGCAGAGGAGCGGACGTTGTCGCTGCTCGAACCGGCGGTACGGCCGCACGCGATGACGGGACCGGTCGGCTGAGCGACGCGCATGAGTGAGCAGACGGCCTCGGCAGCAGCCCAGGGGCTGATTCATGCGTCGGTGCTCGTTGCCTTGGGTCGTCAGTTCGGCCTGCAGGAAGGGCCGTTCATGAACACCTGGTGGCTCATGGTGACCAGCCTGTCCAGGAGTGATTCGGCGACGACCGGGTGTGGGAACAGCGAATACCAGCCCTGGGGCGCCCGGTTGGATGTGATCACGATCGAGCGGCTCGCGGCGATGCGTCGGGAGATCACCTTGTAGAGGTCGTCGGCTTCGTTCCACGGACCTTCTCACCCTCACGCCGCGGTGGTCAGCCTCAAGCTGATTCTGAGTCCTGCACAGGAGGGGTCGTTGGGGTCAAGTCCGGATCGGTACTGCTGAACCGGGTGTTGCCGGGCTGATCGGTGTTTTCGGCGACGGGAACAGCGCACGGGTTGATGTCCCGTCAGGCTCGTGCGGGGTCGGGTGCAGAGGCGAGGTTGGCCGGGCCGGCCGACGAACTCGCAGCACCCACCGCAGGCTCCGCGACGCGGATACGCCTGACTGTCAGTCGACCTCGGACCGTTCGACGATGCTCAGCCCAGTCTCACCCGGGCACCGAAAGACCTCAGCCGCGCCGAACTGATGAAGACGATTGAAGCGTTGCGTGCCCGCGACGCGAGGTCGAAGCCGGGCGTCGCGAGGGTACGGCCCGTTGGCCGCCTCAAACCGTCGACAGCGCCGCATCGCGCCAAGCGTGGGGTTCCCTCGCCCAGCCCTACTACGGTGTGGAGATGAAGTTTCTGGCCCAGGCGCCGTCCTCCCGGTCGCGGTCAGTTCTTGACGCCGAAGAAGGTGAGCTGCTCCATGGCGGGGGTCGAGCCGCCGCCGTACTCCTGGAGGTAGGCGGCCGCCGGGCCCGCCCGGTAGAGGGGGCTGTCCACGGTCAGATGGTCCTTGCTGTGCTTCCGGTCCACGGGGCCGGTGACGCTGTCGAGCCAACGAACCGACGCGGCTGGGTCGGAGCCGGGGTGGTCGAACCGGGCGCAGGCGCGCAGGAAGTCCGCCCGGCCGGGTGCCTTCACGGTGGCCCCGCATGACAGGTACTCCAGATCGCCGGCCAGGTCCCACAGCCCAGCCACCCAGAGTTCGGTGCCGCTGGACGGATGCGTGGTTCCTGCGGCATGCCATACGGCGGGTCCGCTGCCTTTCGGTATGGCGTCGAGCTTCTTTCGGGCGGCAAGGCTGATGTGCCACTGCCGGGTGAGGGCGTCGATGAAACCCGTACCCGTGTAGTGCCGCGACAGCACCCCGTAGGAGTACCCCTTGGGGAACCCGGGCTCGTCGACGTTGATCGGCGTGGTCGGCCAGGCCGAGAGGTCGAAGGAGGCGGAGGCCGACGGGGACGGCTCGCCGGAGGTGGGGGAGGACAGCGGGGCGGTGGCCGCCGGGCTCGGGGTCCCGGCGGAGGAGGTCGTGTGGTGCGAGGACGAACACCCGGCGAGAGGCAGGACCAACGCCACCATGGCTGCGGCGAGTTGGCGGGGGCGGATGGCGGGCAGGTGCATGGACGGGGCTCCGGGACGTGGGGCGGGGACGTGGGGCGGGGACGTGGGCGGCGGTGCGCCGGGCGGACCGGCCGGGGCCGGGGGCGCGGGCGCACCGCCATGGTGGGCGAGGAAGCAGGAGGCGTGGTCAGGAGTCGGTGAAGCAGTGGTCCGAGCTCGCGACGGTGGTGGTCGGCTGGAAGACGACGGCGTCGTAGGCGACGTCCTGGTCGCCCGTGTAGTCGCTGCGGCTGACGTTGTCGAGTTGGATGTTGGCGCCCTGCCACAGTCGCAGGGTGCCGAGATCCACCCAGACGTCGTTGCCGTTGCTCTTGGTCGCCTGGTTGACGTTGCACACGTGAGTGGGCTTCGCGCCGGCGTTGTTCATGCCGACGTGGACGGTGTAGGGCACGACGGCCTGTGCCCCGTGGTTGGGTAGGTGGACGAAGATGTCGTACAGCACGCCGTTGGTGCCGTAGTCGGCCATGAGGGCCGGGTCGGGGGTCCAGGTGGCCAGGACCTTGTGCCACAGGTCGCCCGCTTCGGCGACGGCGCCGCCGGGGTAGGCGTGGGTGAACCAGGCGTGTCCGTCGTAGCCGGCGCCCAGCTGGTGCAGGTCGATGGGGGCGATGTCGCCGGTGGCCCGCCAACTGTCGTCACCGCGTTGGTAGGTGAAGTTGTCTCCGAGCTGGAGGGTGAACTTGCCGTCGTTCGTGCGGGAGTCGGCGCAGCCCTGGGTGTTGTCCTTCGGGTCGGGCACGTCGTCGATCAGCAGTCCGGACGGGGCGCCGCCACAGGGGCCCGCCGTGTACTGGCGGTTGAGGGCGGGCTCGCCGGAGCCGAGGGAGTAGACGAGGTTCTCGCTGGAGCCGGTGGTGCTGTCTTCGCCGCCGCCCCAGCTGACCGAGCCGCTGAACCAGCAGGTTCCGTCCTCGGCCGGGCATGGGTCGGTGCCGGAGGCCGCGCCGGGGTCGCAGTTGTTGGAACTGTCGCAGTAGGCGCGGTAGTCCAGGTCGAGGTTGAGTTTGCCGGCCGGGCTGGTGCCGCCGACCGGGAACTGCGGCAGCGCGTAGGAAGGCTGGCTGTTGTAGGTGCGCTGGGGTGTCTCGACCCAGCCCATGATCTTCTCTTCGTAGGGCCAGTTGGCCGGGTGCGCGGCGTCGTCGTAGGAGTCGCGCAGGAAGGGGGCCCGGTCGGGCGGGTAGTTCGGGTTGGCCGGGTTGTTGAACCAGCCGAGTCCGGTCTGGCCGTCGTTGGCGGAGGCGTCGGTGTAGACGCCGCTGTTGTAGCCCCACAGCGCCATGAACCAGTTCTCGATGTAGGCCGAGTTGCCGGTGTTGACGTTCATGCCGAGCGTCTTGAGCTGGTTCCAGGTCTTGCTGAGGATCTGCACGCCGGCCGCGATGTTCGCGGCGTAGTCGGTGGCGATGGCGTACGCCTCGGTCGGCTCGTAGGGGTCCGGCTTGGCCTCGTTCATGCCGCTGGTGACCTGGGCGATGCCGTAACCGCAGTCGGCGACGGAGCCGTTGGGGTAGGTGTGGATGCTGTCGGCATTGCCGTAGTAGTCGCCGAGCAGCGGGTTGCCGCCGTCGCCCGGGACGGAGTGCCAGGACGCCTGCTTGAAGTTGGACTCCTGGGCGAGGATGCCGAGCATCACCTGGGCGGGCACGGTGCCGCCGCCGGTCAGCGTGACCCGCGGGAAAAGCGACTCGGGGTCGTAGGCCGAGCTGCCGGTGCCGAGGTAGTTCGCCGGCCGGGTGATATCCAGGTCACCGTGGACGGCCTGGTCGACGGCCCACTCGACCTGGTTGGCGCTCGGCTGGAGGGCCTGGGCGTTGACGTTGTTGCGCTTGACCAGGCAATTGGTGAAGTGTGACTGGGGGTTGGGGTCGGTCGGGGTCACGCCGGCGTGTGCCAGGAAGTCCTTCTCCGACTGGCCGTCGACGGTGGGTTCCACGTCGTCGGGTGCGTCCGCAGCCGCTGCCACGTCATCGGCGGTGGCGGCTTCGGCGGCTGTGGCCTCCGGGGTGGCGAGTTCCGTGGTGGCCGTGCTGCCCGAGGAGGTGGCGAGCGCGCCCACCGTGAGCAGGCCGGCGCCCTGGCCGTCGGCGGAACCGATCTTCGCGGTGATGCCCTTGAGCTCTTGCGAGGCCACCGAGGTGGTCAGCAGATGCCCCTCGCGTGAGGCGGCCACCGGCTTGTCGGTGCTGCTCGCCTTGACGAGGCCGGGGGCCTTGGCGGTGTCGATGCCGGACACCTGACCGGCGACCAGGTCGCCGCCGTCGCGGGGGAAGAGGGCGAGCTTGCCCAGCGGGGCGCTGCCCAGGGCGGTGAGTTTCGTACCGGTCCAGCGGCGCAGGACGTCCTTGCCGCCGTCCACCTCAGCCACGTCGACGCCACCGCCCGCCGCCGGTGCCAGGGCGAAGGCACGGCCGGGCAGGTCGGTGAGCGTGCTGGTCCTGCCGTCGGAGCCGACCCTGACGAGCCGCCCGCCGAGCACGCCGAGGTCGCCATCGGTGGAGGGCAGCGGGTTGGTCAACTGACCGGCGACGGTGCTCTTCCCGACGGTCCTGCCGGTTCTCGCATCGATGTCAAGGAGTGTCGTGGTGCCCTTCGCCGAGTCGCCGACCGTCGTACGGGTGAAGGTGACGGTGTCACCGGCGCCGCAGCCGGGCGAGAAGTAGGCGAGCTGCACCTTGGTGGCGGCCTGGGTCACCTTTCCGGTGTCCAGGTCGACGACGGCGGCGAAGGCGTCGTGCTGCATCAGCGCCGGTGTGTTGACGGCGGACGAGGGCGCGTAGACCGCGGCCGCGTACCGGCCGGAGCCGGTCTGGCAGACGTATCCGGTCCAGGGGCCGATCCCGTCCAGTCCTTCCTGGGTGAGGTCGGCGACCTCCCGGTAGGTGAAGGACTTCGACTCGTCGGCCACCAGGATGTGGAAGCCCTCCGAGTCGCCCGTGCCGGTCACCGCACGGTCGGAGGACGACTGCCAGCCTTTGCCCAGCGTGGTGTCCGGGGAGGTGAACAGGCGTCCGCCGGTGTGGGACTCGGCGGTGGGGGCACCGGTCGGGGTGGTCGCGGCGGCCGCGCCGGTGGCGGGCAGCAGTCCGGCGGCGAGTGCCGCGCAGGAGACGGCGGCCAGTCGGGACACCAGGCGAGCGGTGCGGGCCCGGGAGCGTCCGCGGCGACCGGACCGCCGCGTGTCGGCCGGTGTGCTGGTCAGTGCCATGCGGTACACAGTCCGTGGTCCCCCTCCTGCTGCCAGACCTCCGGCGCGGGGTCCGCGCCGGGCCCGTCGTCCTCGGCGCATCCCTTGGCCTGGGCGTTGCCGCCGACCATCGGCGTGGGCTTGGCCACGTCCCCCGGGTTCACGTAGTCGGCGGTGTGGTACGCCTCCGTGCCGCCGAACTGCGGCAGGTAATAGATGTCCGCGGCGACCGGGTAAGTCAAAGCGGACGTCACGTAGGCCCAGGACGCGTCGCACTCGGGGGAGTGGTAGAAGCGCACGGACAGATTGGTCGCGTCGACCTCGTCGAGGAGCCGTGCGTCACCGTCGCAGCCCATTGTCACCGGACTGGCACCGTCGCACGCCGACCCCTGGCACCCCACCGCCGAGGCCGGAGCGGAGACGGCGAGCACGCCGCCGACGGCCAGGGCGAGGGTGAGTAAACAGGACGGGAAGCGTCTTCGTCTAGGCATGAACCATCCTTTACGAAAGGAATTAAGGTAAATCTCATGCACCGGAGGTGGGTTCACCGAGACACCGCACAACGCGCCGCCGCCACCCCCGTAGCCGTCACCGAGCAGCGCGTTTGATTGCGTGACCCATACAGGCTCATCGTCACTCCCGATCAACCACAACCAAGAACTTCTTAAGGGAAGGTCAAGGGATCCGGCTGATGGTGGCCTCAACTCCCTTGAAAATAACGGTGATTCACATCACTTGCGGCGCGGGGAGTGAGGCCGGATGGAGAGCGAAACCGATACAGAAACGCCCAACTTCCTCTACGATCCAACACGCGCAGCCACCATCGGTGAACGTCTCAGGGGCTCGCCGGGCGCCGCCGCCGACCCGCACCCTTCCGCCGGATCTCGACGTCCGTCTACGCTGACGCGGTTCGCTAGCGGAAAGAAACCTGCGATCTTTCAGTAGAGAGAGACACGACGTTGAGACACAGCAGGCGCAGACATGCGCGTGTTCCGATGACAGCGGTGATCGTGTGTGTTGTCGCCTTCGTCGGTACGACCCGGGCTCCGTGACCGTCCCTGCTGCGACCTGCCACGACTGGCTGCGCCCGTCTTCACTACAACTCCCATTGACTTGGGCAACGCCCCTATCGGGGCCGGGCGGTTGAGGCCCGCAGACACTTCCCGAGCGAGCACGCCGCACGGAACGCGTCTCCGTGGCGATGTCCCTCGATCTCGCCGAAGGGACTCGGCCCCGCTGTACCAGCCGCCGGAAGAACCGCGTTGAACGCCTTCGTCCTCACCCTGTACCGCACGCCGAAGCTCCCTCCGCCGCTGATCCGACGTCACCTGCGCCGGTGCGGACGCGGAGCCCATGCAGAGAACCGCTCTTTCGGACCTTGGAGAACCCTTGAGACGGAGACGCAGGGCACGCACATCCATCGCCTTGGCGGCCGCCGCACTGGTGGTCACCGGCCTGGTACCAGCCGCCGCGCCGGCACTCGCCGCCGGGACGGAAGCGACACAGACTACCGAACCGTCCACCCAGTCCACGCCGTCGTCCCAGGTCGACAATCCCGGCAAGAAGCTCGGCACGGGCTGGAAGACGTCCAAGGACCGGGCGGTGACGAGCGCGGCCGACACCGACGGCCTGAAGATCCTGGTGGCCGACTCATCGAGGGCTTACGCCTGGAAGACCGTCGCCTCGTTGTCGGAGCCGGGGATGCCGGCGGACACCTGGATCGGCAACCAGTGCGTCATGGACGCGGATCACATCGCCGCCGTGTACGCGCCCCGCTCGTTCACCAACGAGCCCGACCTGATGCAGGGCGGCGCGTTCGCCGCCATCGTCGACTCCGCCACCGGCCAGGTGGTGAAGCTGCCGTTCACCGCGTCGCTCGCCTACTTCGACCCGTCCTGCAACACGGTCACGCACACGGCCGCGTTCACCGCCTTCCGGGACATGAACGACCCGGCGAAGACGAAGACCCGGGTGGTGACCGTCAACACCGCGGGAAAAACCCTTGATTCTGCGGCGACGGCGGGCGAGATCACCGGCGCGGTACCGGTCGAGGACGGCGCGATCGGCGGACGCGGACGCGCCCTGGTCCACATCGACAACGCAGGCAAGGTGACGACGCTCGCCGCCGCCGACAGCGTCCCGTTCGACATCCGGCCCACCACGAACGGCCAGGTCGCCTTCCTCGACCGCGAGGGCGACTCCACCGTGCACACCGAACTCTGGCCCGGGAGCGGCGAGCCCTCCGTGATCGCCTCCGGCAAGCTCGGCGACGTGGACCTGCGCCAGGGCGCCGGGGGCCGGGTGTTCCTCACCGGGAAACCGTCCGCCACACACCTGAAAGACACGCACGTCACACTCCTCGACGCGCCCGCCGACACGGACGTCTCCACCCTGGGACGCCTCGCCGTCGACCCCGTGCTCACCCCCGGAGTCCGCCGCGGCCTGGCCCACATCAAGGACGCGGGCCAGAACTTCACCACGAGCAGTCCCGGGCCGGAGAGCACCACGATGGGCACACCGGACACCGCGGCCGCCGACGAGCCGACCACCGTGACCTCCACCGCCACCACCACCGGAGAGAAGATCAGCCAGTCGGTGCCGCAGACCGCGGCTGCCGGGGGCAGCACCTCCATGTCCCCCGCCCTCACCGGCACCGCCACCTCCGCCGTCGCTCTCGCACCCGCCGACACCGATCCCCGCGCCCACGACCCGGTCGACACCGACCGCTGGTGCTCGGTGCCTCGCAACGATGTCGACTCCCAGGCCCTGCAGCCCACCCCGAACCAGGTCGAGTGGGCCGTCGACATGGCCGTACGCGGAGACCTGCGGGCGAGCTATCTCACCCAGGGCGGCTGGCGCGACCAGATCGGGCTGAGCACCATCGACCCCCAGGGCCTCTTCCCCCTCCCCGCGCTGACCGGCGGCGGCCGTATCCCGGCGAACGTGCTGCTCGGTGTGATGGCGCAGGAGTCGAACCTGTGGCAGGCCGAACCGGGCTCGATCCCCGGCCAGATGGGCAACCCGCTGGCCTCCTACGCCGGTTTCTACGGCCACTCGGGCGACGACCCCGCCGACTACTGGCAGATCGACTGGGCGAACTCCGACTGCGGTTACGGCGTCGGCCAGGTCACCGACGGCATGCGGCTCGCGGGGTACGAGAAGGCGGGCGAGACCGCGCTGCCCGCGACCACCCAGCGCGCGGTCGCCCTGGACTACACCGTGAACGTCGCCGCCTCCCTGTACATCCTCGCGGACAAATGGAACGAGCTCCACGAGACGGACCAGACGATCACCGTCAACAACGACGATCCGGCCAAGCCCGAGAACTGGTTCGCCGCGCTGTGGAACTACAACCTCGGCTTCAACGAGAAGGCGGACGAGGGCACCAACGGCAACTGGGGCCTGGGCTGGTACAACAACCCCGCCAACCCGGTGTATCCGCCGTCCCGTTCGGCCTTCATGAACACCGACGTCGACCCGCTGGCCGTCAAGGACGCCGCGCATCCCCAGGACTGGCCGTACGAGGAGAAGGTGGAGGGCTGGGCGGCGTGGTCCATCGACACCGGCTACTCCTATGCCACCTCGGGCCGGCAGGACTGGCCGGGTGAGTCCGGGTTCTCGTCCGCCGGCTTCCGCCCCGCCTACTGGAACGGCACGGCCGACGTCTACACGGTCCCGGGCAGCGCGACGTACAACCGCGCGTACGCCACGCCGCCGCTCGACACGTTCTGCAACACCGCGAACAACTGTGACGTCGCGAACCCGCCGGACTGCCCCGACGCGGAGTGCTACACCCAGTACTGGTGGCACGAGTCCAACGCCACCTGGAAGAGCGACTGCGCCACCACCTGCGGCTTCGAGAACATCAAGTACCTGACTCTGGTCGCCGAACCCGGCCGCGGCACCCGCCTCCAGTACGGCACCCCGATCTGCACCGACGACGGTCTGTCCGCGGGCGCGCTGATCGTGAACTCCGTACCCGACAACACGAACACCTACAGTTCGTGCGGTACGACCGGCACCGACGACGGGAGCTTCGAGTTCACGTTCAACTCCAATGGCACGTCCGGTCCTGGCCTCGGGCAGTACGAGGCCAAGGGGGACCTCTACCAGATAGGCGGCGGGTATGGCGGCCACTTCTGGTATGCCCACACCCGTAACTCCAGCCATCTCGGCGGCGATGACGGGGCCATGACGGTGAAGGGAACCTGGACTCTCGGCCAGAACCTGGACGGCTGGACTCGGGTGTTCGTGCAGTTGCCCGACACCGGTGCTCACACCCAGCAGGCGCACTACATCATCCACGGGGTGGCCGGCGGCGACCGGGACCGTTACCTCAACACCCACTACGGTGCCAACACCTGGGCCGAACTCGGCGTCTACCACTTCACCGGGACGCCCCAGGTGGAACTGTCGAACACCGCCGACGACGGTACCGGCGACGAGGACGTGGCGTTCACCTCGGTCGCCTTCCAGGAACTGCCCGGCAAACCGCAGCACATGGTCGTCGCCATGGGCGACTCCTACACCTCGGGCGAGGGCGCCGGGGACTACTCCAGCGAGTCCGACACCTCCCACGGCACCGTCGAGTGGAACGCCTGTCGGCGCGGCGCCAACGGCTGGAGCCGCAAGATTCTCCTGCCCTTCCAGGCCACCCCCCTCGGCGACCTCTCCGACACCCACTCCACGGTCGCCGACCTGCAGAACGTCAGTTGCTCCGGAGCCTCGACCTGGAACGTGCGGGGCAAGGACATCACCCAGAACGACGCGGAGGTGCACCCCTCCGCCTGGGACGACCCGAGCCGGCCGCAGACCCAGGGCCAGTTCCACGAGATCGCCCAGATCAACTCGGGCGTCCTCAGCGACGACACCACCCTGGTGATGCTCACGATCGGCGGAAACGACGGCGGACTCTTCACCGACGCCATCACCGAGTGCTACATCGTCGGTGTGTGCGACAAGGACGACTACACGGCCAGGCTGAACACGGCTGTCGACGCGACCGGGAGACTTCTCGACGAGATCAGCCAGAAGGCTCCCAACGCCCAGATCGTTCTCATGGGCTACCCTCACATCGTCGCCGACGAACCCTGTCTGACGGCCGACTTCGACGCGCTGAACGCCCTCGCCGACGAAGTGCGGGACAAGCAGGCAGCCAAGGTCGCCGAACTGAAGAACCAAGGGGTCAAGGTGGCGTTCGCCGACCCGATCAGCGCCTTCCAGGGGCATGGGATCTGTGACAGCGACGAGTGGATCAACCGCATCGTGGCCGGACCGAACGGCGACGGCGACTACCACTCGGGCGATCCGGCCAACCCGGTGCCGTGCATTCCGCTCACGGGTATCTGCGCCAGCCTGGAGTCGTTCCACCCCAAGGACCGGGGCACCACCGCCTATGCCGAGGTGATGGACCAGACCCTCGCCGACATCGGATACACGGGCAGCCAGTGACACACACCACCACTTCCACGCCGGTCACGGGGCGGGGCTCCCGCGCCGTGACCGGCGGCTGCCTGGCCGTGCTGGTCGCCCTGGTCCTCGTCCTCGGGACCGTCCTCGCCTGGACGGCGTACGCGTTCCACCGGGCCGGCGCCGACAACGCGGACCGCCGTACGCAAGCACGGGCCGCGGTGGAGCGGCAGGCCCGGCAGGCCGCGTCGGCGACCGTCCGGGCGCTGACCGCGGCGCGGACATCCGCCGACGGCGCGACGGCGCAGGACATCGTGCTGCGCGACGGAAGAGACCCGGATTCCGGCGGGAGCGCGGTGGCGCCGGATCTCGTGTACGACCGGGGCACAGGCGGGCTGACCGTCGTCACACCGTTCTCCAGCGGGTACGAGGTGCGTCCCGCCCTGTGGGGAGCCGTCCGCACGGAGTCGGAAACACGCTGCTACGCCCTGACCTTCGGGCGCGACACAGGCGGCTGGCGGGCCGACGTCACCGCTCGGCCCGAGGCGGACTGCGCGCGGCGACAGCCGGTCACCGGCGCGGCCCAGGCCGCCCAGGACGCCCTGCGCACCCTCGTCCGACCGGGCGCGACCCGCTCGGAGGTCCAGCAACTCCTCGCGCCGGTCGGCAGCGCCTCCGACGACTATGCGTACGACGTGATCACCGTGACCGGCCAGGACACCAACGTCACCGTCACCGTCCTCGTGCACGCCTCCGGACAGCAGCAGTGCTACCGGTTCATCCGGAACACCGGCTCCCACGACAGCGACTCCGTCACCACCCTCCCGGTGGCCGGTGCACACTGCGAGGGCTGAGCCGGCGGCGTCCCGGCGGAAGGAAACAACGGGGTTGTGACCGATCGGGCCGCCTGCGCTCCGTACGAAATGCGGAAGGTCGGCTCCCCAGGAAGTGTCCTGGCTGTCTCAATAATCTCCAGAGATCTTCCATTTGATAGGCCAATCGGGTTTCAGACGCCCGTCTCGGGAGTCCTCCGGGCGCTGTTCCTGAGGTTGGCGAAGGGCAGTGCCCCTCCGTGGAGTTCCTTGAACTCGTCGATCAGGTCCTGCTCAGCCTCGCCCGCGTCGCCCTCGGGCAACGACAGCCAGGCGACGAGCAGTGCATCCGAATCAGTCAGCTGCCAGACGTAGCGGCCGCCCCAGTGGCCGGCCAGCAGACCGGTGCCGTGGCGGCGGTAGTCGGCAAGCCGCTGTTTCAGCCCGTCCTGGCCCGCGGCCTTGCCGATGTACACAACCATCGCCCCATCCACCCAGGCGTCGCCGAGTTTGTCGGCCGTCACGGACGGGTCGCGGCCCTTGAGGTGCCCGGCAGGGCTGGCAGGGAGGAACGACGGCGGCGAGGTGTCCGGGCGGATCACCACGTAGATTCCGTGCCCGGTGGGAACACTACTGTCGGGCAGTTGACGGAACGACACGAAGCCCCGGAAGCCGCGTTCGGCCAGGGTTTTCTGCGTCAGCTCTGTTATCGGGCTCATGCCGGGCATCGTGCCAGGCGCATCTGACAGTCGTCGGACCGAGAGTGCGGGACCACCGGTGACCTGAACAGTCCGAACGGCAGCCGCAGACACTGGCGTTGCGCCCCAAGCCGTCGGAGCCGGTGTACGGGATCCAAAAGGTGCGGATCGACCAGGGCCGGCTGCCACGGCTCCTGCGACTGCGTGGCGGGATTGTTGAGCGGAACCTGGCCCGCCGCAGGAGCAAGGTCGCGGGCATTGCTCAGGACCTGGCGCCGGGCCTCACGCCGGAGTACATCGACTGGCACATTGAGGAGGGGCCGCGCGGCTTGCAGTGCGTCATCACCTGCGACCACCCGGCCACGCTCTTCGTGCTGAACGGGACCCGCCCGCACATCATCAGGCCACGCCGCGCGAAGGCGCTCCGATTCGAGGTGTACGGCCAAGTCGTCTACTCGAAGATCGTCCGGCATCCGGGGACAAGCCGAACAACTTCATGGCCCGCGCACTTCGCCTCGGGCGCTGATGGCCCGGCAATAGATCTTCTGTATTTGATCTTCGCTGATCCCCAATCAGGTAAGAGTCCCGCACGCGGTGTTCGGCTGCTGTGCAAGTCCACAACGTTCTGAACCGCGCTTTGTCGCTAGCGGCACGCGCGCGGTCTGTCTCCGCTGCGCATGCTGTAGACAGCTGGTCCGGGAGAACAAGACAGCAACGTACTTTCGGCCCGCGGCCGTTCGTTGATAACTCCACATCCCTATCGCAACGCGGTAAGCGCCACCCGCTGTAGGGGTCACGACAAGTCGTGGACCCGTCAGCACGCGCTCCGCGGTCGCCCCGCCACGAACGTGGCACTAAACGGCGACCTGGTAGGCGCCATGAGCGCCGAGTCCACCACCAAAGGAAAGGGAAACGCCGTCGCGGCCTGCTAGGTCGCGGTGGCGGTCTCGCGGTCCTGGCAACACCCAGTTGCTGGGCTCGCGGATGCACTGCGGTCCCGTGACGCCGAGTTACCGCGGCCGCACATGCAACACATGCGATAGGGAGAGAGCAGTTGGAGCAATTCCACGAATGGATGCTTTGGTTGCACTACCTGGTGGTTGTAGGTGAACTACTAGGTTGGTGCTGGGGAGCCTGGCGGTACTTCCGCGTCAAGCGCCTTGCCCGAGATCGGCCCCAGGCGGCGCCGGTCACCACCAACATCACGTACATCTATTCCCCGAGCGTGCATCAGACCAATGTGTACTACGGTCAGCCGCCCGCAGAGTCGGACCCTTCGCGAGAGGTGCGGCTTCCAGATCGCCGACGGGAGATCTGGCGGGGATGAATGAGGCCGGGTTCGGAAGCAGTGCCAGTGCCTCCGATCCCGGCCTACAAAAGCCCCTTGCAGCCAGCAGGGGGCCTCTTTGTGTGCCGCTCGCCAGCTTGGTTAGGGCTGGGTGCGTAACCTCAATGATGGTCACTGAGACGTGAATCACAAGAGGGTTGGCGAACCCTTAACGTGATCGACGCCCGGCGGTCGCACATGGCCACTGTTCTACCCGCTCATTCGGGTATGCCTGCTCTGGCGACCCGAGGTCAGTAGCTGGCGCAGCTCGACGGGTGGTGTGAGCTGGACGAGTCGCAGTGCGACGGCGACGAAGTGTGCCCGCCGCTGAATGTGTCGGCGGCCACGTACGGGGTCGGGTCGAATGAGGTCGGCTGGCTTGCCGGCGTCGCTGAGACGGACGAGCTGCTTGTGGTGGACGAGTAGCTCCTCGGCGGTGCGCCACCGTGCCCCGCCTTGTGATCGCACTCCGTCAAGCGACGCCACGTCCGTGCTGCCCGCAGCAGCCGGGACTGCAGGCCTCTATCCCACCTTGAGGTGCGGGGAGGAGGGCTGCGTAAGAACGGCGGGTTAGGCGAGGACGCTGTGCCACGGCTGGGCCGGGGACTCGCCGAGGCCCTGCGTGACATCCACCGGGCCGGTCTGGTGCACCGCGATCTCAAGCCGGGCAATGTGCTGCTGCCCGAGGACGGCCCCCGTGTCATCGACTTCGGTGTCGCCCGGGTACTGAGCGCGGAACCGCTGACACGGAGCGGCAAGGTCCTGGGCACGGTGTCCTTCATGGCGCCGGAGCAGCTGAGCATGCCGCGCGAGGTGGGGGCGGCGGCCGACGTGTTCGCACTGGGCGGGGTCCTGACGTATGCGGCGACGGGCCGGGGACCGTTCGACGGCGACACGGGCGCCCCACCCATCGCGGTCGCCATGAAGATTGCGCATGACGCTCCGGACCTCGCGGGAGTCCCGTCGGCTCTGCGTCCCGTCATCGAGAAGTGCTTAAGCAAGGACCCCACCGGCCGCCCCTCCGCCGCCGATCTGCTCGCTTTGCTTCAGGAACAGGGGATAGAGACAGCAGGGCCAGAGGACCCTGAGAAGACGACGGAACCGGAAGGCTCCGCACATGGTCCCCGGTGACTGTCCAGGGGCGTCAGGCCGCTCGCGGCGGTCCAGTCGACCGGAACGCGCTGGATCAGGTTGACGCGGATGTGGTCGTTGCCGTTGCGCTGGGCGAAGACGCCGCGCTCGCCGTCCGCGGCGTGCGCGCCACCCTGGCCGACCTGTTCGGCTGAATGGAGACGGACTCGGGCATCTTCGAGCGCAGCGAGCAGACCGTCCGACCCCGGTAGTGCCCGACTTATCTGCCCTCAAGCGCCCCTGACCACGTGAAAGTACGGGTCAGGGGCACAGTCGGAGACCGGTGGGGACGGGCGGTCACTGCTCCATGGCTCCGGGCCCGATCCCCACGGGGGGCGGGATCGCTCCGGTGGGCCGTCGGCCGACGACCGACCGCCGTGGAACTGGAACCCCGACGCGGGCGGGGGCGGGCGTCTGCCGGGCGGGAACCGGGAACAGGCGGGTCACTCGGGCGCTCGCCTCGGCTGTTCCCCACTCCTCCAGCAGTGCTCGCGCCTGTTGCTCGCCCAGGCGGCGTCCGGTCTGCCGATGGATGGCCAGCGCGCGGCGTGCGAAGTCGTGGGCTTCGGGGCTGCCCGGCGTCTGCGTCCGGGCCAGGATCAGCAGGCTGTCGGCCTCGGACATGCGGTAATGGTGGGTCACCGCCAGCTCCAGTGCCTGGTAGGCGTAGTCGCGCGCGGCGTCCGGCCGCCCCAGGACCTCGGCCGTGGCCGCGGTCGCCACCAGGGCTCGGATGTGCCATCCCGGGTTTCCCGACTCGTCCGCCAGGACGACCGCAGCCAGGTGTCCCGGCAGATCCCGGTTGACCGTCGCCCGGACGCTGCGTGCCAGCCAGCTCCACCGAGGCGCCTTGAGCCCCTGCGCCAGGCGCCACGCGTGCTCCGCGCATACGCGCGCCGCCTCCGGCCGTCCGGCGTCCAGGTGGACCGCCGCCAGCTCGCTCCGGGCCGCCGACTCCAGGTCCGTGTCGCCGAACTCCCTGAGCGTGATCAGGGCTCGGGTGTACAGCGCGCCGGCTTCCTCCACGTCTCCCAGGGCATGCTTCACGATGGCCAGATTGACCAGGGCGTACGGCTCCTGACTTCGTGCGCCGGCCTGTGTGGCCAGTTCCAGTGCCTGGTGCCGGACGCGCAGCGAGTCGGCCAGACGGCCCAGCTCGCAGTACACCTCGCCGAGCCGTGAAAGGGTGACCACCGTGCTGGAAACGCTGTGCGGCGACGGTGCCACGGACATCAGCGACTCCAGGCGGCGGGCCGCCTCGTCGAGGTGCCCGGTGAAGATCAGGATCTGCGCGACGAAGTTCTCGCAGCCGTTGATGCCGGGGCGGTGGTCGATGGTGCGCGCGATCGACAGGGCCGTCCTGAAGCTTCTCATCGCCTTCGAGTAGTCGTTCACGCTCATGTTCGCGTGCGCGAGGCTGTACCACCCGCTGAACCGGGCTTCGGCGTTGCCCACGCGCTCGGCGGCCGTGATGGCGGCGTTGGCGGCGTCGATCCAGTCGCCGACGTTCATCCGGGTGGCGAAGTAGGGGCGAAGGCCGTCGGCGATCCGCCAGGTGTGGGCACCGATCGGATCGTCGTGCAGGGCCGCGATCAGGTTCGGGATCTCGTTGTCGAACCAGGTCAGCGCCTCGGCCGCGGTGTCGAAGTCCGCGCCGGGGGAGTACTCCGCGCCGGACAGGCGGGCGTGTTCGGGGAAGGCCAGCGCCTGCGCCGCAAGGGTGCGTTCCAGGTACCACTCGGTCAGGCGCCCGCGGGCCCTCTCGCGGTCGGGCCGGGAGTCCTCGGCCTCGGCGCGCGCTCGCGCGTACAGCCGGGTCAGGTCGTGGAGGGCGAAGCGGTCCGCCGCCGACTGGTCGATCAGGTGGGCGTCCAGCAGGCGGTCCACCAGGCGGCCGGCCTCGGCCCGGCTCAGACCGGCCAGCACCGAGGCCGCCGCGACCGTGAAGTCCGGTCCCGGGGAGAGTCCGAGGAGGCGGAACAAGCGGCGGGCGTCAGGGTCGAGAGCGTCGTAGGACTGTCCGAGGACGGTCTGCATCGTGCTGTCGCTGTCGCCGGGAGTCTGGAGTGCGGCCAGACGGTTGCCGTCGCGCAAGTCCCTGATGTGGTCGGCGATCGACGCCAGCGGATCGTTGGCGATGTTGGCCGCCGCGATGCTCAGCGCCAGCGGTATCCGTCCGCACGCCTCGGCCAGGCTGTGGGCCGCGCCCGGCTCGGCGCGCAGGCGCTCGGCACCGAGCATGTGTTCCAGCAGCTGCTCGGCCTCCTGCGGCGACATCGGCCCGACCGCCACCTGGCGCGCCCCGTCGCGCACGACCAGGCCGGTCAGCCGGAAGCGGCTGGTGATCAGGGTCACCGAGCCCGGCCCGGTGGTCAGCAGCGGGCGGACCTGGTCTACCGACCGGGCGTTGTCGAGCAGCACCAGCAGGCGTTTGCCGGCGACCGTCGAACGGTACAGGTCGATGAGCTCGTCGGCCTCGGCCGGAATGGCGTCCCGGGACAGCCCCAGCGAGCGCAGCGCGCGGGCGATCGTCCGTGTCGGCGGCATCGCGCGTTGCGTGTCGTGGCCATGCAGATTGATGTAGAGCTGGCCGTCGGGGAAGCGCTCGGCCATCGTACGGCCCCAGTGCACGGCCAGCGTCGTCTTGCCGACGCCGGCGGGGCCGACCACCGCGACCGTGCCCGGGACCGCTTCGTCGGACAGGTTCCCGGCCAGGAAGTCGTCGAGTTGGTCGAGCAGGTCCCGCCGGCCCACCAGCTGGGGCGTCGACGGCAGCTGCATCGGCACCGGCGGTGCCGGGTGCGCGGCCGGGGCGTCGGAGAGTGCGCCGTCCGGGGCGTCGGGCACCGGGGGTGATTCCTGCTCGGACAGGGGGTGCGGCGGCTCGGCCGGCGGGGTCGGCGTTATGGCGTCCAGCGAGGGATCGGCGCGCAGGATCGCCTGTTCCATGTCGGTGAACCTGCGGCCCGGGGTGAGCCCTTGCTGCTCGGCCAGCAGCGAGCGCAGCTCGCGCGCCTGCTCCAGCGCCGCGGTCTGACGGCCCGAGCGGTACAGCGCGAGCATCAGCTTGACGCGCAGGTTCTCGTGGAGGGGATGTGCCGCGACCAGCGGCATCAGGTCGTCGATGAGCGCGCCGTAGTGCCCTTCGCCGATCTCCAGGTCGGCCAGATCCTCATAGGCGGTCAGGCGCAGGCTGGTCAGCTGGGTCTGCGCGGACTCGGCGTAGCTGACAGCGATGTCGGCCAGCGGCATGCCCTGCCACAGCGCGAGCGCCTTGCGGATCAGGCGCACCGCCGAGCGGCTGTCGCCGCGCGCGGCCTCCTGGCGGGCCCGGGCCATGCCGTTGCGGAAGACGTCCAGGTCGAGCTCGCCGTCGTCGACGGCGATCGAATAGCCGGGGGCCCGCCTCTCGACCGGGATCTTGGCTCCGGCATCGCGGCACACCCGGCGCAGCGTCGCGATGTCGGCCTGGATCTGCGAACGGGCCGTCTGCGGCTCCGAACCTCCCCACAGCGCGTCGATCAGCTGCTGCGTGGAGACGACGCGGTTGGCGTGCAGAAGTAAATAGGCTAAGACAGCCCGGCACCGCGGACGCTTCACCGCCAGCGGCATGCCCTCGAAGTCCATCCCGACCGGTCCGAGTAATGTGTAGCGCATAGCCGTCAGTAACCCCCGTAAGCCGGAGCTGCCGCCGGGGTCGCCGACAGCGCGCCCGGCGTGCGTCGTCAGCCCGGTTCGCCTGGGTGTTTCCCAGCAACCATTGCATGCTGATCCACTTCCAGTCGACCCCCGCATGGGTGCCGCATGGCGTGCGCATGGCAGGTGCATCAATGCACTTGGGACAGCGTCCCGGGCATTTTGCGAAGCCTGTGCATGCGGGAACGACGGTGGGTGCCGAGCAGCCCTCGGCAACCCGCGTCCGCGTCGACGGTCGAGAGGCAACGGGCCGGATCACTGACCCGGTGAACCGGGTGTCTCGGTCGGGACCCTCACAGAGGGACCGATGTGGCTCCGGGCAGGGGCGCAGGGGTGTCCCGCTCGTCGGCGATGCCGATACTGCCGTCGGGGAGGCGCTGGACCGAGCGCACGCCCGGCAGCAGGTTCAGCAACAGACACGGTGTGCCGATGAGGGCCGCGGCGGCCAGCAGGGTCGTGCGCATCCCGAGGAACTGGGACACCGGAGCGGCGGCGGCGTAGCCGGCGGGCATGGCGATCAACGAGATCATCCAGTCCAGCGAGCTGACACGGGCCTGCATCTCCTCGGGGAAGAGCTGCTGTTGCGTGGTCGCCAGGATCTCGCCGACGAGCGAGGTCATGATGAAGGCCACGGCCACACCGAGAGCGATGACGAAGAGCGGGGCGGGGGGAGCGAGCAGGGCCAGCGGGGCGACGCCGAGCACCGCGGCCGCGTTCGCGGTGACCAGGGGGCGGCGCGGCCGGTAGCGCAGCGCGGCCAGCCCGCCGACGATGGAGCCCACCGAACCGGTGATCATGATCACGCTCCAGGAGGTGGCTCCGCCGTGGCCGTCCTGCATCACGACCGGGCCCAGGACGAAGAAGAACGCTATCGCGAAGTTCCACACGCCCCAGCAGAGCAGGTTGGCGAGATACCAGCGGCGCTGGGCCACCACCAGCCAGCCGTCGCGCAGGTCCGCGAAGAAGTGCTGCTTCTCGGACCGCTGCGCCTGCCTGCGCAGGTGCATGCGGGAGACCAGCACGAAGCTCAGCAGGAAGGTGACGGCATTGATGAGGATCGCGGTGCCCGGACTGGAGACCGCCAGCAGCAGCGCGGCGAGGGCCGGGCCGAGCACCTTGGTGGTGCTGTCGGTCAGACCGAGCAGGGCGTTCGCTGGTTGCAGATGCTCAGCGCCGACGAGTTCGGGTACGACGGCCCTGGACGCCGGCGTGAAGAAGGCCATCGCCATGCCGGCGATCGTGTAGGTGACGGCGAACTGCCAGACCGCCGCCCGGTCCAGGAATAACATCACGGCGAGCAAGCCGTAGCAGACCGCCTGGACGGCGTCGCTCGCCATCAGCACCAGCTTGCGGGACAGCCGGTCCGCCCAGACCCCGCCCACCGGCAGCATCACCACCTGGCCGACCGCATGGCAGGTCAGCACCGTGCCGACATCCAGGGCGCTGCCACCCGAGCGCAGGATGGCGAACACCACTGTCACCGGTATCAGGGCGTTGCCGACGGCGGAGATGCTGCGCGCTGTCCACAGGAGCCGGTAGGGGCGCTCCTGCAGTGCGCTCAACGATTTGGGCATGCGTACGGGCATGGGCGGCCCTGCTTTCTGAGTAGGAGGGTTTCAAGGAACTGCCAAGGGCTCGCGGAGAAACAACACGCCGACGTTCATCTCGAAGGCTTCGACGAGTCCGGCTGCTCAACTCTCTCCCTGGTCGGGGCGCAACTGTTGCAGACGAGACTATTACATTGGATCTTGATGCCTTCAAGAACACTTCCGGCCGTCGGCGGAGCCGGCGGCACACGGGCGTCGCGCGATCGTGTGGGCAGTTCAGGACCCGACGGCGTACTGCTCGTTCCCGTACAGGACAGTCGCCGGTGCCTCGTTGACCCGGGTCCACTCCGCAGTGCCTGCGATCAGTGTGTGGTCCAGCAGTGACACTGTTTCCCGCACGGTGCAGACCACGGTGACCGAAGCCTGTGTCAGTACGGGTACGCCGCCCACCCCGTGCCAGGGCACGCCTGCGAACCGCTCCGCCGTGGTGCCCGTGGCGAACTGCGCCACCAGTCGGCGATCCGTCCAGGACAGGACGTTCACCGCGAACCGCCCTGCTGATCGGATGTGGGCCAGGGTTCGGCTCGCGGTGGTCAGGGACAGAAGCACACTGGGCGGGTCGACGGAAAGAGACATGACCGCGTTGGCGGTACAACCGACGGGTCCGACCGTGGTGACCACGGTGACACCGGTCGGCAGTCGGGAGATCGCATGCCGGTATTCGTCGGCGGAGACGCTCTGATGGCTTGGTATGCGGTCCTCGGTCTTCATCGCGCTCCTTCAGGCGGTGCGACGGCTAGCCGTGCCGACCGGCGATCATGGCGGCCACGGTCTTTCGGTCGATCTTCCCGTTGACGTTCAGGGGCAGTTCGTCGAACACGGTCACGCTCCGAGGGATCATGTACTCGGGCATTCGGGAGCGCAGGTCCGACAGGATCTGTTCCGGCTGAGGATCCGGACCTGTGCAGATCGCTTCCAGGTACAGGTCGCCGAGACCGTCCGGGACGGCGACCACGATCGCGTCGCGTACACCTGGCCGCTCGCGCAACACCGCCTCGATCTCTCCCAGTTCGATCCGGTAACCGCGAACCTTCACCTGCTGGTCCATTCGCCCCAGGTGAATCAGTTGTCCGTCCCGCCGGGCGACTCGGTCACCTGTGCGGTACCAGTGGTCGGCGGTGATCGGGGCGTCCCCGGCATGGGGGACCGATGTGCCGGTGGCCCCGTCGTGCAGCAGGAACCGGTCCGCGTTGTTCCGCGGGTCCAGATAGCCGGGGAACCGCTGGGGGCCACGGACAACCAGTTCGCCGTCGTCGGCGGGACGCCCTTCCGTATCGAGCAGCAGGTGGGAAAGTCCTGGATAGAGCGTCCCGATGGGGACCGTGCCGTTGGCCGGGCGGGGCCACTCCGCGACGTGCCGCGGCAGTCGGAACTCGGCGCAGCTGATGGTCAGTTCGGTCGGACCGTAGAGATTCTCCAGAGTGCTCTCCGGCGCGGCCGCGGCCCACGCCTCCGCTTGCTGCAACGTCAGGGGCTCACCGCAGAACAGACTCCAGCGCAGGGTCGGCAGGGAACCCGGCCTGAGTGCCCGCATCCGGCGTGCGAAGGACACCAGGGACGGTACGGAGAACCAGTGGGTGAGCTCCGCTTCCGCCGCCCACCGGACCGGCGCCATCAGGTCACGTCGCGTGGGAACGACCAAGGTGGCGCCACTGCCCCAGGCGGCGAACATGTCGAACACGGACAGGTCGAAAGTGAGGTCGAAGGTCTGGGACATCCTGCTCCCGGGCCCCAACTCGTACCGAGGCATGACGTGTGAGAGATACGCGGACACATTGCCGTGCCGGATGGGCACCCCCTTGGGCGTGCCCGTCGAACCGGACGTGAAGAGCACGTACGCGATGCCGTCGGGCCCGGTCGGCCGGTGAGCGGGAACGTCGTTCCCGTCCGCCGCCCGTGGCGTACGGGTCAGGGGCACGACCGGGGCCGGCAAGGCAAGGGCCCCGGTCTCCGGGCCGGTTGTCTCCGCGAGGACGAGGTCGAGGTCGCCGGCGGTCACGATCGCGGCGTTCCGGGCAGGCGGGAATGCCGGGTTGAGGGGGACCACCGTGGCTCCCAGGAGCTGCACCGCGAGATAGCCGGCGTAGGCGAGGACGCTGCGCTCGGCCAGCAGCCCGACTCGCCGGGGCGCCCCGCCGGCCGCGGTGAGCAGCCGCGCCGCTGTGCCCGCGGCCGCGTCGTGGAGTTCTCGGTAGGTCAGGCGGTCGGCCCCGATCTCGAGGGCCACGTGGTCGGGATACTCCGCGACCGAGGCGGCGAACCACTCGTACAGAGTCTGTTTCACGGTCGTCCTTCACTGGGTGCGACGGTGCTCGACTTCTCGGTGGCACGGATCAGATCGGTGAACGCCTCCTCGACCAGACCGGTCCGTGGCCGGCCGCGCGCCGCGGAAAGGGCCGCGATGCGCAGTATCTTGGGGAGTTCCTGCCAGGCTGTGGTCTCGGAGGCGGCCACCTCGGGATCCAGCAGGCCGTCCGAGACCAGGACCGCGTTCCGGTGCGAGTGATGGCGTGCGGCGGCCCACAGGTCGTCCGTGTAGCGAGCGGCTGCCACCGGGTCCGCGAGCAACGCCGCGAGGATGTGGGACAGCACCGCTGTCGGCTCGAACAGCCACTGTCCGTCGTCCGGTGCGCCGGCCCGCGGCTCGTGCGCGGGCGGGCGGCCGCCCCCGGTGCGCACCAGCCAGCGGTGGTGGCTCATGGGCGGAACGGCCGTGGCCCGGCCGAGGGCCATGCGGTCCCGTCGGACCACCTCGGTCCCGAACTCCCGGACCGGCGTCAGGGCTCGCGCGAGTCCGGCGTCGTCCAGCCATCCCAGGAACGGCTCCTGTTCGCCGTGCGGGGTGAGCGCGGCGAAGTGGTCGGCCACCTGCCAGGAGCCGTCGCGCCGTCCGCGGATCAGGATCCAGTGCGGGGCCGCGGCCCGGCCGTATCCCGGTGCCCATTCGATGTGCTCGGTGTTGGCGACGGCCAGCACCCGGCCCTGGGCGTCCAGTTCGGCGAGCAGCCCTTCCCGGGCCGTTCTCCAGTCGGGGGCGCCTTGGTAGGCCAGCTCTCCGCCGTCCGCGGTGACGTCGATCCGCGTGTGGTGGGAGAAGACCAGCTCGCCCGCGGGCAGATCGGTGCGCACCGCCAGCCGGGTCGCCTCGGCGAAACGGCGCGGCACCGCGGGGACCTCCGCTGCCAGATAACAGACCAGGCTGGTCGTGTAGCAGCTCAACTGGGGCGGTTCGGCGAGGGCGTCGATCACGTCAGCACTCCAGGTCGGCGGGCAGGGTGTCGCTCCGGCCCCTGGCATCGGGGACTTCGCGAGGGGTGAAGGCGCAGCTGAGCGGGATCGGGGAGCTGTCGCGCAGACTGGCCCAGCGGTACCGGCCCCAGCGGCCGTGACGGTGGCCGGGTGTGACGGGGATGGTCCAGGGGCGGCCGGCGAGACCGGTGCCCGCCGCTTTGACGCACGACTCCTGGACGGTCCAGACCCAGGCGAGTTCGCGGGCCCGCTCCGGTGCGGGCAGCTTCTCGAGCTGTGCGGCGTGCCCGTTCAGACATCGTCGCAGCAGACCTTCGGACGGCCGGTCGGGCGGGAGTTGCACGTCGACGCCGACCCGGCGGCCGGGTGCCACGGCCGCGGCGCTGAGGCCGCCGTCGTGGGAGACGCTCACGCCGACGTCCGGATGCCCGACCAGGCAGGGGCGTCCCTGCGGGTCGGGGCGGACCGCCGTGTCCGCGAGGTCGGGGCGCACCTCGCGGATGAGCCGGCGCAGGGTGGCTCGCCCCGCCAGGAACTCCTCGGCCCGCCAGGGCAGAAGACCTGCCGCCTGGGCGAGATCGTCCCGGTGGGCCTCCGCCGGGTCCGTCGCACTCCGGTCGGAGCGGCACAGGACCCACACCCCGTCCGCGATCTCGTGGATCCCGTACCGGACACCGGACTTCCCGGTGCGCACCGGCATGCGCGCGGACTCCTCGGCCGGCTCCGACCCCCTCCCCGTCATGTCCGTAGCTCCGCCAGCAGCTGTTCGGACATGTCGGCCACACCGGCGAGCATCAACTCGGTCACGCCCCCGCCGATACCGAGGACGCCGGCTTCCGCGCGGACACCCTGAGCACCGCCCGCGGCGAAACCGTCAGCTCCCTGGAGTTGAGCGCACCGGGCGAGCACGGTGTCGACCGTCAGCCCGACGGCGGACTTCAACAGGGTCCCGGCCGACAGGCTCTGCCCCTTCACGGCCGTCTCAGCGAGGCTGTCGCACAGCGCTCGCAGCTGGGCGACGCGTACCAGGCACTCGGCGAAGCCCTGGCGGACGACCGCGTTGTGCCACAGCGGCTCTCCGTCGACGGTCCGCCGCAGCAGGCGCTCGCGGGTGTCCGCGAGCACCCGGCCGGTGAGGGCGACGGCCCACTGTGCCCCGGCGAGCCGCTCCGTGCTCATGTGCCGGGCGAACACGGCCATGCCACGACCGTTTCTGCCCACCAGGTGATCGGCCGGCAGGCGCACCGAGTCGAACCCGATGTGCCCGGTCGCCGAGTTCGCGAGCAGGCTGGTCGGCGCGGGGCTCACGGTCACACCCGCCGTCTTCGCCGGTACCAGAACCCAGCTGAAGTTGGTGAAGTGCCGGCCGGGGTGATGCCGGCCCAGGACCAGCAGGTACTCGGCGGTGCCGGCGTTGGTCACCCAGCGCTTGCCGCCGTGGACCACCAGCTGGTCGCCCTCGATCCGCACCTCTGTGCCGAGCCCGCTGAGATCGGAGCCCGCGGCCGCCTCGTCGGTGGCGGCGAGCGCCACCTGGGCGGTCCCCGCCAGGGCGTGTTCCCAGGCGGCCGCGACGGGAGAAGGCGCGGCCGACGCGGGGCCGGAGCGGCCGGAGCCGAGGACCGGCAGTGCGCTGGCCGCCTGCACCAGTACGCTGAGCGTCGCTCCGTTGTCCGCGCGGGCGTCGACAGCCCGGAGCAGAGCGCCCAGGCGTGCCGGGTTCGCGACCGGGCCCAGGGCGTTGCCGCTCTGGTACAGCGTGGACAGGGCGCCGGCCGCCCCGAGCGCTCGCCACAGGTCGGTCGCCGGAGCGCCGACCGGAACGCCCGCCAGCGCCTGCGCGACCAGTTTCCGGTAGCCGGTCGGCGTTGTGTCCCGGGAAGCGGATGCCAGGTCAGACAAACCGCACCTCGGGGTCGAGGAGGGCCAGCTTGCCGTCCGCCAGGTGCAGGCGGTCGTTGCTGTAGTTCAGGGACGCGGAACGCAGGTCCCGCAGCGCGTGCTCGAGGCGGGTCGGGGAGCCCTTGAGGTAGCCGTGCCGCATGCCGACCGCGTCGATGAGGCCGTCGACGGCCGCGAAGCACTCCTCGGCGGCCGTGATCTTGAGCGCGTTCAGCTGCAGCTGGATCTTCGGCTGGCTCAGATCCGGGCTTCGGCTCACGGTCCGCTCCGTCTGCGCGAGCAGGGCGTGCACGGTGTCCAGACGCCTGCGTGCCTGGGACAGCCTGGTCAGGAGCAGCTCGGAGCCGAGGTCGGCCCGGTTGCGGTACTCCGGCGAGCGCAGCATCCGCAGCACTCGGGAGAGCGCGCCGGCTGCGGTGCCCAGCCAGGACGCCGACCAGCTCAGGTGTGCCATCGGGCCGAACACCGACGTGACGATGGCCCGGAAGTCGCCGTGCGCGCCGACCACGTGGTGCTCCGGCACCGTGCCGCGCAGGCGCAGCGCGACGCTGTGACTGGCCCGCATGCCCAGCGGCTGCCAGTCGCCGGTCTGCTCGACGGCGAGCTGGTCGCGGTGCGCGTAGACGAGTGACACCTGATTCGGCGACGTGGCGCCCGGCGCGAGCATGGTCACCAGGAAACCGTCGGCGTGCGCGCCGCCGGTGACGATGGGCGCGAACCGGTCCACGTCCAGCGTGTCGCCCGTGGCGTCGAGGGCCGCCTCGGAGGTGAGCAGGTGGCCCCCCTTGCCCGCCTCGGTGGTGACCGAGGCGAGATAGATCTTGCCGTTGGCGATCTGGGGCAGCAGCTCGGTGCGCAGCCGCTCGTTGCCGTGGCTCGCCACCGCCGCGACCTGCTGGCAGTGCATGGCGAAGATCATCGCGACGGACATGTCGACCCGCCCGAGCGACGTGCACGCCTCGACCACGTCCCGGATGCCGCCGCCGAGCCCGCCGTACTCGACCGGCACGAGCAGACCCAGCAGCCCGGTGCGGCGCATCTCCTCCAGCGCATCGACGGGGAAGACGGCGTCGCGGTCGGTCCGGTCCAGGTGCTCGGCGGCCACGGCGGCGACCCGGTCGGTCAGCACGGCCGGCTGCCCGGGCGCAGGCGGACCGGCGAGGACCGCGGGTCCGGGTGCGATCGCGTTCATGTGCGCTCCTTGGTCGGGCGGGCGTGGCCGGTCATCGGACGCTCGCCGCCGGGCCCGCTTCCGAGGCCGCGCTGATCACGTTCCAGAGGCTGCCTGCGGTGGCGAAGGTGGCGTCGTTCATGGCTTCGTCGGGCAGCACCACGGCGAAGGTGTCCTCGATGGCGAAGAGCAGCTCGATGGCCTGCATCGAGTCCAGACCCTGCTCCCGCAACGGAGTCTCGGCGGTTATCTCCTGGTCGCCGAGGAACTTGAGAAAGGGGGCGAGCAGGTCGGTGAAGCGGGGGTCCATCAGTTCACTCCAGAGGTCGGATGGATCGCTGCGGAAACAGGGGCGCGGGTCAGTGACACACGGGTCGTCACCGGGGCGGTGCCGGGCCGGTCGCTGTCGACCACGGCCTCCACGGGCAGCGGGTGGCCGAGGAAACCGATGAGGCTGGCGTAAAGTCCGTAGGCGCCGACATTGGGTACGGCGACCAGATCACCCGGGCTGAGGGCGGGCAGTTTCGCACCGCGTGCCCAGGTGTCGAGCGGGGTGCACAGCGGCCCCACCACGAGGGCGTCCAGCTCGGGGGCCGAGCCGGATCCGGCGGCGGTGCGTACCACGTGCGGAGCTAGCGCCGGGAGCCGGCGCAGTCCGGACATCCCGCCGAGATGGTGGATGCCGGAGGCGAGAACGACGACGTCCTTGCCCTGGGAGCGCTTCACGTCAAGAACGGGGGTCACCAGGGTGCCGGCGGTGCCGACGAGGTAGCGGCCCGACTCGAACACCACCTCCGGCGCCCCGCCGCGCCAACCCGGTATCTCTTCGTCGAAGAGCTCCTCCAGGCGGGGGCGGAGCGCGCTGAGGTCGACGGCCTCGCCCGCCTTCGCGAACGGTGCGCCGAATCCGCCGCCCAGGTCCAGGACGCGCACCCGTGTGCCGTGTTCGGCGAGCAGTCCGGTCAACCGCCGAGCGGTGGCCAGGGACCGCCGGAACTGGCCGTACAGGGAGTCGACCTCGGTGAGGTTCGTCCCCATGTACAGATGCAGTCCGACGACTTCGGCCCTCGGCCGGTCCGCGAACCGTTCCGGCTCGGCCGTCACCCAGCCCGTGTCCGCGCCGAACTGCGAGGCGACGCCGGTCATGACCAGGCCCTGCCCGGGGACCGGCTGGTCGTCGTTGACCCGCAGCAGGCAGCGGGCGGTGACATCGCACCCCGCGGCGAGCCTGTCCAACTGCTCGATCGCATAAGGAGAGTCCACGGAGAACAGCCGCACCCCCCGGGTGAGGGCGTCGCGGACCTCGGCATCGCTCTTTCCGGGCCCGGTGTACAGCGCGTCGCCGGGGTCCCAGCCCGCGCCGAGCGCCGCGTCCAGTTCACCGGTCGAGCAGACCTCCGGCCGCGTGCCGCACGCGCGCAGCGTGGTCAGCAGCGCCGGGTGCGGGTTGGCCTTCAGCGAGTAGAACAGGCCGGCCCGGTCCGGCAGCGCGGTACGCAGCAGTTCGTGGTTGCGGCGCACTTCCGCGAGGTCGTAGATGTACGCGGGCGTCGGGACGCCCGCCAGATCGGCCGGCGGAACCGGCAGCACACCGGCGTGGTCCTCAACCATGGACATGGTCCACCCGGTTCGCCAGTGCGGCCAGCGCCTTGCGGTCGATCTTTCCGTTGCCGGTGAGAGGGAGTTCCGGCAACACGAGACAGGTGCGCGGAATCTTGTACTCCTCGATCACCTGACGCATCGCTTGGAGCACGTCCGCCGCGCTCAGCTCGTCGGTGACGGTCACGAACAGACGGGCGGGCGCCGATCCGTCCGGGGCCAGAACGGCCGCCGAGCCGACGGCGGACAGCCGCCGTGCCGCTGCCTCCACCTCGATGGCGCTGACACGGAAGCCGTTCTCCTTGTAGACGTCGTCGCGTCGGCCCTCGACGTACAGGTAGCCCTCTTCGTCGAGCCGGCCGTAGTCGCCGGTGCGCAGTTCCGGGAACAGCCCCTCGGCCTTGGGGTAGCGCTGGGCGGTGAGTTCGGCGTGCCGCCAGTAACCGGACATGACGTTCGGGCCCCGGACCACGATCTCGCCGATCTCACCGGCGGGGAGCCGCCCACCCTGCGCGTCGACGACGAAGACCTCGGTGCCGGGCAGTGCCAGCCCGCTCGAACCCGGCCTGGCCAGATCTCCGTTCGCCGGCATGATGGTGGCCCGCTTGCACTCGGTGAGCCCGAACATCAGGTGCACGTCCAGTGCGGGGAGGTTCGCGCGAAGCACGGTCAGAGTCTCCTGCGGCATCGCGGCACCGGTGTTCGTCAGCATCCGCAAGGAGAGCCTGCGTTCGCCGGCGCGCCGCAGCAGCCGCGCCAGGGCGTCGGCGACCGCGGGGACCGCGGGGAGCACGGTGGCCCGCGAGCGCAGCAAGTTGGTCAGCAGCGGCGGCCCTACCTCCGCGGGGCGGCCCAGCCAGACGTGGGCTCCACTGCCGGCTCCCAGAATGAGCTGGTAGAGGCCGTAGTCGAAGGAGAGCGGGAGCGGGCTGTAGACCACGTCGTCCGGACGGTAGCCCAGCACCTGCTGGATGGCCCGCACCGCGAAGAGCATCTGCTGGTGGGTGCTGACGACGGCTTTGGGAAGCGAGGTCGTGCCCGAGGTGTAGATCAGGCAGACCGGGTCCACGGAGAGCGGCGCGGTCGGTATCGGCCCGGTCTTGCTCTCGGCGTCGAAGGCGCGTGCCGTCACCGTCGCGAGGTCCTCGGCCCGTACGCCCAGCCGCCCCGCCGTCGCCTGGTTGGGCTCGGAGTCGCTGACGACGAGCATGGGTTCGCTGTCGTTGAGCACGTGCTCGAGCTGCTCGCCTCGCACCTGCTCGTGCAACAGCGAAAAGGCCACGCCCAGGCGCGAGGCGGCGTGGACCAGAACGGGCACCGTGGTGGATGCCTGTGCGCTGACCAGCAGCCGGTGTCCGCGCCGCAGGCCCAGCTCGCCCAGCCAGTGGGCGACGCGCCGGCTCGCGGCGGCCAGTTCCAGGTAGGTGACGGTGCGGTCCTGGCACGTCACAGCGGGACGATCCGGCCAGCGCACAGCCGCCTCGTCCAGCAGTTCGTGCAGCAGCGCAGCAGGGGGCTGAGTAGTCATCAGGCCTCTTCGAGGTGGGCGAGCGCAGGCTCGGCGTACAGAGATCGCCGCACGATTGCGCAGATGGCGTCGATGTCGTGGAGGTTCTCGGGCACTAGGTCGTCGGCGTCGAACTCGAAGTGCAGCTCCTCCTCCAGACGTTCGACGATCTCGACTATCCGGAAGGAGCTGAACCGCGGCACATCGCTGAGGAGCTGTCCGTTCAGGAGCGGTTCGACCCCGGTGCCGAGCACTGCCGCGGCCACACCGGCGACAATGCCGCGCAGTTCGGCGCCCACCGCGGAGGGCGACTCGGCGATGTCGCCCGCGGCCGGGGCGTCGCCGAAGACCACGCCGTCCGCGTGCAGCTGCTCGCGGAGGCGGGGCAGCAGCGCCGGCGGCTCGGCCCGGCCGCGTTCGACCCGGCGCAGGGCCAGGTAGGTCTGCTCGGTGAGGGAGTCCCAGGCGCGCAGGTGGGTGCCGACCGCGCTGTCCGGCGACGGTCCGAACTCCGCACGGAAGTCGGCGTGCAGCTTGCGCGACCGGGCGAGGAACCAGGTTTCCAGGGTGAGTTGGCTGAGGGCGGCGTTGCGGTCGGGGTACCGCGCATAGGCGTCGACGTATGCGTCGACGGCTTCGGGTCCCGCGAGGTCGAGGGCGGCCGCAGCCGCGCCGGGCCGCTCGGCCGCGGGCGCGAGCTCGGCGATCAGGGCAGGGCTGGGCACGGCGGCGATGAAGTCCTGGGCCGGCAGGGTCCACAGTCCGGGGCGCGCGCTGCCCCACGGGGTTTCGTTGTGATAGCCGTCCACGACGTTCACGTCGCCCGTGCCGTCGGTCTCGGCGAGGAAACTGTGCGCCATGTGGCGTTGCTGGAAGTAGGGCACCCACGGCAGGTGGTAGGCGTCCGACACCACGTAGCACCCCTCGGTCAGGGGGACGTCCGTCGTCGCGGGTGCCCGGTGCAGCGCGCGCACCGCGATTCCGAGAGCGTTCCGTGCGTCGGCGAGGTGCTGCTCGACGGTACGCGCCACGGTCGGCAACCCGTCGGCCCCGGTCTCGGGACCGAAGCGCAGTGTCGCGCCGAGACGCAGGTGGGTACCCGGACCGTGCCACCGGTCGGCGAGCACGGCGAGGTTCACCTGGAGGCAGTCGAAGAGTTCGTACGCCATGGCGGGCGGCGGGGTCTGCATCATGCCGAGGCCCCCGCGCCGAGCGCCTCGGACAACCGGGTGGGTGAGCCCGGCGGACCGACACGGGTTTTCGCGGACTCGGCTGTCGCCACGTGTTCGGCAGGTGAGGCGGGGGCCGCGTGCCGGTCCATGACATGCCGCGCGGCGCTCGCCCTCCGGTGCGCGGGCAGCGCGTGGAGTTCGGGCGCCGTCCGTGCCGCCCGCAACAGTCCGCATGGCTTTGAGGGGCGCCGCCTGCGCCTGGTCGCGTGCTTCGTGGGGACGGTGTCCCTCCCGCGAAGGCCGGCATCGCTCGCGCTTGACGCCTCGTAGTGCACCATCATCCCGTCCCTCATGGATTGGTTTGTGGCTCGTCCAGGAAGCTATCGGAGCGACGTGATGTCGACGCTATTCGCGTGCCATGCGTTCAGCATGCAAGGGCCCGGTCGGATCGATTTCGGACACGGCACCCATCGGTCGGCCCGAAATCGGTGCCGCTTTGCGCGATTTACCGCAATGTTCTGCTGCCCCGAACGGTCCGGATTTCCGGATTCCTGACATTCACGCGTGGATCGCCGGCAGGAACGACGCCCCCCGGGGCAGGTGTACGCCCGGGCCAGGACCACCGGCCAGCTCTTCGAGGCCTTGTGAATTCACTGCCAAAAAGGCAACGAATCAGAACGCCGCAGACCTCGCCGCGCCCATCGGATTTGTTGTGGACGGAGCTCATGGTGAACGCATGGCGCACAAATGGCGGCAATATCAACTCGCTCCGATAGCTTCCTCGGCGAGCCACAAACCAATCCATGAGGGAGGGGCCGGCGGTGCGCTACGAGGCATCAAGCTCTGGCAATGCTGACCTTCGCGGGAACGGCGGAGCCGACAACTCTGGTGCGAACGACCACTCCGGCATCGGTTCCGATGCCGCCGGAGCCGGCGACCTCGACATCGCGGTGATCGGCATGGCGGGCTCCTTCCCCGGGGCGCCCGATCTCGACCGGTTCTGGGAGATCGTCCGTGCCGGACGTCGGACCGTGCGGACGGTGCCGGCTCCCGAGTCCGGCGCCGGCGCCCGTGATGCGGCCTCCGGCGCCCCGACCGCCGTGCGCGCCGGCGGGGTGCTCGACGGGGCCGAGCTGTTCGACGCGGCGTTCTTCGGCTACAGCCCACGCGAGGCCGAGCTGCTCGACCCCCAGCAGCGGGTCTTCCTGGAGTGCGCGTGGACCGCGCTGGAGGGGGCCGGCTACGGCTCGGCGGTCGGGCGGCCCGTCACCGGTGTCTACGCAGGGGCCAGCCTGAGCACCTATCTGATCCGCCACCTGCTGCCCAACCCGGGCCTGGCGGACCTGCGCGAGGAGCAGATGCTCGGCAACATCACCGACACCCTGGCCACCCGCGCCGCCTACCACCTGGACCTTTCGGGCCCGGCGGTGTCGGTGCAGAGCGCCTGCTCGACCTCCCTGGTCGCGATCCACCTCGCCTGCCAGGCACTGCTCGCCGGCGACTGCGAGATCGCGGTGGCCGGGGGCGCCTCGGTACGCCTGCCGCAGCTGTCCGTCCACGACGGCCGCGAGAACGGCATCCTCTCCCCGGACGGCGACTGCCTGCCCTTCGACGCCCGGAGCGCGGGCACTGTGAGCGGCAACGGTGTCGGTGCCGTGGTGCTCAAGCCGCTGGCCGCCGCGCTCGCCGCCGGCGACCGGGTCCACGCCGTGGTCAAGGCCACCGCGGTCAACAACGACGGCCGCCGCAAGGTCGGGTTCACCGCGCCCAGCGTCCAGGGCCAGTCCGCCGTGCTGCGCACCGCCCGCGACCTCGCCGGAGTCGACCCGGCCGACATCGGATATCTGGAGGCGCACGGCACCGCCACGCCGCTGGGCGACCCGATCGAGTTCGCGGCGCTCACCGAGGCCTTCGCCGGGCGCGACCCCGACCTCGACGGGCGCTGCGCCCTGGGCTCGGTCAAGGCCCTGATCGGACACCTGGACGCGGCCGCCGGCGTCACCGGGTTCCTCAAGGTCGTGCTGGCACTGGAGCACGCCGTCGTGCCACCGAGTCCGTACTTCGGGGAGCCGAACCCCGGCATCGACCTGGCAGGCAGCCCGTTCGAGGTGCCCACCGCCGAGCGGGCCTGGGAGCGGCCTCGCGGCGGGCGGCGCCTGGGGGCGGTGAGCAGCTTCGGCATGGGAGGCACCAACGCGCACGTGATCCTCCAGGAGGCGCCCGACCCCGCCCCGTCCGGCCCGCCGTATCGCGGGCGGCACCTGCTCGTGCTCTCGGCCCGCACTCCGAGCGCGCTGGAAACGGTTCGGGAGCGGCTGCGCAAGCAACTCCGCACGGAACCGGGGCCGGGTCCCGCCGAACTCGCCGACGTCGCGTCCACCCTTCAACTCGGCCGCACCGCCTTCGCACATCGCGTGGCCCTGGTCGCGGACTCCGCGGCGGACGCGGCGGCCGCACTCGCCCCCGGATCGCCGCAGGCCATGGCCGGTCACGTCGAATCCGGCCGCCGCGACATCGTGTTCATGTTCTCCGGCCAGGGCGCGCAGCACGTCGGCATGGGAGCCGAGCTGTACCGCACCGAGCCCGCGTACCGGGACGCCTTCGACACCTGCGCGGACCTGCTCGTACCGACCCTCGGCCGGGACCTGCGCGACCTCGTCCTCGGGGATTCCGCAAGCGATCGGCTGCCGGGCGCCGTGGCGGACCCGGCCGCCGCCGAGCGGCTGCGCCGAACCGAATTCGCACAGCCTGCCCTGTTCGCGGTCGAATACGCACTCGCACGGCTCTGGGAGTCCTGGGGCATCCGGCCCGCGGCGATGATCGGCCACAGCGTCGGCGAGTACGTGGCCGCCTGCCTGGCCGGCACGATGCCCCTGCCGGACGCTCTGCGTCTGGTCGCCCTGCGCGGGCGCTTGATGCAGGCGCTGCCGCCGGGCCGCATGCTGTCGGTCGGGCTGCCGGTCGAGGAGGCCGAGCGGTTCGTCCGGGGCGACGTGGCCGTCGCCGCCTCCAACGCCCCGTCGCTCACCGTCCTCTCCGGGCCGGCCGAGGCGCTCGCCGACATCGAGGGGACGCTGGCCGCCAAGGGCGTCGCGGTCCGTCCGCTGCACACCTCGCACGCCTTCCACTCGCCGGCGATGGATCCCGTCCTCGAGGACTTCCGCGCCCTCGCGGCCGCCGTCCCGCTCGCCGCCCCGGCCCTGCCGTTCGTCTCCAACCTGTCCGGGACCTGGGTCACCGCCGAGGAGGCCACCTCGCCGGACTACTGGGTACGGCACCTGCGCGGCCGGGTCCGCTTCCACGAGGGCCTGGTGACCCTCGCCGAGGCCGGACCGCTGGCGCTGATCGAGGTCGGCCCGGGCACCGCCCTGGCCACCCTGGCCCGGCAGAACCCGGAGCTGCCCGGGAACCTCGTGGTCGGCAGCCTGCCCGCGCCCGGCCGGCCGGTCCCCGCCGACCGGACCGTGACCGAGGCCCTGGCCCGTCTGTGGCTCGCCGGGATCGAGCCGGACTGGACCGGCTACTGGCGCCACGACCCGCGCGGGCGTGCGGAGTTGCCCACCTACCCCTTCGAACGCGGACGCTACTGGATCGACCCCCCGGCCTCCGGGACGGCCATCGGCCCGGACCCCGCCGCGGACGGCCGTCCGGCCCACTCCCCGCCGCTCACCGGAGCCGCCCCGGCCGCCACCGGACGGGGCGCCGCGGCGGACGAGAACGGAGCGAGCGGGACCGCGCCCGACGCCGTGGCGTTGGCCGCGTACCCCCGGCGCCTGGCGACCGCCTTCGTCGCACCCCGCGACGAGCGGGAGGAAGCCGTCGCGGCGGTCTGGAGCGACCTGCTCGGCATCGCCGACATCGGCGTCCACGACGACTTCTTCGAACTCGGCGGCCACTCCCTGCTGGCCACTCGCGTCGTGGCCCGGCTGCTCGACGTCCTCGGCGTCGAACTCCCGCTCAGCGCCCTGATGGAGGCGCCGACCGTGGCCGCGTTGTGCGAGTACGCCGACGAAGAGCTCATGAGGGCCTACCTCGGCAGCCAGTCCGCGTCACAGCCCGCCGCCACCGATCCGCTGCCCGACCCCCGGAAAGAGGGCGTCCGATGACCGAGACCATCCGCGAACCCGCCCGCGAGATGCCGGCCGACCAGCGCGCCGAACTCCTCGCACGCCTGCGCGCCGAGAAGCGCGACGCCGCCGCTGCCGGTCGGCTGCGCCCCCGTGACGCGGGCCTGGACCTGATCCCGCTCAGCCCGGCCCAGGAGCGCCTCTACTTCCAGGACCTGCTCGATCCGGGTAACCCGGCCCTCAACATCACCGTCTCGATCCGGGTCCGCGGCGCCTTGGACCACGGCGCCGTGGAACGCGCGCTGACCGTGGTCGTGGAGCGCCATGAAGCTCTGCGCACCGCGTTCGTCGCCGGCCCCGAAGGGCCGCGCCAGCGCGTCGTCCCCGGCGGACCGGTCGCCGTCCCGGTCACCGCCGCGGCCGTGCCCGGCGACCGGCAGGACCCGCCGGCCCTCGACGCGGCCCTGGTCCGGCACGCGCGCACCAGGCTCGACCTGGTCACCGGACGCCTCCTGGACGCCGCGCTGTTCCCCGTCGGGAGCGACGAGCACCTGCTCCAGATCGTCGTCCACCACATCGCCTTCGACGGCTGGTCCACCTCCGTCCTCGTGGAAGAACTCGTCGAGGCCTACCGTGCCGACACCGAAGGCCGCCGGCCGAAGCTCGACACACTGCCGATCCAGTACCCGGACTTCTCGCTGTGGGCGCGCGAGCGCGCGGCGGGGGACCGCTACGAGCGCCGCCTCGCCGCGGTCCGCGACCGCCTGATCGGCGCCCCGTTCGTCCTGGACCTGCCCGCCGACAAGCCCCGGCCGCCGCTCCAGACCCACCACGGCGCCCTGACCCCGCTCGTCCTGGACCCCGAGACCAGCGAGCGCCTGGCCGCCCTGGCGCGCGCCGAGGGCACCACGCCGTTCGTCGCCCTGCTCAGCGTCCTGACGATCCTGCTCGGCCGGGCCTCGGACGACGCCGAAGTGGTCATCGGGTCCCCGGTGGCCGGGCGCACGCGTCCCGAACTGGAGCCGATGATCGGCTGCTTCGCCGACATCCTCGTCCTGCGCATGGCCCCGGCGGCCTCGGCCACCTTCCGCGACCTGCTGCGCGCGGCGCACGAGGAGGCCGGCCGGGCCTACGGCGACCAGGAGGTCCCGTACGCCAAGGTCGTCGAAGCCCTGGCGCCGCCGCGCGACCCGTCCCGCAACCCGCTGTTCCAGGTCATGTTCGGCTTCCACGAGGTCGTCCCGGCGCGCTTCGACGACGCGGTCCCGGAGTTCACCGTGGAGACCCGCGACAACGGCGTCACCGACTTCGACCTGTTCCTGAACATGGAGCGTCGAGAGGACGGCTGCTTCGAAGGCGAACTGCGCTACAACACCGACCTGTTCACCGCCGACGCCGTCGCCGACCTCACCGGGCGCTTCGCCACGGTGGCGCGCGCCGTCGCCGCCGCTCCCGACACGCCGTGGAGCCGCCTCGCTCCGGCGCGCGCCGGACTGGTCGCGCTGGCGGCCTCGTTCCCGGTCGAACCGGTGCTGCCGGTGGTGCGCTCCTGGGCCAGGCACGCGGGTCTCGGGCTGGACTTCGAGGTGCCGTCCGAGCCCGGCCCGGTGGCCGAGCAACTGCGCGCCCTGACCGGCGTGTTCGGCATGAACCCCGGCGCGGCCCATGTGGTGCTGCTGCGCTGGGAGGACCTGGCCAGGTTCGGCGCCGTACCGGACCGACGCGACCCCGAGGCGGTCGGCGCGGCCCTGGACCGCGGCCTCGTCGAGTTCTGCGACGCCCTGTCCGCCTATCGCGCCTGGTCCGAGGACCCGCTGACGATCGTGCTCTGCCCGCCCTCGGCGGCCTGGTCCCGCTGGCAGGGCACCGAGGTCTTCGACGGACCGGCCCGCCGTCTCGGCGAAGCCTGCGGGCGCTGGTCCGACGTCCGTATCCGCACCGCGCAGGCCGCGGTGCCGAAGAACGCCGAGAGCACCCCGAGCACCGGGAGCGACGGCTTCGACGAGGACCAGGACGATGCGGACTTCCTCGACGGGCTGGACGTCGTGCCGTACGCCGGAGCCGACTTCCATGCCCTGCTCGGCGCCTCTGTCGTGCGCGGCCTGCTGCCGCTGACCGTCCGCGACGAGGACGGGCGCCCGGCCGAACTCGTCCCGGTCTGGCCGTCGCGGCTGGCCCTCGGGGCCGCCGGACCTGTCGGCGGTGCCGACGCGGCCGACGTCGCCGACGGCGGACCGGCGGCCGGGACCGGAGCGCCGGACGCGGCCGGATTCCGCGAACCGGCCACCGACACCGAGCGCCGCCTGGCCGCGATGTGGCAGCAGGCGCTGAAGGCCGACCGGATCGGACTGGACGACAGCTTCTTCGCCCTCGGCGGCCACTCCTTCCTCGCCGTCGAGCTGCTGACCCGCATCAAGGCCGAGTTCGGCCGCTCGGTGGAGCCGTTCGAGCTCTTCCGCGGCCCGACCCTCGGCCACCTTGCCCACCTCGTCGACGCCGCGGCACCCGGGGCGGGCGAGGACGGACCGGTGCCCGTGTCACGCGACCAGGCGCTCGCACCGTCCTCCACGCAGCGCCGGCTGTGGACCTTGGCGAAGGTGCACGGCGCCGGCCTCCTGCACAACAGCGCCTTCCCGCTGCGCATCGACGGCGAGCTCGACGAGGCCGCACTCCGCACGGCTGTCGCGGCCCTGTTCGACCGCCACGAATCGCTGCGTACGACGATCGCGGAGGACCCCGACGGCGCGCCGGTGCTGCGCATCGTGCCCGACGCGGCGGGCTGGGGGAGCGACGTCTTCCCGGCGACGACCACCGTCCCCGAAGGGCCGGATCAGTCCGAAGAGATCGAGCGCCTGATGCGCGCCGCCGCCGAGGAGACCTTCGAACTCGACCGCGGCCCGCTGGCCAGGTTCCGGCTGTTCGCCGCCGGGCCGCGCATCCACTACCTGTCGATGGCCATGCATCACGCGGTCACCGACAACCGGTCCTGGGCCGTCATCGTGCGCGACCTGGCCGAGCTCTACCGCGCCGCGCGCTCGGGACGTGCCCCGGAACTCCCGGAGCTGCCGGTGCAGTTCGCCGACTACGCCCACTGGCAGCACGAATGGCTTCTCGGCCCGGGCGGGCGCGAACACGAGACGTGCTGGCGGGAGATCATGCGCGACGTTCCGGGGGTCTCCTCGCTGCCGACCGACTTCCCGCGCACCGCGGAGATCGGTTCGGACAGCGGGGTGGTCACCCGCCGCGTCGACACCGGGCTCGCCGCGCGGCTGCGCGCGGCCGGACGCCGGATGGAGGTGCCGCTGTTCAGCGTCGTGCTCACCGCGTTCCACCTGCTGGCCGCACGCGCCGGCGGACGCGACGAGTTCGTCGTGGGCACGCTCAACGGCAACCGCGAGCACCCCGGGCTGTCCGATATCGTGGGGGACTTCGCCGACCTGGTGCCGATCCGGCTGACCGGGGTCGGCGACCTGACCGTCGCCGGCCGCGTCCAGGCCACCCACCAGGCGATTCTGGACGCCCGTGCCGTCCAGCGGCTGCCGTTCGAGAACATCGTCTCGGCGGTCCGCGCCGTGCGCGTCCCCGGCCGACAGCCGCTGTTCCAGACGCTGTTCAACTTCGTCGACGGCGACGACCGCCTGCCCGACATCGACGGTCTGACCCTGGCGCAGCTGAACTGGCTGCGCGCCGGGACGGAGTTCGAGCTCCTGTTCAGCCTCGACGCCGAGGGCGACGAGTTCCTGATCACCCTGGACTACCAGACCGGGCTGTACTCATCAGCCGGGGCCGAGGCGCTGCTGGAAGCCTTCGCCGCCATGCTGGAGGCGGTGGCCGGCGACTCCGAGGCCCGCAGCGGCGAACTCACCTTCCCCAAGGGCTGCCGGATCCCGGCGATCGCGCCCGGAACCGAATCCGGCACCGAGCCCGACCACGCCGCGACCGTCCCCTCCACCGCCGTGGCGGCCAGCTTCACCGCCGAAGCGGCCGGCCCGGCGCTCGGTTTCTGGTTCGACCTGTTCGACCGCCCGGCCAAGGTCGCCTTCGCGCCCTACGCGCAGGTCGTGCAGCAACTGCTCGACCCGGACGCCACCTTCGGCACCGCGGGAGCACGCGTCAACACCGTGCTGCTGCGCTGGGAGGACTGGGTCCGCCACCTCGGCCACGATCCGCGGGCTCCCGCCGGCGCCGCCGACGGCCCCGCCCGCTTCGACGCCGTGGTCCGCGATCTCGAAACCGCTTTCGGCGACCTGCACGCCGCCCTGCTCAGCCACCGTGCCTGGTGCCGGACGCCGCTCCTGATCGCCGTCTGCCCGGCCTCGCCCCGCTGGTCCGCGCAGCCGTGGGCCACCGTGGCACGCGGGCTGACCGCACGTCTGACGCGGCTGGCCGCGTCCCTGCCCGCCATGCGTGTTCTCGACGTCGGGCCCCTCGCCGACCGGTACCCGGTGGACCGACGCGACGACGAACACGCCGACCGCCTCGCACACATGCCCTACACACCGGAGTTCACGACGGTTCTGGCCACGGTTGTGGCCCGCGCCGTCCTGAGCACCGAACGGCGCGGCACCGTCTACCTGGAACCCGGCCGCCTGCTGCGGCTCGGCGCCGGTACCGGGGCCGGCGGCGACGGGTCCGCCGCGCTCGTCGCCCGCGCGCTGCGGCGGGGGGCCGGCCAGGGCCGCTCGCTGGTGTTCGCCGGTGATACCGATCCCACCGTGCGACGGGAGCTCGCCGCCCGTCCGGACCTGCTGCCCGACGTGGATGCCGCCTTGTGGTTCGCCGGGCCTGGCGCCGGGGACCTCGAAGCCGGATTCGCGGATGCGGTCGCGGCCGGCGCCGTCGACCCGGCCGACTGCATCGTGCTGGACCCGGACGCCGAACTCTGCGAGCGGCTGGGCGCGCGCTTCCCTGGCGTTCTCGCGGTCCCGATACCGGCGGAGGCGGACGGTGCGCGCCACGTACTGGAGCATTTGTGGGCGCTCGACCAGCCGCTCTTCGCCGAGGAGCACGACGCCGACACCGCCCTGGGGACCGCGCAGGGCGTCAGCGCGGCCGCCGGCCTGCGCATCCTGACCGAACTGTCGGACGCGGCCGGAATCCAGGCGGCCGTGGACCGGGCCCGCTGGCGCGTGTACCGGGGCGAATACGTCGAGCCGCGCACCGAGCGCGAACGGCGGCTGGCCGAGATCCTGGCCCGGCTGCTCGGCATCGACCGCGTCGGGCTCTCAGACAGCTTCGTCGCACTCGGCGGCGACTCGATGACCGCGATCCAGGTCGTCTCCCAGGCTGCCCGGCACGGCATCAGCCTGTCGCCGCGCGCCGTCCTCGATGCGCCGTCGGTCGCCGACCTCGCCGAGGCGGCCGCGGCCCCGGTCGTCGTAGCCGACCAGGGCCCGGTCGTCGGGCCGGTGGCTCTGGCCCCGGCACAGCGGTGGTTCTTCGCCAACCCGCTCGGAACCGGCGGCGACCCCAACTACTACAACCACCCCTACTACCTCACCCTGCGGCCGGACGTCACCGCGGACCATCTGGAGAGCGCGCTCCGCGTCCTCGTGGACCACCACGACGCCCTCCGGCTGCGCTTCGCCCGCGACGAGGACGGCGAGTGGCACCAGTGGTCGGAGCCCACCGGCGTGGAAGTGCCGTTCGAGCGCGTCGATCTGACCGGGACACCGGCCGAGGAGCGCGCCGCACGGGCCGAGGCTCTGGCCATCGGGCTGCAGAGCGGCCTCGACCTGGCGGCCGGCCCGACTCTGCGCGCGCTGCACCTGCACACCGACGGCGAGCCGGACCGGCTGCTGATCATCTGCCACCACCTGGTCGTGGACGGCATGTCCCGGGGCATCCTGCTGGAGGACCTGACCACCCTCGCCGAACAGGCCGTCACGGGGTCACCGCTGCGCCTGCCCCCGAAGACCTCGTCGTTCCGCGACTGGACCGACCGGGTCGACGAGTACGCGTCCAGCGAGGAACTCCTCGCCGAGGTGCCGTTCTGGCTGGAGCAGGTCGCCCCCACCCCGGAAGGCGCCCGCGCCCCGGTCGTGCCGGTCGACCACGAGGGCGGATCGAGGGAGATGGCCTACATGGAGACCGCCGAGGCGCGGGTCAGCGCCGAGGAGACGGCCGCGGTGCAGCGGCTCGCCGTCGGGCGGAACGCCAGCCTGTCCGACGCCGTCTTCGCCGCCTCGGCCTCGGTCCTGGCCGAATGGACCGGTACCGACCACCTCCGCTTCGCGGTGGCCGGTCACGGCCGGCCCCAGCGATTCCCGGACCTCGACCTGGTCCGCACGGTGGGCTGGTTCCAGATCTACTTCCCGATCGGCATCGACGTCGCCGATACCGAGGGCATGTCGCTGGTGCAGTCGGTGCACCGCCGGCTCGCGGCCGTCCCCGACGCCGGCTTCGGCTACGCGGTGCTGGCCGGCCAGCATGCCGATCCCGCGCTGCGCGTCGGCCTGACGGGGGGTGAGCAGCCGTTGTTCAGCTTCAACTACATGGGTGAGTCCGGGTTCGAGCAGACCTCCGCGCACACCTCCCTGTTCGGGCACTGCCCCGACGCGTACGGCCCCTGCCAGGACGGTGCGTGCACCTGGCCGTACCTGCTCGACCTGATGCCGGCCATCGTCGACGGCGCGCTGGTCCTCCAGATCTACTACCGGCGCAGCATCCATGACGCCGCGACCGTCACGGCGCTCGCCGAGCGCATCGCCGACCGGTTCCGCGCCCTGGCCGCACCCGCGGCGCCGTAGACCACCCAGGCCCCCCGATCCGCGGCCGAGGGCCGACACCCCGCGGCCGGACGCCCCGCCGCCGTTCCGCTCGGCCGCCGGGCCGCCCTCCCCACCGCGCCGACCGGCCGACGACCGGCCGACGGCGCCACCGACAGCCGGGCCGGCTCGCGTCGTCCGGCCTTCGCGACCGAGTTTCCCGTTCAGCGTTTCCGAGTCCTGTGAAAGGTGGCTCCGATCATGTCCTCCCGGTCCACGTGTCCCGGCACCGACATCTCGGTCCCGGCCCCTGCGGCTGCCGTGCCGGCACCGCGTATCCGGCGGGCGGTCCGCTGATGGGCGCCGCGGAGCAGACGGCCGCCGTGCCGCCGACCGATCAGCTGTCCGGTCTGATCGCCGACGTTCTGGGGGTGCCGGCGGCCGAACTGGCCGAGGACTCCGGCCCCGGCGTCCACGTCGCCTGGACGAGCCTGAAGCACGTCGAGGTCGTGGTCGTGCTGGAGGAGCACTACGGGGTGGCCCTCAGCAGCCGGGAGATCAAGGGCATCAGCAGCATCGCCGGTCTGCGCAAGCTCCTGGCGGACAAGGGAGTCGCGGGGGTCGCCTCGTGACCGGCGCCGGCTTCGCACTGCTGTCCGTTCCGGTCCCGGGGCACCGCGACACCCTCGCGGCCCCCTGCCGCCCCCGCCACCCCAATCCTTGACGCGGTCCGTTCCCTCGCCGAGGTCAAGCAGGCCCTGGACCGCCGACATCCTCGCCGGGCTCAGGCGCTGACGGAAGGACGATCATGCCACTGCCCCTCACCGACGTCCCGGTCGACCTGCGCGCGCTCCGGGCCGCCCACCAGGAGACCGAGCGCACGGGACCGCCCGACGGACCACGCATCGGGATCATGGCCAGCTACACGGCCGACTCGGTCGTGCCCTATCTCGCGACGGCGCTCGGCGGGGCGTACGGCCGCCCGGACTTCCACGTCGCGCCCTACAACCAGATCATCCAGGAGTGCCTCGACCCGGACAGCGGTTCCGCCCGGGCCGACCTGGACGTGGTGGTGGTCGCGCAGCGCCTGGAGGAACTGGAGGACGGCGCCTGGACCGCCGGGCTGCTGGCCGTCGCCGATGCCGCGCGCGAGGCCGCGGCACGGTGGGGTGCCACGCTGGTAGCGGTGCTTCCCGGCCTGCCGGCGGCCGATCCACTGGGCGTCGCGGGCGACTGCTGGTCCGACGGCCACACCGCCGCGGCCGCGGCCGCCCGCGAGGCGATGCGGACCGCGCTGGCCGACCGGCCCAATGTCCACCTGGTGGATCTCGAATCGGTGCTCCGCTCGCTCGGTGCCGCCAAGGCACACCATCCGGCGCTGTACCAGTTCGCGAAGGTTCCCTACCGCGAGGAGGTCTACCACCAGCTCGGGGCGCGTGTCGCCCACGTCCTGCGGTTGCGGACCGGCGACACCCGCCACGCCGCGGCGCTGGACCTGCGTGGTCTCGCCGATGCCGACGACACGGACGGTCTCGGCGGTGTCCTGCGCTGGTTGTCCGCCGCCGGAGTGCCGTCGTACGCGCTCGGCGGCCGGGACGCGGTCCCTGCGTGGCGCGAGCTCGTCACGAGCGATCCAACGGTTCCGGCACGGCTGTCCGACTGGTTCTTCGACGACCGTGACCTTGACGTCCAGGTGCGCGACCTGGCCGCCGAGGCCGGCCTGACCGCGCGGGACGTCGCCCTGCTCCAGCGCCGGGAGGACCACCTGATCGTCACGGTGCGTCCCGCCCACGGCGGCCCCGCCGAGGCGGTGGATCTCGGTGTGGACGCCGCGGCCTGGCCGTCGCGCCTGGCCGCAGCCGGGGTCTTCGACCACCTGCCGGTGCCCGGCGCGCCGGGCCGGGCGGCCGCCTGGGGCGGTCCCGCCGGCGGCGACGGAGCCCCCGAGCCCGCCGGCGGTCTGTCGCTGGCCTCCTTCGTGGCCGGTCTCCGAGTCGAGGCCGACTTCCGTGCGGCCAGGGACGGCGACCTCCCCAGGATCAACGAAATGCTCGTGGCCTCCAAGGAATTCACCCTCGGGGTGCCGGTCCCGCCCGTGACGGTGGGCACGCTGCCGGCCGGCGGTGACCGGGTCCTGCTGCTCGGCAGCGTCCGGGACCGCCTCGGCGACCTCGGCCCCAGCGTCGTCGTGTCGCTGGCCGGACAAGGCTCGGACTGCGTCGTCGAGGCCCTCGTCATCTCCTGTCCGGCCATGGGCAAGGGCGTCGAGGTCCAGGCGATGCGCGAGATTGCCGCGCACGCACGGGCCATGGGCGCCGACCGGATCGTCGTCGGCTACCGCGACACCGGCCGCAACCACGCGGCCATCGACTTCCTCCGTTCGCCCACGGCGGGCGGCACAGCCGAGACGCCCGACGGCGCGGTCCTGGATCTCCTCGTGCGCGCCGAGACCTCTGACACCGGAGCCGTGATCACCTCATGACCGAGATCCCCACTCGGCCGGGCACCCGCGCCCGCCGGTTTTCCGCCGAGAACCTCCGGCGTATCCACCAGGAGGCCGGGCTCGATCCGCTCGACGCCTCACCGACCGCCGAGGAGCGGGCCGACCGGCCGGACGCCGCACAGGAGGACGTGTGGTTGTTCGACCTGACCGCACCCGAGGCGCTCGTCCATCAGATCGCTATGGTCGTCGACCTGACCGGGCCGTTCGACCGGGAGACGGCGGCGAGCGCCGTCCGGGTGCTCGGCCGCCGCCACGAGGCGCTGCGTACGCGGTTCCCGGCCGACGCCTCCGGCACACCGGTCATGGTGATCGAGCCCGAATTCACCGGGGCGCTCGAATACGTCGATCTGACCGTCCCCGCCCCCGCTGCCGACAGCGGATCCGGCGGTGCCGACGCGACAGGCACCGCGTTCGATGCCGACACCCCTTCGACTTCGCCGGACTCCGCGACCGACTCCGGGGCCGAACTGCGCTGGACCGCGCTCGCCGACCGCGAGATCCACCGGCCCTTCGACCTGGAGAACGGTCCGCCGGCCCGCTTCACCCTGGCCCGGGTGGCCGGACGGCGGCACCGGCTGCTGGTCGTCGTGCACCACATCGTCGCCGACGGCCGGACCCTCCAGTTGCTCCACGGCGACCTGGTGGCGGCTCTGCGCGGCGAAGACCTGCCGACGCCGCCGCCGGCCCTGGCCGCGGCGGCCGCCCGGTCCCGCGCCGCCGCAGACCAACCCGGCATGGCGCAGCGGCTGGAACGCCGCGCCGCCGAACTGGCCGACCTGCCGGCCGACGCCGACCGCTGGCCGTCCTTCGGGCGTCCGGCCCCGGGCGATCCCTACGCCGCAGCGGTCCTCCCGGTCGATGTTCCGGCTCCGCTGGCCCAGGCCGTCCACGCGGTCGCGGCGGCGGAGCGGGCCACACCGTTCATGCTCTGGCTCACCGCGCTGTCCGTCCTGATCCAGCGCATGTCCGGCCAGGGGGAAGCGGTCCTCGGAACCGTCGTCGGCCGCCGCGACGCCGCCTCGCGCGACACCGCCGGGTTCATCGCCAACCAGGCCGCGCTGCGCCTCCGCCTGCCGGCCGACGCGACCTGGCGCGATGCCCTGCGCGTGGCCCGCGAGGCGACGCTGTCGGCCTTCGACGACGCCGACATCCCGTTCCGCCGGGTGGTGGAGGCCCTCGCCCCGGCCCGCCGCCCCGATGCGCACCCGCTGTTCCAGGTGCTGCTCGGTGGCCGCCAGCCGCTGGACCCTCCGGCCACCGTCGGCCCCCTGACGGTCGAGGCGACCGAACACCTCTCACGACGCTCCCTGTACGAGGTCGAACTCCAGCTCGCCGACCTGCCCACGGGAATGCCCGGCTACCTGCGCTACCGGACGTCCGTGCTGGACTCCTCGACGGCCGCCGCCTTCGTGACCGGCTTCGTCCGTCTCCTCGAGGTCCTGACCTCCGCGCCCGACAGCCCGATAGCCGCGACGCCGTGGCCCGCCGGGCTCAGCGGCCCCGCCAAGGCCGTCGAGGGAGCCGCCGGGACGGCCACCGGCCGGCGCACCGAGGCCGACCGCCGCCGGACCGCCCCGCGCCGCCCTGCCGACGGCCCTCGCCGTCAGCCGTCCAACCCGACGCAACGGCGCGTCGCGGAGGCCTGGCGAACCGTTCTGGAACAGGTGCCGCCCGGCATCGACGACGACTTCTTCGCCATCGGCGGCCATTCGCTCAGCGCGGTCCGGGCAGCCTCCCTGTTGGCCTCCGAATTCCGCCTGCCCCTCACGGCCCGTGCCCTGTTCGACCATCCGACCGTCGCCGAACTGTCCGCGTTCCTCGACGGCTGGGCCGCGTCCGGCGCCGGACGCGCCGACTCGACGGCCTCGGCCACATCCGCCTCCGCCACATCCGCCGCATCCGCCTCGGCCGCGCCCGTCGAAGTGACCGAGCGAACGGAAGCGGGCGCGCCGCTGTCCGCGACCCAGCGGCGCATGTGGCTCCTGTCGCAGCTGTATCCCGACAACGCCGTCTACAACCTGCCGTACGCCTTCCGGGTCAGCGGCGACATCGACGCCCCCGCCCTCGAAGCGGCGCTCAACGACCTCGTCGCCCGCCACGAAGCCCTGCGCACCGTCGTCGACGTCCACGACGAGCAGGCGCGACAGCGCGTGCTGCCCGGCCTCGCGGTGCGCCTGGCCGTCGAAGAACCCGAGGGCGCCGCGCCCGGCGGCACCGCTCCCGCCGACCTGGCGGCCTGGGTCGCCGACCGGATCGACGCCGAGGCCCGAGCGCCCTTCGACCTGTCCGCCGGCCCGCTGATCCGTGCCCGCCTCGTCGCACCGGGCACTCCGTCGGCCGCGCTCGTCGTGACCGCGCATCACATCGCCTGCGACGGCTGGAGCCTGGAGCTGCTCTTCGCCGAACTCCCGGAGCTCTACACCGCCCGCACCGAGAACCGCCCCAGCACCACACCGACACCGGCGATCCAGTTCATGGACTTCGCCGCCTGGCAGTCCGGGCAGCTGACCGGTGCGCGCCGCGAGCGGCTCGCCGACTACTGGCGCGGACAACTCGAAGGCGCCCCCACGCTCCTGGACCTGCCCACCGACCGGACCCGGCCCGCGCAGCGCCGGCCGGACGGGGCGGTGGTCGACTTCGCCTGGCCCGCGGACGTGGAGGAACGCGTCGCCGAGTTCTCCCGGCGGCACGGCGTCACCGCCTACGCGACGCTGCTGGCCGCCTTCGCCTCGGTCGTCCGCCGGCACACCGGCCGCGACGACCTGCTCATCGGCACCCCCGTCGCCAACCGTGTCCGGCCGGAGTTCGCCAAGACCGTCGGCTGCTTCGTCAACCTGGTGCCGCTGCGCCTGCGCGTCGCCGGGGACACCACTTTCCTCGACCTGGCACGCGCCGCCCACCTCACCATCAGCGAGGCACAGGACCACCAGGACTTCCCCTTCGAGGACCTGGTCGCGCTGCTGCGCCCGGACCGGGACGCCAGCCACGACCCCGTCGTGCAGCTGCTGTTCGTCCTGCAGGACGTCGACACCGCCCTGAGCCTGCCCGGCGCGGACCTCGCTCCGCTGCCCGCGCACGGCGGCGGCGCGATCCAGGACCTGTCCGTCATCCTCCAGCACGCCGGTGCCCAGGCCGGAGGCGGCTTCCAGGGCACCGCCGAATTCAACACCAGCCTCTACGGCGCGGACACCGTGAGCCGCTTCCTCGGCCATCTGGGCACCCTGCTCCAGGCCGCGCTGGCCGCGCCCGACACGGCGGTCGCCGACCTGGACCTGCTGACCCGGGACGAACTCGCCCAGCTCGACCGCTGGAACGACACCGGTCTGCCCGCGCCCATGGCCGCGGACATCCCGGCCCTGTTCGAGCGCTGGGCGGACCGGGCGCCGGAGCGGACCGCCGTCGTCGGCTCCGACGGCGAGCTCAGCTACGCCGAACTCGAGGCGCGGGCCAACCGGCTCGCCCACCACCTCGCCGGGATCGGAGTCGGCCCCGGGACGGCTGTCGGCGTCGCGCTGGACCGCTGCCACGATTTGCCGGTCGCGTTCCTGGGCGTGCTCAAGGCCGGCGCGGTCTACGTCCCGCTGGACACCGGCTATCCGGCCGAGCGGCTGGCCCTCATGATCGACGACACCGAGGTCAAGGCCCTGATCACCCGGGCCGGCCGCGCCGAGCCGCCCGGCGCGGACCGCATGCCGGTGGTCTGCCTGGGCGGTCCCGACGACCCGCTGGGCGGGTATCCGGACACCCGGCCGCCCCGGAACACCGGGCCCGGCGACCCGGCCTACATCGTCTTCACCTCCGGTTCCACCGGCCAGCCCAAGGGCGTCGCGATCCACCACCGCGGCGTGGTCAACTCCGCTAACGCGGAGCGGGAGTTCGTCGACCCGGAGACGCCGGACACCGTGATCCAGTTCTCCTCGCCGAGCTTCGACGGCTCGGTCCTGGACTTCACGCTGGCCTTCGCGCACGGCGGACGGCTGTGCGTCGTGCCCCGCGACCGCATGCTGCCCGGCCCCGACCTGGCCGAGACCGTCCGCCGCTACCAGGTGACGATGGCGTTCCTGCCGCCGTCCGCGCTCGCGGTGATGCAGCCGGGCGACGTGCCGGGACTGCGCACCATCCTGGTTGGCGGCGAGGCGTTCCCGCCGGAGCTGGGCCCCCTGTGGGCGCCGAACCGTCGGCTGTTCAACATCTACGGGCCCACCGAGACCACCATCTGGTGCACCCACACACTCCTGGACGGCACCGAGCGCCGGCCCACCATCGGCGGCCCGGTCCCCGGCGCCACCGTGCACGTCCTGGACGAGCGCCTGCACCTCGTACCGGTCGGCGTCCCCGGCGAACTGTGCGTCGGCGGCCTCGGCGTGGGGCTGGGCTACCTGCGCCGTCCCGAGCTGACGGCCCGGCAGTTCCCGCTGGACCCGTATGCGGCCCGGTCCGGTGAGCACCTCTATCGCACCGGCGACCTGGTGCGCCGCCTGCCCGACGGCAAGCTGGACTACCTGGGCCGCATCGACCGGCAGGTGAAGGTCCGCGGCCACCGCGTCGAGCTGCCCGAGATCGAGGGCCGCCTGGAGCGGCTCCCCGGCGTCGGGCGCGGCGTCGTCACGGCGCGCCGCGACCGGTCCGGCCCCGGACCGCTGCGCCTGGTCGCCTACGTCTCGCCGGCCGCGCCCCTCGACGTCGCCGGTCTGGACCCGTCCGCGCTGCGGCGCCGACTGGCCAAGGAGCTGCCGGAGTTCATGGTGCCCGCCGTGATCGTGCCGCTGGCCGCGTTCCCGCTGAACGGCAACGGCAAGATCGACCACGCGAAGCTGCCCGAGCCGCCGCGCGACCGGAACGCCGGAGCGGCCCGCGTCGCACCGGTGTCGCGTCTGGAACGGGAGATCGCGGCCGTCTGGTGCGACCTTCTCGGTCTCGACGAGGTCGGCACGCACGACAACTTCTTCGAGATCGGCGGCGACTCGCTGCTGCTGGCCCAGGTGAGGACCCGGCTGACGCAGGTGCTGGACCGGGACATCGCGGCACTCCAGCTCTTCACCCATCCGACCGTGCACGACCTGGCCGCCGCGCTCTCGGACGACGCGCCCCGGGCCACGGCGCCGGCCCCGGTGGCGCCGGGCCGGCCGACCCGGTCCGGCGCGCGAAGCGCCCTGCTGACGAGATCACGACGGGCCGCCGCCGGCCGCGACGACGAAGGGAAGGTGACCCGATGAACCTCGCCGCCCCCTCGGCGATCCCGGCCGCCGGCGCACCGGTGTCCAAGGCCGATGCCGTACGCACAGCGCTGCTCGACCGGCTCCGCGGCGCACCGCCCGCCACCACATGGCCCGCCGACCGAGGCGCGCCGCACCCCCTGCCCGGACAACGGCGTCCGACGCTGGCTTTCGAGATCCCGGGCGACCTCGCCGAGGGCCTCGCGACCGTCGCGCGGGAGCAGGGCGTCCCGGTGCTCGCGGCCCTGGCCGCCGGGCTGCAGGCGCTGCTGTACCGGGTCGCCTCGCCCTGGGAGAACGCCGGGGTCGAGGAGATCGTGGTCGGTGCCGGGCGGGACGGTTCGTGGGCACCGCTGCGGCAGTCCCTCGACCCGGACACCGCGTTCTCCGACCTCGCCCACCGGGACGCCGCCGAACTGCGAGACGCGGCCGGCGCGGAGCTCGTGATCGGTGAGCGGACCGGTGTCGCCTGGGAGGACTTCTGCCGGGCCGCCGTTGTGACCGGCGACGGCGAACTTCCCCTCGATCTCGTGTTCCACTTCGACATCGAGAACGGGCGCTGCGGCTCGCTGGAATACGACGGCCTGCGTTACGCGTCGGACACGGCCGAGCGCATCGTCGCGGGCTACCTCGAACTGCTGTGCGCGGCGATCCGTGACGTGAGGACGCCGATCGGCCTGTTGCCCCTGGTGCCGTCACCCATGCGGAATCCCGCCGCCGAGGCCGACGGGACGTTCGGGGCGAGCGCGTGGGACGTCACCGCGCACGAGCTGTTCGACCGCGCCGTCGCGAGGTACCCCGAGGCCAAGGCGCTGCGCTGGGACGGCGGCGAGATGACCTACGCGGAGCTGAAGGCCGCCGCCGACCAGTGCGCCGACCGGATCGGTGCCGCCCGCGCCGTCGCGCTGTCCGGGCCGCGCTGCCCCGAGCTGATCGTCGCACTGCTGGCGATCCTCAAGAGCGGAGCCGGATATGTGCCGCTCGATTCGGCGTACCCCCGCGAACGCCTCGACTACATGCTCACCGACAGCCGCGCCGAGGTCCTGATCGGCCCGGCCGGAATCGACGGCGCGCTCACGGTTCCCGAGGGCGTCCGCGTCATCGGTCTGCACGACATGCTCGTGGCCGCGCCGAGCCTCCCGGCGGACCCACGGCCCGCGCCGCCCACCCCGGCCGGCACCGCGGACCTCTGCTACGTCATCTACACCTCCGGCTCGACCGGTCTGCCCAAGGGCGTCGGCATGCCGCACCGGCCGCTCGTTTCCCTGCTGGACTGGCAGTTCCGGCACTCGCAGGCCGGCCCCGGCTGGAACACCCTCCAGTTCGCGGCGTTCAGCTTCGACGTCGCCTTCCAGGAGATGTTCGCCACCTGGGGCACCGGTGGCACCCTGGTGCTGATCACCGACGAGGTCCGTCGCGATCCCGACCGGCTGGCCGACTGGCTGACCGAGCAGAGCGTGCACCGCCTGTTCCTGCCCTTCGTCGCCCTTCAGCAGCTCGCCGAGGCGTCCCTGCGCTCCGGCCGCTACCCCTCGGCCCTGCGCGAGGTCATCACGGCGGGGGAGCAGCTGCACGTCAGTCCTGCCGTGCGTGAGTTCTTCCGCCGCACGGGCGCGTCACTGGAGAATCAGTACGGCCCTTCGGAGACCCACGTCGTCACCGCCGAGCGCCTGTCCGGCGACCCGGCGGACTGGCCGGAGCTGCCGGCGATCGGCGGCCCGATCGACCGCGCGGTGGTGGAGATCCTCGACGACCGGCTGCAACCTCTGCCGGACGGCGTACCCGGCGAGATCTGCGTCTCCGGCGTACCGCTGGCCGACGGGTATCTGGGCCGGCCCGACCTGACCGCCGAGCGCTTCGCGGTCCGCGATCTGGCCGTCGGACCCGTAGGCCGCGTCGGTCCCGTAGGCCCCGGGGGGTCCGCCGGACTGGTGGGCGCCGCCGGACCCCTCGGTTCCGCCGCTGCCCAGCACACCTCGGACCCCCTGGACGCCCCGGAAGCCGCCGAGCGGATCAGAGTCCGGACCTACCGCACGGGTGACTTCGGAACGCGGCTGCCCGACGGCCGGATCCAGTGCCTCGGCCGCCGCGACGGGCAGGTCAAGATCCGCGGTTTCCGGGTCGAACTCGGCGAGGTCGAGGCGCAGATCCTGGCGCAGGACGGGGTGGCCGAAGCCGTCGTCGTCGTGCGGGAGGGGGCGTCGGACAAGCAGATCATCGCCTACTACCTTCTTGCCGAGGGCTCCGACGTCCCGCCGCGGACGCTGCGCGGCGATCTGGCGCGGATCCTGCCCGGGCACATGGTGCCGTTCGCCTGCGTCGCCGTCACCGCGCTGCCGCTGACCCCCAGCGGCAAGGTCGACCGGCGCACGCTGGCCGGGCGGCCGCTGCCCGAAGACCTCGACGCCGCGTACGAGGCCGTACTCGAAGAGGCCGGCGCGGTCGAGGCGGCCGGTGCGGTCCCAGCCGTCGGTGGTACGACCGTTGGCGGTAAGGCCGACGACGGCGAGGCCGTTGGCGGTAAGGCCGACGACGCTACGGCCGCCGCGTCCCCCTTCGCGGAGCTCCTGGTCGAGATCTGGGCCGACGCCCTGGCCCGCGACGCCATCGGCGTCCACGCCGATCTGTTCGCCCTCGGCGCCGAGTCGGCCACCGCGCTGGAGGTCGCCGCGCAGCTGACGGAGATCTTCCGCCTGACCGTCCCGGCGCGCGTGCTGTTCGATCGGCCGACCGCCGCCGGGCAGGCCGCCTGGTTCGCCGCCCGGGAGGCCGCCAACGACGGCCGCCTGGCCGGCATCGCGCGGCTGCTCCTCGCCTACGAAGCCTGAGACCGCCTCCACTCCTGACCGGGAAGGTCGACATGGAAGACCGCATCAGCACCCTCTACGACGTCTTCGCCGCCTCGGCACGGCGCCACCCCGAGCTGCCGGCCGTCGAGCTGTCCGCGTCGTCGATCAGCTACGCAGAGCTGGAGCGCGCGGCCGAGGCCCTGGCCGAGACCGTCACCGCCGCACACGGCCGCGTCCGCTCGGTAGCCCTGCTGGCCGCGCGCAGCGGCGTCGCCTACGCCGGCTATCTCGCGGCACTGCGCCTGGGCGCGCAGGTCGTGCCGCTGAACCTCAAGTACCCGCCGCGGCGGAACACCGGCATCTGCGAGCTGGCCGACGTCGACGTGATCATCGCCGACGCGTCCGGACAGCAGTGGCTCGAACACTGCCCCTCCGGAACCGCGCCGGCACGGCCGGTGCTGCCGCTCACCGACGAGGAGCTGCTGGCCGCCGTCCCGGCCGGTTCGCTGCCGCCGCCCTCCGCCGGCCCCGACGACATCGCCTACGTGCTGTTCACCTCCGGCTCCACCGGACGGCCCAAGGGCGTGCCGATCCGGCACCGCAACGTCCTGGCGTTCCTGGCCCACACCGTCCCCCGCTACGAGGTCGGCCCGGGCTGCCGGATGTCGCACACCTTCGACCTGACCTTCGACCTCTCGGTGTACGACCTCTTCGTCACCTGGGGCGGCGGCGCGACGCTGGTCGTGCCCGAGGCTGCCGAACTGCTGAGCCCCGTCGACTACGCGGTGAACCGGGGGCTCACGCACTGGTTTTCGGTGCCCTCGGCGGTCTCGGCCGCCGCCGGGCTCGGCGGCTTGTCCGCGGGCCGGGTCCCCGGGCTGCGCTACAGCGTGTTCTGCGGTGAGCAGTTCACCTACGCGCAGGCCGAGGCGTGGCGTGGATCCGCCTCGGAATCGGTGTTGGAGAACATCTACGGCCCGACCGAACTGACGCTGGCGTGCGCGGAGTTCCGCCTGCCGGAGGAGCGCCGGGACTGGCCGGAGACCGTGAACGACACGGTGCCGATCGGCACCGTGTACCCGGGCCTGGAGCACGTCGTCACCGAGGACGGCGAGCTGTGCGTCCGCGGTCCGCAGCGCTTCGACGGCTATCTGGACCCGCGCGACAACACCAACCGGTTCCTCGGCCTCGACGACCGGGCCGGGATGCCGAGCGAGGCGGACTACTACCGCACCGGCGACCGGGTCCGCCGCGAGGACGACGGCACGCTGGTCCACCTCGGCCGCCTCGACAACCAGGTCAAGATCCGCGGCTACCGGGTCGAGCTCGGCGAGTTCGAGACCCTGCTGCGCCGCCACCCCGGTGTCCGGGAGGCCGTCGTCGTACCGGTGCAGCACCGCGACGCCACCGAACTGATGGCCTGCTACACCGGTGCGCCCGCCCGCGAGGCCGACCTGCGCCGCGCGCTGGCCGCGGGACTGCCGGTCCATCTGGTGCCGCATGTGTTCCTGCACGTGGAATCCATGCCCCTCAACCCCAACGGCAAGATCGACCGCGCCATCGTGGCGAAGCTCGTCGCCGAGCAGGCCAAGCTCACCCGGCTCTGACCGGCCCCGCCGGCCGGGCGCGCCGGCCCCAGAGCAGCACCCGGAAGTCGAAGAAAGGGATCGCGAACAGTGCTGACGGTCTATACAACGATGCCTTCCTGGCAGGATCGGACACCGCAGGAATACCGCCGCCGGGTCGTCGACGTGGCCCGCTGGACCGAGCAGGCGGGCTTTCGCGGCGCGCTGGTCTACACGGACAACACGCTCGTGGACGCCTGGGCCGCGGCGCAGCTCGCCATCGACAACACCGAGCGGTTCGTCCCCCTGGTCGCGGTCAACCCGGTGGACACCCACCCGTTCGCCGTCGCCAAGACGATCAGCACCCTGGCCTTCGTCTACGGGCGGCGCGTCGACCTGAACCTGGTCACCGGCGGATTCTCCAAGCACCTGAGCGAACTGGGCTGCGAACTCGGCCACCGGGAGCGCTACGACCGGCTGGCCGAGTACGGCGAGATCATCAGGAGGCTGACGGCGGCGCCGACGGCGGTGACGTACACCGGCAAGTACTACGCCTTGGACGCCGCCGCCGTCAGCCCGCCGGCCGATCCCGCCCTGGCGCCGGACCTCTACGTGTCCGGGGCCTCCGACGACTGCCGTGAGATCGCGGGGCTGCTCGGCGTCGACCGGCTGTCCTATCCGCACCAGATCGACAGCTACCAGGGCGACCGGCCGCTCGCCGGCTGCGGCGTGCGCCTCGGCGTCATAGCCCGCGACGACGCCCAGGAGGCGTGGCGGATCGCCCACGAGCGCTTCCCGTCGAGCGAGTCGGGGGAGAAGCTGCACGAATGGGCCGTCGGCAAGGTCGAGTCGCACTGGCACCTGAAGCTCTCGCGCGACGCGCTGCGCTCGCACGCCCCGAAGGGGGTCTACTGGCTCTATCCGTTCCGGGCCTACCAGACGTTCTGCCCGTACCTGGTAGGGACCTACGCCGACGTCGGTGCGATGCTCCAGCGGTACATCGCCCTCGGGGTGAGCACCCTGATCCTGGACGAGGTCGTGGAGCCCGAGGACCTGCACCACACCACAACCGCCCTGAACCACGCCTACGCACAGGCCGGGTGATCCGATGAGCGCACTGATCAACACCTCGTCCGAATGGCTTCGCGGCTACGACGAGCGGCTCGCCGCCCGGGTCCGCATGGTCTGCTTTCCGCACGCCGGTGGATCGGCGGCCTTCTACCGGTCGTGGCACCGGGGACTGCCGCCCCTGGTCGAACTGCACGCGGTGCAGTACCCGGGACGGGGCGAGCGTCGAACGGCCCCGCTGGTCGACGATGTCCAGGCCATGGCCGGACACGTCGTGGACGACCTGGCCCCGCTGCTCGACCGGCCGCTGGCCCTGTTCGGCCACAGCATGGGCGCCTTCGTCGCCTACGAGGCGGCGCGGCTCCTGGACCGGCGCGGCGCGCCGCCGGTGCACCTGTTCGTCTCGGGGCAGACCGCGCCGTGGACTCCGGGCGATGCGGGGAGCGGCACGGCACGGCCCGGCGCCGGCCTCGCGGACGCCGACGACGAGAAGCTGGTCCGCCATCTGCAGCGCCTTGGCGGCACCGAGATCGAACTCCTGGCCGACCCCGCGATGCGCGAGATCTTCCTGCCCTACATCCGCAGCGACTTCCGGATGCTCCAGTCCTACCGTCCGACGGCCCGTCCGCCGTTGACCACTCCGATCACGGCGCTCACCGGTGCGGACGACCCGGTCGTCACCCCCGCCCTGGCCGCCCGGTGGCGGGACCTGACGTCCTCGCACTTCGCCCTGGAGGTGTTCCCCGGCGGGCATTTCTTCCTGCTGCCGGAGCAGGCCGCGGTGCTGGACCTCGTCTCCGCCCGCCTGATCGCAGGCTTGGAGCTCACTCCCTGAACCCGGCCGCCGAACGCGGTGGGGCCGAGTTCGACGGCCGCCTGGCCGGTGTGGGCGGCTCGGCCCAGGTCCTCACCCCACCGACGGACTCCGCGAGGCCGTGCTGTTCGCCGGCGGAGCGAGGACGACCTGCGGCCGGCCCGCGACCGCGGGCGGCGGGGTCAGGACCTGGGCCGGAAGCTTAGACCCTCACCGAGACCGAGCACCTCCGAGCGACGCCGGGCCTCGCTCACTCGAAGCGCCGGCGCTGGGGAGCAGGGTCGGGGTTGTCTTAACGGAGCACGAACAAGGACAACCCCGACCGTCGGGTCCGGCTGAGCTTCCTCGGATGACTTCACCGTCTTCCGAGGTACAGGACGGACCCGGTTGCGGTCAGCTCGGCGGGTGGTGGAGCAGCGCGGCCCGCAGGGCCTGCTCGGTGATCCGGTCGGGAGGACGGTGGAGTGTCCAGCGGTGTGCCTCGCCGTCCATGGGCAGCACGGCGACCACGGTCTTCTGCGGTGGGTGGCCGGGTTCGGTGTACTGGAACTGGCGGATCACGACGGCCGTGTCGTCGTCCAGGCGGAGCAGGGCGCGCACGCTGTCCCTCAGCCTGCGCAGGTGCGGGCTCGGTCCGGCGGTCGCTGGGCGTGGTTGCGATGACATGGGGGAGACTCCTTGCTTCGTCACTTCGGTGGTGTGTGGAGGGTGACCCGGTCCCAGACGGGTGGCCCGAGGGGAGGCCGGGCAGCACGGCGCCGTCTGGTCACGCCTGCCTGCCGGACGGCGATGAGCAGCAGGGTCCCGGCTTCGGCCAGGAGACTGAGCAGGGCCTGTGGGGCGGGCTGCAGACCGTGCTCGGTGAATCCGAGGACGCCTACGGTGCGTGAGGCGGCGAATCCGCCGAGGGCGCCCAGTGCCACGCCGCCGGCGGCGACCGTCAGCAGCGGCGGCATCCCGATCAGCAGCAGGGCGGCGACCGCGAACGAGACGCTCGCCTGGACCAGGAACAGGGGACCGACGATGTGGATGAAGCGGTACCCGTCGGCGTAGAGCCGGGCGTGGATGTACCCGCTCGCGGCGAGCGTGGCGGCGGTCGCCACACGCAGGGCCGGGTCGAGGAGTCTTCCGGGCGTCATGTCAGCCTCTCTTCCTTGATCGCCAGCTCCCGGTCTCCCTGCCGGTAGCCGACGGTACGAATGCCGAGTGCGTCCCTGAGCTGTCGGGCGGGGACGACCTGAGGGGCGGGGGCGGGGGCCCGGCCCGGCTTCGGCAGCGGGTAGGCCGTGGTGGTGGCGGAGTGGAAGGTGATGTTGCCGTCCGTTTTCGTGAACAGCTGGTGGACGTGCCCGTTGAGGCAGGTGACGGAGGAGAAGCGGCGCAGGAGTGCGATGATCCGCAACGCGTCGTCCGTGCTCCAGCCCCACCGCGGATACATGGCGAACAGCGGGATGTGGCTGAAGACCACGATGGGCGTGTCCGACGACAGTCCCTTGAGGTCCCTGCGCACGAACTCGATCTGCTCGTTGCCCAGATGACCGAGCTTCTCCGGGCTCAGGGTGTTGACCAGGGCGATGAAGTGCACGCCGTGGGTGTCGAAGCTGTACCAGCCGTCGCCGAGCGTGCCCTTGCCGAAGGTCCGCCGGTAGGCGCGGCCGGCATCGCCGATGGAGTCGTGCTCGCCGGGCACGGTGAAGACCCGGTCGGTCTCCATGCCGGTCATCATCTGTCTGACCTGGTCGAACTGTGCTGCCGTGGAAAGGTGGGTGAGGTCGCCGGAGTGCATGACGAAGTCGGGCCGGAAACCCAGCGAGTTGACCTGGTGGATCGCTTCGGTGAAGGAGCCGGCCACGTCCGTGTTCGCCGGACCCTGGAAGCCGATGTGGCTGTCGGAGACCTGCACGAATCGCAGTGCGCCGTTCGCTGTCGTGCCGTGTGCCGCCGGGGCGGCCGCGGCGGCGTTGTCCCCGGAGCCGGCGATGTGACTGACCACCTCTCCACCGGCCACGGTCAGCACCACGGCCCCGCCGAACCATCCTGCGTGCCGGAGGAGTTGGCGCCGGGACATGTCGTGTTCCCGGGCGGGCTGCTCGGCCCCGCCGATCGGTGCTTCCTGGTGAGGGTCGAGATACTCGGTCATCGGGTCACCTCCACGGTGGCGGTCATGAACGGATGGATCGTGCAGAGGTAGGCGTAGGTGCCGGGCTTGGTGAACCTGTAGCTGTACGAGGCGTGGGTGGTCAGGGCGGCCGAATGCAACGGGCCGCCCGTTCCGGTGCTGGTGACGGTGTGGGGGTCGGTGTCCTGGTTGGTCCAGGTCACCGTCGTGCCCACGGCGACCTTCAGCGTGGCCGGGGAGAAGGCGAAGTGCTTGATCGCTACGGCGTTCCCGGCCACCGGCCGGGTCGACGTCCCGGTGCTCGGGGCGCTCATGGGCATGGTCATGTTGGGCATGGAGGAGGTGCCGGGAGCGGAGCGTGCGGCGGTGTCCGGTCCGGTGGCGCCGGGCATCCCGGCCGTCCGATGCTGACTCTGTCCCGGTGTGATGGCGCCGGCACCGATGACTGAGGAATGCGGCGACTGGCCGCATGCGCTCAGGAGCCCCAGCGCGCCGGCGGTGGCGACGGCAAGCCCGGCCGCGGTGCGGGACCGCCGGCCGGGTGTACGAAGGTGCGGGTACATGCTGTTCGTCCCTCATGATCGGGTTGAGACGGGCAGTGCGCCGACCGAGTGCGCGGACCGAGCGAAGTCTCGGGCGCCATGCGGCAGTTCCCTGTCCGAGGGCCGGGATCGGCCCGAGGTGCGGGCCAGGTGTGCCGCGTACGTCGGCTCTCGTCTGACTCCACGGGCGGCGGGGGGCGAACGGTTCGGTCGGTTCACACCTTTTTGAGATGTTTTCTTCCGGTGCTTTGTTGTGGTCACCCGCGGACCGGTCGGGCCTTTGGTGTCCCGCGCGCGTAAACCTGACGGCGCTCACGGAGAGTGATCGAGCCGACGCGATGCATCACAGGACAAAGCCGTAAGTGTGCGCGATGATCGCCTTATGTCCTGGCGTTCCCGAAAACGTGGCCCGAGGACCGATCCGGATCGCTCCGCGGACCGTGTCTCTGGTACAGGGACCCTTTCGACCACGGACGAGGAACTGCTGCGCACCCTGTATGCCGAGCACGCGGAACCCCTGTTCCACTACGCGCTTCGGCTGACCTCGGGTGACCGGCAATGGGCGGAGGACGTCGTGCAGGAGACGTTGCTGCGGGCATGGCAGCATCCCGACGCGTTCGAGCCCGCACGAGGCCCGGCCCGGGCGTGGCTGTGCACGGTCGCCCGGCACCTGGTCATCGACGCCCACCGGGCCCGGCAGGCCAGGCCGGCCGAGGTCGGCGGCGAGGCGCTCGACCGGGCCGCGGAGCGGACGCCGGGCGAGGATGACATCGAGCAGGCGCTGCAGAGCTGGGCGGTGGCCGACGCCCTCCGGGCGCTGTCCCCGGACCACCGCGCGGTCCTGTTGGAGACCTACTACCACGGCCGGACCATGGTGGAGGCCGCGCAGGTGCTGGGCATCCCGCTGGGCACCGTGAAGTCGCGGACCTACTACGCCCTGCACGCGCTGCGGCTGGCGCTGCTGGAACGGGGCATCGAGCCATGACCATGCCGTGCGGGAGGTGGCGATCATGAGTGCGGAGTGCGACGCCCTCCGGCCTGCGCTGGGCGGGTACGTCCTGGGCACGCTGCCTCCGGCCGAGATGGAACAGGTGCGTGACCATCTCGCGGGATGCGCCGAGTGCCGGGCGGAACACGCGCAGTTGGCGGGACTGCCCGCACTGCTGGCGACGGTGACCGCGGCCGAAGCCGAGGGCCGGACGGTGCCGGCTGCCGACGGGGACATGGCGGGTCGGCTGGTGGCGCGGGCGGCCGAGAGCGCGCAGGCCGCTCCGCCCGCGCGGCCCGCCGAGGCCGGGGCGTCGCAGGCGCGCGAGGCGGGGGTGCTGGAGAGGCTGCTGCGGCAGGCCGCGGCCCGGCGCCGCAGAACGTGGCGGCTGCAGTTGGCGGGCGCCGCCGCCTCCCTGATGCTCATGGGGGGAGCGGTCGCCGGCACCTGGCTGGCGACCGCCGGGTCCCTGGGCAGTGAGGCGAAGCAGCCGGGACCGACCGCGCCGGCGCCTGTGCGCACCTTCTCCGGAAACGATCCCACCACCGGTGTCACCGCCTCGGTGAAGGTCTCGCCCTCTGCCTGGGGCAGTGTCCTGCTGGTCTCCGCCAAGGGGGCGCCCGCCGGGATCACCTGCCGACTGCAGGCGGTCGGGCGCGGCGGGGTCAGGGCGGACGGCGCCACGTGGCGGGCGGGCGAATACCCTCCTGGCACCACGGTCCCAGGTGCGGTCCCCATGTCTCCGAGTGCCATCGAGCACTTCGAGATCGTCGCCGGCGACGGACAGAAGCTCGTCACGATCCGGGCGTGAGGTCGCGAGGGGCCCGCCTGACCCCGGGCCTGCTCGACGCGTCGGTGTCCAGTCAGGGGACAGGTCTGCCGATCCCCGGCCACCCGACGGCCCGCGTGTCTTCCGTCGGTCCTGACCTGACCTGACAGGAAATACACCATAAAAGGTGCGAACTCCTCGAACCGCTCGGCATGCTTCGTCCGTGGAACTGGATGAGCGCTTCTCCACAGGATCCGGCATACCGACCGCTCATCGAATCTCTCGGCGGTCTCCCACGATCCGGTCTCCCACTCCGGTCTCCGCACATCCACAGAAGAGTCAGAAGACCATGTCTGTAGCCGATTCACCCCGCCTGAGCTCACTGCTCTCCACGCTCTGCCGCCGCGAGGCACTGCTCACCCTGCCCGCGCAGGAGGCGCACGTTCCCGCCGCTCGGCACTTCGCGGCCGATCTGCTGGAGACCTGGAGCGTTCCCGAGAGCGAGCGGGACTCCGCCGTTCTCATCGTCGACGAACTCGCGGCCAACGCCGCCCGGTACGGCCGCGAGCGCATGACCCTGCTGCTCGTGCTCGACCTCGGCACCCTGCACATCGTGGTCAGCGACTCCGGCACCGCCGTGGAGCGCCCCCGCCCCGACATCGCCCCCGACGAGCACGGACGCGGCACCGGCATCGTGCAGTGCCTCGCAGAGTCGACCGAGATCCACCAGACGCGCAGCGGCCGCGAGGTCCGCGCCCGCCTGAGGTGTTCGGCATGACCGGCCTCGCACGCCATGGCGTCCGCTCCGGCGTACCGTACGAGGGCGTCACCCCGGGCGCCGGTGAGGGGATCGACGCTCCGCCCCCGCACGAGGCGTACGCGAACGCGCCCGACCTGCGCCGCGAAATGCACCAGGTGCTGGCCCTCGGGGCCGAGCGCGACGGCCGTCAGGCCAGGACCGTCGCCGGGCCGCCGGCCGACGCCGCGGTCGCCGAACGCGCCTGGCTGCTGCGCCGGGCAGCCCTCATGGACCGTATGGCCCTGGAAAGCTCCGACCCCGGCCCGGCCGGCGCCGCCGCACAGACCGCCGGACAACTCGTGGCACACGACCGGCGCCGGCCCGACCTGGTGGCCGGGCCGCACCTGCCCGACGCGGTCACGCCAGGCCTCGGCCGCCGCCGTTACGTCCGCCAGGAATACGCCGCCTGGACGTCCGCCGGGCGGCCCGGCACCTGAACCGGTCCGACCCGTCAGGGCCCCAGGGCTTACGGGGCCGTGCACGAAAGGCCACGGCCCGTTCGTTGCGCGTCACACGGGATGAGGGCGACGGGAACTGGTCCCAATGACCAACGCCCCCAGCTGCTCACTACACTCCCACGGTGAACAACATACGGTGCACCCAATGCGGTGCGGTGGGGCTGGAGCCGGGCTTCGTCGAGGACTCCGGACAAGGCGCTCGCGGGTTCGCGCGGTGGATCGCGGGCCCCCTGCAGCGAGGCCCGCTCGGCGGTGCCAAGAGGATGGGCCGACCGCACTGGCAGATCGATGCCTATCGTTGCCCCACCTGCGCACATCTGGAACTGTTCGCCGCCCAGCGGGACTAGGGCCTGTCTGACCATTCCCGTCGTTGCCCGGAGGGCGGCCTCGCGGCGTCAGGTGCGTGCTCTCGGCGGGCCGGGCGTAGGCCCTCGTACTGGACGTACTCGGGTCTGCGCCCGGTGCGGCGAGTGGGGGCACCTCCCACGCCCTTGAGGCGGTGGGGGAGCGTGCATGGCGTCGTGAGGCAGACGGGAATTGTCAATGGGAGAAGGCCCGCAAGCAGCAGTCCTCGGAGCGGATCTGCGGCGGTGATCATCCAACAGCCGAGCCGCCAGGCCGGCAACATCCCGACCTCAGCTGTGCACCAACTCGTAAACCAGCGGTGGCGTCCGGAACCGACCTCCGATCGGTGCCGGCGAAGCCTCCAGGATTGCCGTCCTGGGGGCTTTCGTGCGCTCTGGCACCGTGCGGAGGCAGGCGTCCCCATCGCGGCTCGACCGGAGACGAACGACAGGTTGCCAGAGTCGCCGCGCTGGATCCGAAACGGTCAACTCGGATCACTCAGGGGGCAGTTTGGGGGGCCGATGCCTCTGACTGCCTCTGAGCGACCCGGGTCGAACCGGGGTCGAATCAGAGTGATTTCCTCTGACTGCCTCCGATCGCCTCTGCAACCCGACCTAGCAGGTCACAGCCGCTTCGGCCTCAGTGAGCCCAGGTCAGAGAGGTGCGTCGGTGGTACCGGCAGTCCCAGGAAGAAGGATCTGCTGGCTGACCGGGCGGCCGGGGCGCAGGCTGGACACATGACGACAACACTGATCACCGGAGCCAACAAGGGCATCGGCCACGAAACCGCCCGCCAGCTCATCGCCGCAGGTCACACCGTGTACATCGGAGCCCGGGACGCCGAGAGGGGACGCCGGGCCGCCGAGGAACTGGGCGCCCGGTTCGTCCTCCTCGACGTCACCGACGACGCCTCCGTCGACGCCGCGGCCAAGACGGTCGAGGCCGACGGCGGACTCGACGTCCTGATCAACAACGCCGGGATCGAGACCCGGACCGCGGACAACAGCGTGCCCACCGCCGAGACCGTGACCGCCGACCAGATGCGGAACACCTTCGAGACCAACGTCTTCGGTGTGGTCCGCGTCCTGCACGCCTTCCTGCCGCTGCTGCGGCGCTCGGCGGCACCGGTCGTGGTCAACGTGAGCAGCGGTCTGGCCTCGCTGACGGCCCTCTCCGACCCCGACCACCCCGCCCACTTCTACCCGGGCATCGCCTACCCGACCTCCAAGACCGCCGTGAACATGCTCACCGTGCAGTTCGCGAAGGCGTTCCCGGCCATGCGGATCAACTCCGTCGAGCCCGGCTTCACCAAGACCGACCTGAACGGCAACACGGGCACGCAGACCGTGGCGGAGGGCGCCGAGATCATCGTCCGGATGGCGCAGGTCGGCCCGGACGGACCGACCGGCGGCTACTTCGACGTCAACGGCCCGCTGCCCTGGTGAGTCACAGCTGAACCAGCCGGGGCGCGGTGCCCCGCGTGCGCACCAGCGCCCCGGCCTCGCGCGTCAGCTCCCGCGCACTGCCCAGCAGTCCGTCCAGGACGACGGCCCGGCGGACGTGCCGGTGCAGCGGGTGCTCGGCGGTGAACCCGATCCCGCCCAGCACCTGCTGGCAGTGCCGGGCCGCGGTCAGCGCCGCCTGCCCGGCCGCAGCCTTCGCCAGCAGCGCGCCGAGATCGTCCTCGGCCGCCGTGAGGGCGGCCTCGGCGCCCCCCAGCGCCACCAGGGTCTCCGCGAGCCGGTGCCGTACCGCCTGGAAGGCGGCCAGCGGCCGGCCGAACTGGACCCGGTCCAGGGCATGCCCCCGGGCGAGCGCCAGCATGGCGTGGCCGGTGCCGAGCAGCCACCAGCCGACCGCCCGCCGGCCGGCGGCGAGGGGCACGGGACCACCGGTGGCCACCGGCCGCAGGGGCAGCTCCTCGTCCAGTCCGGCACCCGTCCCCGAACCGCCGTACTCCCACACCACCCACCGGCCACCCGCGTACGGCAGGGTCGCCGCGCCCACCACATCGGTCAGCACCGAGGCATGCGCGCCCGTCTCGCCCAGCAGCCGGCACACCGTCGTGACGGCCACCGCCGGGAACTCGGCCAGCAGTTCGGGCCAGCCCAGCTCGGCCAGTGCCGCGTCCAGGGCCGGGCCCGGGGCGGTGACCGTCATCGTCCTGCGGAGCGTCTTCGAGAGGAGTTCCAGCTCGGTGGGGTCCATGCTCATTCCCTCCCCAGATCGAGCAGCCGGCGGGCGATGATGTTGCGCTGGATCTCGGCGGTGCCGCCGTAGAGGGTGGCCGCCTTCGCGTAGAGGTACTCCGACCGCCAGGGCGTCTCGGTCAGCTCCAGGACGCCCGGGAGCAAGTCCCTTACCGTCTCGAAGAGTTGTTGTTCGGCGGAGGCCAGCAGCACCTTGTCGACCGAGGTCTCCGGGCCGAGCGAGGCGCCCCACGCGAGCCGTCGCTGGGTCGCGTGGGAGCGGCAGCGGGCGGTGTGCAGGGCGAGATAGGCGGCGCCGAGGGCCGCGTCGTCCGGGGTGCCGGTCTCGGCGACCAGGCGGTCCAGGCGGGTGTAGAGGTGCGCAATGCGGTGCCAGAAGCAGGTGGAGCGCTCGTGCGGGAGCAGGTCCATCGCGAGCCGCCAGCCGTCGCCGGGGCGGCCCAGCATGCGGTCGGCGGGCACGGCCACGTCGTCGAGGAAGACCTCGGCGAACTCGTCGACGCCGTGCATCGTGCGCAGCGGCCGGACGGTGATGCCGGGGGTGTCCATGTCGACGAAGAACGCGGTGATGCCGTCGTGGCCGGGAGCGGTACGGGTGAGCAGGACACAGCGGGCCGCGTACTGGGCGAGACTCGTCCACACCTTCTGCCCGTTGACCACCCACCCGCCGTCGTCCCGCCGCACCGCCTTCGTGGTCAGGGAGGCCAGATCGCTGCCCGAGCCCGGCTCGGAGAAGCCCTGGCACCACTGCTCCCGGCCGCTCAGCAGCAACGGGACCATGGCGGCGGCCAGTTCGGGACGGGCGTAGGCGACCAGGGTCGGGGTGAGGACCTCGACCATCGACCAGATACCGGGCTCGGCCAGGCCCCGGGTGGCGACCTCCTCGCCGAGCACCGCCCGCAGGACCGCGGGCCCGCCGAGGCCGCCCACCTCCGCCGGCCAGCCGTACCGCATCCAGCCCGCGTCGAACAGGGCCCGGCGCACCCGCGCCAGTTGGGCGACCTGGGCGTCGAAGGAGCCGTCGGGGCCGGGGGCGAGGTCGTGCTCGTCCAGCCAGCTCCGCAGGGCGGTGCGGAACTCCGCCGTGGTGGTGGGGCCGGTGAAGTCGTGGGCGTTCATACGGCCGGGCGTTCGAACGCGTGCGGGCGTCCCGAGTCGTGGGCGCCGCTGCGCCGGATGAAGGTCATGGCCCGGGTGCGCAGCCGCCAGCCCCCGGGAGTGCGGGTGTACGTGTCGTCGTAGTAGCCGATGCGCAGCTCGTGCGTGGCGTGGTCGACGAAGCACAGCGGCTGGGTGCCGGTCGCCGTGTCGCCGGACAGGTCGACGAGGGGCGTACCGGTGAGGAACAGCCCCTTGGGGGCCGCCGCGACCAGTGCCGGGAAGTCGGCGAGGGGATAGGTGTCGCCGAAGGCGCTGTAGCTGCCGTCGGGGGTGAAGACCGCGAGCAGCCCGTCGATGTCGCCGCGGGTGATGGTCACGGCGTACCGGGCGAGCAGCTGCTGGATCTCCATGAGGTCGGCGGTGGCGTCGTCAGCGGTCACGGGCCCGCCTCCTTTCCGCACGCTCACGCGCGTCGTGTTCGGGCCGGATGCCGAAGGTGTTGAAGGCCATCGCCATGAGGGCGTACGTCCCCACGGTGAACACCAGGTCCATCAGCTGGTGTTCGTCCAGGTGCGCCGCGAGCGCGGCCCAGGTGCCGTCCGTGACGTCGGAGTGCTCGTCGAGTTCGTCGACGGCGCTGAGCACCGCGCTCTCCAGCGGGTCCGCCGCCTTGCCCTGGCCGGCGGCCTCGATCTCGCTCTCGGTCAGACCGCACTGCTGGGCCGCGTGGAAGTGGTGGGTCCACTCGTAGGCGCAGTCGCGGCGCCTGGCGATCCGCAGGGTGACCAGCTCGCGCAGGCGGTCCGGCAGCGTCGAGCCGACCAGGAGGTAGGTGCTGTAGGGGAGGAAGGCCGCGGTCAGGTCGGGGTGCCGGACGAGCGTGGACATGGCGTTGCCGGCCGCCGCGGCGTTGCGCATGCGCCGGGGAAGGAGCGCGGCGAGCACCTCGCGGGTCCGGTCGTCCCACTGGTCGTCGGGCAGCGGAGGCAGGCGAGGCGGCATGCGAGCTCCCTGAACAGTAGTGAGAATGTGATTCTCTATTTCGAGTCCCAGATTTTCACCCGGCCTGTGGTGGCGTCAACTGTCATGCCCGGGGCTTGCCGAAGCCCCAGCCCCGGCAGGCGGAATCCGTCCCCCGCGCTGACCGGGCATGATTCCCTCCGCTGCCTTGTGGATGCCCAATTCTCTTGTGCGGATGGTTGCTTCTCCTCTACCGAGAAGCTACTTTCCACCGCAGGCAGGGCCATGGCAGGCGGGACCTGTGACACCCAGAAGAGATGGGGAGCCGTGAGTCTTTTCCATGAGGGCCGGCTGTTGATCGACGGGCGTCTCGTGCAGGCGGGGCGGAGTTTCGAGACCGTCGATCCGTCCACCGGGAAGGTGCTGGGGACGGCCTCCGACGCGGCGGCCGAGCATGTCGAGGCGGCTGTGGCGGCCGCCCGCCGGGCGTTCGACACCACCGACTGGATGCGCGACCGCGACCTGCGGCTGCGCTGTCTGCGCCGGCTGTACGACGCCCTGCACGCGCACCGCGAGGAACTGCGGGACCTGACCATCGCCGAGGTGGGCGCACCCCGCTCGCTCACCCACGGGCCCCAGCTCGACGAGCCGATCGAGATGGTCAAGTACTACGCCGACCTGCTCGAACGCTACCCGTTCCGCGAGGAGCTGCCCGTCCTGGAGAGCCGGGGACGGCACCACCGCCGCTGGATCGAGAAGGAGGCCGCCGGAGTCGTCGCGGCCATCCTGCCGTACAACTTCCCCAATCAGCTGGCCCTCGCCAAACTCGCCCCCGCGCTCGCCGCCGGCTGCACGGTCGTCCTCAAGGGCGCACCGGACACCCCGTGGACGACCCTCGCGCTCGGCCGGATCATCGCCGAGGAGACCGGCATCCCCGCGGGCGTCGTCAACGTCCTGACCTCGTCCGGCCCCGAGACCGGCCAGCTGCTCACCACCCACCCCGGCATCGACATGATCACCTTCACCGGGTCGACCCCGGTCGGGAGGGCGATCATGGCCGCCGCCTCCGTCACCCTGAAGCGGGTGTTCCTGGAACTCGGCGGCAAGTCCGCGCTGATCGTGCTCGACGACGCCGACCTCGCCGCCGCCGCGACGTTCGCCGCCTTCACCATCTGCTCGCACTCCGGCCAGGGCTGCGCGCTCACCTCACGCCTGCTGGTTCCGCGCGAGAAGCACGACGAGCTGGTGGACCTGGTCGCCGCCGTGCTCGGCAAGGTCAGGTACGGCGACCCGGCCGACCCCAAGACCCATATGGGCCCCCTGATCAGCGAGAAACAGCGGGCCAAGGTGCACGGCATGGTCGAGCGGGCCGTCGCCGCCGGGGCCCGCCTGGTGACCGGCGGCCGGCCCGCCGAACGGGAGGGCTTCTTCTACGAGCCCACCCTGCTCGCCGGCGTCGACCCGGCCGCCGAGATCGCCCAGGAGGAGGTCTTCGGACCGGTGCTCGCCGTCATCGCCTACGACGACGAGGACCACGCCGTCCGGATCGCCAACGACTCGGTGTACGGCCTGTCCGGCGCGGTGATCGGCGCCGACGACGAGCGGGCGACCGCGGTCGCCCGGCGGATCCGCAGCGGCACCTTCAGCATCAACGGCGGCAACTACTTCGCCGCCGACGCCCCGTTCGGCGGGTTCAAGCAGTCCGGGATCGGCCGGGAGATGGGCGTCGCGGGCCTTGAGGAGTTCCTCGAACTCAAGACCTTCGCCGTGCCGGCCGGCTGACCGACGGCACACGGCAGTCCGGGGAACACCACCGAGGAGGAACCCCGTGAGAGTCCAGGCAATCCCCGCCGCCCTGGCGGCGGCCGCGCTGCTCGCCGTCGCCGGCTGCGGCGGTCACGACAGCGCCGGTACGGCCGGCGACGGCGACGCGACCCCCACCAAGGCCGCCCAGCAGGCCGCGAGCGGCGACTTCGGAGACCTGAAGGACGTCTGCGGACCGGGCGACGCGAAGAGCGCGCCCGCCCAGGGTGTCACCGCCGACACCATCGACGTGGGCGTCTTCTCCGACGTCGGCTTCACCAAGAACTCCGAATTCGTCGACACCGCCAAGGTGTTCACCTCCTGGTGCAACTCGGCCGGCGGCATCGACGGCCGCAAGGTGGTCGCCACCACCCGCGACTCCAGGCTGATGGAGGTCCGCCAGCGGATGCTGGAGGCCTGCAAGGACGACTTCGCGCTCGTCGGCGGCGGCGCGGCGCTGGACGCCCTCGGCGTGCAGGACCGGCTGAAGTGCCTGCTGCCCGACTTCCCGGCCCAGGTCAGCCAGGTCCAGAACCTCGGCTCCGACCTCCAGCTGAACGAGACCGGCGGGGCGTCCTACGGCCGCTACACCGGCTACTACGACTGGCTGCTGAAGCAGGCCTATCCGAAGTCGGCGACCGCCGTCGGCACCATCGGCGGTGACGCCCCGGTGACCAAGGTCATCAACGCCGAGTCCAAGGAGATGCTCCTGGCCGCCGGCGCGAAGATCGTGTACCAGGATCTGTACCCGGCCGCCGGTGTCTCGGACTGGACCCCCTACGCCCAGTCCATCAAGAGCAAGGGCGTCAAGGGTCTCGTCTTCAACGGGGACTTCGCGAGCCTGGCCAAGCTGGAACAGATCCTGACCGGCATGGACTACAAGCTCGACTGGATCGACGCCAACAACAACGCCTACGGCCAGGCGTTCCTGCAACTGGCCGGCACCTCCCTCGACCAGCAGAACAACTTCGCCGATCTCAGCGGCGTCCACCCACTGGAGAAAGCGGCCGACAACCCCGCTACCGGTCAACTGGTCGGTCTGTTCAAGAAGTACGCCCCGAAGGCACAGATCACCCTGCCCGGCGTACGCGGGTTCGCCGCCTGGCTGCTGTTCGCGAAGGCCGCCTCCTCCTGCGGTGACGCCCTCACCCGTACCTGCGTCTACCAGGCCGCCGTCAAGGAGACCTCCTGGACGGGCGGCGGACTGCTCGCCCCGGTCGACCTGTCGAAGAAGGACGCCCCGCTGACCTGCTTCAACATCGAGAAGGCCACCTCCAAGGGCTGGCAGCCGGCCGACTTCGAGCCTGACGACGGCGCCTACCGCTGCAACGCGCCCGCCTACAAGTACAAGGGCGACTACGGCAAGCCCCTCACCCTTGCCGACGTCGGCAAGAGCATGAGCGATGTGAAGTAGATGGAGCAGTTCCTGACCTTCGGGATCGTCGGCCTGAGCACCGCCGCCGTCTACGCGGTGATCGGCAGCGGCCTGGTCCTCACCTACGTCACCACCGGCGTGTTCAACTTCGCGCACGGGGCGGCGGGCATGCTGGCGGCGTTCTGCTACTGGCAGTTCACCGTCGGCTGGGGCTGGCCGGTCCCGGTCGCCCTGGCCGTGGTCCTGCTGGTGCTCGCCCCCGCGTTCGGCCTCGCCGTCGAACGGGTCCTGATGCGGCCCGTGCAACGGCTCGGCGAGGCCGAACGCCTGGTGATGACGGTGGCGCTGCTCAGCGGTGCCATCGCCGCCGCCCGCTGGATCTGGGACCCCAACGTGCCCCGCCCCCTGTCGGTGTTCTTCGCCGACAGGCGGCCCTTCCACCTCGGCCCGGCCACCGTCACCTGGCACCAGGCCATCACCATGACCGTCGCGGTGGCGGTCGCCGGCGGGCTGTGGTTCCTGCTCACCCGCACCCGCACCGGTGCCGAGATGCGCGCCACCGTCGACGACCGCGCCCTGGTCCGGCTCACCGGCGCCGACCCGGTCCGCGCCGGCCGGGTCGCCTGGATCCTCGGCACCCAGCTCGCCGCGATCGGCGGCATCCTCATCGCCCCGACCGTCGCCCTGGACGCCTCCCAGCTCTCCCTGCTGATCGTCAGCGCCTACACCGCAGCCGTCTTCGGCAGACTGCGCAGCCTGCCCCTCACCTTCGCCGGCGCCGTCGTCGTCGGCTGCCTGGAGAGCTACCTCACCGGCTACCTCCCCCAGAACCCGTACCTGCCCGGACTGCGCCTGGCCGCCCCCGCCCTGCTGCTCTTCCTCGCCCTGCTCCTCTTCCGCCACCCGCGCCCGCGCCACCGCGACCGGCGCCTGGTCCAGGTCCCGGCGCCCGGCCCGCGCGGCACGGCCGTCTTCGCCGCCTCGACCGTCGCGTTCGGGGTGGTCCTGGCCACGGTCCTGGACGAGGCCGACCTCGTCACCTACGGGCCGGTCTTCTCCCTCGGCATCGTCGCCCTGTCGTACGTCCCGCTCGCCGGGTACGCCGGCCAGATCTCCCTGTGCCAGCTGAGCCTGGCCGGAATCGGCGCCGTCGTGTGGGGACACCTCGGCGCCCACGGGCAGTGGTGGGCGCTGGCCGCCGCGATCGCCGTGTCCGGGGCGGTCGGGGCACTGATCGCCGTACCCGCGCTGCGCTTCTCCGGCGTGTATCTGGCCCTCGGGACGGCGGCGGTCACGGTGGTCCTGGACCGCTGGATCTTCACCCTGCCCTCCTTCCACCTGTTCGGGGCGCGCATCTCCCTGTTCGACCAGGGCTCGGTCGACATGAGCGGGCCCGACCTGTTCGGCCTGCACCTGGACTCCGCCGCCGACCTGACCGTCCTCGCCGCGGTCTGCCTGGGCCTCGCCTCGCTCGCCGTCGCCCGGCTGCGCCGCAGCGGTTTCGGCCGGCGTCTGATCGCGCTGCGGGACAGCGAGGCCGCGTACGCGACGCTCGGCGGCAACCTGCTGGTGACCAAGGTGGCGGTGTTCGCGTTTTCGGCTGGTATCGCGGGCCTCGGCGGCGCCCTCTACGGCATGCAGCAACGGGCCGTCACCGCCGAGCAGTTCAACCTCGTCGCCGGGCTGCCGATCTTCCTCGTCGCCGTCATCGGCGGCCTTGGCGCGGTCGGTAACGGCCTGTTCGCCGGCACCGCCTACATCGGGCCGAACATGCTGATCGGCGTGGCCTCCTGGACCCAGAACATCGTCGCGCTGCTGCCCGCCCTCGCGGGCATGGGGCTCGGCCACAGCCCCGAGGGACTCGTCGCCCGTCTCCGGCGCACCTGGGAGCCGCTCGGCCGGGACCCGGTCGCCCTGCCCCTCCTGCTGGGCGCCCTGGCCCTGGGTTGGGTGCTGCGGCTGACCCACGCGATCGGCGACTGGACGTTCCTGACCGGTTCCCTGGTGGTGGCGCTCGCCCTGCGCGGTTGGGCCGCCGCGCGCGCGGCTCCGGACACCGTGCCGGACGTGCCGGTCGAGTGGTGGGGCGTACGACGGCCCTGGCGGCCCCAGGACGGGGAGGTGCTGGCCCGTGCCACTGCTGGACGTTAGCGGCGTCACCGTCTCCTTCGGCGGCAACCGTGCCCTGGACGGGGTCGGCATGAGCGCCGACCGGGGCCGGATCACCGGCCTCATCGGGCCCAACGGGGCCGGGAAGAGCACCCTGTTCGACGTGGTGTCCGGACTGCGTCGGCCCTCGGCGGGCAGGGTCGCCCTCGGCGGCCGGGACGTCACCCGCCTCGGCCCCGCCCGCCGCTGCCGGCACGGACTGGCCCGGACCTTCCAACGCCTGGAACTCTTCGGCCGGTTGAGCGTCCGTGACAACCTCCTCGTCGCCGCCGAACTCGGCCCCGAGCGCCGGCGGGCCGCACGGCTGACCGAGGACCTCCTCGACCGGCTCGGCCTGACCGGCGTGGCCGACACCTGCGCCGACCACCTCCCCACCGGCGTCGCCCGCCTGGTCGAGGTCGGCCGCGCCCTGGCCGTACGCCCCGCACTCCTGCTCCTCGACGAGCCCGCCGCCGGGCAGGACGGCGAGGAGACCGAACGGTTCGCCGCGCTGCTGCGCTCGCTCGCCGCCGACGGCACCGCGGTCGTCCTGGTCGAGCACGACATGGGCCTGGTCATGGGCGTGTGCGACGAGGTGTACGTCCTCGACCTCGGCAAGGTCATCGCCGTAGGACCGCCCGAGGTGATCCGGCACGACGAGACGGTGCTCGCGGCCTACCTGGGGGACGTGTGAACGCTCTGCTCGCACTGCGCGCCGTACGCGCCGCCCACGAGGGCATCACCGTCCTGCACGGCGTCGACCTGGCCGTCGGCGCCGGACAGGTCGTCGCGCTGCTCGGACCCAACGGGGCGGGAAAGACGACCACCTTGCACGTCGCCGCCGGACTCCGTCCGCCACGGTCCGGCCAACTCCTGTTCGGCGGACGGGACATGACCGGCGCCGACCCCCGCGACCTCGCCCGGGCCGGGGTCTGCCTCATCCCCGAGGGACGCGGAGTCTTCCCCAGCCTCTCCGTCCGCGACAACCTGCTGATGATGACCTTCACCGGCCGCACCCGCGAGGAGATCCAGGAGATCGCCTACGCCCGCTTCCCGGTCCTGGGAAACCGCGCGGGCCAGACGGCGGGCACACTCTCCGGCGGCGAGCAGCAGATGCTCGCCCTCGCCCGAGGGCTGGCCACCGACCCGGCCGTACTGCTCCTCGACGAACTCTCCATGGGACTCGCCCCGTTGGTCGTCTCCCGGCTCTACGAACAGGTCGCCGAGATCGCCCGGCAGGGCGTCGCGGTCCTGGTCGTCGAGCAGTTCGCGGCCGCCGTCCTCGGCATCGCCGACCATGCCGCCGTCCTCGTGCGCGGCCGCATCGAACGCCAGGGCCGCCCCGACGGCGGGCTGCGCGACGAACTGTCCGCCCTCTACCTGGGGAGTTCCGCATGACATCCACCGAGCCGCAGCCGGCCGCCCGCGCGGACCGGTTCGTCCGCGAACTGACCGACCTCAGGATCCCCGACCCGGCCGCCGCCCGCGCGGGCCTGTGGCTGCGCCTCGGCGTCGCTCTCATGACCGTCGGCCTGCTCCTCGCGGTGTCGGCGTACTTCGTCTCGCACAACACCCAGAACCAACTCGACCAGAACGACGCCCTCGCCCTCGGCCTCGGCGGCATCGCGGCGACGGTCGTCGGCGCGGCGCTGTTCCTGCGGTACTCGCTCACCGGCTTCCTGCGGTTCTGGATGGCCCGCCAGTCCTACGACCTCGCCGTGCTCGCCGACCGCCTGTGTGCGGTGCCTTCCCGGGGGACAACCCCCGGACCCCTGGCCGGAAAGGACCCCAGCCATGACCTCACCAGCTCCGACGCCGCGCCCCGGTGACCAGCTCGCCAGCACGGTGTGCACCACCCGGGTCGTCGTGGTCCGCGCCCGGGCCGACCGGCAGCCGGCCCTTACCTGCGGCGGCGCCCCCATGGTCGCCGCCGCCACCGCACCGCCCCCGCCCGCCACGGGCGGTGACCCGGTCACCCTCCTCGGCAAGCGCTACGCCGACGCCGACGACACCCTCGAACTGCTCTGCACCCACCCCGGCACCGGCGAACTCGCCTGCGACGGCGTCCCCATGACCCTCAAGGCCGCCAGACCCCTCCCCGCCTCGGACTGAACCGCCCACCTGCGAAAGGGACCTCGCATGAACAAGGACGACCTGATTCTCATCAGCGTCGACGACCACGTCATCGAGCCGCCGGACATCTTCGTCAACCACCTGCCGAAGCGGTATCTGGACGACGCGCCCAAGCTCGTCCACCGCGAGGACGGCAGCGACGTCTGGCAGTTCCGGGACAACACGGTCGGCAACGCCGCTCTCAACGCGGTCGCGGGACGCCCCAAGGAGGAGTACGGCCTCGACCCGCAGGGCATGGACGAGATCCGGCCCGGCTGCTACGACGTCCACGAACGCGTCAAGGACATGAACGCAGGCGGCGTGCTGGCCCAGATGAACTTCCCGTCCTTCCCCGGCTTCTCGGCCCGCATGTTCGCCACCGAGGACTCCGACTTCTCCCTCGCGCTGGTACGGGCGTACAATGACTGGCACATCGACGAGTGGTGCGGCTCCTACCCGGGGCGCTTCATCCCGATGGCCCTGCCCGCCATCTGGGACGCCGAACTGTGCGCGGGCGAGCTGCGCCGGGTCGCCGCCAAGGGCTGCCACTCGATGACCTTCCCGGAGAACCCCGCCGCGCTCGGCTACCCGAGCTTCCACGCCCCCTACTGGAACCCGGTGTGGCAGGCCGCCTGCGACACCGGCACGGTGCTGTCGGTGCACATCGGCTCCTCCGGCCGCCTCGCCATCCCGGCCGTCGACTCACCGCCGGACGTGATGATCACCCTCCAGCCGATCAACCTCGTCCAGGCCGCCGCCGACCTGCTGTGGTCGCGCACCCTCAAGGACTTCCCCGACCTCAGGATCGCCCTGTCCGAGGGCGGCACCGGCTGGATCCCCTACTTCCTGGAGCGCGTCGACCGCACCTTCGAGATGCACGCCGCCTGGACCCTCCAGGACTTCGGCGGCAAGCTGCCCTCCGAGGTCTTCCGCGAGCACTTCCTGACCTGCTTCATCACCGACCGGCTCGGCGTGAAGCTGCGGCACGAGATCGGCATCGACAACATCTGCTGGGAGGGCGACTACCCGCACAGCGACTCCCTGTGGCCCGACGCCCCCGAGCAACTGCACGGCGTCCTCACCGAGTTCGACGTCCCGGACGCCGACACCGTGAAGATCACCCACGAGAACGCGATGCGCTGGTACTCCTTCGACCCCTTCACACACATCCCGCGCGAGAAGGCCACGGTCGGCGCCCTGCGCAAGGCCGCCGAGGGGCACGACGTCAGCATCCGGGCCCGTAGCCGCCAGCTCAAGGAGCCGGTCGACAAACTGGAGGCCTTCCGCGCCCGGGCCCGCGCGGCCGTAGCGGCGGCGAGCAGCTAGTGGCCCACGACAACGGGCTGTTCGACCTGACGGGACGCGCGGCGCTGGTCACCGGCGCCGCGGGCGGCATCGGCGCCGCCGTCGCCCACGCGCTCGCCCGGGCCGGCGCCGCCGTTCTCGTCACCGACGTCGACCCGGCCGCCGCCGCGTCCGTCGCCGGGAAGATCACGGCGGCGGGCGGTACGGCCGACAGCGCGCCCCTCGACGTACGCGACCGGGCCGCCGCCGACGCCGCCGTCGCCCGGGCCGCCGCCCTCGCCGAAGGCACCCTGCACATCCTCGTCAACAACGCCGGCGTCACCGCGCCGGCCATGTTCGCCGACCTCGACGAGGCCACCTTCCGCCGGCTGCTCGACATCCATGTCCTGGGCACCTTCACCTGCTCCCAGGCCGCCCTCCCGTTCCTGCCCACCGACGGCACCGGACGCATCGTCAACGTCACCTCCTCGGCGGGCCTGACCGGCACCCTCGGCCAGGTCAACTACTCGGCCGCCAAGGCCGCGGTCATCGGCATGACCAAGTCGCTCGCCCGGGAGCTGGCCAGGAAACAGATCAAGGTCAACGCCCTGGCCCCGCTGGCCGCCACGCCTATGACGGAGATCATCCGCACCGACGAGAAGTTCGCCGCCGCCATGCTCGCCCGTATCCCGCTCGGCCGCTGGGCCGAACCCGAGGAGGTCGCCGGTGCCTTCGTCTTCCTCGCCTCGGACGCCGCCTCCTTCGTCACCGGCCAGGTCCTGCCGGTCGACGGCGGCCTGGTGATCTGATGGCATCCGCCGGTGATCCGACGGCTCCCGGACCCCTGTCCGGAGTGACGGTGGTGGCCCTGGAACAGGCCGTCTCCGCACCCCTGTGCACCCGCGTTCTCAGCGACCTCGGCGCCCGGGTGATCAAGGTGGAGAACCCGGAGGGCGGCGACTCGGCCCGCCACATCGACGACGTGGTCGGCGGCCTCGCGGCGCACTTCGTCTGGGCCAACCGGGGCAAGCAGTCCGTCGCCCTCGACCTCAAGTCCGAGGCCGGGATGGCGGTTCTGCACCGCCTGCTCGACCGCGCCGACGTGCTGGTCTCCAACCTCGCGCCGGGCACCACGGCCAAGCTCGGTCTCGCCCCCGACGACCTGGCGACCCGGCACCCCGGCCTGATCGCGGCGGAGATCGACGGCTACGGGCCCGGCGGCCCGCTGTCCCACAAACGCGCCTACGACCTTCTCGTCCAGGCCGAGTCCGGGGTCTGCGCGATCACCGGCCACCCCGGCGCCCCGGCCAAACCGGGCCCGCCCATCGCGGACGCGAGCACCGGCCTGTACACGGCACTGTCGGTCGTGGCGCTGCTGTACGCCGGTGAGCGCCGGGGCGAGCGGGGCGGTGCCGTCGCGGTGAGCATGTTCGACACCATGACCGAGCTGATGGGGTACCCGCTCACCCACACCCGGCACGCGGGCGGCTGGCAGCAGCCGCTCGGCATGAGCTCGCCCGCGGTCGCCCCGTACGGCGCCTACCGCACCGCCGACGGACACACGGTCGTCCTCGGCACCACCAACGACCGCGAATGGCAGCGCCTGGCACGGGAGTTGCTCGAACGCCCGGACCTGGCGGCCGACGACCGCCTCAGGACCAACCCCGGCCGCGTCCACCACCGCGACCTCCTCGACACCGAGATCGGCGCCTGGTGCGCCCGGCACGACCTGGCGTACGTCCAGCGGCGCGCCGACGAATCCGGCATCGGCAACTCCCGCTACAACACCCCCGACGACGTCCTCCACCACCCCCACCTCGCGGCCCGCGACCGCTGGCGCCACATCGACACCCCCGCCGGACCCGTACCGGCGCTGCTGCCGCCCCCGGTCATCGCCGGCTACGACCCCCCGATGGGCGCCGTCCCCGCCCTGGGCGAGCACACGGGTCAGCTCCTCGCGGAACTCGGCCTCCCGGAGACGGAACCGAGGGCCGGCACATGACCGGGCCCGCCCTGTTCAACCCGCCCGGCGGCGCCATCGGGCTGCGGACCATGTGCGAGGGCGGCGGCAGGGCCGACGCCACGCTTGTCGAACTCAGCTTCTGACCAGGGGGTTTCGGTGCGCCGAGAGATCTTCACCGCCGACCACGAGGACTTCCGCGCCCTCGTCAGGGAGTTCGTGGCCAAGGAGGTGGTCCCGGTCTACGCCTCCTGGGAGCGGGCCGGCCGCCTGCCCCGCGAGATCTTCGAACAGCTCGGCTCGCTGGGCGTGCTGGGCATGGCCGTCCCGGAGGAGTACGGCGGCTCGGGCCTCGCCGATTACCGCTACAACGTCGTCCTCCAGGAAGAGACGTCCCGGGCCCTGGTCACCCTGGGCACCGTACGCACCCAACTCGACGTCATCCTGCCGTACTTCCTCGCCTACGCCGACACGGAACAGCGGCGCCGCTGGTTCCCCGGCCTGGCCGCCGGCCGGCTGCTGACCGCCGTCGCCATGACCGAGCCCGGCACCGGTTCCGACCTGGCCGGCATCCGCACCACGGCCGTACGCGACGGCGACACCTATGTCCTCAACGGCGCCAAGACCTTCATCACCGGCGGGCTGCTCGCCGACCTGGTGATCGTGGTCGCCCGCACGGCGGACGACCCCGCCGACCGGCGCGCCGGCCTGACGCTGCTGGTGGTGGAGGACGGCATGCCCGGATTCACGCGGGGGCGGGTCCTCGACAAGATGGGCATCAAGGTCCAGGACACCGTCGAGCTGGCCTTCACCGACGTACGGGTCCCGGTGGCCAACCGGCTGGGGGAGGAGGGGGCCGCCTTCGGCTATCTGGGCCACAACCTGCCGCAGGAGCGGATGACGGTCGCCGTCGGCTCGGTCGCGCAGGCGCGGGCCGCGCTGGAGACGACCATCGAGTACGTCAAGGAACGCGAGGTCTTCGGCAGGGCGGTGGCGTCCTTCCAGAACACCAAGTTCGAACTCGCCGCCGTGGCCGCCGAGATCGAGGCCGCACAGGCCATGCTGGACCGCGCCGTCCTCGACCTGGTGGACGGGGAACTGTCCGGCGCGGACGCGGCCAAGGTGAAGCTCTTCTGCACCGAGATGCAGGCCCGAGCCGTCGACCGGTGCCTTCAACTGTTCGGTGGCTACGGCTATATGACGGAGTATCCGATCGCCCGGCTGTACGCGGACGCCCGGATCACCCGGATCTACGCCGGCACCAGCGAGGTCATGAAGGTGATCATCGCGAAGTCGCTGGGGCTGTGAGCGGGACTGCGCGAGGGCCGCCGGCCACGCGACGGCCGAGGCCTCCGCGCACGGTTCACACGACGGCCGAGGCGCCCGCGCGGCTCAGCGTCCGTACGCCGTCGTCTCCGCCAGGTCGGCCGCGGACTTCATCAGCTCCAGCACCATCGGCCCGAACGCCTGCAACCTCTCGTTGTCACCGGCCCGTTGGAAGCCCTGTTCCAGCACGATGGCCAGCTTCCACTGGGCGAGGACGTCGTAGTAGTCCATGTCGTCGACCTGACGGCCGGAGACGTCCGCGTAGTGCTGGATCAGCTGCTCGCGCGACGGCATGCCGGACAGGTCGACGTAGGACGCGGTCGCCGCCTCGGGGGCATCGGTGTCCTCGGGCCAGCCGCGCAGCATCCAAGCCAGGTCGAGCTTGGGGTCGCCGACGGTGCCCATCTCCCAGTCGAGGACGGCGGCGAGCCGGGCCGGGGCACCATGGCGGTACATCACGTTGGCGAACTGGTAGTCGCCGTGCATCAGGCCCGGGACGTGGTCGAGGGGTCTGTGGGCGCGCAGCCAGGCCGACGCGGCGTCGAAACCGGGCAGCTCGCGGCCCTTGACGCGCTCCAGGTAGCGGGTCCAGCGGTCGACCTGGCGTTCGTGGAAGCCGTCGGGGCGGCCGAGGTCGTGCAGCCCCTTCTCCCGCCAGTCCACGCGGCTCAGCAGAGCCGCCCCCTCGGCGAGCTGGTACGCCAGCCCGGCTCGCGCGGTGAGGTCGGCGTCGAAGGGGGCCGGCCAGGTGCGGGCGCTCATCGGGGACCAGCCGTCGACGAACTCCATCAGATAGAAGGTGCGGCCCAGGACGGCGGCGTCCGTGCAGACCGCGATCGCCTCGGTGTGCGGGACGTCCGTGCCGTTCAGCGCCTCGGTGATCCGCCACTCGCGCCGGATGCCCTCGTCACGGGCGGCCGGCGCGGTGGGCGGCGGGATCCGCAGGGCACAGTGCAGTTCGCCGCGCCGGATCTCGTATATCTCGTTCTGCGCCCCGCCCGAGACATACCGGTGCTCCACCGGCTCGCCCTTGCCGGGCAGACCGGACGCGTCCAGCCAGCCCGCCAGCCGCTCGACGTCGATCATCGGGCCTCCGCCCCGGGCTCCAGGAACTCCGCGTACTTGCCGCGGGCCGCGGCCAGCCGCCTGGGCAGATAGCCGCTCGGCCAGAGGTCGTCGCTCGCCCGGTGGTCCCGCAGCACCTGCCGGGCGACCGTCACCTTGTGGACCTCGGTCGGGCCGTCCGCGATGCCCAGCACACTCGCGCCCAGCAGCATCCGGAACAGCGGCATGTCACCGCTCACCCCGAGTGCGCCGTGCACCTGGATCGCGCGGTGTGCGATGTCGTGCAGCACGCCCGGCAGCAGCACCTTGACCATGGCGATGTCCTTGCGGACCTTGCGGTGGTCGTTGTACTTGTCGATCTTCCAGGCGGTATGCAGCACCGTCAGCCTGAACTGCTGCAGCTGCGCCCACGAGTCGGCTATGTGCCCCTGCACGAACTGTTTGTCCGCGAGGACCGTGCCCTGGGTGTGCCGGCTCAGCGCGCGCTCGCACATCATGTCGAACGCCTTGCCCGCGAGCCCGATCGTGCGCATCGCGTGATGGATCCGCCCGCCGCCGAGCCGGGTCTGCGCGATCACGAACGCCTGCCCCTCGCCGCCGAGCAGCGCGTCCGTCGGCACCCGTACGTCCTCGTAGTGCACCAGCGCGTGAGAACCCCGTTCTTCGGGCTCACCGGCCAGCGCCACGTTCCGCTCGATGACGATGCCGGGCGTCTGAGCCGGGATCAGGAACATCGACATGCTCTTGTACGGGTCCCCGTCCGGGTCCGTCACGGCCATCACGATGAAGAAGGCGGCCGTCCTGGCGTTGGACGAGAAGTACTTCCAGCCGTTCACGACCCATTCGTCACCGTCCCGCACCGCCCGCGTGGTGAACTCCTTGGGATCGGCGCCGGCCTGGGGCTCCGTCATCGAGTAGCAGGAGAAGATCTCGCCGTCGAGCAGCGGCCGCAGATAACGCTCCTGCTGCGCCTCGGTGCCGTAGTGGGCGAGGATCTCCGCGTTGCCCGTGTCCGGGGCCTGGCAGCCGAAGACGACCGGGGCCCAGGAGGAGCGGCCCAGGATCTCGTTGAGCAGACAGAGCCTGACCTGGCCGTGGCCCGCACCGCCCAGCTCGGGGCCGAGATGGGTCGCCCACAGTCCGTGCGCGCGGACCTCCTTCTTGAGGGGGTCGAGGACCCGGCGGAGATTGGCGTCGGGCGGGGTGAACTGCAGGCCGTCCCAGAGCAGATCGAGGGGTTCGACCTCCTCCCGCACGAACTGGTCCGCCCAGTCCAGCTGGGCCTGGTAGTCCGGCTCGGTCTCGAAGTCCCACGGCATTGTGTCTCCTTCCGGCGACTGTCAGAATAACGTTCTCGCGAAAGAGAACGCAATTACCATGGCATGGGACGAGAGTTCTGGACCGGTCACCCCGAGGGAGCGTGCGTACGGATGAAGGCGACCGATCAGTTCCATGTCGGCCTCGTCGTCGACGACATCGCGGCTGCCGCGGCCGAGCTGTCGGCGCTCTTCGGCCACCAGTGGTGCGACGAACTCGGCGCGCCGGTCAGGGTGAGCCTGCCCGGCGGGGACACGGTCCTCGAGCTGCGGTCGACGTACTCGATGTCCCTGCCCCGGCTGGAACTCGTCCGGAGCATCCCGGGCTCCCTGTGGCAGCCGGCCGCGGGCTCCGGCGTCCACCACCTCGGCTACTGGTCCGACGACGTGACCGCCGACTCCGCCGAACTGGCCCGGCACGGCTACGCGCCCGAGGCCGTCGGCCGGCGCCCGGACGGCACCCCGTACTGGGCGTTCCACCGCGGCATCACCGGCCCGCGGATCGAGCTGGTCACCCGCGCGTTGCAGCCGGTCCTGGAGCGGTACTGGACGACCGGGAGGCGGCCGTCGTGATGACGGGTTCGTCCGGCACGCCGGTCCCTGCCGTCAGCTCACGGTGATGGCGTGCTCGGGGCACAGGGCGGCGGCCGAGCGCACCGCGTCCTCGTGCTCCGCGGGGACCTCGGGCACGTCCACCACGGCATAGCCGTCGTCGCCGAGGTCGAACACCTCCGGGCAGAGCGTGCAGCACACCCCGTGCCCGCGGCAGCGGTCGTCGTCCACGGTGACCTTCATCGGGCCGGGCTCCACTCCAGGTCGAGATGGGTGAGGCCGCGGAGGATGAAGGTCGGCACGTACTGGTAGCGGCGGGCGTCGGCCGGGCCGTGCACCCGCTCGGCGATCCTGATGTCGGACGTACGGTCCAGCAGCCGTTCCAGGGTCACCCGGGCCTCCGCACGGGCCAGCGGCGCGCCCGGGCAGGTGTGGGCGCCCCGGCCGAACGCGAGGTGGCGGCGGACGTTCGGACGTCCGGCGTCGAAGGTCTCCGGGTCCTCGAACTGGCGCGGGTCGCGGTTCGCGGCGGCGTTGAGCACCATCAGCGTGGTCCCGGCCGGGACGTCGACCCCGCCCACCGTGGTAGCCACCCGCGACAGCCGGAAGTCGCCCTTCACCGGGCTCTCCGACCGCAGCGTCTCCTCCACGAAGTTCGGGATCCGGTCCCGCTCGCTGCGCAACAGCCGCTGCAGCTCCGGGCGTTCGGTGAGCACCTTGAGCGCCGAGCCGAGCAGCCGGACGGTGGTCTCCTGGCCGGCCGCGAACAGGTTGGCGGCGACCCGGACCACGTCGATGACCTCCGGCGTCGACCCGTCCGGGAAGGTCGCGGTCGCCAGGCCCGTGAGCACGTCCTCGCGGGGCTCGCGCCGCCGCTCCTCGATGTACGTCGTGAAGCGGCCGTAGAGGAACTCCAGCGGCGAGTGGTGCAGCGCCTCGTCTCCCGTGCTGCCGATGCCACCCCCGTTCTGCGGCCGGCGCTGGAGCCTGTCCATGAACTCCTGCCGGTCCTCCTCCGGCACACCGAGCAGGTCGGCGATGACGAGGAGGGTGAACGGCCCGGCGAACCCGCCGATGAACTCCCCCTCGCCCGGCGCGAGATAGGCGTCGAGGAGCCCGTCGGCCAAGTGCCACATGGACGCCTCGTTCTCCTTGAGGCGCTTCGGCGTGATCAGCCGCATCAGGAGGGCGCGGTGGTCGGTGTGCACCGGCGGGTCCATGGTCGGCAACTGGTCGCTCATCGGCAGCGCGTCCCGGTGCCGCTCGATCAGCCCGCTCACGTCGTCGCCCTCCAGCGGGACCGGGAACCCGGGGAACGGGCCGGTGACCGAGACGCAGGAGGAGAAGGTGCCGCTGTCGTTGTAGACCTGCAACGCCTCGTCGTACCCGGTCACCATCATCACGTCGTGGTGGGTCTCGCGGTGGACGGGGCACTGTCCGCGCAGGGCGTCGAAGTAGGGGTAGGGGTCCGCGACGAGCCTCTCGTCCCGGAAGAAATCGATCGCCTCGAAGTCGTTCACGGTCTGTTCGGCTCCCTCTCGGCCGGCAACCCTGACGATCGGGAACGGTAGCACAGTTCTCCAATTGCTGGAATGCTGGACGTCGTGGTGGAGAGTCGCATTCTCGGTCGAGTTCAGGGAGATCCGTGGAAGAGACAGATGAGCTGCGCGTCGCGCGCAGCCTCCTGGTCCTGGCGATGACGGCCGCCCCGGGCCGCATGGGGGAGTTACGCATCCACGCCGGCACCGCGCCCCGCACCGTGGTCACCGACGCCGAGGCCGACGAACCGCTGTGCCGGCTCACCGCCTGCCGCGGAATGACCGCGGGCAGTGTGGCCCGGCGGGGCGTGAAGGACGTCCGTGTGAGGCGGGGGGCGGGGGAGTGAGCGCGGGGAACGTCGGGTTCGTCGGCCTCGGCAACATGGGCAGCGTCCTGGCCGGGAACCTCGTGGGGGCGGGCTGCGCGGTCGTGACGCATGACGCACTCGGCCCGCGCCGGTCGCCCGACGGTGCCGAGTACGTCCCCGACGTGGCCGAAGTGGCCCGCCGCACGGACGTTCTGGTGCTCAGCCTGCCCGACGGAGCCGCGTCCGAGCAGGTCGCCCGCGAGATCCTGGGGGCGTCCGGGAGACGGGTCCGGTACGTCGTCGACACGTCCACCGTCGGCCCGGCCGCCGCCCGTACCGTCGCCGGGCTCCTGGCCGACGGCGAGGTCGGCTATGTCGACGCGCCCGTCTCCGGCGGAGTAGCCGGCGCCCGGGCCCGCACCCTCACCGTCATGTACGCCGGGGACGACGAGGCGTGTTCACGTGTCGAGGGGGTGCTGGCCGGACTGAGCGATCGTCGCCGACGGGTCGGCGACGAGCCCGGCATGGCCCAGGCCCTGAAGCTCGCCAACAACTTCCTGTCCGCGACCACCCTCGCCGCGACCAGCGAGGCCGTCGTCTTCGGTCTCGCCGCCGGACTCGACATGGCCACCATGCTCGACGCGCTCAACGGCTCCAGCGGCCGGAGCGCGGCCACCAGCGACAAGTTCCCGGCCCACGTCCTCACCGGCAGCTACGCCGCCGGCTTCACCAACTCCCTGATGGACAAGGACATGCGGCTGTATCTGGACGCGGTCGGCGAGCAGGGTGGCCCGGTCGCGATCGGAGCGGCGACCGGGTCGGTGTGGGCGCGGTTCGCCGAGGCCGAGCCCGGGGCCGACTTCACCCGGATCTTCCCCTTCGTGGACGGGGCCTGACGGACCGGTCGGCACGTCCGCCCCGGCCTCCGTCCAGGCCCCCGCCCAGGCTCCGCCCCCGACCCCGGCCTCCTGTCTGGCGGCCGCCTTGACGGCCGATCTCGGGCGAGAATAGCATTCTCATTCGGAGAGACTGAGATTATCGAGAGCCCCCTCCGTACAAGCGACTGGAGGACCAGACCCCATGGCGCACTTCAAGAAGCCCGAGGCGGGCAGCTGGACCGCACACCTCAAGATCGACACGGAGCCGGTTTCGTACGAGGACTCGATCTCGCCCGCGCACTACGAGCTGGAGCGGGCGGCCATCTTCAGGCGCACCTGGCTGAACGTCGGCCGGATCGAGCAACTCCCCAAGCGCGGCAGCTACTTCACCAAGGAGCTGGACGCGGCGGGCACCTCGGTCATCGTGGTGCGCGGCATGGACGACGAAGTGCGCGCCTTCCACAACGTGTGCCGGCACCGCGGCAACAAGCTCGTGTGGAACGACTTCCCGCGCGAGGAGACCAGCGGGGTCTGCCGCCAGTTCACCTGCAAATACCATGCCTGGCGCTACGACCTCGAAGGCCGACTGTCCTTCGTCCAGCAGGAGCAGGAGTTCTTCGACCTGGACAAGTCGCGCTACGGGCTCAAGGGCGTGCGCACGGACGTCTGGGAGGGGTTCGTCTTCGTCAACCTCGATCCCGAGAACACCACCGGACTGCGTGAGTTCCTGGGCGAGTTCGCCAAGGGCATCGAGGGCTACCCGTTCCACAAGATGACCCAGGCGCACAGGTACCGGGCGGAGATCGGGGCCAACTGGAAGCTGTTCATCGACGCGTTCGCCGAGTTCTACCACGCGCCGATCCTGCACGCCGGCCAGTACGTCTCCGACGAGGCCCGCAAGATCCAGAAGTACGGGTACGAGGGCCTTCACTACGACATCGACGGCCCGCACAGCATGGTCTCCTCCTGGGGCGGCATCGCCCCGCCGCACGACCGCGCGATGGTCAAGCCCATCGAAGCCGCGCTGCGCAGCGGCCTGTTCGGGCCCTGGGAGGCGCCCGACATCGGCCTGACGACCGAGCAGCTCCCGCCGGCCGTCAACCCCACCCGGGACCCGCGCTGGGGCATGGACTCGTTCGTCTTCTTCCCCAACTTCATGCTGCTGATCTGGCGGCCGAACTGGGTGCTGACATACCACTACTGGCCGACCTCGTACAACACGCACATCTTCGAGGCGACCTGCTACTTCGTCCCGCCGGAGAACGCCTTCCAAAGGCTCCAGCAGGAGCTGGCCGTCGTCTCCTTCAAGGAGTACGGACTCCAGGACGGCAACACCCTGGAGGCGACCCAGACCATGCTGGAGTCGCGTGCGGTGGGGGAGTTCCCGCTCAACGACCAGGAGGTGCTGCTGCGTCATCTGCACGGCACCGCCCGGCAGTACGTCCGCGAGTACCAGCAGCGCGCCTGCGGCGCCCCGGCCGCGAGCTGACCCGAGGAGACCGAACCATGGCCACCGTCTTTCCTCCCGAGTTCGCCGCGCTGGAACCCTTCGCCGACTGGGCCGTCCCCACCGAGAAGGCCCGTTACGCCAAGCGGATCGCCAGCACCATGGACGAGCTGGACGCCTTTTACGCCACCGCGTACCCGCTGCTCGCCTCCGGCACGGAGTACCTGCGGAACGTCTCCATGACGGACATCTCCGAAGCGGACAAGCACCTGCTGTGGGTGTTCTGCGCCCTGGTGACCGTCGCCTTCTCGGTCGAGGCATGGCGCCAGCCCAGGGTGCCCGACACGGGCGCGGCGAGCATCGACGCCGTCGTCGAACCGGCGGTGTGAGCCGGATGCGAGCCGTTCGCGCGGTCCGTGCCGTGCATGCCGCCCGCGTGTTCCGCGTGTTCCGCGGCTTCTGCGTCCTCCGCGTCGCGGGAGGCGCCTGATGCCCCGGCCGCGCGCCCCGCAGCCTCCCGTGCGGCTGCGTGCCGCCCGCATGCTCGATGTCGACAAGGGCGAACTGGTCGAGCCGGCCGACCTGTTGATCGAGGGCGAGCACATCACCGCGGTCGGCCCGGCGACGGTCCCGGCGGACACCGTCGTGCTCGACCTCGGTGACGTCACCCTCCTGCCCGGCCTGATGGACATGGAGGTCAACCTCTTCCTCGGCGGCCCCGACCACCGCAGCCCCCTCATCCCGGTCCAGGAGGACCCGGCGGTGCGTACCCTGCGCGCGGTCGCCAACGCGCGCCGCACCCTCCGGCACGGCTGGACGACCGTCCGCAACCTCGGTCTGTTCGTGCAGACCGGGGGCGTGCTCCTCGATGTCGCGCTGAAGAAGGCGATCGACCTCGGCTGGGTCGACGGCCCGCGGATCGTGCCCGCCGGCCACGCCGTCGCGCCCACCGGCGGCCATCTCGACCCCACCATGTTCCAGGCGTTCGCCCCCGGCGTGCTGCCGCTCACCGTCGAGGAGGGCATCGCCGATGGCGTGGCGGAGGTCCGCAAGGCGGTCAGGTACCAGCTCAAGTACGGCGCCCGGGTGATCAAGGTGTGTGCCTCCAACGGCGTCATGTCGCACACCGGCCCGGCCGGCGCCCAGCAGTACTCGGACGAGGAACTGCGGGCCGCCGTCGACGAGGCGCACCGGGCGGGGGTGAAGGTCGCGGCGCACTGCATGGGCGACACCGCGATCCGGGCCGCCGTCGAGGCCGGCATCGACTGCATCGAGCACGGCTTCCTCGCGAGCGACGCCACCCTCGACCTGATGGCGGAACGCGGCACCTTCCTGGTCGCGACCACCTGTCTCACCGAGGCCATGGACACCTCCCAGGCCGATCCGGAACTCCGGGCCAAGGCCGCCGAGGTCTTCCCGCGCGCCCGCGAGTCCACCACCCGGGCGATCCGGCGCGGGGTGAAGATCGCCGTCGGCACCGACGCGCCCGCCGTCCCGCACGGCCGGGGCGCCAGGGAACTGCTCGCCCTGGTCGACCGCGGCATGCGCCCCCTGGACGCGCTGCGCGCCGCCACCGTCGTCGCCGCCGACCTGATCGCCGCCGACGACCGGGGCCGCCTCGAACCCGGCCTGCTGGCCGACGTCATCGCCGTACCCGGCGACCCGCTGACGGACATCGGGGTGACCCAGGACGTGCGGTTCGTGATGAAGGGCGGCCAGGTGTACCGGAACGAGGGCGCCCAACAGTAAAGGGGCCGGGGGGACGGGAGGGCGGCGACTCGGACCGGAGCCGCCGCTCTCCCGTGCCGTATCGGACCGGAGCCGCCGGTCTCCCGTGCCGTATCGGACCGGAACCGCCGCTCTCCCGAATGCCGAACGGTGCTCACACCTTCCGCGTGATCCCGCCGTCGACCCGGACGATCGCACCGGTCGTGAAACTGGACGCGGCACTGGCGAGATGCAGCGCCAGGGGCGCCACGTCGTCCGGCTGACCGAGCCGGCCCAGCGGCACGAAGGACGGGTCGAAGTCCTCCGCGGCCCAGGCCTGGTGGGCGTCGGTGAGCACCGGCCCCGGGAGAATCGCGTTCACCCGGACCTTCGGGGCGTACGCCTCCGCGAGCCCCACCGTGAGCGCGTTGAGCCCCGCTTTGGCGCAGGCGTACGGCAGTTCGTGGACGCTGGCCATCAGCGAGCCGGCCGTACCGATGTTGATGATCGAGCCGCCGCCGTGGTCCGCCATGTGCTTCGCCGCGAGGACCGCCAGCCGGAACGGGCCCTTCAGATTCACCGCGAGCGTCTTGTCGTACAGTTCCTCGCCGACCGCGTCGAGACTCTCGTACGGGGGTGACATCCCCGCGTTGTTGACGAGCACGTGGAGGCCGCCCAACCGCTCCACCGTCTCGGTGACCAGCCGCTCGCAGTCGTCCCAGCGGCCCACATGGCAGGCGATCCCGACGGCCCGCCGCCCGGTCGCCGCCCGCACCTCCTCGGCGACCGCCCGGCACACCTCACCCTTCCGGGAGGCGACCACCACATCGGCGCCGGCCTCCGCGAGCGTCCGCACGATGGCCCGCCCGATGCCGCGCGAACCGCCGGTGACCACGGCCACCCTGCCCGTCAGGTCATGAAGCTCCGCGAAGGACGTCACGACGTCAGCCTTTCCGTATCAGGGTCAGCAGTTCGCGCCGCAGCAGCTTCCCGGTGGGCGTGTACGGCAACTCCTCGCGGAAGACGACCAGGTCCGGCGTCCTGGACCCGCGCAACCGGGAACGCACCCAGCCGCGCAGGCCCTCGGCGTCGACGGCCGCGCCCTCGTGGACGACGACGAAGGCCACGATCCGCTCGCCCCACTCCGCGTCCGGCACCCCGACGACCGCGGCCTCGCGCACCGCGTCATGGCGCAGCAGCACGTCCTCCACCTCGGCGGGAGCGATGTTCTCGCCGCCGCGGATGATCGTGTCGTCGGCGCGGCCCTCGACGAACAGGTAGCCGGCGTCGTCGAAGTGGGCGAGGTCCCGGGTGCGGAACCAGCCCTCCGCGTCCAGCAGCGCGGCAGCCCCCTTGTACTCGCCGGACACCTGCGGACCGCGCACCCACAGCTCACCCGAGGAACCGGCGGGCAGCACGGCCCCGCCCGCGTCCCGGACCTGCGCCGCCACCCCCGGCACCGTCCGTCCGGCCGACCGCAGCCGGGCGCGCACCGCGGGATCGTCGGAGGACAGGGCGGCGCGGTGGTCGTCGGGACCCAGCAGCGCGATGGTGGAGCTGGTCTCGGTCAGGCCGTAGGCGTTGGTGAACCCCGTGCCGGGGAAGGCCCGCAGGGCGGCCTCCAGCACCGTGTGCGGCATACGGGCACCGCCGTAGGCCAGCGCCCGCAGCGTCGGCACCTCGGCCGGACGGCCGTCCAGGTGCTCGACGACACGGGCCAGCATGGTCGGTACGACCATGGTCGAGGTGACCCCCTCGCGACGGACCAGCTCAAGCCAGGCTTCCGGTGCGAAGGCGCCGAGGTGCACCATGCGGCGGCCCGCGTAGAGACTGCTCAGCACGGAGCCGACGCCGGCCACGTGGTACGGCGGGACCGAGGCGAGGACGGTGTCGTCCGGGGCGGCGGACGCGAACTCCACGGTCCCCAGAACGTAACTGGTCAGGTGCCGGTGGCGGAGCACGGCGGCCTTGGGCGCGGCGGTGGTTCCGCTGGTGAACAGCAGCACCGCCGGGTCGTCGGCCGCGCCCTCCAGGCCCTCGGCGGGCTCGGCGGCCAGTCCCTCGGCCAGCAGACCCTCCGTACCGCGCACCTCAGGCCCCGCCCCGGCGAACACCCCCACGAAGGCCTCGTCCGCGACGACCAGTGGCTTGTCGGTGTGCTCCAGCAGGCCCGTCAACGCCGCTGCCGAAAGACGGTAGTTGACAGGAACCAGCGGGACACCCGCCAGCGCAGCTCCGAACAACAGCACCGGAAAGGCAGGGCCGTTGACCCCTGCGAACACCAACTCCCGCGCCCCGGACCGATGGACCACAGACGCGACTCCGGCCGCGCTGCGCCGCAACTGCGCACAGGTCGTCCCCGCACCACGCGGCCCGATCGCCACCCGGTCCGGATCGCCCGCCACGGCCATGTCGAGCAGCATCGCGATGTTCACGGCACACCCTTTCTTCCGCTCCCCGACTGTGAACGATATTCTACGTATAGGAAAACCTCATTCTCCATAGTCGTGCATAGTCGTGCTGTGCTGTGTGTCAGGGGGCCGCGTGGATTTCGAGCTGACCGAGCAGCAGGAGGACATCCGCCGGGGCGTCCGCGAACTGGCCGCCTCCTTCGGGCCCGGCTACTGGGCCGAGCAGGACGAACGGGCCGAGTTCCCCTGGAGCTTCTACGACGCCTTCGCCAAGGCCAGCTGGCTCGGGATCGCCGTCCCCGAGGAGTACGGCGGCGGTGGACTCGGCGTGCTGGAGGCCTCCCTCCTGCTGGAGGAGGTGGCCGCCTCGGGTGCCGGGATGAACGGTTGCAGCACCATGCACCTGACCATCTTCGGCCTCAACGTCCTGGCCCGGCACGGCAGCGAGGCGCTCCGCCGCGAGATCCTCCCGCACGCCGCCACCGGAGACCTGCATGTCTGTTTCGGCGTCACCGAACCCGACGCCGGCACCGACACCGCCAGCATCGCCACCTTCGCCCGCCGGGACGGCGACCACTACGTCATCGACGGCCGCAAGATCTGGATCACCAAGGCGGGCGACTCCCAGAAGATGATTCTCCTCGCCCGCACGACCCCGCGCGACCAGGTGGCCAAGCCGACCCAGGGCATCTCGGTCTTCCTGGTCGACGTCGACCGGGCGGCGATGGACATCCGGCCGATCCCCAAGATGGGCCGCAACGCCGTCGCGTCCAACGAGGTCTTCATCGACGGCCTGCGCGTCCCGGCGAGTGCCCGCATCGGCGCGGAGGGCGAGGGATTCCGCTACCTGCTGGACGGCCTGAACCCCGAGCGCATCCTGCTCGCCCACGAGGCCCTGGGTCTGGGCCGGGCGGCCCTCGACGCGGCTACCCGGTACGCTCGCGAACGGGTCGTCTTCGGCCGTCCCATCGGCCGGAACCAGGGCATCGCCTTCCCGCTCGCGGAAGCCCTGACCCGGCTCGACGCCGCCCGGCTGATGGCCCGCAACGCCGCCTGGCGCTACGACCGGGGGCTGGCGTGCGGCCGTGAGGCCAACATGGCCAAGTTCCTCTGCGCCGACGCCGGTTTCCAGGCCGCCGACCGGGCCGTGCAGACGCTGGGCGGCATGGGGTACGCCCGCGAGTACCACGTCGAGCGGTACTTCCGTGAGGCACGGCTGCTGCGGCTCGCGCCCATCAGCCAGGAGATGGTGCTGAACTACGTGTCCCAGCACGTGCTGGGACTGCCCAGGTCGTACTGAGGACGGCTTCGGTGCGCACCGATCGGGCGGCCTGCCAGGCCCCCGCGGGCGGCGGGAAGCCCGCGTCGGGGCGGACGCGGGCTTCGGTTCGGCCGGGTGCCCGGACGGACCGGGCGGCTGCGCGCCCAGGCCCGAAGGAAGCTTTCTTCAGGACTCGCGGCTGGGATCGCACAACACCATGACCGCGCGGGCGACGAGTTCCCCGGCGCCGCCCAGTTCCTGACGGTAGCGGCCCGTGATGCCGCGTACGGTCTCCGCGAAGGCCGCGTCGGCGGCACGGGCGCGGGCCGGGGGCGGGAGCTCCTGCGCCATCGCACGGCGACGGGCGAGCAGCGCGATGATCTCCTCGTCGAGACGTTCGAGCCGGGCGAGTGACAGATCCGCCGTCGCATCGGTAGCGGGGTTCGTCGTCACGAAAGATCTCCGTTCTCCGAGGACGGGGTCCCGGTCGTGGTTCCCGTCCGCCTTCACCGCAGGTGGTCCTTCATCACTTTGCCCGTGGCGTTCAGCGGCAACTCCTCTCGGAATTCCACGGACCGCGGCACTTTGAACCCGGCCATGCGCTCACGGCTCCACGCGATCAGCTCCGCCTCGGTCACCGGCCCGTGCCGGACGATGAACGCCTTGCCGACCTGGCCCATCCGCGCGTCCGGCACGCCGATCACCGCGACCTGGGCGACCGCGGGGTGGCCGAGCAGGAAGCCCTCGATCTCGGCCGGGTAGGCGTTGAAACCGCCGACGAGGAACATGTCCTTCTTGCGGCCCACGATCCTCAGGTGTCCCCGCTCGTCCAGGGTTCCGAGGTCGCCGGTGTGCAGCCAGCCGTCCCCGTCGATCGCCTCGGCGGTCGCCTCGGGGTCGTCCAGGTAGCCGCGCATCACGCTGTAGCCGCGGACCAGCACCTCGCCGTCGTCGGCGATGCGGATCCGCACGCCGTCGCAGGGGGTGCCGACGGTCGTCGCGATGTCCTCGAAGGAGTCACCGGGGCGGGACGCCGTCACCGTGCCGGCCTCCGAGAGGCCGTAGCCGGTCATGATCGACCGGAAGGGGAGTTCGTCGCTGATCCGGCGGACGAGGTCGACCGGGATGTCGGCCGCGCCGGTGACCGCGCACCGCAGCGAGGACAGGTCCCGGTCGCCCTTCGCATGTGCCTCCAGGAGGGAGTGGTAGAGGGTGGGCGGCCCGGGAAGCATCGTCACCCGCTCCCGCTCGACCAGATCGAGCACCCGGTCCACCTCGAAGACCGGCACGGGCAGGATCGTGGCCCCCCGGATCAGGGAGGTGATGCACCCCGCCTTGTACCCGAAGATGTGGAAGAACGGATTGACGATCAGATAGCGGTCGCCCTCGCGCAGATCGGCCAGGTCGCACCACTCCGCGTACAGACGCAGCGTCTGGGCGTGTGTCATCAGCACGCCCTTGGGGCGGCCCGTCGTCCCCGAGGTGAAGACGATGTCCGCCACGTCGTCGCCGGTCACCTGCCTCTCGAACGGTGAACCCGCCGTCAGGAAGCCGGACTTGAGGTCGATCACGGGCACATTGGGAGGCCCGTTGAACTCCCTTCCCAGGAACCCCTGTTGGACGAGTACCGCCTTGGCTCCGCTGCGTACCACGATGTCGTGTGCCTCGGCCTCCTGGAACCGGGTGTTGACCGGGACGAGCACCCCGCCGGCGGTCAGCAGCCCGAACGCGGCCACGATCCACTCGGCGGAGTTGGGCGCCCAGACCGCCACCCGGTCCCCCCTGCCGACCCCCAGCGCGGCGAAGGCGCCCGCCGCCACCCGTACCCGCTCGGCGAGTTGGGCGAAGGTGAGGCGCAGCGGGCCGTCGACGACCGCCTCCGCGTCACCGAAGCGGTCGGCCGCGCTGAGCACCATCCGGGGGATGGTCTCCCACGTCCTGCGAGGGGCCATGTCAGGCAGGGATCAGCCGGGACAGGTTGCCGCCCATGATCTTCGCCTGGTCGGACCGGCTGAGACCCTGGATGGCGTCGACGTACGAGGTCGGCTGGGCCAGCCCCTCGGGATGCGGGTAGTCCGAGCCGAACAGCACCCGGTCGACGCCGATCAGGTCGACCAGCTCGCCCAGGTCCTCCTCGTAGAACGGGCTGACGTGGATGCTGTTCCGGACCGCCGCCACCGGGTCGCCGAGGAACTGCTCGGGCATCTTCTTGTAGACGTCGGCGAGCTGGTCGAGCAGCGGCGCCACCCAGGAAGAGCCGTTCTCGATCAGCGCGATCTTCAGTTCCGGGAAGCGGAACAGCGCCCCGTGGCACACCCAGGACGCCACCGCGTCCTGGATCGGCCGCCACTCGCTCACCTGACGGAAGGCGTTCGACTTGAACGGCAGCATCTCGGCGGTGGTGCCCTCCCAGTCGTTGGTGTACCGGGAGTACCCGCTGTCGGACGAGTGCATCGCCACCAGCACCCCGGTCTCCACGACCCGCTTCCAGAACGGGTCGAACTCCTCGAGGGCGAAGGACCGCGAGCCGCCGTACCCGGGCACCGGAGCCGGCCGGACGAGGATCGCCCTCGCCCCGCGCTCTACCGCCCAGTCGAGTTCCGCGATCGCCTTCTCGACGATCGGCAGGGTGATCACCGGGGTGGTGAAGATGCGGTCCTTGTAGTTGAACGACCAGGTCTCGTGCAGCCACTCGTTGAGCGAGTGGATGACGGCGTGGATCAGCTCCGGGTGGTGCCGCATCCGTTCCTCGATCAGGCTCGCGAGGGTCGGGAACATCAGGGTGCGCTGCACGCCGAGTTCGTCGAGCAGCTCCAGGCGCGGACCCGGTTCGCGGTAGGCGGGGATCGAGCGCATCGGCTCCCCGAAGATCTCCCGGCGGGTCTTGCCGTCCGGGTTGCCCACCCGGAAGTACTCCTCCATCGCGCCGGGGCGGGCGACCACCTCGAAGGTGGGGTTCGGGATGTACTCGCTGATCCGGCCGAGGATCGCGATCTTCGTACGGCCGCGGACCTGCACGTACTCGATGGCTCCCGCGTACCGCTTCGGGAGGAACTTGGTCAGCGCCTCCTCGGTCTCGTAGAGGTGGTTGTCCGCGTCGAAGAGCGGATACGGCAGCGCACGCGACGGCATGAGACCCTCCTTTGCGAATTGCGAGAATCGTATTCTCTTCAGATGCGGGTGGCAATGTCCTGTCGGAGCCGGAACTTCTGCACCTTGCCGCTCGCCGTCCGCGGGAACTCGTCCACCTCGTGCAACTCCTCCGGCCACTTCTGCCGGGCCAGCCCCGCCCCCTCGAAGTGGGCGCGCATCTCGGCGAGGCCCGGCAACGGGTGGCCCGGCAGCATGCGCAGGAACCCCGCCGCGTGTTCGCCGAGCCGGGTGTCCGGTGCGGCCACGACCGCGGCCTCCGCCACGCCCGCCATCGTGAGGAGCACCTCCTCGACCTCGGCCGCGCTGATGTTCTCGCCGCCCCGGATGATCAGGTCCGCCTTGCGGCCGGTGATCGTGAGATAGCCGTCGCCGTCCAGCTCGCCGGTGTCGCCGGTGCGGTACCAGCCCTCCGCGTCGAACGCCCGGGCCGTCAGGGCCGGATCGGTGTAGCCGAGGCACAGGTCCGGGCCCCGGCTGAGGATCTCGCCGTCCCCGGCCAGTCGTATCTCGACGCCCGGCAGCGTGGTGCCGTCCGTGAACAGTCGCTTGGGCTCGGGCGCGTCGTGCCGGGACGAGGTGATCGAGGGGTGCTCGGTGCTGCCGTACGCCCGGAAGACCCGGATCCCGAGGCCGGCCAGCCGGGTGGTGACGGCCGCCGGGACGGACGCGCCGCCGAGCCCCGCGTAGCGCAGATACCGCAGATGGCCGGTGGTGAAGTCGGGGTGGTCCAGGAGGCTGGTGACGTAGTACGGCGCCCCGCCCCCGATGTGGAGCCGGTGGCCCGTCATCAGCCGCAGGGCCGCGGCCGGGTCCCAGATGTCGGTCAGGTGGACGGGGGTGCCGTCCAGGACGGGGATCAGGAACGCGTTGACCATGCCGATGAAGTGGCCCACGGGGGCGGCGGTGAGCTGGCTGCCGCGGTCGGGAGGGTAGCTCGCGGCGAGCTGGCGGGTCTCGTGGCCGAGGGTCTGGTGGCTGTGCACGACACCCTTCGGGTCGCGGGTGGTGCCCGAGGTGAAGGCGATCAGGGCGGGGGCGGCGGGGTCGGCCGGCAGCGACCCCGGCAGCGGTGCGTCGCTCAGCAGCTCCTCGAAGTCCCGGCCCACCACGCCCACCACCGGCACGTTCGCGCACAGCTCCGGCCGGAACTCCATCCGGCCGAACCGCTCGGCGGTGACGAACACACGCGGCCGCGCGGAGTCCAGGATGTAGCCGACCTCCTTGCCGCCGTAGAAGTGCACGATCGGGACGACCGCCGCGCCGAGGAACGCCGAGGCCCAGAACACCGCGGCGGCCTCCATCCAGTTGGGCAGCTGGAAGGCGACCGTGTCGCCGGGTCCCACCCCGCGCTCCCGCAGCCCGCCCGCGAGCCTGCGCGCGACCTCCTCGACGTCCCGGAAGGTGCCGGTCCAGGGCCGGGCGGCCGAATGGACCCGGAACTCGGTCTCCGGCGCCGCCGCCAGACCCCGGGTCAGCAGCTCACCGATCGTCTCCCTGGTCCACCAGCCCTCGGCCTCGTAACGCTCGGCCAACTCCACGGGGATCTTTCGCATCTGCGGCTACCTCCACTGCGACGGGCGGCTCTTCGAGGCATCGGGCTTGCGGCGATCAGCGGCGCATACGCTATTCTCGTCATAGGAGAATGCCAATATCCGTTGGGGGAAATGGCGTGATCGACCTCGAACTGGACGACGGCGTGGCCGTCCTCACGATCGACCGCCCCCACGCCCGCAACGCCATCTCGCTCGCCACGATGGACGAGCTGGACAAGGCGCTCGACGCCGCGGCGGGCGCGCGGGCGCTGGTGATCAGGGGAGCGGGGGACCGGGCGTTCGTCTCCGGGGGAGACCTCAGGGAACTCGCCGCGGTGCGCACCGAGGACGAGGCGGCGGCCATGGCCTGGCGGATGCGGGGCGTCTGCGACCGGATCGCCGGCTTTCCCGCCCCCGTCGTCGCCGCCCTCAACGGCCATGCCCTGGGCGGTGGCGCGGAGGTGGCCGTCGCCGCGGACATCCGGGTCGCGGCCGACGGCGTCAGGATCGGGTTCAACCAGGTGACCCTCGCGATCATGCCCGCCTGGGGCGGCGCCGAGCGGCTCGCCGCCCTGGTCGGACCTGGCAGGGCCCTGATGCTCGCGGGCACCGGCGCCGTGCTCGACGCCGCCGAGGCGCAGCGGCTCGGACTGGTGGAACGGGTGGTGCCGCGCGCCTCCTTCGAGGCGGAATGGCGCTCGCTGGCGCGTTCCCTCGCCACCGGCCCCGCCGCGGAGATCAAACGCGTGGTGGGCGGCGGCACGTCGGCGGACGAGGCGGTGCGCGCCTTCGCCCGGCTGTGGGCCGCCGACGCACACTGGGAGGCCGCGGACCGCGTACTGAACCGAGGCAGGTGACCCGCCCGGCCCCGGGGCCCGTCTCGTCACCGCGACATCATCGGGCGCGCGGCGGACGGGAGCGCCGGTGCGGACGCGCTGGCTGGGTCACACGGGGGTGCGGACGCGCCGGCTGGGTCACACGGGGGTGCGGACGCGCTGGCTGCGTGCGCACGGCCGGAACCGGCCCGCGGGCGCCGTGCGCCCGGCGCGGCACCCGCGGAACCGCCCCCGCGGGGCTCACGTGTTGCGGCCCCCGTTCACCCCGATCACCTGCCCGGTGATGTAACTGGCCTCCTCGGACACCAGGAACGAGCATGCGGCCGCGATGTCCTCCGGACGCCCGGGGCGCCGTACCGGTGTCAGTTCCGCGTGATGGTCCACGGACCCGCCGAGCAGACCCCGCTCCTCCGAAGCGCGCAGCATCGGCGTGTCGATGAAGCCGGGCGGGATGGTGTTCACCGTGATGCCCGACGGGCCGAGTTCCAGGGCCAGGGACTTGGTGAGGCCGACGAGGCCCGCCTTGGAGGCCACGTAGTGCGCCATGTACGGCTGTCCCGAATGCGTGCTCGACGACGAGATGTTCACGATCCGGCCCCAGCCGGCCTCGCGCATGTCGGGCACGACCGCCTGGCAGAGGTAGAACGGGCCGTTGAGGTTCACGGCCAGGATCCGGTCCCAGGTCGCGTCGGTGATCTTCAGAAAGGGGCCGAAGCCGCTGACGCCGGCGTTGTTGACCAGCACCAGCACCGGCCCGCCCAGCGTGTCCCGGACCCGCCGCACGGCCGCGTTCACCTGCCCCCGGTCGGACACGTCGACGCCCCCGAAGGCGACCGCCTCGTGGCCCTTGTGCCGTGACTCGGCGGCGGCCCGCTCGGCCGACTCGGTGTCCAGGTCGAGTACGGCGGTGGCGAAGCCGTCCTCGGCGAGCCGCTGGGCGATGGCGCGTCCGATGCCCGAACCGCCGCCGGTGACGATCGCCGTGCGTCGCCCGCTCATACGACCGCCTCCTCGCCGAGCGGCGAGGTGCGGTGCGTCAGCCGGGCGGCGGCCGGGCCGTAGGGCACGGCCGGACGTTCCTCCGCGCCGCCCCGGTCGACCGGTCGGCTCCCGGAGAGTCCGGTGATCTCGACGCCGGTGGTGGGGGTGGGTTCGGTGACGGTGACGGGCATGGGGGTGCGGCCCTTCTCTCGCTGCGGCAAGGTCGGTCATGTCTTTCGCTGCGCCACGGTCGTTCATGTCTTGCGCTGCGGCACGGTCGGTCCTGTCCTCCGCTTCGGTCGACGTGCGGCTAGGTCACGGCTCCCGCGTCCTTCAGCGCCAGAATCCGCTCCCAGTCCAGCCCCAGCTCCAGCAGGACCTCCTCGGTCTGTGCCGCGAACTCCGGGGCGGGGCTCAGGCGCGGTGCGGTCACGTCGAACTGCACGGGATTCGCGGCGAGTTCGAGCTCCCCGGCCGGCACCAGGTACTCGTTCGCCCGGACCTGCGCGTCGGAACCGACCTGGAGGGAGTCCTGGACGGGCGCCCACGGCCCGGCCAGCGTCGCGAACCGCTCGGTCCACTCGGCGAGCGTGCCCGCCCCGATCACCTCACGCAGGATCCCGACGGCGTCCTCCGTGTGCGCGGCGATCAGCTCGGCGGTCGCGAACCGCGGATCCGCCGCCAGCTCGGGCCGCCCGATGTGCCGGCACACGTCCGCCCAGAACCTGGCCGGCTGCATCATCACGAACGCCAGACAGCGGTCGTCGGCCGTGCGGTACAGCCCGGACAGCGGGTTGGTGGGGGAGCCGTGCGATCCGGTGGGCGGCGCGACCATCGGCCGGTCGAGCCGGAGCGAGAGGGCGATCCCGTGTCCCAGCGCCCACACTCCGCTGCCCAGCAACGAGACGTCCACGACCGAGGGTTCGCCGGTGCGCTCGCGCTTCAGCAGGGCCGCGGCGATGCCCCCGGCGAGGTTGGTGCCGGAGATCGTGTCCCCGTAGGCCGGCCCGGGCGGCGGGATCATGCCGGGGGTGCCGGGCGGCGTGAGGCTGGCCGCCGTACCGGCCCGGGCCCAGAACGCGGTCATGTCGTACCCGCCCTTGTCCGCCTCCCCGCCCCGCGGGCCGAGCGCGCTGCCCCGGGCGTACACGATGCGCGGGTTGACCTCGCGGATGTCCTCCACGTCGATGCCGAACCGCCGCCGCGCCGACGGCAGGAAGCTGGTCAGGAACACATCCGCGCGCCGGGCCAGCTCGTACAGCACCTCCCGGCCCTCCGGCCGCGCCATGTCCAGGCCGATGCTGCGCTTGCCCCGGTTGGCGTGCTCGACGTTGGGGTTGGGATCGCCCTCCACCTTGAAGGTGCCGGTCTGCCGCAGCCCGCGCTGCGGGTCGCCGTTGACCGCGTGCTCGACCTTGACCACGTCCGCGCCCCAGTCGGCGAGCACGGCACCGGCGGACGGGACGAACCCGTACATCGCCACTTCCAGGATCCGTATCCCGGCCAGCGGGCCTTCGCCGCTCATCCGGCCACTTCCCCGAAGAACCTGCGTTCCATGAACTCCTCCAGAAGACGGCGCGCGGAGCCGGCAAGCGGCCGACGCCCTGTTCGGCAGGGGCGTTCCGATGCCCGTCCGCCGATGGAAATTGAGTTCTCGATTTTGAGAACCATACCGGTGGACGGCTTGAAGGTCACCACCCGGAACCGCACTCCTGCATCTGTCGCGCCGTGACACAAAGTCGTTACGGGGGACTTCCGGGTGTCGTTCGGTGAAAGTATGGTTCTCGCATTCGGAAGGGGGATTCTTGTGATCGGAGTCGTGGGAGCCGGTCGGATGGGCCTGCCGATGGTGCGCCGGCTCGCCGAGGCCGGTCACCGGGTGCGCGTCGTCGGCCGCTCGGACGAGACCCGCGACGCCCTCGCCGGGGAACCCGCCCAGGTCGTCCACGAGATCGCGCGGGTCGGCGACGGCGTCGACGCCGTGCTGGTGTGCGTCCGCACCGACGAACAGGTGAGCCGGGTGTGCCTCGGCAGCGGGCTGCTGGACGCGATGCCGGCCGGCAGCACCCTCGTCGTCCACACCACCGGGAGCCCGGGCACCGTCGAGGCGATCCGGGATCAAGCGGCGCCCCGCGGTATCGGCGTCGTCGACGCACCGGTCAGCGGCGGCCCGCCGGACGTGGCGGCCGGCCGGATCACCCTCTACGTCGGCGGCGCCCAGGACGCGGTCGCCCGGATCCGGCCCGTCCTGCGCGCCTACGGCGACCCGGTGCTGCACGTCGGCCCGCTCGGCGCCGGCCAGCGCGTCAAACTCGTCAACAACACCGTCTTCGCCGCCCACATCGGACTGCTCGCCCACGCCGCCCGCCTCGGCCGGGAGCTGGGCCTCGACGAGCCGCTCCTGCTGGACGCCCTCACCCACGGCAGTGCGGCGAGCCGCGCCCTCGGCGGTGCCGTACGGCGCGGAGCGGTCGCCGAATTCGCCCGCTCCACCAGGGAGTTCCTCGGCAAGGACCTCGACGTCGTACGCACGGTCGCCGGTGAACTCGGTGCCGATCTCGGCGCCCTCGCCCCGGCCCTCGACGCCCTCACCGATCTCCTCGCCCCCTCGGGCACCGGCTGACACCGCCCGCCGGAGGGCAGCAGCCACGCGCGGACCGGAGAACCACCACGGAAGAAGGGACACCGCCCATGGGACGAGTCGAGGGCAAGGTCGCGTTCATCACCGGCGCCGCCCGCGGTCAGGGACGCAGCCACGCGGTACGCCTGGCAGAGGAGGGCGCGGACATCATCGCGGTCGACATCTGCCGCGACTTCGAGACGGTCCGCTACCCGATGGCCACCCCCGAGGACCTCAAGGAGACCGTCCGCCTGGTCGAGGAACAGGGCCGGCGGATCGTCGCCCGCCAGGCGGACGTACGCGACACCGCCCAGCTGCGCGAGGCCCTGGATGCGGGCCTTGCCCAACTCGGCGGAGTGGACATCGTGGTGGCCCAGGCCGGTATCGCCCCGCTGCGCGGCGAACCCAGGATGCAGGCCTGGTGCGACGCCATCGACGTCGACCTGATCGGCACCATCAACACCGTCCAGGTCTGTCTGCCGCACCTGCGCGAGGGCGCCTCCGTCATCGCCACCGGCTCGACCGCCGCCCTCATGGACCACGGGATCGTCGAAACCCCCGGCTCCAACCCGGGCGGCGCGGGCTACGCGTTCGCCAAGCGGGCCCTGTCGGAGTACATCCACGAACTCGCCCGCAACCTCGCCCCGTCGCGGCAGCGCGCCAACGTCCTGCACCCCACCAACGTCGACACCCGCATGCTGCACAACGAGTCGATGTACGAGTCCTTCCGGCCCGACCTCGCCCACCCCACCCGCGAGGACGCCGAGCCGTCCTTCGCCGTGCAGCAGGCCATGCCGGTCCCCTACGTCGAAGCCCGCGACATCAGCAACGCCCTGCTCTTCCTCGCCTCCGACGAGGCCCGCTACATCACCGGCACCCAGTTGCGCGTGGACGCCGGCGGCTACCTCAAGTGGTACGACTGGCGCCGCTGAACGCACGAAACCCCAGCTCAGCAGGGAGACACACCGTGAAGGTCCGGGTCGATCCGGAGCGCTGCCAGGGCCATACGCTCTGCGCGATGTTCGCTCCGAAGGCATTCCAGCTCGACGACATCGACGGCCACTCCTCGGCCGTGGCCGAAGAGGTCCCCGCCGACCAGGAGGAGCCGGTCCGGGAGGCCGCGCACTCCTGCCCCGAACGGGCCATCCGGCTCTTCTGAGCCGGCCGGCTCCCCCGAAAGGAGGGCAGCGCCATGAGCGAGGCAGGCACCGACGACGAACGCAAGAAGCACCGGGTGCACTTCGACCGGCACACACCGCAGTACCGCCACCGGTTCGAGGAGATCACCCACGAACTGCACGGCACATGCCCCATCGCCTGGACCGATGCCCACGGCGGCCACTGGGTCGCCAGCGGCAACCGCGAGGTCTTCGAACTGGCCCGGTCCGCCGAGTTCCTCTCCAACGACCACGACGTCAAGGGCGAACGGCGCGGATACAAGGGCATCACCATCCCCTCGCCGCCCCGCGCCCGCGAGGCACAGGGCGGGTTCCTGGAGATGGACCCGCCCGGCCAGCGCCACTACCGCCAGACCCTCAACCCCTACCTCTCCCCGGCGGCCGTCGCCCGCTGGATCCCCTTCGTCGACGAGGTGGTCCGCGCCTGCCTCGACGAGCGGATCGAGGAAGGCCGTATCGACTTCGTCGACGACCTCGCCAACATCGTCCCGGCCGTCCTCACCCTGGCGATGATGGGCATCCCGATCGCGGACTGGACGGTCTACAACGAACCGGCCCACGCCTCCGTCTACACCCCGCCCGGCTCACCCGACATGCCCCGGGTCGTGGAGCTGAGCCGCCACATGGGCCGCGGCCTGTACACGGCGCTCCTGAAGATCCGCGACCAGCCCAGGCCCGGTCTCATCGACGCCCTCGTCCGCGCGGAGATCGACGGCGGGACCCCGTCCGACGAGGAACTGGTCGGCGTACTCGCCCTGCTGATCGGCGGGGGCTTCGACACCACCACGGCGCTCACCGCCCACGCGCTGGAGTGGCTGTCCGAGCATCCCGGTGAGCGGGAGCGGCTCAGCCGGGAGCGGGGAACCCTGCTGGACTCGGCGACCGAGGAGTTCCTGCGCTTCTTCACCCCGGCTCCGGGTGACGGCCGCACGATCTCCGCGGACTGCGAGATCGCCGGGCAACGGTTCGAGGAGGGCGAACGCCTGTGGCTCTCCTGGGCGATGGCCAACCGGGACCCCGCCGTCTTCCCCGACCCCGACCGCGTCCACCTCGACCGCAAGGGCAACCGGCACAGCAGCTTCGGCCTGGGCATCCACCGCTGCATCGGCTCGAACGTGGCCCGTACGGTGTTCAAGCGGATGGCGACGGCCGTGCTCGACCGGATGCCGGACTACCGCTGCGACCCCGACGGCACCGTCCACTACGAGACCATCGGCACCATTCAGGGCATGCGCCATCTCCCGGCGGCCTTCACCCCCGGCCAACGCCTCGGCCCCTCGCTCGACGAGACCCTGGCGACTCTCCAGAAGGCCTGCGACGAGCAGGGCCTCGCCGAGCCGGTGACCGTACGGCCGGGCCGGGACCGGACCACCGGCTGAAAGGGAGTCGCACAGTGGCCGCATCCCCGGGACGCCCTCTGCCCCTGGTCACGGACCAGACCGAGTTCTTCTGGACCGCGGGGGCGGACGGCCGGTTGCGGATCCAGGAGTGCACCTCCTGTGCCTCCCTGATCCATCCGCCGCAGCCCGTCTGCCGGTACTGCCGTGGCCGGGAGATGGGCGTACGGGCCGTCTCCGGCCGCGCGACCCTCATCGGCTTCACCGTCAGCCACCGCTTCAGCCTTCCCGGCCTGCCCGTGCCGTACGTCGTGGCCCAGGTCGCGCTCGACGAGGACCCCCGGATCCGTCTCACCACCAACGCCGTCGAGTGCGATCCCGGCGAACTCGCCCTCGGCATGCGCATGGAGGTCGTCTTCGAGCGGGCGGGGGAGGAGGTGTGGCTGCCGCTGTTCCGGCCGACGGCCGAACAGGGGCAGCCCGCCCCGCTCCCCGCCGACGAGGTCGAACCGCACCAAGTGCGCGGCCTCACAAGGCCGATGGTCACCACGGAGAAGTTCGAGGACAAGGTCGCCCTCACCGGCATCGGCGCCTCGCCGCTCGGCCGCCGGCTGATGGTCCCCCCGCTCTCCCTCACCGTCCAGGCCTGCGAGGCCGCGGTCGCCGACGCCGGCCTCACTCTGGACGACATCGACGGACTCGCCACCTACCCGGGCGCCGGCGCCTACGGCGGCTTCGCCGAAGGCGGCATCACCGCACTGGAGTCGGCCCTTGGCATCCGCCCGACCTGGCACCAGGGCGGCGGCGAGACCTTCGGCCCCGGCGGTTCGCTCATCGCCGCGATGCTGGCGATCGCCGGGGGCCTGGCCCGTCACGTGCTCTGCTTCCGCACCGTGTGGGAGTCCAGCTACGGCGAACTGGTCAGACAGGGCAGGATCGCACCGCCCGCCGGCCCGGACCCCGGCTGGCTCAAGCCCTTCGGCGCCACCTCCGCCGCCCACACCCTGGCCCAGAACGCCCAGCGCCACATGCACCGTTACGGCACCACCCGCGAGACCCTCGGCTGGATCGCCCTCAACCAGCGCGCCAACGCGGCCCTGAACCCCACCGCGATCTACCGCGACCCGATGACGATGGACGACTACCTTCAGGCCCGCCCCATCACCACCCCCTTCGGCCTCTACGACTGTGACGTCCCCTGCGACGGCGCGGTGGCCGTCGTCGTCTCCGCCGTGGACGCCGCACGCGACCTGGCCAGGCCGCCCGTCCTCGTCGAGGCCGTCGGCACCCAGATCACCGAGCGCCTGGAATGGGACCAGAGCACCCTCACCCACGAACCCCAGACTCTCGGCCAGTCCGCCCACCTGTGGTCCCGGACCGCCCTGCGCCCCGCCGACGTCGACGTCGCCGAGCTCTACGACGGCTTCACCTTCAACTGCCTGTCCTGGATCGAGGCGTTGGGGTTCTGCGGCATCGGCGAGGCGAAGGACTTCCTGGACGGCGGGAAGAACATCGCCCGCGACGGTGTCCTGCCCCTGAACACCCATGGCGGTCAGCTCTCTCACGGCCGTACCCACGGCATGGGCCTGGTCCACGAGGCGATCGTGCAGCTGCGCGGCGAGGGCGGTGCGCGCCAGGTGCCCGGGGCCCGGGTCGCCGTGGTCAGCTCCGGCGGGCTCACCCCCAGCGGGGTCCTTCTCCTCAGGACGGACACGTGACAGAGAGCCACCCGGACGTGGCGCCCGGCACCGTCACCGTCGACGGCATCTCGCTGTCGTTCAGGGCGAGTCGGGTACCGCGGCCACGGGCCGTCGTCCTCGCCCTGCACGGCGGCGGCACCGACTCCGCCTACTTCGACTGCCCGGGCCGGCCGAGACTCTCGCTGCTGCGCACCGGAGCCGCCCTCGGCTTCACCGTCGTCGCCCTCGACCGGCCCGGCTACGGCGCCTCCCTGCCCGACGCCCACCGGCTCACCGACCCGGCCCGGCGGGTCGACCTCGCCTACGCGGCCCTCGACCGCCTGCTCGCCTCCTGTCCCACCGGCACGGGCGTGTTCCTGATGGCCCACTCCGCCGGCAGCGAACTCGCGGTGCGGATGGCCGCCGACGAACGGGGACGAGAGCTGCTCGGCCTGGAGATCGCCGGCACCGGACGGCACCACCACCCGCGCTCGGTGAGCTTCCTGGAGCACGGCGACGAGGACCTGCGCCGGGCCCGCTCCCGGCTGCGGGAGGCGCTCTGGGGCGCGGGCCACCTCTACCCGCCGGAGATCCTCGGCGGAGCGGGCATCGCGGCCCCCTCACCCGCGTACGAGTCCGCGGCACGCGGCTGGCGCCACGAGTTTCCGGAGCTGGCCGCACGCGTGCCCGTCCCCGTGCAGGTCAGCCTCGGTGACCACGAGGAGGTATGGAGCGCGGGCCCCGCCGCCCTCGCCGACATCGCCGGCCTCTTCACCGCATCGCCCCGCGTCCGCGCCAACGAACAGCCCGACGCCGGGCACAACCTGAGCCTCGGTCACTCGGCCCGGGCCTACCACCTGAGGGTGCTGTCGTTCGCCGAGGAGTGTGCGGTGACGCGGGAGGCGGGTCTCGCCGCGCCGCCACGACAAGGGAGAGCGGGATGAACCAAGCCGATGCCGTATCACTGCTGCTGCGCCTGGTCCTGGGTGTCGTCATGATCGCGCACGGTCTCAACCACTGGCGCGGCGGCGGCCGGATCGCGGGCACCGCCCGCTGGTTCACCGGCCTGGGCCTGACCCACGGCACCCTCCAGGCCTGGCTGAGCGTGGTCACCGAGGTGGGTGCCGGGGTGCTGCTGCTGGCCGGCCTGCTCACCCCGCTGGCCTGCGCGGCCGTCATCTCGGTGATGCTGGTGGCGGGCCTGCTCGCCCACCGGCCGCACGGCTTCTTCGTCTTCAAGGAGGGCTACGAGTACGTCCTCACCCTCGCCGTCGTGGCAGTGGCGCTGGCCGCACTGGGGCCGGGCAGCGCCTCCCTGGACGACGCGGCCGGCCTCGACCTGGACGGCTGGACGGGCGCCGGCCTCGCACTCGGGGTGGCCGTGGTGGCCACCGCCGGACTCTTCGCCACGTTCTGGCGCCCCAGCCCCAGCCCCAGCCCCAGCCCCAGCTCCACGCCCAGCCCCAGCCCCATGCCCAGCCCCACGCCAGGCCCCAGCCCCACGCCGGAGCCGAGCCCCGAACCCCGTGAGCAGGAGGCCAGTTGATGCGCGTCGGATTCATCGGACTGGGCAGCCAGGGCGCCCCGATGGCCCGCCGGATCGTCGACGCGGGCTACCAGACGACCCTGTGGGCCCGCCGCCCCGCCACCCTCGTCCCCTTCGACGACACCCCGGCGAAGCGCGCCGCGTCCCCCGCCGACCTGGCCGCGGCCAGCGACCTGGTGTGCGTCTGCGTCGTCGACGACGCGGACGTGGAGGAGATCCTCACCGGCGAGCACGGTGTGCTCGCCGGGCTGCGCAGGGGCGGGGTGGTCGCCGTGCACAGTACCGTCCACCCCGACACCTGCCGGCGCCTCGCCGACCGCGCCCGCACCCACGGCGTGACGCTGATCGACGCCCCGGTCAGCGGCGGCGGTCCGGCGGCCGCCGAGGGCAGACTGGTGGTGATGGCGGGCGGCGAGCCCGGCACGGTCGCCTACTGCCGACCGGTGTTCGCGACCTAGGCCGACCCGGTCGTGCACATGGGCCCGCTCGGCACCGGCCAGCTGGCAAAACTCCTCAACAACGTCCTGTTCACGGCCAGCCTGGCCATCGCCGCCGACACCCTCGCCCTCGGCCGGGACCTGGCGATCGACCCGGCCGCCCTCGCCCGGGTCCTCGCGCACGGCAGCGCGGCCGGCTTCGCGCTGGACCGGGTGGCGGCGGCCGGCGGCACCCTGGACCGGTTCGCCGCCCACGCCGGGCCCCTGCTGCGCAAGGACGTCCGACTGCTCACCGACGTCACCCGGGCCGCGGGTGCCGAACCGGACATCGTCCTGACGGCCGCCGGTGCCGCCCTCGCCCTGATGAACGGCCATCGGCCCTCAGCGGACGATCCGCCCCCCGATGAGGGTCAGCAGCACAAGGCCGGCCGACGGATCTGACAGGGCGTCGGCCAGCGGGACGGCCGAGGAGTTGAGCATCCACAGGGCGCCGCTCCGGTGCTGCACCCGCACCGGGACGTCAGCGCGCAGCACGTCCAGCCCGAACCCCGCCAGCGCGCGGGGTCGGGAGGCCTCCACGACCACGTCCGCCCGGCCGACCAGCTCGTGCAGGGCGGCACGGCCCCGCGTGTCCATGGGGTCGAGCACGACCGAGGCATGCCCCGCGTGCAGCAGGTCGTAGAAGACCGGATCGCCGAAGCGGGCCCCGTCCGGGCGGGACGGGGTCTCCACCTTGACCACCCTGGCCCCCGCCGCGCCCGACAGATGGGCGCACAGGGGCCCGCCCACAGGGCACTGAGGTCGACCACCAGCAGCCGCACTCCGTCGCGGGGCGTTCCGGGCAGCGGGCAGGTCCGCTCCGGCCGGGGCCGGACCGAACCGCCCGTGAGACCGAGGAGCCCGACCCGCTGGTCCAGGTCGGCGCCCTCGTGCGCGACCAGCCACTCGGCCAGCCACTCGGCCAGCCGCGCGGGCAGCGCCCCGGCGTCGAGGTCCCGGCCGATCAGCGCGCTCCACAGCAGCGGGTCGTCCGGACGCGCGTCGGACACGGCGGCCCAGCCGTCCCGGGTGGGCAGCAGTCGGCAACTGCCCCCCACCGACCGCCGGCCCTGCCGCCCGCGCCCACTGAGCGCGGCCCGTTCGGCGAGCAGCGAGGCCCCGTCGAACCCCGCCGCACCGGGCGGCAGCAGCGGGGGCCCGTCGGGGTGCCCGGTCAGCAGGGGGCGCCGCTGCGGGCCCAGTCCTCGGCGACACGGGCGCGACCGGGGTCCGGCCAGCGATGCGCCGACCGGGTCGCGTCGGCACCAGGCCCGCCCGCGGGCCGCACCGGCGGACCGCCGGATGCCCTGCGCGTACGGTCGGATGCCGGGCGCGTACGGTCGGATGCCGGGCGCGTACGGTCGGATGCCGGGCGCGTACGGTCGGATGCCGCGCGCCGGGAGGACCCTGTCGTACTGGCGGATGCCCCGTCGGCCATGCGGGGATGGTAGATCAGAGAGGTGTCTGCGACCACAGCGCTCTCTCTCACCGAACTCGCGGCCGGGGCGGCGGACGCCGACCTGCTGGACGCGCGGGCGAAGCCGTCCCGGCCGTTGCTGGTCGTCGATCTGGACCCGGCGACCGCACCCACCGCCGCCGACCTGGAGCAGGCCGTCCGCCGGGCCCGGGACAGCGACCGACTGCTGGTCGGCCGCACCCGCCGACAGGTTCCCCCCTGTCCGGAAACCCTCCTGAACGCCCTGGACCTGACGCTGGTACGGGCTCCGGGCGACCGTCTCTGCGCGGCGGACGCCGCCGGGCACCCGGCCACGGTGGCGGTCACCGACCCCGCCGCCGAGGCGGAGTTCCTGCGCGCACGGGCGGCGGAACAGCCGCAGGCGGCCCTGGTGCTGCGCCAAGTCCTGGCCATGGCCGGGCGGTTGCCGGTGCCCCAAGCCCTCGACCTGGAGTCGCTGGCGTACTCGACGCTGCTCGGCGGTGCCGGTTTCGCCAGCTGGCTGGCGGCCCGCGGGCCACGGCCCGCGCCGCCGCGCGCGACCGGCGACCCCGTGCTGGTGTGGCGCGAGGGCGACCTGCTGCGGATCACCCTCAACCGGCCCGAGCGGCGCAACGCGCACGGCGCGGAACTGCGTGACGCCCTGGCCGCGGCCCTCGACATCGCCGTCTGGGACGAGACCGTGCGCGAGGTGGTCCTCGACGGCAACGGCCCCTGTTTCAGCTCCGGTGGCGACCTGGACGAGTTCGGTGCGGCCGGTGACCTCGCCACCGCGCATCTGATCCGCACCCGGGCGGGTGCGGCGGCCCGTCTGCACACCCTCGGCGGACGGCTCACCGCGAGGATCCACGGGACCTGCGTCGGCGCGGGCATCGAACTCCCGGCCTTCGCCAGCCGGGTCCTGGCGGCACCCGGCACCACCGTCCGGCTGCCCGAACTGTCCATGGGCCTGATCCCCGGTGCCGGAGGCACGGTGAGCATCCCGCACCGGATCGGCCGCCGACGCACCCTGTACCTTGCCCTCGACGGCCGGGCCGTCTCCGCCGAACGTGCCCTGGCCTGGGGACTGGTGGACCGGATCGAGGAGTGAGACGCCCGCAGGCGGTGAGGCGGTGAGGCGGTGAGGCGGTGAGGCGGTGCCTGCCTCAGCCGATGCAGATGACCAGCAGACAGAGTTGCGAGGGCGAGGTCGCGGTCGGGGCGGGACTCGCCGGCGGCGCCGGTGTGCTGTCGCCCGCGGTGGGTGTGGGCGTGGCCGTCGGCTCCGAGGGGATGGCGGTGGTACCGGAGGCCGTGTCGACAGCCGCGGCCGCAGCCTGGGGCTGGGCGGCGGACGACCTCGTGGACGGCACCGACGTGAGGGTGAGCCGACGGGGCGTCGGGGTGGCCTGGGGCGTGCCGGCGGTCTGCTCGTGCGGCGCGTTGGCGGTGGCCGTCGACCGGGCGGAGGGCGTGGGGTCCGGAGCCCGGTGGCGGCCGGTCGGTGTCGACGCCGACGGTGTGGGCTCCGTGGCCTCCTCGTCCGCGACTCCCATGGTCGTGGTGTCCGGGGCGCTGGCCGCCTGCGCCCGGTCCGTGGACTGCCGGTCCAGCGAGGCGACGGTCAGTCCACCGCCGACCAGGGCGACCGCGGTTGCCACCAGGGCCCGCCGCTGGGTCTTCTTCCAGCGGACCCGCTGACGGCGCCGGGCCGCCCGGCCGAGCGGCCCGGCAGCCACGGCGGGGGAGTCGTCGTCGGGGCCTTCGGCTGCCTCTTCCGCCTCGTCCGCGTACGCGTCCGTGTCGTCGTGCCAGGTGCTGTCGGCCGGGGCCTGCCAGGGCGTCACGACCGCGCGGGGGGCGATGTCCGGGGCGTAGGCGCCGCAACCGGGGCACGCCAGGGCGCCGTTGAGGTGCCGACGGCACGAGGAGCAGTAGTCCATCCGCGGTCTTCCTGACTCGACTGCGCCAGCGGCGTCCTCGGCCGTGGCCTGATCTCGATCGCACGTGGGATCGAACGGCCAGAACGGTAGCGAGCCTTTGGCTGGGCAGTGTGCAGCCTGTGTGTTGTTTCTGCGCAGATGCGACCCGTGGATACGACCGGGTACGCGGAGTCACCGCCGTACGCAGACCCCGGCAGACCCCGGCAGACTCCGGCAGGCCCCGCAGTTCGACGCGATGCCCCGGGAGCGGGCGCAGGGCGCCGGCAGGTCTGAGGGGGGTGACGCCCCGGCGGAAGCGGGAGCCCGCTGTTCGCGGCGCGTCAGCGCGCCGTCTCCGCCCCGGGTTTGCGTCCCCAGGCGGTCAGCATGCCGGCGGACAGCGCCGCGCACTCGTCGGAGGCCAGGTAGCGGACCGCCGCGTCGACGGCCGCGTCGTCGACCAGGCCGGTGGCGAGCATCGCGGCCCGGCTCCGCTCCCAGGTGTCCGCCCAGAAGCGGCTGATGGGACTGCCCGGCAGCAGCGGCGGCACGTGGATCTCGGCGGCGACGGACACCAGCCCCGCCCCCCGCAGCAGTTGCGGGTACGAGGGCACCCAGGAGACGTCGGTGCCGATGGTCGCCCGCAGCCCCTGCCACATCGCCCGCATCACCGTGGAGTACGGGGTGCCGGGCGTCCGGTCGCTCGTCAGGTCGACCGCGTCGCTGAGCACCAACACCCCGCCCGGCTCCACGAGTCCGGCCAGCGCGGTGATCAGACGGTCGTGCTCGGCCAGGTGCATCAGCACGAAGCGTGCGTGGACGAGCCGGAACCGGCCGCGGACCGAGTCCGGGGCGGCGGAGATGTCGGCCTCCAGTACATCGAGCCCGGGCCGCGCGGTGAGGAAACGTACGTCCCGGTCCACGGCGAGCACGCTCTCCACCCCGGCCTCGTCCAGGAGCCTGCGCGAGACCGTGCCCGTGCCGGCGCCCACGTCCAGGCAGCGCCAGCCCGGGCCTGCCCCGAGCGCCCGTAGTCGCGCCATGGTGAGGTCGTCGTAGACGAGGGCGCCGACGTCGATACGCTCACCCTCGCCCGCCTGTTCGGGACGGAAGACGGCCTCGCCGTAGCGGCCGTCGCCCGGAGCGGTGGTCATACCGCCGCCGGAGTGCCGCCGAGCCCGGGTGGTCGGTACAGCAGATGGTCGCGGAGTTTCACGGCCGGGCCTCCTCACGTGGTGGTGCGGGCCGTCCCAGGGCGGCCGCGTCACCGATCCTCCACCGATGACCGCCCGCACACCCGAGGCGCGCCGCGCCTGACCCGATCGGCCTCACCAGCCGTGGGCGGCCGCACGCAGGCAGGCGCGGACCCGGGCCGGGTCGTGGCGCAGAACCAGGCGCCCGGAGTGCGGGTACTCCTGGCCCAGCGAGCGGGGCAGCGCGCTGTTGCCGGCCCCGGCCCCGGAGCCGACCGCCGACAGCACGGCGTACGGGTTCGGCACGGTGACCGCGGCGGGTGCGGTGGGATCGGGGTGCTGACCGGGCCGCGGCGGCCGGTACGGGAATGCCCCGTGTCCTCCTCGAACGCACACGGCAGGACCCGCGCCCCCGCCTCCAGCAGGCCGGCGGGCTTCGCCTCGCCCGCCGCCCACGGTCCGGCCGGTTCTTCGTCCCGTTCCGTCGTCCGCGCGTGCGGGTCACCGTCGTCGTAGGCGGAGTCGGGGCCGAGCAGCCGGACCGTGTCGTCGAACATGCCGTCGCCGTACGGGCCGCCTCTCGACCCCCGGGACTCGCGGGTCCGGCGTCAGCGCGGTGCGTCGGGCAGCGTGGCGAGCAACTGCTTGTCCGTCACCACGGCCAGCGACAGGGTGCGATAGCCGACCGACTCGAACAGGACGGTGATCTTGCCGTCGCCCTCGCTCATGACCTCGCCCCGGCCCCACTGGTCATGGCGCACGCGGACGCCCGGCAGGTAGGCGTGGCCGTCCACCGCGGGGCGTGCGACCGTCTCCGCCGCCCGGACGGCACCCGCGGAGGCGCCCGCGCGCGCACCGGCCCGGGTCCACCGGCGCCGCCGCGTGGCCGCCTTGTACGGCCGTCCGGCGTCCCCGGACCGCTCGCGCCTCAGCCCGCTCGCAGGCTTGGCCGCCGGGCCTGCGCAGTTGCCGCACGCCCCGCACGGGACGGGGACGGACTCGCCGAAGTATCCAAGGAGGAACCGCCTCCGGCAGTCGGTCGTCTCGCAGTACCCGCGCATCATGTCGACCCGGGACTGTTCGAGCTTGCGGTGTGTGGCGTGGACGGCGAGGGCGCTCTGCACCGCGGCGTCGACGTCGTCATCCGCCAAGGCGCCGTCGGCGCCGGCCACGCCGGTGAAGCGGCTGCCGTCCCGTCCGGTACGGACGGCCCCGGCCTCCTCCAACAGGTTCAGCACTGCGGACAGGGCCGTCGCGCCGAGTCCGCAGTCGGCCCGGAGCCGGGTCGCGCCCACGGCGCCCTCCTCGCCGCGCAGCCGCTCGGCGACGCGGCGCAGCGCGTCGGCGTCGGGAGCGCCGGCGGCGAAGAAGCGTTGCAGGCCCAGATCCTGCGGACGATAGGCGAGGATCGCCCTGGCCGGTGCCCCGTCGCGGCCGGCCCGGCCGATCTCCTGGTAGTAGGCGTCGAGCGAGCCGGGGACGGAGGCGTGCAGCACGAAGCGTACGTTCGCCTTGTCGATGCCCATCCCGAACGCCGAGGTCGCCACGACCACGTCGAGTTCACCGGAGCTGAACCGGTCCTGGGTCCGGCCGCGTTCGGCGGCGGAGAGGCCCGCGTGGTAGCTCGCGGCGGACAGTCCGAGGTCGCTCAACCGCTCGGCGTAGCTGTCCGCTGCCTTCCGCGTCCCCGCGTACACGATTCCCGGCTTCTCCTCGACGGCCGCCCGCTCCACGACGAACCGCTCCTTGGCGGCGGCGTCCTGGAAGGCCGTCACGTCCAGGTGGATGTTGGGACGGTCGAAGCCGGCCACTGTCTCCACCGGGTCGTTCATGCCGAGGCGTTCGGCGATGTCCCGGCGTACCGGGGCCGCCGCGTTCGCGGTCAGGGCGAGCACCGGCGGGTTGCCGAGCCGCTCGCGCGCGTGGCGCAGCCGCAGGTAGTCCGGCCGGAAGTCGTGCCCCCAGGACGACACGCAGTGTGCCTCGTCCACCACCAGCAGCCGGGGCCGGACGGCGGCGAGCCGGTCCGTGACGTCCGGCTTGGCGAGCTGCTCGGGAGCGAGGAAGATCACGTCGACCGAGGAGGCGCTGATGCGGGCCCATGCCGTCTCGTTGTCGCTTCGGCGCTGCGCGGAGTTGATGGCGGCGGCGCGCAGCGCGCCGGATCCGAGCAGGCTCTGCATCTGGTCCCGCTGCAGCGCGATCAGCGGCGAGACGACCACGACCGGACCGCCGAGCAGGACCGCGGGCACCTGGTACACGGCGGACTTGCCGGCGCCGGTCGGCATGACGGCGATTACGTCACGCCCCTTCATCACGGCCTTCATCGCACTCAGTTGGGCCGGACGCAACTGCTGCCAGCCGAAGACCCGACGGGCGACGCCGCGCAGACGACGGGACGTGAGTACGAACATGGTTCTCCTTGAGGGGTGGGCGTCGCCGTGTGTCTGGCGGCTACCCCGGTTCGCCGGGATATCGCCTCACCGGACCGGAGCGGATCACGGCGCGCCGGAGCGAACCGGCCGCGCCGGCCGTACCCGGGGCCCACGAGGACACGCGATGCAGCCCAGGAGAACGAGATCGTCGTCAACTGACGACCGAGATCGATCCGTCGGCGTCGGTGAGGTGCGGAACCGTTTACGGGCCGGCCGTACGTGAGTTCAAGTCGATGACCGGCGCGGACGGGTTGCCCGGCGGCATGTTCAACGGCGTGACGACCTGGATCGCCGAGGGCAGGGCGGGGCCGTCCTCGGGGAGTGCCTTGTGGGCCCGCATGATGATCTGGCAGGCGCGGCGCATGTCCTGGCGCAGGTCGTGGTGCAGGACCGCGGACAGCCGGCGCTCGTGCAGCAGGCGGGTGTTGTCGTGGTCGAGGTCATGGGCGATGAACACCGCGCACTCCCGTCCGAGGGCTTCGAAGGCCTCCAGGGTGGCGAGGTTGCCTCCGCCCACGGAGTACACGGCGACGATGTCCTCGTCGTGCTTGAGTGCGTCGAGGACGAGATCGTACTGGGTGGCGTCCAGGCCGTCGCTGTCGGTGACCTCCACCAGCGTCCGCCGGGGCTGGTCGAGACGCATGGCGCTGCGGAAGCCCATTTCGCGCTCCTCCTCGCCGCGGAAGGAGCCGCGGCTGATGGTGGTGAGCACGTTGCCCGGCCGATTGCCGAGCCACTGTCCGAGCAGGTAGGCGGCGGTGGCGCCGGCCGCGCGGTTGTCGATGCCGACGTAGGCCAGGCGTGCGCTGTGCGGCAGGTCGGTCACCAGGGTGACGACGGGGATGTCGGCCGCGACCAGTCGGCCGACGGCGGCGGCGATCTCCGGCAGGTCGGGGGCCTTGAGGAGCACGCCCTGTGAACCCCGCTTGGCGATCTTGTCCAGGGTCCCGATCAGCTCGGCGGCAGGGCAGGTCTCCCGGAAGTGGAAGCGTGAGCGCACGATGGCAGGGTGGAGCGAGGGCAGTTCGGCCTCCAGCGCCTCGCGTACGGCGGTGGAGAACCGCGCCGGTGTCTGCATCACGATGTCGATCATGAAGGTGCGGCCCCCGATGCGGACCTGGGCCTGCTGGCGGTCCAGGTCCTTGATGGCTTCCTGCACCTCCCTGACGGTGCTCTCCCGCACATTGCCCCGCTGATTGAGTACGCGGTCGACCGTGGCAGTGCTCAGCCCTGCCTGACGGGCGATTTCCCTGATCGGGTAGGGGTGCCTCATGACTGATCCCAAGACGTTCTGATGGACTTTTGATGTACTGACAAGCATTGAATGATGGCTTCGGGTTCTCAAGACTGGCAGAAATGCACGGACTGCGAAAGGACCCCCGGATGACTCCCACAGTCGCGGGAGCGCGGACTTGGCTGACCGAGGCGGACTGCGATCTCGAAGCGTTCCGCTCCCTCGTGGAGCAGAGCACCGCCCCCGCAGACCATCCCTCGGCCGAGCGGGTCGAACAGAATGTTCCGCTGTACGACAGTGAGCGGCTCCGCTCTCTGGCGGCGACCCGGGAGAGCCGTCGCCGCGTCCAGGACGAGTTGGTGCGGGCGCTGCTGGACGGGCCGGGGATCGTCGTCCTGAAGGGTGCCTTCGGCGGCGACGGCGTTGTCGACGGCATGTCCGAGGCCTTCCTCGCCCTGATAGCGGAGGAACGGGCCATGGGCACGGCACGCGGCGACCACTTCGCCAGGCCGGGCGCGAACGACCGGGTTTGGAACGCCCTGGACAAGGTGGCCGTACGGAGACCGGAGGTGTTCGCCGACTACTACGCCAACGACATGCTGGCCCTGGTCGCCGAGGCCTGGCTGGGCCCCGCCTACCAGGTGACGTCGCAGGTCAACGTCGTCAATCCGGGCGGTGCCGCGCAGAGCGTACACCGCGACTACCATCTCGGCTTCCTCTCCCAGGAACGGGCCGCCGCCTACCCGGCGCACGTCCACCGGCTGTCGCCCGTGCTGACCCTGCAGGGCGCGGTGGCCCACTGCGACATGCCCGTGGAGTCCGGCCCGACGCTCTACCTGCCGCACTCGCAGAAGTACGAGCCCGGCTACCTCGCCTGGCGCCTTCCGCGGTTCGTCGAGTACTTCGACGCCCATCACGTCCAGCTGCCGCTGGACAAGGGCGACGCGGTGTTCTTCAACCCCGCGCTGTTCCACGCCGCCGGCCACAACCGGTCCACCGGCATCCGGCGCATGGCGAACCTGCTGCAGATCTCCTCCGCCTTCGGGCGTCCGATGGAGACCGTGGACCGTGAGGCGATGGCGAACGCCCTCTTCCCGGTGCTGCTGCGCCGCAAGGCCGAAGGGGTCTCGGAGGACTGGCTGCACCGCGTGGTCGCCGCCACCGCCGAGGGCTACCCCTTCCCCACCAACCTGGACCTCGACCCGCCGGTCGACGGTCTGGCGCCGCCCTCCCAGGCGGACACCGTCTGGCAGGCCGTGACCGAGGGCTGGGCCCCTGACCGGTTGCGCGAGGAACTGCAGGCCGGCGCCAAGCGCCGTCAGAGCTGAAGGGAACACCACGTTCATGGGACTCCTCGAGGACAAGGTCGTCCTCGTCAACGGCGGCAGCCAGGGCGTCGGCGCGGGCATCGTGCGGGCGGCCGTCCGGGAGGGCGCGAGCGTCGTCTTCACCGGGCGTCGGGCCGAGGTCGGTGGCTACGACGTACGACTGGAACTGCACGGTATGAAGGACAGCATCGCGGTCGGCCTGGAGGACAAGCTGCCGCTACGCTCCGTCGAACCGGGCGCCACCTTCCCGGCCGGCCCCCCGCACCGTTTCTTCATGGACCGCTTCGCCGCCGCCTACCGCGCCGAACTCACCGCGTTCACCGAGGTCGTCGCGGGTACCCGGCCCTCACCCTGCACGGTGGCGGACGCCATCGAGGCGAGCCTGATCGCCGAGGCGTGCACCCTCTCGCTCCACGAGCACCGGCCCGTACGACTCGACGAGGTGCGCAAGGGATGACGAACGAACCCCTGCGGATCGGAGTCCTGGGCGCCGCCCGGATCGCCGAACTCTCGATCGTCGGGCCCGCCCGTGCGGGCGGGCACCGCCTGGTCGCGGTGGCCGCCCGCGACCGGGGCCGGGCCGCGGACTTCGCCTCCGCCCATGGTGTCGAGCGCGTCGTCGACTCGTACGCCGAACTGGTGGCCGATCCCGAGATCGAGGTCGTGTACAACCCGTTGGCCAACAGCCTGCACGGGCCATGGAACCTGGCCGCCCTCGCCGCCGGCAAGCACGTCCTCTCCGAGAAGCCGTCCGCGAGCAACGCCGAGGAGGCGACCGAGGTCCGCGAGGCCGTGGCCAAGGCGGGCACCGTGTTCATGGAGGGCTTCCACTACCTGTTCCACCCGGTCACCCGGCGCCTGCATGAGCTCTTGGAGAGCGGGGAGTTGGGCGACCTACGGCACGTCGAGGCCATGGTGGCGATGCCCGCGCCCGAGGACACCGACGTGCGCTGGTCGCTGCCGCTGGCCGGCGGTGCGCTGATGGACCTCGGGTGTTACAGCCTGCACGCGCTGCGGATGCTCGCTCCCTGGGCCGGTGGCGCACCCCGGCTGGTCGCCGCGCGCGGCGGCGAGCGGCCCGGGGCGGTGGGCGTTGACGAGTGGCTGTATGCCGATCTGGAGTTCCCGAGCGGGGTCACCGGCGTAGCCAACTGTCATATGGCGTACGACAAGTGGCAGATGACCTGCCGTGTGGTGGGCACGCGCGGTGAGGCCACGGCGATGAACTTCGTGCAACCGCACCTGGACGACCGCGTGGTGGTGCGCACGCCCGCCGGCGAGCGCACCGAGGAACTCGGCCGCAGGTCGTCGTACACCTTCCAGCTGGAGGCTTTCGCGGCCCGCCTGCGGGACGGTGCACCGTTGGCGCTCGACGCGGAGGACGCGCTGACCACCATGCGTCTCATCGACGGGTGTTACCAGGCGGCCGGGTTCCCGGTCCGGCCACGTACCCTGCTCCCGCCCGCCGGCTGAGCAGCAACAGAGACAAGCCGGTCTCTCCACCTGCGGCCCGGTCCGGTCTTCGACCGGCTCGGGCCGTTTCGCTGTCCCGCCGTCTCACCGACGTCGTGACGAGGTACCGGGTGGCGGTCGGTCCTTCCACCCCGGGAAGGCGGCTGCCGCCGGCGTCGGCGGCCCCCGGGGCCTCATGAAGGAGAGGGCGGTAACCGCACTGCGGTTACCGCCCTCTCCTTCACTGTGTGCGCCCTTCCCGGAGGCTGGGGGCCGTCGTCTCCCAGCCCTCGATGGCATCGGCGGGCGTCCTGGCGAGCCCTGCGTCGGTGTCGACGACGCCGGCCACGCGAGCCCCGCTCACTCTTGCTGGGATGGCACGTGCGATGTCTCCGCTGCCGGTGAACGTCAGCCGACCTGCGGCGCGCCGACCCGAAGTGCGTCCGCTGCGGGGAGTTCCTCGACGGCCACGCCCCGGACCTGGGACAGTTCGTGCTTGAGGGCGGCGAGTTCGGTGCCGCCGGCCATGTGGTTGGTGAGTTCTTCGAGGGTGATCTCGCTGCGTTCGGC